>CAKPOS010000001.1 GCA_934176955.1 uncultured Bacilli bacterium
TGTGCATAAACTGTTGTACTTTGAGTAATTCTATCTGATGAGTAAACTCTATATCCACCACTAGATGATGTATACCAGCCATCAAAAGAATAACCACTTCGATAAGGTGTGCAAGATAAATCATAGTAATCGTTATATTCTAGTGTTTTTGTTTGGCAATAAGATCCACCATTACTATTAAAATAAAGATAATAATAAGTAACTGTTGGAATTGCTGTCCACTGTGCATAAATTGTTGTACTTTGAGTAATTCTATCTGATGAATAAACTTTATATCCTCCACTAGATGATGTATACCAACCGTCAAAAGTGTATCCGCTTCGATAAGGTGTACAAGATAAATCATAGTAATCGTTATAGTTTAAGTTTTTACTTGAACAATATGATCCGCCGTTACTATCATAACTAAGTGTGTATGTAATATTCTCCCAATGTGCATAAACTGTTGTATTTTGTGTAATTCTATATGAAGAATAAACTCTAGATCCACCACTTGGTGATGTATACCAGCCATCAAAAGAATAACCACTTTTAGAAGGTGTACAAGATAAATCGTAATAATCGTTATAATTTAGTGTTTTACTTGAACATCCACTTCCTCCATTATTATTATAAGTAAGGGTATAGGTATTTATCTGCCATTTAGCGTATAGATTGAAAGTATCGCCATTTTTAGCTGTTAAATTAATTACAGATTGTTGATTGTAATAATTTGTTCCATAGCCATTTGATGATGTATTCCATCCATTAAAGGTATATCCAGTTCGATAAAAACCATTTGCTGTTAATCTTTTAGAAACATCATAAGTATGAGAACTATTAGCGGTATTTCCACTGGTATTTCCGTTTCCATTGTATTTAACCGTGTATGTATTAGCTTTCCACTGAGCATAGATAGTTTGATTATTTTTAGAACTAACAATAGTATCGTTAGTTATACTTTTTCCACTTCCTGATTTTGAAGAATTCCATCCATTAAAGGAATAACCTGTTCTTGAAGGGATACATAAAGTTGTTAAAGTTCCATAAGTTTGTCGATAATAAATATCTCTTTTTTGGTTACTACAACCACTTCCTCCATTATCATCATAACTAAGTTGAAATTTAGAATTTTCAATTTTACAAGTTGTTTGATAATCGTTAGTACTTTTATCATCTTTCCAAATATAACCATATTTTAATTTTGCAGTAACTGTATATTCTCCTGCTTCTTTTTGTAAACTGTTAAGAAGATTATATTGTTTAGAGGGGTTAATTAAATGTTGATATTCAAAATTATAATATAAGTCTTGATTACATTTTGGTTTATTAACAGTAGTTAGTTCTACTTTTCCAATTGTATATACAGTAGTAGTTTGAGCATAATTTTTAGCGTCTGTTGGTGTTAAGGTGAAGGTAATATAAGTCATTGGGGACTTTGTAGCGTGTTTTTTAATGGTTACGCTTTTTGGACTATTTGCATCAATTTTATCGTCAGTGTCAAAACTAGCTGTTGCAATTGATTTATCAGAACTTTTTACTTGTATTGTTCCAGGAACATTACTTTTTAAATTAATTTTAGTATCATCTAGACTTTCTCCATTTTCTCCTTGACTACCAATAATATTAAGTTCTGGTTCTTGCTTTTTAATCGTACAAGTAAAAGTTTTGTCGGAAATGGTATCATCACTCCAAATATAGGTTTTATGATTAACAGGATCATTTTGATTAAGTTTTGCCGTAATATCATAATTTCCAACTTCTGTTTTTTTAATTTGACTTTGTTCAATCGTAAATCCATCGTTAGAGCTTGTTACAAGTTGTTGTTCATTCCCATTGTAATAAATCGTATTACAATATTTCTTTGCGGTAGGAATTTCTACTTTTTGAATAGTTTTTGAACATTTATTATTTTCATCTACTTCTCGATTAATAATATTTTTGCTTTGATCTCTATTGATTAATACATATTCTGCTTTTGAAATTCCTTCTTGAGAAGAAACTTCTTTTTCAGTAATATAGCCTTTATTTATCAATGAATTTATTGATATACAAGAAAAACTATTATCACTATCATTTTCCTTAATCCAAGCAATCTCATCTGGATATTCTTCAATATAAGTATTTGCTGTTTTTTTTATGTTGTTTATCGCAAGTAATTGAGATTTTTCTTTAGATTTATTAATTGTATTTATCACGAATGTTATTCCAGCTCCAAGGGTTAGACTAATTAAAAAAATTGTAGCCAGTAATTCAATTAGGCTAAATCCTTTGGAGTTTTTAATTATTTTTAACTTTTTTTGCATTTTTTCATTTATTTTTTTTAACTTTTTTTGCATCTTTTCACTCCTTATTCTATCTATTCTCTTTTTTATCATATCATGAATAAGAAGGAATTTCAATATTGTTTTTTTCTAAAAAATAAATTATAATAAAATCAGGTAAGGTGAGGAAATGAAAAATTCAGTGATGACAAGTAATAAAGGGTTTACGCTAATAGAATTATTAGCAGCTTTGGTGATTTTGACTGCAATTATGTCGATTGCTATTCCCAGTATTTCGTCTTCTTTAGAAAGGACAAAAGGGAAGCAAGATGAGACGAAACAAAAAATATTAGAAAGTTCGGCAGAACTTTATGTAACGGATCATAAGAATGCTATTTATCAAAATTTGAAGAATAATCGTAAAACTTCTTGTTATATTACTCTAGATTTGTTAGATACTTTAGAAGAAAATAAAAAAGATTCAGATGGTAATGATTTAGGTGGTGTTATTGTTTTTTCAAGAAATGATAATACTTATACTTATTATTCTGGAAATAGTTATCAAAGTGTTACTACAATTAAATGCTTACAATAGAAAGAAGGAAAGAAATGAAAAAAGTATTATTATGTATATTAGATGGAGTAGGGCTTAGTAAAAAAGAATATGGGAATGCATTTTATCATGCCAATAAGCCTACGATTGATAGGTTAATGAAAGAATATCCCTATACAACTTTGGAGGCAAGTGGAGAATTTGTTGGTCTACCCGCAGGTCAGATGGGGAATAGTGAAGTAGGGCATATGAATATTGGGGCAGGAAGAATTGTTTATCAACCTTTAGGATTGATTAATTCTAAAATTAAGGAAGGTTCTTTTTTCGAGAATAAAGTACTTCTCAGTATTTTTGCTCATGTAAAAGAAAATCATAGTAAATTGCATGTGATGGGACTACTTAGTGATGGTGGAATTCATTCTCATATTCATCACTTTTATGCGATATTAGAAGCGGCTCAACAATATGGGATAAAGGAAGTTTACTTTCATATTTTTACGGATGGAAGAGATACCAGTCCTTATTCAGGAAAGAAGTATATTGAAGCTTTAGAAGAAAAAATAAGAGAATTAAATTTAGGTTGTATTGCTAGTGTTAGTGGAAGATATTATGCAATGGATAGAGATAATAATTATGACCGTGTAAAGCTTGCTTATGAGGCGATGACAACTGGTAGTAAAAAACAATATGCTACTGCTATTCAAGCTTGGGAAGAAAATCAGAAAAATAATATTACTGATGAATTTATTGTTCCTTCTACAATTTATCAAGATGGATTGATTCATGATAATGATGGAATTATTTTTGCTAATTTTAGACCTGATCGTGTTAGAGAATTAGCTAGTGCTTTGACTAATAAGGAAAATCATGGATTTGAGAGAACTTTTTTAACGAATCTTAAGATGGCTACTTTAATGCCTGTTAGTGAGGAAGTAATCTCTATGCCAATGTTTCATTTGGAAGATTTAATTAAGACTTTAGGGGAATATGCTAGTAGTTTGGGATTAACACAACTTCGTATTGCTGAAACGGAAAAATATGCTCATGTGACTTATTTCTTTGATGGAGGCGTAGAAAAAGATTTAGAAGGAGCTTCTCGTATTTTGATTCCTTCTCCTAAAGTGGCAACTTATGATTTAAAACCTGAGATGAGTGCTTACGAGATTACGGATTCTTTATTAAGGGAAATTGATGCTAGTCATCCAGATTTAATTATTTTAAATTTTGCTAATGGAGATATGGTTGGGCATACAGGAAATTATGAAGCAGCAGTTAAGGCAGTTGAAACTTTGGATCAATGTATAGAGAAGATTATTACACATGTAGATTTAGAGGAATATGATGTCATGATTACCGCTGATCATGGAAACTGTGAAGTCATGATAAATGATGATGGAAGTATTAATACACAGCATACGACAAATGTTGTTCCGTTCATTGTTCTTTCTCATGATGTAGCTTTAAAAAAAGGAAAACTTGGGGATATTGCTGTTACGATTTTGGATTTGATGGAACAACCTATTCCTAAAGAGATGACAGGAAATAGCCTTTTAGTGAGAAATAAATAAAAAAGAGAACTTGACAAAAAATAAAAATTCTTTATGATAAGAGATATCTTAAAAAGATTTTTATTTTTTTAGGAAGAAGGATATGATGAAAAAGAAAAAAAAAGTAAGACTAAAGATTGGGAATGTTCTAATTTTATTTCTTTTCCTTATGATAGTAGTAGGAGGAGTGATAATGATAAATCACCAAAATAGTCTGAAGAAAAAAGGAAAAAATACTTCATTAGAAGTGCAACAAAAAGAGAATCATCAAGAAGATATTAAGAAGACTACAAAAAATTTAGAAAAAGCACCTGTGAATTCTCTAGCTTTTGATCAGTTATCTGATGGGGAATATGTTACAGAAAAAGGATATACTTTAACCATTAAAAATAAGACAGCTTATATTGAAGGGAATGTTATTGCCAATAAAACTTATGGAATTCCTGATAACTATCAACCAGAGGATCCTTATCGACCAGTTACAGGAGAACGATGTAACGATTGTATTGACAAAAAAGCCATGGAAGCATTTCAATTAATGCAAAGTGATGCTAAAGCGTTAGGGTTAAATATTTATATTGCTAGTGGTTATCGTTCTTATCAATATCAAGTCAATCTTTATGATCGGTATGTTTCTACTAGTGGGAAAGAAAAAGCAGATACTTATTCATCAAGACCGGGGCATTCTGAACATCAAACAGGAATGTGTTTTGATTTAAATAGTATTGAGGATTCTTTTGCGAATACTAATGAAGGAAAATGGATACATGAGAATGCTTATCGTTATGGATTTGTCATTCGTTTTCCTAAAGGGGCAGAAAAATATACTGGTTATCAATATGAGTCATGGCATTTGCGTTATGTAGGAGAGAATTTAGCCAAGAAACTTTATCAGAATGATGAATATATCTCTTTAGAAGAATATTATGGAATTACTAGTACTTATGAATAATGATTCTAGGGGTTATGTTTTTTTAGAAAGAAGGGATGATGAATGAATAATCAATTTTTATCAAAAGTATTTGGGTGGTTTGGTATAGGGCTTTTGGTTACTTTTTTCGTAGCCTATCTTACTAGTATGAGTATTGATGCCTTATCTTTTATTTTTAGGGGTTCTACTTATTTCATTATTGTTATTTTAGAATTTGTTGTTGCAATTTGGCTTTCTGCTCGAATTCATACTATGTCTAGTGGATTAGCCAAAGGACTTTATCTTGCTTATAGTGCATTAACAGGATTAACATTTTCTAGTTTATTTATTGTATATGAGTTAACCAGTATTATTTGGATTTTTCTAGCTAGTGCTTTTGTTTTTGGTATTTTTGCTTTACTTGGAAAAAGTAATCGTTTTGATTTATCAAAATATGGCGTTTATTTAATGATTGGCTTACTAGGTTCTCTTATTTTAGAGGTCATTAATATTTTCTTGATGAATAATACTTTAAATATTGTGATTTGTGTTGCTGTATTAGCAATTTTTGTTACTTATGTGGCTTATGATGTTCAAAAAATTGTTACTCGCTATGATAGTAGTAATGAGGCAATGGCAATTTATGGGGCTTTTGATTTATATCTTGATTTTATTAATATCTTCTTACGATTAATTCAATTATTTGGAAAAGAAAGAGATTAATAAAAGCTTAAATTTTAATCAAGAAAAAGCATATCTTCTTCTCTGAAAATATGTTTTTTCTTTATCAATTCTTAATTAAGGAGGACTTCTTATGAAGAAAAAATATCGATTATTAAAAAATCCTAAGTTTGTAGCAATTTCTTTAGCAATGGTAACTACTTTATCAGGGGCTTTTGTGATTCGAGAAAGAAAGAAAAATGATGATATTCATGCAAGTAAGGAATATTCTATTGGTTATTTGGATTTAAATATGATGAATAATCAATTATTTAAAAAAATAAAAAAGGGAAATTTTATTTTGTTTGATATTGGTGACCATGATACGGATGGATGTTATTTTTTAAAGCAAAAATTAGCGTATTGTCAGAAGAATGGGATAGATGTTGGTTTAATTCTTTCTAGTAATTCTAATAGTATGGGGGAAGTTTATTTAGATATTGCTTGGATAAAGGATTTGATAAAGAAGTATTCGATTACTTATCCTGTTTATCTTGATGTCGATAAATTGATGACTAATCCAAATTTGCGCTACGATGAAGCTTGTAGAATGATTGAGGTAATGATCAAAAAATTAAAGGCTAATCATATTGCTGTTGGTCTTTATGGAAGGAAGGAAAATATTCAACAAGAATGGTTAGATGATGTTTTCAATGATTCATTTTTCAAAGAAGATAATCAGGATAGTCAAATAAAGACTCAATATTCAAAGAAGGGGAATGTTGATTATTTATATACTACTAAAGATTTAAAAGAAGGAATTAAAGAAAATCATAAAAATCTTGATTCACTTCTTTTAGAAGATGAATATGTAGTTTATCAAGATTCATTTGATTTTCAAAAATTAGCAAAGTCATGTGGGTTATCTGTAAATGATTTAAAAGAATATAATGGATTAAATTTTCCTTTTTCCTTTTTGAAAAGAAGTGAGGTTATAGAAGTTCCTTCTTTAAATTATCAAACGAGAAGACATTTATTAAATCAACCTAATTTAGGAATTGATGTTTCTTTATGGCAAGAGGAAATTGACTGGGAAAAGGTAGAGGTTAATTATGCGATGATTCAAATTAGAGATTTTGCTAATGAGAATGCTGATCCGTTTTTTAATACCAATGTTGCGGGTTGTATGAAAAATAATATTCCTATGGGTTTTTATGCTTTTTCTAGAGCAACGACAATGGATGAGTTAAGACAAGAAATTTCTTATATCAAAAAGAAATTGGTGGATATTCCTGTGACTTATCCTGTTTATTTAGATTTAGAGACAGACTTTTGGACTTTAAATACTGATGAAGATTATTCTCAAAATAAAGATTTTTTTCAGTATTTTATTCAAACCTGGGAAGAAGAGATGAAGATAGCAGGATATACTCCAGGAATTTATTGTAATATGGATTTATATCATCATTTAAATGAAGCAACTGATGGGATGTTAGAAAATTTATCTTGCTGGGTTGCAGGAGGGGAATATTATGATCAAATCATTTCACCAAACGATTTATCTTCTCTTGATATTTCTCTTGATGATAAAGTAGAAATGCGTCAGATTAGTTCTAAAGGAGTAATGGAAGGAATTTCTTCTGATGTGGATATTGATCTTTGTTATTATGATTATCAAAAAGAGAATCCTCATCAGGAAAAGACTTTTTATAGACTTAATCATGAAATAGATGTTGTTAAAAAAATAGGAATTGGTATAGGAATTATTTATATTTCTGCAAGAGTTAAATTATCTTGTCATAAGAAAAGAAGAAAAAGGAGAAAAAGAAGTAGAATGAATTGATAACATAAAGTTAATATTGTGTTAAAATATTGACACTTTCTATTCAAATATAGTACAATTGAAAATGTTTCAGAAGAAGGAGTTGAAGAAAATGAAAAAAACAAAAATTATTTGTAGTATTGGTCCTGCTACACAAAGTTGGGAAAAATTTAAGGGAATTGTAGATGCTGGTATGAATGTTGCTAGAATTAACTTTTCTCATGCTACATTAGAAGAGAGAAAACAAGATGAAGATTTAGTAAAGAGAGCTAATGATGAATTAGGTACAAATATTGCTATTCTTTATGATACAAAAGGACCAGATTTAAGAACTTGTACTTTTGAGGGTGACTATATTGAATTAGTAGAAGGAAGTACTATTCGTATTGTAGAAGAGGATTTAAAGGATAAAGGAAATAAAGAGAAAATTTCATTTAATTACCGTAATATTGTAAAAGATTTAAAAGTAGGAATGAGCGTTCTACTAGATGATGGATTTTATAAATTAGTAGTAGAAGAAGTTTTAGATGATGAGGTTGTTTGTCGTATTATTAATGGAGGAACCATTAAATCACGTCGTGGAGTATGTATTCCAGGAATTAAATTAGATATTTCATTCGTTTCAGAGGAAGACAAGAATGATATTCAATATGCTTGTGAACATGATGGAGATTATTTAGCATTATCTTTTGTAAATAGTGCTGATGATATTCAAGAAGTAAAAAAATTATGTGCTCAATTTGGAAAACCTAATATGAAAATTATTTCTAAAGTAGAAACACAATACGCTATGGATAATTTAAAAGAAATCGTTGAAATGAGTGATTATATTATGATTGCTCGTGGAGATTTAGGAATTGAAACTGGTGTTGAGAATTTACCATTGTATCAACAAATGATGATTGATGAATGTCATTTACAAGGTAAGGGTGTTATTATGGCTACTCAAATGATGAGTTCAATGAAACATAATATTCGACCTACTAATGCTGAAGTTACTGATGTTGCCAATGCTGTTCTTCAAGGTTGTGATGCAATTATGACAAGTGATGAAACAACTATGGGAGAATATCCAGTTGAAACAATTCAAAAAATGAATGAAATTTGTGAAAAAGTAGAAAGCTATTGTCGTTTTGAAAATGATAGTTTTGTAAATACTGAAAAGGATATTACTTCTACTATTGCTGAGAGTGTTGTTACTGCTAGTAATGATATCGAAGCAAAAGTTATTGTTGCTGCTACAATGTCTGGACATACGGCAAGAAAAATTAGTAATTTAAGACCAGTAGCACCTATTTTAGCAACAGTTCCTAACCAAAAAGTAGCTAGAGAATTAGCACTTAATTATGGTGTATATCCAGTTTTAGTTAAAGAATATAATTCAACTGATGAAGTCGTTAATGATGGAAAAGAAAAAGCAATTGATTTTGCTCAATTAAATAAAGGGGATTATGTTATTATTACTGGAGGATTTCCTAATACAGGTAATAAGATTACAAACTTTATGAAGATTGAAGAAATCTAAAAGAAAAAGCAAGGACTTAGTTGTTCTTTGCTTTTTTATTATCCTTTTAAGCATCCAATAGGAATAACATATACGCCATCCTCTCTTTGGTAGGCGTATTTTCCTACTGCTGTTAATACCATTAAAAATGATGGCTTTTTCATTTTTTCAGTATCTATTTTATTTCTTAATTTGATTAAAATTATAATATGAAAAAATTATTTAATCATGAATTTTCGGTTATTTGTAGCTTTTTTGTTCGGTTATTTATCACTTCTGTTAGTGATTTCTAATTCATCAGGAATTAGAATATTTAAATAATTTAACATTTCTTCTTTGGTATATTTAAAGTCACTTATTAGCCATTCTGTTCCTGCGCTAAATACTGCACCTAAGTAGAAGGTAGCAACAAAGTTACTAGGTATTTTTACTTTGGTATCAGATTTATCAATTCCTTCGATGATTTCTTTCTTAAAAGTATCGTATATCATATCCATTAAAATTCCATTTTTGTTTGTCTTTCCAATAGCAATATAGATTTCTTTTTTTTCTTCTACATGATTAAGAAATAAAGAAATCATTTCTAAGTAATATTCTTTGGTGTTTTTGATGCTTGTATTTTTTTCTAATTCTTTTTCTAAAGATTCTTTTAATGTATCGATATAGGAAGAGAGTAATTCATATTTATCTGAATAATGAGAATAGAAAGTTGAACGATTGACTAGGGCTTTTTCACATATATCGGATACTTTTATTTCTTCAAAGGGTCTATCACTCATTAACTTGATTAGTGTTTGATAGAGATTATTTTTGGTCTTTATAATTCTTAAATCTGTCTTTTTATTCATTTTACATCACCTTATTTCATTATATTTATTTAAAGTACATTTGTAAAGTTATGCAACAAAAATTGTTTATTTATACAACAATTAATAGACAAATGTTTGATAACAAACAATAATATTCTTTTGTTAGTGAACTTTTTATTTTCTTGTAATATGATATCTAACGAATGGAGGTAATGAGAGGTGAAAAAAATTAATCAATTTATTACAAATCATAGTGTTGTTGTGGTAATTATTGCACTGCTTTTATTTATTCCTTCTTTGATTGGCTATGTCAATACAAAGATTAATTATAATATTTTAGTGTATTTACCAAAAGATATTGAAACCATTAAAGGGCAAGATATTTTGACTAATGATTTTGGAATTGGTGCATTTTCGTTTGTAACAGTTGATAAGATGAGTAGTTATGATATGTTGAAGTTGGAAGATAAGATTCGAAAAATTGATTCTGTTCATTTGGTAGCAAGTTTAGCTGATGTAACGGATACAACAATTCCAATGGATGTTTTACCAGATGATGTTTTAAAAAAATTACATCAAGAGGAGAAAAATGTAATTGTGGTTACTTTTGAGAATGGGACTTCGGATGAAGTAACAATGAAGGCAGTAGAAAAGCTTAGAAGTGTTGTTGGAGATGCTTCTAAAGTAAGTGGAATGAGTGCGATGGTTTTAGATACGAGAGATGTATCGAATAGTGAGATGTTAGCGTATATTATTATTGCGGTTATTCTTTGTTTGATGGTTCTTGTTGTGGCAACAGATTCATTTGTTATTCCTATTTTATTATTAGGAAATATCGGAGTTGCTATTTTATATAATATGGGAACGAATATTTTCTTAGGAGAGATTTCTTATATTACAAAAGCAATTAGTGCGGTTCTTCAGTTGGGGGTAACGATGGACTTTTCTATCTTTTTGTATCATAAATATATTCAGGCTAAAGTACAGTATTCTGATAAAAAAATAGCTATGCAAGATGCGATTACAGAGACTTTTCATTCAGTATTGGGAAGTTCATTAACAACAATAGCAGGATTTTTAGCACTTTGTATGATGAAATTAACTTTAGGTAAGGATATTGGACTTGTTATGGCTAAGGGAGTTTTATGTGGTTTAATTTGTGTGTTAACTTTATTTCCAGCTCTTTTGTTGGTCTTCGATAAGTTAATTGAAAAGACACATCATAAAAGTTTGTTGCCAGAGTTTAAAAGATTACAAAACTTTTCGATTCAACATCATTATTTGATTATTATTGTATTTTTAGTTTTGCTTGTTCCAGCAATTTATGGGAATCAGAATGTTAAAGTTTATTATAATTTAGATAAGTCTTTACCTAGTACTTTGGCTTCTAGTATTGCAAATTCTAATTTAAAGAAAGAGTTTAATATTGTTTCTCCTGAGATTGTTCTTTTGGATAAGAATCTTGATGCTTCTTCTAAGGAAGAAATGATAGAGAAGTTAAAGAAAGTAGAGGGAATTGATTTAGTACTTAGTCCTGCTAGTATTTTGGATTTTGGTCTTCCTATTGAGATGTTGCCAGATGATTTCATTCAATTTATGGAAAGTGATAAATATCAACTTGTGATATTAAATTCTACTTATGATATTGCAACATCAGAATTGAATCAACAAATTAATGAAGTTAATCAGATTGTGAAGAAATATGATAATACTGCTATTGTAGCAGGGGAAGGTCCTTTAATGAAGGATCTAACAGAAATTAGTGATATTGATTTTAAGAATGTAAATTATGTTTCGATTGGATTAATCTTTATAATTATGTTATTTGTGTTAAAATCTATTAGTTTGCCAGTGATTTTGATTGGTGCTATTGAGTTTGCTATTTTAGCAAATATGAGTGTGGCTTATTATACTAATACTTCGTTGCCATTTATTGCTTCTATTATTATTGGAACAATACAGTTAGGGGCAACAATTGATTATGCAATTTTAATGTCATCAAAATACTTATCTGTAAGAAAGCTAAAGAAAGATAAGTATGAAGCAATGAAAGAGACTCTACATTTTACAGTACCTTCAATTATTGTAAGTGCGTTATGTTTCTTTGCTGCAACGATTGGGGTTGGTGTTTACTCAAAGATTGATTTAATTGGTTCAATTTGTAAGTTGTTGTCACGTGGTTCAATCATTAGTATGTTGGTGGTGATTTTGATTTTGCCGTCACTATTACTTATTTTCGATAAATTAATGATGAAAACGACTAAAAATATGAAGGAGGGATTATGATGAATAAGAAGTTAATTACAAGTGTTATAGCACTTAGTATTATTGTAACGCCGTTTCAAGCTTTTGCTATGACGAAAGAAGAGTCAGTTTATTCTAATTTAAATCGTGATGGAACAAGATTTAAGACGGTGGTTACTAATCATTTAAGTGAAATGGAAAATACTGAAATAGAAGATACTACGGAGTTAAAGAAAATATTAAATATTAATGGGAAGGAAACATTTACTTTAGAGAATCATAAATTGACTTGGAATTATAAAGGGAAGGATATCTTTTATCAAGGAGATTTTGAGAAAGAATTGCCTATTGAAACTTCAGTTAAGTATTATTTAGATGGGAAAGAAATTAATAATAAAGAATTAATAGGGAAATCTGGTCAAGTAAAAATTGAAGTTTCTTTAAAAAATATTGATCAACATAATATTGATGGGGAAGAATTATATACTCCTTTTGTTGTTACATTAGGGGCAATGTTAGATAAGAATCAAGAAAATATTAGTATTTCTAATGGGAAAGTAGTTAATAGTGGGAATAAGTTTATTTTAGTAGGAATAGCTTCTCCTGGACTATATGAAAGTACTTCAATAGAGAAGCTTAAAGAGATGGATAAAATTGTAATTACTTTTCATACTAAAAAATATAAACAACCAACAATCTATACTGTAGCAACGCCTAAATTAATTGAAAATAGTGATTTAGAGGTATTAAATAAATTAGATGATGCTTATTCTAAAGTTGGTTTATTAAAAAGTAATATGGATACTATTGAAAATGGGGCTTCTTCTTTAGAAAGTGGAGCAATACAATTATTAAAGGGAACTAATGAAATTAGTAGTAATTTACTTACTGTAAAGAATTATATGGAAGAATTAACAAAAGGAACTTATGATTTAAATCAAGGAATAAATCAAATTATTGCTGCTATTGATGCATCATCAAGTTCTTTATCAGAAGAATCTTTAACTGATAGGTTAAACCAATTAAGTACTTTAAAAGAAAAAAATCAAGAAGCAATTACTAAATTATCAACAACGAATCGTTCTTTAGAAGAACAATATAATACTTATGGATTAGAAAATAAAACAATAGAAGAAATAATGAATTTGCCATTAGAGGAAACGACAAAGAAGGATTTAATGACATTAAAAAGTACTTATGAAGGAAATAACAATTTAATTTATTTACTTTCTATGAATAATCAAGCTATTGATAATACAAGTTCTACTTTAGTGACAACAGCAACAACAGTAAAGAGTCAATTGTTAGAATTAAGAAATGGTTTAGTAAGGTTAGAGAATGGTTCAAATACTTTATATAATAGTAGTAGTAAAATTACTGAAGGTGTTTCTTCTTTATATCAAGGAACAAATCAATTAGTAGAGGGTACTAATCAATTAGTATCGGGAACTTCTACTTTAAAATCAGGTATTTCTACTTATAATCAAGAAGGAATATCTACTTTAGTAAGTTATGCAAATACTATTCAAAACAAAACACAAAAGATAAAAAAATTAATTCAATTAAGTGAAGACTATAAAGGATTTGCTTCTTCTAATACTTCATCAACAACATTTGTTTCGGTAATTAAATAGCTCTTGTATTTTCTTTTAAATTGTGATATGATACACTCCTAGTAAAGGGGGAGAAAATGCAAGAATTGAAAATTACTTATTATTATGATTTTCTTAAGCAAGAAGTTAAGCCAATTATAGGGAAGAAGAATCCTAATAATATTATTAGTGATATTGATTATTATTTATCTTTATTAGAAAATGGATTTCTATATGAAGATTTGTTAGGAAAGTTACAGCAAGATTTTCATTATCATTATGAATTGGGAAATCATAAAAAGTATTTAGATCCTATTCTAAAACAAATAGATTATTTAGAATTAGCGAATCATTATTATTTAACACAAAAAAAGAGAATTGTTTTAAAAAAATAGTTCTCTTTTCTTTGGAAAAGCATTGAAAAAACTTTTCTTTTTGTGTTAGAATATAGATAACAAAGTAGGAGAGTGATTCTAGGTGAAGAAAAAAATAAATAATAGAAAAGTAATCGGAACAATTATTGGTTTAATTATATTTATTAGTTGTGCTTTTTACTTTACTTATGCCTTTTATCAATGGAAAAGTAGTAATAGTGATGTTAATTTAACGATTAAAGATTCAACTGGAGGAGGAGAATGTTCTAATGGACCTAATGTAGATGTTTCTAATATTGGGCCTGTTTTAAATGTTAGTGATGGAGTAAAAGCTAATTTTTCTGTAAAAAATAAAAGTTCTTCTAGTATTTCTTTAACTTTAGGGTTACAGATTACTTCAATTAGTAATCCTCTTCGAGTAGAATCTTTTAAATATGCTTTATATCAAGATACAACAGGGAATGGTACTTTTGATTATAGTACTAATCCTATTTTATCAGGGAATTTTAGTAAAATGAGTGTAGGAGATAATACTTTATCTACTACTTTAACAGTAGATAAGGAAAGTACTTATTCTTTTCAATTTATTGTTTATATAGATGGAAATATGGAGAATGCTTCTTCAATGATGAATAGTAGCTTATCTGCTTCAATTACTTATGGAGATTGTAATAGTTTTATCAAACCTTTATC
The DNA here is from genome assembly GCA_934176955.1 of uncultured Bacilli bacterium. GTDB lineage: Bacteria > Bacillota_I > Bacilli_A > RF39 > UBA660 > RUG11198. The sequence continues at coordinate 14,952 of CAKPOS010000001.1, forward strand.
AACAGTAACGGCTGGTAGTTATGTAAAATATACAGGAAATAATGGTTGTACAGGAAAGTCTTGTGAAGGACAGAATGCCAACTATGTTAGTGATACGGATATGGGATATTGTAATGATTCTAATTATAAATTTAACGCGAATGGTTGGCGTATTGCTTATACCAAAGATGGTTCAGCTTATCTAACTAGTGCAGGTTCACCTGAATGTATGTGTACAAATTCAAGTGGAACAGCAGGAACAAGTTGTGGTAGTAGTTATGAGACAACGGATGGATTACCTAAACATATGGCTAATTTAAATGCAAAAGCTTTAACTTATTGTAACAGTACTTATGCGTATGGGGGAAAATGTGATAGTAATAGTGCATGGAATATGGCAGATGCAGACTTTCAAGCCATTACAGGAGATACATTAAGTACAGCTTTTAATCAATCAAATTATGATGCTTATTCTATTATCAATAATGGAGGTTTTTACTGGTTTGGCTCACCGTCCTCCTTGGCTTCCGGGACTGCCGTTGCGTACGGTTGGAGCCCGACCAGTCGGATCGTGAGCATCGGCATCTCGAGCAATGTGGTCGGTCTTCGCCCAGTCCTACGTCTTGCCTCTTCCGTCATCGTGACAGGAGGCTCGGGTACTTATGAAGATCCTTATACAATTACAAAGAAAATCACTAAGTTATCTGAAGCTGATTCAGGTTCTTACGTAAAATATACAGGAAATAATGGTTGCACAGGAAAGTCCTGTGAAGGACAGAATGCTAACTATGTTAGTGATACTGATATGGGGTATTGTGTCGATTCACATTATAAATATAATGCAAATGGTTGGCGCGTTGTTTATGTAAAAGATGGTACAGCTTATTTAACTAGTGCAGGTTCACCTGAATGTATGTGTACGAATAGTGATGGGACAGCAGGAACAAGTTGTAGTAGTAATGAAGAAACGAATGGAATTTCAAAACATATAGCAAATTTAAATGCAAAAGCACTAACTTATTGCAACAGTATTTATGCTTATGGAGGAAAATGTGATAGTAATAGTGCATGGAATATGGCAGATGTTGACTTTCAAGCAATCACGGGAGATACATTAAGTACAGCTTTGGGTTCTGAAAATTATCGTAATTATTCTATTATCAATAATGGAGGAGGGTATTGGTTCGCGACACCTTATAGTTCCTCGGTCGCGTTCAATTGGGGGGCGGCCTCTCGGGTCGTTGGCAATGGCCTCAACTCGAGCGTGACACTTGGTCTTCGCCCAGTCCTACGTCTTGCCTCTTCCGTCAAAGTAACTGGGGGGTCAGGTACTTATGAAGATCCCTATACGATTTCAAATGGAAACACTAAGTTATCTAAAGTAGCACCTGGTAGTTATGTTAAATATACAGGGAATAATGGTTGTTCAGGAAAAGCTTGTGAAGGACAGAATGCGAACTATGTTAGTGATACGGATATGGGATATTGTAGAAATTCTAGTTATAAATTTAACGCAAATGGATGGCGTGTTGCTTATGTAAAAGATGGTTCAGCTTATTTAACTAGTGCAGGTTCACCTGAATGTATGTGTACGAGTAGTGATGGAACAGCAGGAACAAGTTGTGGTAGTGATGATGAGGAAGAAACAGGTGAAGTGTCAAAACATATAGCAAATTTAAATGCAAAAGCGCTAACTTACTGCAACAGTACTTATGCATATGGGGAAAAGTGTGATAGTAATAGTGCATGGAATATGGCAGATGCTGACTTTCAAACTATTACAGGTGATAGTTTAAGTACGGCTTATGGTAAATCATATTATGATAATTATTCTATTATCAATAATGGAGGATTGTATTGGTTTGGGACGTCTGATAGTTCCTCGTCCACGGAAGTGTTCGATTGGAACCCGTACCGCCAGTTTGTGCACCACAACTCCTCGATCTATCCGTACGGTCTTCGCCCAGTCCTACGTCTTCAGTTTTCCGTCGTCGTGACAGGGGGAACAGGTACTTATAAAGATCCATATATTATTAGTAATGGATAATTTGAATAAAAAATAAGGGGAAGTATTTTTGATTCATTTTTATGATAGAATGGAGAGATATTGATGAAGAAAGGGTTTAAGATATTTTTAATATTAATTTTACTACAGATTAATGTTGTTTATGCAGAAGAATTTAATATTACTTCTAAAAGTGTTATTTTATATAATATGAATGAAAATAAAGTATTATATGAGTTGAAGAGTAATGAAAAATTACAAATTGCTAGTTTAACAAAGATTATGACTGTAATTACTGCAATTGAACATAATGATGATTTAAATAAAGAAGTAGTAATCACTAATGATATGTTAAAGGGAATTTCTGAATATACACAAGTTGGTTTTAAAGAAGGAGAGAGACCTACAATAAAAGATTTATTGTATGGTTCTATGCTTCCAAGTGGAGCAGATGCGGTGAATGCTCTTGCTATTTCTACTAGTGGTAGTATTAATAAATTTGTAGAATTAATGAATGAAGAAGCAAAAAAATTAAAACTAAATGATACCCTTTTTGATAATCCTATTGGTATGGATAGTGAAAATAATTATTCAACTGCTAGTGATATGGCTAAACTTTTAATTTATAGTTTAAAAAATAAAACCTTTAAAGAAGTATTTACTGCAAGAGAATATAAAATCGAATGTTTAAATAAAACGGTAAAAACAACTTTAGTTAGTTATTCTAGATCTTATGGATTAGATGTTAGTCAAATTACAGGAGCAAAAAGTGGTTTTACCGATGGTGCAGGTCTTTGTCTTGCTTCTACTTCTACTTTTGATGATGTCAATTATTTATTAATCACTTTAGGTGCTAGTACAAAAAGTCGTTCTAATGCTGTTCGAGATAGTTTAGAAATTTATGATTATTACAGTACTAATTATGGTTATCAAGTGGTTTTGAAAAAGAACCAAAAGATTAAAAATATTCCAATTAAATGGGGTCATGATAAAGAGTATTCTTTAGTAGCTAATCAAGATGTCTCTTTATATTTATCTAATGATATTCGAAGAAATCGTATTAAATATATTTATGATGGGGTAGAAGAAATTAATTATAAAATTAAAAAAGGAGATAAACTAGGAACTGTAAAAATAGTTTATGAAAATGAAACATTATCTACTTATGATGTCTATTTAGATAAAGACTTAAAATTTTATCATCCTGTTTTATATGTTATTATTTTTGTTTTATTTATTATTATGATTTATTCTTTCAAATATGTTTTTCAGGCTTTTCATTATCGAAGAAATAGAAAGAAAAATCATTTGCAAAAATAGGTAAAAAATAGAAGTTTTGCAAATGAACTTGCAAAACTTTTTTTGGTGTGATATGATTGATGTGGTGATATATATGGTAATAAGAGAGAAATATTTAAAAAGAATGATAGATGCTAAAGATACAGAATTTATTAAAGTAATAACTGGAGTTAGAAGAAGTGGAAAGTCAACACTTTTATTGATGTTTAAAGATTATTTGGTTCATCATCATGTTAAGGAGGAAAATATTATTTATATTAATTTTGAATCTGCTATGTATGATGATATTAAAAATTATAAGGATTTGTACCAATATATTCAGAAGAGAATAAAGGATAGTAAGGTATATTTATTATTAGATGAAGTACAAAACGTTGAGGCTTGGGAGAAAGCAATTAATTCTTTTAAAGTTGATTTTGATATTGATATTTATATTACTGGATCTAATGCTTATCTTTTATCTTCTGAGTTGTCTACATTATTATCGGGGAGATATATCGAGATAAAGGTGTATCCATTATCATTTAAGGAATATTTAGTTTTTAATCAATATGATAATCAAAATATAGAGGATAAGTTTTATGAATATTTAAGGTATGGAGGACTTCCTGCTATTACATTGATTAAAAATAATGATGAATTGGTTTTGTCTTATTTAAATGATATTTATAATACGATTGTAAAAAAAGATATTATTGATAGAAATAATATTAAGGACTCTGCTCTTTTGGAAAATATTATTAAATATCTTGTTACCAATATAGGAAGTCCTATTTCTGCCAATAAGATTAGTGATTATTTAAATAGTAATAAGATTGTGGAAAAATCTAATCATCAAACCATTGATAATTATCTAAATATGCTTGAAAAATCATTTATTATGTATAAAGCAGATAGAACTGATATTCGAAGTAAGTCTTTATTAAAGACGTTAGGGAAATATTATATTTCTGATACAGGAATAAGAAATATAATATTAGGGTTTAGAAATATAGATGAGGGACATTTGTTGGAAAATGTTGTTTATTTGGAACTTTTAAGAAGAGGGTACCGAGTTAATATAGGAAAAACAAATGATTATGAAGTTGATTTTGTAGCTGAAAATCCTAATGATATTAAATATTTTCAAGTCACAAAGACATTATTAAGTGATGAAGTTAAAGAAAGAGAAATTCGAAGTTTAGAAAGTATTAATGATAATTATGAGAAGATTATTTTAACGATGGATAAGCCAATTAGTAGGGATTATAATGGAATAAAAGTAATGAATATTATTGAGTGGTTATTAATTGATGAATAAGTGCTCGTGATGTTTTGGTTAAACTATATTTAAATTTTTTAGATATAGTTTTTTCTTTTCTCTTTCCTCGACAATATTTTAACTTATCTTTTTTTATATTAATATTGGGTGATAAGATGGGAATTAAAAGAATGAATTTAAAAAATAAAAATAAACAAAGAAAAAAGAGAAGATGGAAAATCTTTTTTTACTCTTTGTTTGTTTATTTAGGTTTTTCTTATACTTTTTATTATTCTATGAAAAAATCTCCTCAAATTTCTAATGAAGAATTTGTTAATTTATTAGTTTCTACAGGAAATGCGAATATTTTATCAAAGTATAAGACAACGAACTTGGTTAATTTAACAATGAATTTTCTTTTTCATATTGATTTTCGTGATCCTAAAACGATATTAAATGGAAGTATTTTAGGAGAATATCAACCAAAAAAGAAGAATAATACTAAGACTATTAGCTTAGAATATAATGATGATTATAGTGATATGGAAGAATTAAAAACGATTAGTGATTATATTCATGATCCTAATCCTAAGAACACTGAAGAACCTATAATTTATCTTTATAATTCTCATCAATTAGAAAATTATAGTAATGATAATTTAGAAATTTATGGAATTACTCCTAATGTTATGATGGCTAGCTATGTTTTAAGAGAAAATTTAAATAAGTTAGGAATTTCTTCAATTGTAGAAGAAGCTAATATGAGTGATATTTTACAAAAAAATGGTTGGAATTATTCTTATTCTTATCAAGCTTCTAGGAAGTTAATGGAAGAAAAGAAAAAAACTTATCCTACTTTAAAATATTATATTGATATTCATCGAGATAGTGTTTCTAAAGATTATACAACAGCTTCTATTAATGGAGAAAACTACGCTAAAATTTTATTTGTTGTTGGTCAAGATTATTCTACCTGGGAAAAAAATTATCAATTAGCAAGCCAATTAAATGGATTATTGGATAAGTATTATCCTGGTCTTTCTAGAGGAATTATGTTAAAAACAGGACTAAAAGTAAATGGGGTTTATAACCAAGATTTTGATTCCAATACTTTATTAATTGAACTAGGGGGAACAGAAAATACTGTTGAAGAAGTTTATCATACAGCATTTGCAATTTCTGATATTCTAGCTAAATCCTTAAAAGGAGAGAGATAAATGAAACATAAAAAAATCATAAAGTTTATCTTTTTTACTTTCTTTTTTGCTTTTATTGGTGCTTATTTAATTGAAAAAACGGGCTATTATGAATATAATTTGCAAAGAAAAAAGAATTTAACTCAAGAACAAATGAAAAAATTTGAGAAGGATATTCAAAAGGGGAATGATATTGATTTAAATGATTATTTAGAAAGTACTTCAGTAGATTATTCGAATTTATTAACTAGAACAACTACGGATATTAGTTTAAAATTAAATAAAACATTAAAGACTTTTCTTAAAGATGGGTTTAAAATTGTTGAAAAATTTGTAAAATAATTAGTTGACAAAAAATGTGTCTAGTCAAAAGAATTAAATTCTATTCATAGACTTATTGATAAAGAAGTGTTACGATAATAAAAATGAAAAAGGTGATATTATGCGTGAAAAAAAGAAAAAGAAAGTGCCCTTTATTTATAAGATAATCTCTTTTTTATTGTTAATTGTGACACTTTTTTTTCTAGGAAATTTAATCTTTTTAAATGTTCTTAGCAATACTTATTTAGTGATAATTATTGGTATTGTCTTAATTCTTAATGGATTTTTATCTATGATGATGATTAAAGGAAAGAAAAAGAAAATAGGTTCTTTTTTATCCATTATTGTGATTTTAATCTTTAGTCTTTTAGATTTTTATTTAGCGAAAACAACAGGATTAATGAGTAATTTAAACTTAAATTATAAAACTTATAATTATTCAGTTATTGTTTTAAAAAGTAGTCATTACAAAAAATTAAAAGATATTACAGGAAAAGAACTAGGATATTATGATGATAGTAGTGATATTACTAAAGAAGCCTTAAATAAAGTCATGACTAAAGAAGAATTAACGGCAAAAGACTATAATGATACAGAAAAACTTGCTAATGCTTTGATGGATAAAAAAGTAGATGCTGTATTAATTGAAGATTCTTACTTAGATATTTTAAATGAAAATATTACTATTGAAGGTAAAAGTTTTAAAGATTATATTCGTAAAATTTATAAATTTGTTTTAGTTAAAAAAACAAGTGATATTTCTAAAGATACGAATGTTACGAAAACTCCATTTAATGTTTATGTTAGTGGAATTGATACTTATGGAGAAATCTCTAGTGTATCGAGAAGTGATGTTAATATGGTGGTTACGGTTAATCCAGAAACTCAACAAATTCTATTAACTTCTATTCCAAGAGATTATTATGTCAAACTTCATGGAAAAAGTGGCTACCGAGATAAGCTTACGCATGCTGGGTTATATGGAGTAGATATGTCTATTCAAACAATAGAAGATTTATTAGATATTGATATTAACTATTATGTAAAAGTAAATTTCAGTAGTGTTGTTGATATTGTCAATGCAATTGGTGGTGTTAATGTTTATTCAGATTATACTTTTACTTCTATTGATAATTATCATTATACGAAAGGGTATAATGCGGTTAATGGAGAAGAAGCTTTATCTTTTGCTAGAGAGAGAAAAGCTTTTGCTGCTGGAGATAGACAAAGAGTAAAGGATCAACAAGCTCTTTTAAAAGCTATTTTTGATAAATGTACAAGTAAAGCAATTATTACTAAATATAGTAAATTACTCGATTCAATGAAGAATAGTTTTGTTACCAATATGAAAATGTCAAGATTAACTTCTTTAGTAAAAATGCAATTATCTAAAAATTATGAATGGAATATTGTAACAAATAGTTTAAATGGAAGTGATTCTAAGAATTATACTTATTCTGCTCCTTCTTCATTAGCTTATGTTATGGAACCAACTGAAGAAAGTGTTAGTTACGCTCATGAATTAATTCAACGTGTTTTAGATGGTGAAAAGTTAGATAAAGAGACTGTTGATGCTGATGCTAGTCAAGCTAATAAAGTCACACATGGTAGTTCTTCAGCAACAAACAGTAATAGTAGTTCTTCTAGCAGTAGTAGTTCTAAAGCAGATTCTTCTAATCATCAAGAAGGCTTAAAATTAAAATTAGGAAAAACAGAAGTTACTTATAATAAAAATACTTCTTCATCTTTTATCTATTATGGTTATACATTAACTTATAATGGTTCTAATGTTCCTACTAATAGTGCTAAAGAGACATTTACTATCAATGGAAAATCTTATCATGATTATAAAGATTTAGTTTCTTATGTATCTTCACTTGATAATGGAACTTATTCTATTACTTATGAAATTGCTTATCAAGGATATGTTGCTAAAGAAATTCAAAAAGTTATTATTACAGGTCAATCTACTAATGATAGTTCTTCAACAAAACCATCAATAGATAAACCAAATGATATAGAAGATACGAATGGAAGTTCATCCTCTACTTCTTCTAGTGAAGAGAATGAAGATGAATACCCAACTGAAGGAGAGGAGTAAATTTATTCTTTCTATTCAAAAACACCAATGTCATACTTGTAAACAGTATGTACTGGTGTTTTTTTACTTTTCTTAAATTTTATCAGTTAACTTCAATTATAAATTCTATATTTTCTTGACTTTTGTACTGTTTTTGTGTACTATATCAACTTAACAAATGAAAAAAAATATTGTAAATCATTTCTGCTTGTGCTATGATTTAATTGTAATAATAGAGTATAATAGATGGAAGTACATAGTATTAGTTCTTTATACTTAAATTTATAATAAAGTATATTGTGCAGTGAGGATATATTTTATTGATATTATTACAAAAAAGGAGGAGATAGTAATGGAAAAAGAAAAAAAATTAAAATTTGCTGAACTTTTAAAAAAAAGAATACAGTTATCTAGTACAAATAAAGAAAAAATTCATACCATTTCAACAGATGATCCTCAACTTATAGATGTTTTAGAAAATTTTAATGAATCTAAAGACTATAAAATATTAAAAAACTTAAAGTGAAGATGGAGTTTTAAACTTTAGTTACGTCTACGGAAATATGTATACAGACACTATAGATTTAAACTTTACTAATCATATTATTTTGAAAGATAAAAAGACTAAGAAACCAATTATTATAAGCTTAGACACTAAAATAAAAATAGAAGAAAAAGAAATTGAAGCACTAACAGAAAATATAATAAAAGAATACGCTGTTGAATTTAAAAGAAAGGTGACAGCAAAAGATACGATATCCGTTTAAAAATAGGATATTGTTATAATAGAAAATATCAAAAAAGAGAAATTTTACTTTTTACCATAATCGTAAATATGTTTGCTCCTATGAAAAGGCATTTTTTCATCTTTTCCTTCTCATAGAAACATTATTTATCTATTGAACTAGTAATTATATTTTAATTTTTGAAAAAATATTCTTGACTTTTTCTTATCCAGTTGTTAGAATGATATTCAACATTATTTAATGATGGAGGGAAAGTATGAATCAGTATTTTTATCTTAAAAAAAATTGTTGCTTAAGTAATAATATAAATATTATTGATTTATGCTGGAAAAATGGTAATCAGTATTAGGGTACTACGGGCCTTAATGCTGATTTTTTTAATTGGAGGTAGTAATGAAAAAAATAGAATTTATTGATTTGTTGGAAAAAGTAAAAGAATATAGTCAAACAGAGAAAAAAATGATAGCAAAAGCTTATCAATATGCTAAAGACTTACATCAAGGACAATATCGTCAAAGTGGAGAGCCTTATGTTATGCATCCTTTAACGGTTGCTTATATCTTAGCAGATATGCATGCTGATTGTGATACGATTTGTGCCGGACTTTTACATGATACTTTAGAAGATACGAAGATTACTAAAGAAGAAATTGAAGAAAATTTTAACCCTAGTGTTGCTAAATTAGTCAATGGGGTAACTAAATTATCGAAAATGAATTTTTCTTCTAAACAAGCCCAAAATTATGCAAATACAAGAAAGATTATTACAGGAATTACAGAAGATGTAAGAATTATTATTATAAAGTTAGCTGATAGATTGCACAATATGCGTACCTTGCAATTTAAAAGTGAATTTAAGCAAAAAGAAAATTCTTTAGAAACTATGGAAATTTTTGTTCCTCTTGCTTATTATTTAGGCGCTTATCAAATCAAATTAGAATTAGAAGACTTATCTTTACAGTATTTAAAACCAGAAGAGTATAAAAGATTAGAAGAAGTAAAGTTCAACATTGAAAAAGAAAGTCAGGATTGCTTACAAGAAATGTTATTTCAAATTCAAGAAATTTTATCTATTGAAGGTATTCCTCATTCTATTATAACAAGAACTAAAAATATTTATGGAATTTATAAACGCTTAAATGCTGGACATCATTTATCTGATATTCATGATTTATTAGCACTAAAAGTTATGGTAAAGGAAGTAAAGGATTGTTATGCGACTTTAGGATTAATTCATCAAAAATATCATCCTATTAATGATAAATTTAAAGACTATATTTGTAATCCTAAAACAAATCGCTATCAATCATTGCACACTACTGTTTTTGGAAGTGATGATAGATTAGTACAAACTCAAATTAGAACTTTTGATATGGATAAAATTGATTCATTTGGTCTAACTGCTTACTGGGAAATTAATAAGGGACAAGCTAGAGATATCATGCAAGAAGAATTAAAAAATAAATATCAATTTTTTCAATCTTTAGTAGAAATTAATGCTTTAGTTTTTGATAATCAAGAATTTGTTACTAAAGTAAAAGAAGAATTATTCTCTGATAAAGTTTATGTTTATACTACAAAAGGAGAAATTATTGAATTACCAAAAGGATCAACACCAGTAGATTTTGCTTATCAAATGGGAGAAGAAATTGGTAATACAATGGTTGGTGCTTTTGTCAATGATTCAATTGTTCCATTCAATTATTCCTTAAAAAATAAAGATAGAGTAAGAATTGTTACTGATAAATTAGCAAATGGTCCTAGTGAAGAATTGATTTCCAAAGCACATACGAGCCATGCAAAAAGAAAAATTAAAGAATTTTGTCAAAAATAACAAAAAGTCCTATAAAATTATGATACAATAGGAAAGAATGTTAGGTGATAAGAATGGTTTATCAAATAAAAAATGGTAGTATTTCAATTTCAGGAAATGTTATTTTAGAAAATATTGATTTAAAAATAAAAAATACAGAAAAAATTGGTTTAGTCGGTAGAAACGGATGTGGCAAGACTACTTTATTAAAAGCTATTGTTGGAGAATATCCAATTGAAGATGGCTACGAGGAAGTAGAAATTTATTGTCCTAAAGATTTTAAAATTGGTTATGTTGAGCAAAATATGAAAAAGATAGAGCAAATAAAAATGATTGATTATATTCGTTCTGCTTATTCTGAAATTTTAAAAGTTCTTCACCAAATCGATGAAGTAGAGAAAAGAATGATTAAAGAATACCGTGAAGAAGACTTTAATTTATACAATGATTTATATGAAAGATACCGTTTATTAGGTGGATATTCCTATCAAGGAGAATATGAAAATGCTCTTCTTCAGTTTGGTTTTTCCAATATAGATAAAGAAAAATATTTAAATGAATTCTCGGGAGGACAGCTAACAAAATTATCTTTATTAAAATTAATTCTATCTAAACCAGATTTATTAATTTTAGATGAACCTACTAATCACTTAGATATTCAAAGTATCTTATGGTTAGAAGAATACTTAAAAAATTATCCTAAAGCAGTTTTAGTTGTTAGCCATGATCGAATGTTTTTAGATCATATTTGCAATGTTATTGAAGAAATTGAATTTGGTATGCTGAAAAGATATTCTGGAAATTATAGTGCTTATTTAAAACAAAAAGAAGAGGAATATCAGAAAAATTTAAAAGATTATGAAAAACAAGAAAAAGAAATTAAACGACTAACTGCTATTGTTGAACGATTTCGCTACAAACCAACTAAGGCCTCTATGGCAATGTCTAAGTTAAAACAAATCGAAAGAATGGTAAAAATAGATAAACCTAAAGCTTCTTCTACAAAGACGTTTCATTTTCGACCAACATTAGAGGAAAAGAGTTATTTAGATGTTTTAAAAGTCAAAAATTTGAGTGTTGGTTATAAAGAGAGTTTATGTTGTTTTAACTTTTCTTTGGAAAGAGGAGATTGTCTTGGAATTATTGGAGAAAATGGAGTAGGGAAATCTACTTTAATGAAAACTTTAATGGGAGAAATTCCTCCTTTATCAGGAAAATTTCGTTTTGGAGAAAGAAGTCAAATTGGTTATTTTTCTCAAAAATTTGATCAATTAACAATGCAAAATACCATTTATGAAGAAATGAATGAGAGTTTTCCCAAAATGCCAGTAGATGAAATTAGAAATGTACTTGGTGCTTTCGATTTTCATGGAGAAGAGATTGATAAAAAGATTGAAGATTTATCTGGTGGAGAAAAAGTAAGAGTAAGTTTATGCAAAGTATTAAATGCTAAACCTAATATTTTACTTTTAGATGAACCAACCAATCATTTAGATATTGTTAGTAAAAATGCAATCGAAAAAATCCTTCTTGACTATCCAGGAACTATTGTTATCGTTAGTCATGATAGATATCTTATTCAACTACTTTGTAATAAATTATTAGTTTTAGAAGATGGTGATGCTAAATTTTATCCTTATGGTTATTCTAAATATTTAGAAAAAAGAAAATTAGAAGAGAAAAGTACTTCTGAAGTATTTTCCCAAGAAAAAAAGAAAAAAGATAAAGTAAAGAAAGAAAAAAGTTATTCTTTAGAAAAGGAAATTCAAAAATTAGAAAAGAAAATTGATCATTTAGAAAAACAAATTCAACAGTTAAATACAGAACTTTTAAAAGAAGAGAACTATCTAGATCGACAAAAAGCAATTCCTCTTCAACAAGAAATAGATACATTAACAAAAGAATTAGAAGAATTAAATACATTATGGGAAGAAAAAATGACATTGATGTAAAATTTTTCTGTCAAAAAAATGTCTAGTATTTTATCCAAAGAAATATTCTTTAAAAAATAATGATATAATGAATTAGCGAGGTGGTTTTAGCATGAAAAAAGATTATGTTAAGTTAATTTATAAAATAAAAGAATATGATTTATTTAAAAATTTTAAAGATATAGAAAAACTTAGTGAGTGGTTACATGAGCTTAGTGATGAGGAGGCTTCAAGATTTTTATCTCTTTCTATTCCTGCTAGTGATATTGTTTTTCCTAAAAAATTATTAATTCATAAAAATTTACTTCAATGTGAAGATTATTTAAAAAGAGTAGAGGCAATGAATCAGCTAAAAAATGGAGATGGGGTATGGCATTTATTTGAACGCTTATGTTCACTTCATTTTCTTCATAGCAAGAATTATTACTCTGATATGAAAAGTTTGAAGTCTAGTAAGAATTTACAATATGCTCTTTGGGTGATTAATGATGATAATTTTATTCAGAGTCCTTATCATCAAAAAGATTTAAAAATGATTTTAGAGGCAAAAGATGTGAGTGGTAATGATTTGGATTTTTTGGTAGCTTCTGCTTTAGCAATGATGAGTAAGAATAAAGATTCTCTTCAAAGTCCTTATCATGAAGAAGATATGAAGTTTATTACTAAAATTGGTAGTTCTTCTTTACAAGGAGTTCATTCTTATCCCGAACATTCGGTTAATTATCTAGCTTTAAATAAAAATTCTTTAAAAGATAACTATCATTTAGAGAATATGAAGATTTTAGCAGAAAATTATTCGATTAGTTATTATTTATATCCTTTAATGACTAAAAAAGAATATATTCAAGGAAAATTTTATCGTGAAGAAATTCAAGCTTTAATCAAAGCAAATAGTAAATTAAAAGCAAGAGCAATTTATTATTACATTACAAATTGTTCTCTTTCTGTAGAAGAACGAATGGATTTAGATAATGAATTATGGGACAATCAAGTTCCTTTTCGAGCAGTATGGCTTGGTAGAAGGGAAATAGATAATTCAGAAAAGGGGTCTAAAAATCCTAAATATTTAGAAAATTTAGCTTTATTAAATTCTTTAGAAGATAAATATGTTCTTTTTATTGAACGATTATTATCAGATTCTCTTTTACGGAAACAAAATTATCAAGAAAGAGATATTCAAACTTTACTTTCTTTAAATGATGATGAATTATTTTTCGATCTTTTTGAAGTCATGAGTGATAAGAATAGTGCTGCTAGTATTTATCATTTAATGGATATTTCTTTAATTCAAAATACTTCTTCTTATTTTACCCGAAGAATGCTAATTTCTATGGCAACAAATCAAGAAAATTTAAATAGTAAAAATCATTGGTTTGATATGAATTATGTTGCTTCTCTTGATTTTGATTTGCTTGATTCTAAGATGCAAGCTTTATTACAATATTTATTTTTAACTTCTGAAGGGATAAAAGATAAAGAGAGAATGTCTAAGTTAAAACAAATTCAACCAGAATTTTCGATGGAAAAAATAGATAAGAAAGGATTAAAACTACCTAAAGGAAAAGTTTTGATGAGAATTAAAAGGTATTTTTTATAAAAAATACTTAAGGGGAAGAGAGAATGATTTTAAATATAAGTGGTAGGACAGATATTGTTTCTTTTATTGATGATTATCGGAATGTTAAAAAGAATGAAAAAACTTTAAAATTTAGACCATTTACGGAGAGAGATTACCAAGAAATAGGTAAAAATTTTAGTCGGAGTGCTAAAAATAATGGGATTGTTGTTCAGACTTGTTTTGAATAGAGAAATTTAGTGGGGTATGGTTTTGTTAAAGGAGAATGTTTATCTCATGAATTTGCTTATCGTTTAACGTGAAAGAAATATCCTGATTGGACCGCTAGAAAAGAAGGAAAAAGTAAAAAATCATATTCAAAAACATATTCTTTCTTCTTCTTTGTTGGTTGGAAAGTTGGAAGATGATGATGTGATCAAGGTGAGATAATGAAAAGAACAGAATAGAAAGGGAAGCTGTCCACAAAATTCTGATGGGATTAGTAGATGGTAGTAAGATTGAACAATTTAGAATTTGATGATCATCAGACAAAAGAGGCAATGTTTGCTTTTCAATGTGATAAATTGGAATGTGATTTGCAAAGTAAGTTGTATGATGAAGAAAAATGTGTTGATTTAACTCATCAAGAGGAAAATAAAGTAATGAATAATTCGATAGTTCATCGTTTGCTTGATGAGGAAAGTTCATGGTCAGAGATGTGGTTAAAATTTGGACAAGAGATTTATCCTTATGATGAGAATTTTAAATCTGTTTCTGATTATGCTATTGAGCATAAAATTCATGAAAAAAGAACCAAAAAACTAAATCATATATAACTAAAAAAAGATATCATAAGTGGTATCTTTTATTTTGGTTTCTTTTTAGAAAATCCATTAAATTTGTATAGAAGGTCATTGATGACTAAATCAAAACTATTTGTATATTCTATAATATTGCCATTATATCCTGTTTTCGTAATTTGATTTTTTGCAACAAAAATTGTTCCTAAGTCAAATCTAGAATATCCTTCCATAATTAATTTTTTCATAATCTCCCATTTTATCATAGGAATACTTCGAATACTTTTAAATTCATTGGTATAACTTTCTTTAATAAAAGTCACTTCACGATCATTTTTGATAATGCCAACACCAGAGATAATTACACCTTTTGGATATTTTTTTAAAATTTCTGTTCCGGCAATAAGCTCATTATTATAAGTTGTTAATAAATGGTCAGAAGTCATTTTTCTTTCCAGTAAATTTTTTGTTTTTTGTATTCGTGGGTTTTTTAATTTTTGATTTAATCTTTCATTGTTGATTTGTTCTTTCTTAATTAAATAGCGATAATTATTAATATAAGTTTCGGGCATGATTTTTGCTAAATAAAATTCAAATTGATTACTTTTAGAAGTAAATAATTCCATGATATTTTGATATCTTTCTTTATTCTCTACTAGATTTAAAAAGTCTTGTTTATCTTTTTCTGTTCCTTGATAAACGGTTATTCCTTTTTTTAAACAGTTATTAATATTTCTTCTTAAACTTCTTTTAAAATTTTGATAGGTAGATTTAATATTTGTTGCTTTTAATACCATTTTATATTTTGCAGTATTTGGGATAAAATCATATTCTAATTTTTCAAATTCTTTAATAATTCCGCTGTTATTTTCTTTTAAGATAAAATCACTATCATAAACTTGATAATTGATTAAGGGATTGATTCTTAAGTAAATATAATTTAATTTTTTTAAGTAAGATTTTAATTCAGTAGTAAAGCATTTTAATAAATCAAGATTATAATAATCTAATAAATATCCATTAGGGACATATCCATAGCGATGTTTATTATTAATCTTTTTTTCTAAGATTAAAGTAGCAGCGTGAACGTTATTCATCTCATCAATTAATCCTAAAAAAAGAGGGGTATATCCATTCATCATTTTTAATTTTGCATACTCAACACTTTGTTTATAATTTCTCTTACTATGTAGAGTAGAATAGTTCTTAAATTGTAATTCAGATAAGGTAATAATATGCATCTTATTCCTCCTTTGACTTCTTAATTATAGCAATTTTTTTTCTCTTTGTATAGTCTTTAAATTAACATTTAGTTATTGGTAAGTATTTTTGCTTAAGAAAAAATGTAAACTGAATTGTTTTTCCTTTTCAAAGAAATTTTTTTATATTATACTAGATTTGTAGGTGATAAAAATGAAATTAAATGTTGGTGTAATTTTTGGGGGGAAAACCGTTGAACATGAGGCCTCTATTTTAACTGCAATTCAAGCTATTTCTCATATTGACAGTGAAAAATATGAAGTCATTCCCATTTATATTACAAAAGATTTAGAATGGTATACAGGAGGATGTTTAAAGTTTTTAGATACTTTTAAAGATTTTGATTTAATTAAAAGATATGCAAAAAAAGTAAGATTAATCAATAAAGAAGGAAGATATGTTTTACAGAAAGTTGGAGTAGTTAAGAGTGAGGTTTGTGAACTTCATTTAGCATTTCCTATGGTTCATGGAGCTAATATGGAAGATGGATCAATTCAAGGTTATTTAAATCTAATTGGTATTCCTTATGTAGGAAGTAATATTTATTCTTCTGTCATGGCACAAGATAAAGTATTTATGAAACAAGTACTGATAGCAAATGATATTCCTGTTACAAAATTTGTGTGGTTTGGAGAAAGATTCTATCGAAATAAGAAAGAAGAATTATTCAAACAAATTGATGAATTAAAATATCCTCTTATGATTAAACCTGCTACTTTAGGAGGAAGTGTAGGAGTAGAAACGATTACACAAAAAGAAGAAATTGATTCTACAATCGAAAGAACTTTTAAATTTGATAGCAAAGTTATTATCGAAGAAAAAATCTCTGATTTAGTAGAATATAACTGTTCCGTATTATTAACGCCAAATGGAAATATTACTAGTGAAATAGAAGAAATTAAAACCAGTAAAGAAATGATTGAATATGGAGATAAATTCTTAGTAGGAGAAGCTTTAGAAGATTCTAGTATTGTAAGAACTTGCCCTGCAGATATTTCTGAAAAATTAAGAAAAGAAATTGAAACTTATTCTTTAGCTGTATTTAAATTACTAAATATGCGAGGAACTGCTCGAATTGATTTCTTATATGATACAAAAAGTAAAAAGTTATACGTTGATGAGGTAAATAGTATTCCTTGGTGCTTTGCTCATCATTTATGGGAAGCTAGAAATATTTCTTATCGTGAACTTTTAAATGTCATGCTAAAAGATGCTATTTCTGTAGAAGTTAAACATCAAGAAATGACATTAACCCTTTCTTCTGATATTATTAAAAATACAACGAATGCAAAATTAAAGGAGATGAAGTAATGTACGGATATATTAAAGGGAAAATTACAGAAATCGACAGCAATCATGTCATTTTAGAAAATCAAGATATTGGCTATTTAATTTATGTTCCTAATCCTTATTCTTATCGTTTAAATGAAATCGTAACCATTTATACTTATACTAAAGTAGGAGAAGAAGAGTATACTTTATATGGTTTTCAAACAAGAGAACAAAAAGAACTTTTCTTAAAACTAATCTCAGTAAAAGGATTAGGCCCTAAAATGGCTTTACCAATTATTGCTACAGGAAGTTTTACCTCTATTGCGGATGCTATTGAAAATAATCATCTAAGTTATTTGAAAAAATTTCCTAAGATTGGGGATAAAGTAGCAAAACAAATGGTTTTAGACTTAAAAGGAAAATTAAACACGGTCAATACTGGCTTATTTGCCAAAGAAGACTTTGCTGATGAATTAACAGAAGTATTACTAGGTCTTGGCTATAAACAAGCAGATGTTAAGAAAGTTGCCACAAAAGTAGATGGTAATTTATCTTTAGAAGATCAAATTAAAGAAGCTTTAAAATTGATGTTAAAATAATATTTTTTATTAAAAAAGTTTGTTATAAAAATAATGATAAACTTTTTTTCTTACTTTTTTGGTAATCCTTTGACACTAAAAAATTATATGCTATAATTGATATAGAATAAAGAGGTGGTTCTTTTGGGTAAGTATGATACAATTTTAAAAGTAAAAAAAGAATATCCCAAAAAAATACAGGAAGAACAAACTCATCATCGTCATTTTTCAAAATATGTAATCATTTATCTATTTTCTATTTTCCTTGTTTTAGGAATCAGTTATATCGTTTACTATCAAACAGTATTATCTTTTGAAAGTGTATTACAAAATGATTTCTTCATTTTAAAAAAGCAATATACAAATGTTTTTCATCCTATTATTCCTAAAAATGTTATTTCTTCTTCTAGTTTAGAAGGAACATTTTCTTTAGAAAATACCGTTTATAATTATGGAATTCTAAAAGAAAAAGGAAAAATACAGTTAGAACTTTCTAACCAAGAAAATTATTTATATTCAAAAATTACTTCACAAGATTATTCTTTAAAATTAGAAAAATTTTCTTCTTATGGATTAGTTTTTGAACAAGATATTTTGTATCAAGACTTAATTTCTCGGTTAAAAGCAAAAATCTCTCAAATAAAATCTGCTAAAAATTTATATTTAGAAGGAAATATTCCTATTGTAGAATTTGCTTTTTCTTTAAATGAAAAAGATATCAACGATGTTTTAGGAAGCAATATTTTAAAAGATCAATATAATATTATTGTCACCATAAAAAATAATGCTTTAACCAATGAATTTATTTCTTTTAAAAGTGCAATAACAAACCAGAAAACAGGACAAAGAAGTATTTTAGAATATAAAGATAAAGAAATGATTTATGAGGTTAATAAAGCAAAAACATATCGATTCAATATAAAAAATAAGGAAAAAGATTTCCAACTAAGAATTTATAAAAATGGGGAATTATACAGCACTTTCTTAGGAGAATCTTCAAAATATCAATATACTTATTCTTACCAAGTAATTAATAAAGTATATAATTTAAAATTTATGATTCAAGAAGAAAAAGGAGGATATTCTTATGAATTAAATTCTAGTATTGAAAAAGAGGGAGTAACTACAGAAAAAGCAGTTAAAGCTGTTTTAAGAAATGGACAAAATGACCTTTTAGAAGAAAGTACTGCTAAAAGAAGAAATTATCAAAATCTTTCTCAAGAAGAAAAAGAGAAATTTCAAAATGCTTTAAAAGACTTCCTTTCTCCATTAGAAAATCTTATTCATTATTACAAAAATGATATCTAGTAATTGAATGCACATTACGATTATACTAAATTTTGGGGGGATTTTTCGAAGTAGGGGATCAAGAAGAGGTTTAATGAAATATAAGTAAAAGCAACCTAATATTCCCCAAATTATGGATAGCTCCAAACAAAGATAACGTCCTAGATGATAAGGCTTTTTAGAATAATCCCATAACCTTGTTTGAAAGATTTTATAAAGGATAATTCCTCCTAAAAATTCAATTAAACTCATTAAAATTGTACAAGAAATAAAGGTGATGAATAATTTTTTTCCTTTATTTCCTTTTGTTTTAGACAAAAAATACTGATCGAGTACATTCAATCCTAAAATACCAAATCCATAAACATAGGTAACTGGTCCATAACAAATTCCGCTATGTCTTTTACTTCCTTTTATTTTATAAATTGTACTTTCTAAAAGAAATCCAACTATAGAATAAAAAATTAAACAATTGTAAGAATACATAAATATCACCTAACAAAATATTGCGCAAAAAAGAAGAATAATATTCAAAAAATACTATTCTTCTTTTGATTTATTTTCTTTATTTTGTTTGATTATAATTAGAACCATTTAATTGGTTTTCTCCTAATTTCACTAATCTTTTAGTGATTTCACCACCAACTGATCCGTTAGCTCTAGAAGTAGCATCTGGTCCAAGGTTAACACCAAATTCGTTAGCGATTTCATACTTCATTCTTTCGATAGCTTGCTTTGCACCTGGAACTACCATTTTGTTATTATTTTGGCTGTTCATTCTGTTCACCTCCTACACTAATAGGTTGTGAACTTTTTACAATTTCATACGAAAAATTCTTTGGTAATTTTTACTAAAATTGATATTTTTTATTTTCTTCGTTTTTATCAATTTTAATCGTATCTACAGTATCGACAGCTTCCTTTATCATTTCTGGATATGCAATATTTTTTTCATATTCTAAACATTTTTCTAAACTAGGATGAATGACTGGATGCTTTGGTAAGAAAATTGTACAACAATCTTCATAAGGTAAGATAGATATCTCATAAGTACCAATTTTTTTAGCAATTTCGATAATTTCTAATTTATCTAAACAAGCTACTGGACGAATAATTGGAACATTTGTTACCTGATTAATCACACACATACTTGGTAAAGTCTGACTCGCAACTTGTCCAACAGATTCTCCATTAATTAAAATATAAGAATTTGTTTTCTTAATCATTTCTTCCCCAATACGATACATCATTCTTCTCATAATAGTAATCATATAATCAGGATTAATATTTTTGTAAATATTTTCTTGAATATTGGTAAAATTAATGATATGCAATTTAATATTAGGTTGATACTTCGAAAGTTCTTTTACTAAATCTTTTACTTTCTTTTTAGCAAGTTCTGATGTATGAGGAGGAGATTCAAAGTAAAGACATTCAATCTTAATTCCTCTTTTCATCGCCATATATCCAGCAACAGGAGAATCAATTCCTCCTGATAGCATTAAAATTCCTTTTCCAGCAACACCAACTGGATATCCACCAGCACCTTCGTAAACTTCTCCATAGAGATAAGAAAATTCTTCACGAATTTCTATTTTAACGGTATAATCTGGATGATGAACATCTACAGAAATATTAGGAATGTTTTTTAAAATTAGTCCTCCAATTTCACGACTAAATTCCATACTAGAAATAGGAAAATTTTTATTGCTTCTTTTCGTTTCTACTTTAAAAGTTTTAAAAGAAATCGTTTTTACAATTGTTAAAATATTTTCTTTTAAACTTTCAATATTATTATCACTCTGGTAAGCAATAACTATACGATGAATTCCAAAAACATTTTTTAATTTCTCGATTATATTTGGAATTCTCTTTTCATTGATTGGTTCAATAAACATTCGAACACGAGTTGCAGTAATTTTTACTTCTTCTTCTTTTAAACTATTTTTAATATTATTTAGTAGAGTTTGAATAAATAAATTTCGATTTTGTTTTTTTGTAGTTAATTCTCCATATTGTATTAAGATCACTTTTTTCATGAATAAATTCCTTCTTTCGTATATTCATTATAAAAATAAAACAACTATCTGTCAATCAATAAAAAAAGACTTTTAGTAAGACAAAAACAAAGAGACTGTTCCCCTGCGGACAGTCTCCCAAAAAGAATAAAAAGGGTTGGCTAGTGTGATACTAGCACCAATTCATACAAAATTTGAATTGGTGATTTATATACTAATCGATTTGTAGTCATTTGTCAAGCATAAAATGAAAAAAATTTTAAATAGTAACTTTTAAGGGGGAACTTCTTTCTATATATATGGCTATTATTAATTGTAATAAAGAAAAACTTTTTGTATAATAATAAAGGAGGATGTTTATGGAATTTAATCAAGTTATTCAAAAAAGAACAGCAATTCGGAATTTTCAAGAAGACAAAAAAATAGAAAAAGATAAATTATTACAAATATTAGAAGCAGGAAGGATTGCTCCAACAGCTAAGAATTTGCAACCACAAAAAATTTTAGTTGTTTCGAACAAAAAAAGTCTTGATAAGATAGATAAAGCAACACCTTGCCGTTATCATGCCCCAACTGTTTTAATTGTTTGTGTAGATAAGAAAAAAGTTTTTTCTCAAAATGGATACTCTACCGCAGAAGTAGATGGCTCTATCGTAGCAACACATATGATGTTAGAAGCTACTAATTTAGGAATAGATAATATTTGGATTGAAATGTTTGATCGAGATGTTTTAAAAAAAGAATTTTCTTTAAAAGAAGAGTTTCTTCCTATATGTCTATTACCAATAGGATATCGAGAAGTTGGCTGCTTAGAAAGTCCTAATCATAAAATAAGAAAAAGTTTAGAAGAAACAGTAATATATGTAGAATAAAATACATCAATTTCTCTTCTCTAAAAAAAGAATAAGTATTTTAGGAAAAATAAAATGAAGTATTTTTTGAAACAAAAAGAAATCAAAATTAAGAATTGACTTCTAGTACTCTTTATACTATAATACTAATTGTATTAAAGAAAGCGATAATAAAGAAAGTAGTAATATGAAAAAATAGAGATGCAAAGAGAGTTTATGTAGGTGAGAGTTAAACCATTTCTATCATATGAATTCACTCTTTTAGTTTTCTATGGATTACCTCATTATCGGTAAATAAGTGTATAGTTATTCTATAAAGAAAGGTGGTACCACGGATTTATATTCGTCCTTTAGTCCCACCTTTCTTTTTTTTAAGGAGGAATGATGAAAAATCATGTCGAATATTTATTAAAGTATATTAGTAATGATGCTTATCAAAAGCTTTTAAAGAAAAAAGGTTATCAAATAGAAGAGATAGCTCAGAATCGAAGAGATGTCGAACTAAATATTCGCTATTTAATAAGATTAGGCGTTAAAAATGTTGATTATGTTGTAATAGAAAGAATTGATGACTTACTTTTATCTCATCATGACTTTATCAAGAAGATCAATCAATATTTGGATAAGACATCTAAAGAGGATTTTGTGAATATGTTAGAAAATAGTTAAGTAAAGATGGAGGATTTAAAAATGGAGAAAATAGAAGAATTAAAAAAGAAAATTAATTATGATTTTGAAACTGTTATTCATTTAGAGGAATTGAATGAATTGAAAGTAAAATACTTAGGGAAAAAAGGACTAATTAGTGAGCTTAATGCTACGATAAAAGATTTACCAAATGAAGAGAAAAAAAGTTTTGGTCAGGCAATGAATGAAGTAAAGACTCTTTTCCAAGAAAAATATCTTTCTTTAAAAGAAAAATTAGAACAGGAAAGGATTAATGAAAAATTAGAAAGTGAAAGAATTGATATTACGCTTCCTTCTACTAAAGTAAGAAGAGGAAGTAAGCATCCAATGAGTCTTGCTATTGAAGAAATCGAAGATTTATTTGTTTCTATGGGCTATGATGTTGTATCTGGACCAGAGTTAGAAAGTGATGAATATTGTTTTGAGCGATTAAACTTACCAAAAGGACATCCCGCTAGAGATATGCAAGATAGCTTTTATATTACTAAAGATTATTTACTTCGAACACAAACTTCTTCTGTTCAAGCAAGATATATGATGAAAAAGCAAGGGAAAGAACCTATTCGTATTATTGTTCCTGGAAAAACTTATCGTCGTGAAGATGACGCTACTCATGCTCCTCAATTTTCACAAATCGAAGGTCTAGTTATTGATAAGAAAGAAAACCATGTTTCTTTAGCAGACTTAAAAGGAACTTTAGAAGTATTTGCTAGACATATGCTAGGAGATAATTTGGAATTAAGGTTTAGGCCAAGTTATTTTCCATTTACGGAACCTTCTTATGAAGTAGATGTAACTTGCTTTAAATGTCATGGAAAGGGATGTAATTTATGTAAGCAAATAGGTTGGATTGAAGTCTTTGCGGCTGGTATGGTTCATCCCAATGTTTTAAGAATGAATGGCTATGATCCTGATGTTTGGGGAGGATTTGCTTTTGGTCCTGGTTGGGATAGAATTACTATGTTTAGGTATGGAATTCCTGATATTCGTTTAATGTATCAAAATGATATTCGTTTTTTACAAGAATTTGATAGAAAGGATGGGGAATAAAATGATATTATCTAGAAATTTTATTAAAGATTATATTGATCTTGATGAGAAGAAAACAATTCAAGAAATTGCTGAAGATATGGTAAGAGTAGGCAATGAATATGATTCTTGTGGTCCAGTTATTTCAGCTACTTCTTTAGTTATAGGTGAAGTACTAGAGGTAAAGATGCATCCTGATAGTGATCATTTACATTTATGTAAGGTAAATATAGGAAAAGAAGTTTTAGATATTGTTTGTGGTGCTCCTAATGTAAGAGAAGGGTTAAAAGTTATTGTTGCAAAAGATGGCGCTATATTACCTGGTGGAGTAATTAAAAAAGGAGTCATTCGTGGTTGTGTTTCTAATGGAATGCTTTGTTCTATTAAAGAATTAGGATTAGATAATAAATTTTTATTAAAAGAAGATATTGAAGGAATAGCAGAATTAGGAGAAGATGCTATAGTTGGAGAAGATCCTATTCATTATTTAGGATTAGATGATGAAGTTATTGATTTTGAATTAACGGCTAATCGTGGTGATGAACTTAGTATGTTAGGTCTTGCTTATGAACTTGGAGCAATCTATTCTTTAAAAGTAAAAGATATTGATACTTCTTATTCTCCTATTTTAGAGAAAGATAATAACTTTTCTATCGATATTAAAACTAACCGTTGTTCTCTTTATTTAGCTAAAAAAGTAAAAGATGTTCAAATTAAAGAAAGTCCTAAATTCATTAAAAATAGACTAATTGCTTGTGGAATAAGACCAATTAATAATGTTGTTGATATTTCTAATTATGTTATGTTAGAAACGGGACAACCTCTTCATTTTTATGATGCTACCTGTCTTGGAAATAAATTAATCGTTCGAGATGCAGTAGATGGTGAGCATTTAAAGACTTTAGATGGACAAGATAGAATATTAGCAAAAGAAGATATTGTGATTGCTAATGAAAAAGAAGTTGTTGGACTTGCTGGAGTCATGGGAGGATTTAATACAGAAGTTTCTAATGACACAACTTCTATTATTATTGAATCTGCTATCTTTGATGCTGTTAGTGTAAGAAAAACTAGTAAGAAAATATTAAGGAGTGAAGCATCCAATCGTTTTGAAAAAGGACTTGACCCAAAGAGAACTTATATGGCAATGGATAGAGCTTGTCATTTATTAGAAAAATATGCAAATGGTAAAATTTATTCTTCTTCTTATTCTTATGATAAAACTACTTCTTTAGATAAAAAAATTACCATTACAACTTCCGACATTAATACTGTTCTTGGGACAGATATTTGTCAGAAAGAAATCATCGATGTCTTCAATCGATTAGGATTTGTTACTAAAGTAGAAAACGATGCAATGATAGTATCTGTTCCTTCAAGAAGACTAGATATTACGATTAAAGAAGATTTAGTTGAAGAAGTAGGACGAATTTATGGGATTAATAATATTCAAGGAAAACTTCCTAATCTTCCCGTTAAAGCAGGAAGCTATGATAAAACCACTAGATTTATTCGGAATAAAATGGTTGATTTAGGCCTTAATGAAGTATTAACGCAAATCTTTTTACCCGATAATATGACTCATCAATACACCACAGATACATTTGAAACCGTAATGTTACTTGATCCTTTATCTGTAGAAAAGAATGCTTTAAGATATTCTTTACTTCCTAGTTTAATGAAAGTTTATCAATATAATAAATCTAGAAATTTAAATGACATTTCTATCTTTGAAATGGCAAAAGGATTTTATTTAAAAAATAATACTTATGGAGAAGAATACAAATTAGCTATTGTTATGTCTGGAGAATATTATCTTGGTTTAAATCAAACAAAAAAAGTTGATTTTTATATCATAAAAGGGCTTATTGAAGAATTATTACATTCTTTGGGTTATGAAAATCGCTATCGTTTTGTTAAGGGAGATTTCCCTGATGAATTTCATCCAGGTCAAAGTGCTTATATTGAAGTAGCTGGTAAAAGAATAGGTATCCTTGGGAAACTTCATCCAAATGTTGTATTAGATGATGTTTATGTAGCAGAAATTTCTTTAGATAAATTATTTCAAAATAAAACAGGAAAAAATAAATATAAAGAATTAAATAAGTACCCAAGTATTAAGAAAGATTTTGCCGTTATTTTAGATAAAAGTATTTTAGCTGATGATATTGTTAAAGTGATTAAAAAGGCTGGAGGAAAAAAATTAACAGATATTCAAGTATTTGATGTTTATATTGGAAAAAATATTGAAGAAGATAAAAAATCAATTGCCTTTTCACTAACATTTGAAGATTATACTAAAACATTAACTGATGAAGAAGTAACAATGTTATTTGAAAAAGTTATTCATGAGGTAATAGAAAAATATCATGCTGTTTTAAGAGACCATGATTAATGAAAAGAGGGAGAAGAAAAATGAAAGAAATTATGTTAACAGGAGATAGGCCTACAGGGAGATTACATTTAGGACATTATGTTGGCTCTTTAAAAAGAAGAGTTGAATTACAAAATAGTGGGGAATTCTCTAAAATTTTTATTGAAATTGCAGATGCACAAGCAATTACGGATAATGCTTATCATATGGAAAAGGTTAGAGAAAACATTATCGAAGTTGCCTTAGACTATCTATCTGTTGGAATTGACCCTAAAAAAAGTACTATTTTTGTTCAGTCTCAAATTCCTGAACTTTGTGAATTTACTTTTTATTATTTAAATCTAGTGACATTATCTAGATTAGAGAGAAATCCTACAATTAAAGAAGAAATTAAATTAAGAAATTTTGAAAATAGTATTCCTGCAGGATTCTTAATTTATCCTGTTAGTCAAGCTGCTGATATCACTGCTTTTAAAGCCAACATTATTCCTGTTGGAGAGGATCAATTGCCAATGATTGAGCAAACAAGAGAAATTGTTCGCAGCGTTAATCGCCTTTATGGAGAAGTTTTAGTTGAACCAAAAGCAGTTTTACCTGAAGTTGAGATTTGTAATCGCCTACCTGGTTTAGATGGTAAAGCTAAAATGAGTAAATCTTTGGGAAATTGTATTTATTTATCTGATGAGCCGAAAGTTATTGAAGAAAAAGTAATGAGTATGTATACCGATCCTACGCATATTAAAATTACTGATCCAGGACACATAGAAGGAAATGTTGTCTTTACTTACTTAGATGCTTTTTGTAAATCAGATGATTTTTCAAAATATTTACCAGAATATCAAGATTTAGATGATTTGAAAAAACATTATCAACAAGGTGGAGTAGGAGATAGAACAATTAAAAAATTCTTAAATGCTATTCTTCAAGCAGAACTTGCTCCTATTCGTGAAAGAAGAAAAGAATACGAAAAGAATATTGATGCAGTTTATCAAATATTGGAAGAAGGAAGTAAGAAAGCTAGAGAAGTCGCACAACAGACAATGATGGAATTTAAAGAAGCTATGCGGATTTGCTATTTTTCCGATAAAGAATTAATTTCTCGTCAAAAAGAAAAGTATCAACAAAATTAGGACATCAGTTTTAAGATAAAAAGTGGTTCTTCGAATTTGAGGGGACCTAGAAAAAATTAGTTCAAAATAATTGGACTAATTTTTTTGAGATAAAAAAAAGACATTGATACACTTCTTTGATACAATGTTTATAGACCAAAAAAATACAAAGTATGAGGTGTTGTCAATGTCTATAATTAATTCTATATTAAAAATGCTAAATATGAAAGATAAAAATTTCATTTTTAATGAAAATTTTATAACAGAAAGAAAAATTCAAGAAAAAAGATGTTTAGTAATATTAGGATATTTAAAAAATGAATTTGAATGTTGTCCTTGTTGTGGTTGCTTAAATGAAAATACTATTATCAAAAAAGGAACTAAAAAATCTTTGATAAAAATTAATAAACATGCTGAATTAATAACATATTTAAATTTAAGTAAACAACGATATCAATGTAAAAATTGCAATAAAAAATTTTACGCAAAAACTGATGAAGTAAATTATAGATGTCATATCAGTAATCAAGTAAAATTGGCTATTTTAAATTGCGCTAAGGAAATGATGCCTAAAAGTTTAATTGCTAGACTTTACAATGTTTCTGATAATACAGTTCAAAAAGTTTTTGATAGTGTATTTTATAATGATACTGTTTATAAGACATTTTTACCTAAAGCAATTTGTATTGATGAATTCACCTTCAAGAAGAAAACGTATGCTTTTAATATTTGTAATGCTAGAAATGGAAAAACTATCGATTTAGTATTAGACAGAACCACTAATAATTTAGATAAATATTTTTCTCATTGTACCGAAAAAGCAAGAAAAAGAGTTAAATTTGTTGTTATGGATATGTATAGTCCATATATTGATTTAATCAAAAAATGGTTTCCTAATGCTAAAATCATAATAGATTTATTTCATATAGTTCAACTACTTACCAAGAGTTTAAATAAAACTAGGATTAATGTAATGAATCAAAATAAAGATGACAGTACTAAATTTAAAAGATATTGGAGATTAATTTTGAAATCAAGATTTGATTTGGACACTAGTTGTTGGAAAAAATTTAGATGTTTTAAAAATTTAATGACAGAAGTAGATGTTGTCGACTATTTGTTGAGTAAAGATAAGTTCTTTGAAAATTCATATGATTTATATCAAGATATTTTGTATCATTTGCAACATCGAGATTATAAAGGTTTTAGTCAAGTTATTAATCAAAAATATAAAGATATTTCTAAGCAACTTCAAACCACATTAAATACATTGAGAAAATATTCTAAATACATAAAGAATACTTTAGAATATTCATACAGTAATGGTGTAATGGAAAGAAATAATAATACATGTAAACTAATAAAAAGAATATCATTTGGTTTTAGAAATTTTAGAAATATGAAATCACGAATAATGATAATAACAAATATATTTCGAAAAGATAAAAGGGAATATCATACAAAGTACAGTATTCCCAAATATACGTATAACTAATTATTCTAGGTCCCCTCAAATTCGAAGAACCGTTCTTTATCTTAAAAAAGCCAAGCAAGACGATGGGTTCCCTTCAAAGCTACTCCACAAAAAAACACCCAACGGGTGTTAAATTTTCAAATGGAGCGAATAAACAGCAAGTTACGAACCAAGTTCTCTTTCTAAAATAATTATATATGAATTATTATTAAATTTCAATGGTAGTATAGAAAGATTTCAATATTTATTATATAATATATACACATGAAGTCTTAAATATATAAATGATTGGAGGAACTTAATGAGTAATGAATTAATAAATAATGATAACGAAATAAATAATATTTTTGATAATATCAAAGATTTAGTTATAAATAGTAGAAACAAAGTTTATCAGACTGTAAATACTGAAATGCTTAGCTTATACTGGAATATAGGAAAAGCAATTATGGAAATACAACAAGGTGATGAAAGAGCAAGTTATGGGGATGCTGTTTTAGAAAAGTTATCAGAAAAATTAACTAATGAATTTGGAAAAGGATTTTCCAAGAAAAATTTAGAAAGAATGAGAAAATTTTATATATGTTTTCCAATTGCGACAACACTGTCGTCGCAATTGAGTTGGTCACATTATTTAGAGTTAATTAAAATAGAAGAAGAACAAAAAAGAAATTTTTACTTAAATGAATGCATTAACTCTAGATGGAGTGTTAGAGAACTTCAAAGGTAAAGAGATTCACTACTTTATGAAAGATTAACTTTATCTGCAGATAAGGAAAAAATATTAGAACTATCTGAAAAAGGACAAATATTAAAAACAAGTAAAGATTTAGTAAAAGATCCTTTTGTATTAGAATTTTTAGATATAAAAGAAAATACTGATTATTTAGAATCAGATTTAGAAAAGAATATTATAGAGCATTTAAAAGAGTTTTTGTTAGAATTAGGAAAAGGATTTAGCTATGTTGGAAATCAAGTAAGATTAACATTAGAAGAAGATCATTTTTATCCTGATTTAGTTTTTTATAATAGACTTTTAAAATGCTTTGTAATTCTTGATTTAAAAATAGGAAAAGTATCTCATCAAGATATAGGGCAAATGCAAATGTATGTTAATTATTATGATAGAGAAATAAAACAAAGTGATGAAAATTCAACAGTAGGAATATTGCTTTCGACAAATAAAAATGAAACTGTTGTAAAATATACATTACCTGAAGATAATAAGACAATCTTTTCCTCAGAATATAAATTACATATGCCAACAGAACAAGAATTAATTAGTGCTGTTGAAGAAGAAAAGAAAAATTTTGAATTAAACGATGAAATTTAATTATGACGAATATGCCATAATTAACAGTCAAACATCTTTAATTAATTATATCAAAAAATGGTAGAAGAATGGAGTTAATGTACATGAAGATAGGAATAGATATAGATAATGTAATATCAAACTTTAATGATACTTTATTAAATGAATATTTATTGCATGATAAAGATTTAAGAAATTCTGGCATTATAAATGAAAATGCTGAATATATAAGAAAAGGAATGTTTGAATGGACTGAAGATGAAGAAACAAATTTTTATAAAAGTAATATAGAAAGAATAGCAAAAAAATTAGAAGTTATTGCTGGTGCCAAAGAATATATAGATAAACTTCATGAGGATGGTCATTTTATTTATATTATTACAGGTAGAGATAATGGAGAATATACAGAGCCTTATAATATGACAAAAAAGTGGCTTGATAATAAAGGTATTTATTATGACGATTTAATTTTAACAGATGCTTATGATAAACATGCAAAAGCTGAAAAATGCATAGAACTTAATATTGATATTATGATTGATGATTCTGTTCGTATATGTAGTGATTGTATTGAAAATGGAATAACAACAATTTTAATGGATACACCATATAATAGATATTCTAATATACAAAGAGTCAAAAGGTGGAAAGAGTTCTATGACTATGTTTCAAGTTATAAAAATAATAAACTTAATATAATATTAGATACAGATACATATAACGAATGTGATGATCAATTTGCGCTAACTTATTTATTAAAAAATCAAGACAAATTTAATATTGAGGCAATAACAGTAGCCCCTTATTCACATCAATCTAGGAATGTATCAGTAAGAGAAGGTCAGGAATTAAGTTATAATGAAATTTTAAAAATATGTAAATGGTTAAACCTTAATATAAGTAATAAAGTATTCAAAGGTTCAATGAATTATATACAAAATGGATATAATGAAACTAATGATGCAGTAAACAAGATAATTGAAATCGCACTAAAAAATGACAAAACTTATATATTAGGAATAGGTGCTATTACCAATATTGCGCTAGCTTTAAAAAAGGAGCCTAAAATAATAAATAAAATAGAAATTATTTGGTTAGGTGGAAATGAACTAGGATATAAAGATAATTTGGAATATAATTTTAAACAAGATATTGAAGCAGTAAAAATAGTATTCAATTCAAAAGTAAAAATTACAATATTGCCATGCAAAAATGTTGTATCTAATTTGAAAATAGATATTAATACTCTAAAAAATAATTTAGAAAACAAATCAGAATTGTGCAATTACTTAATTGAAAGATTTTATGATGATGGATATCATGGTGTACAAGAATCAAGAGTAATTTGGGATATATCAGTAATAGCTTATATGATAAATAAAAATTGGTTTGAAACAAAAGAAATTAACTGTCCAAAAATAAATAATGATACTTCTTATAAACCTACTAATAATAAACGTATGATTACTTTTGTTACTAAATTAGATAGAGATAAAATATATAAGGATTTATTTAAAAAGTCGGGAGAATAAAGATGAAATTAACAAGTATTGAAGCAAGGAAACTATTAGAGATAGAAAGACAAAAAACAAAAGATGATAGATGGATTGATCATTGTTTGTGTGTTGGAAATAGTGCTGGAAGAATTGCTGAAGCACTAAATAAAAAAGGTATTAATGTAGATATTGATAAAGCAATAGCGTTTGGATATATTCATGATATAGGTAAAAAATTTAATGAGCATGGCGGTGTATTTCCTCATGCTATAAATGGTTATAATTATATAAAAAGTCTTGGGTATGATGAAGAATATGCAGGAATTTGTATTAAACATTCTTTTTTAAATAATGACATAGATTGTATATCAAATGATAGAGATGAAACAGATAAGTCTAATTCACATTACAATTTTGTAAAAGAATATATAAAAAATAAATATAGTTTAGAAGAAAAAATAATCAATCTTTGTGATTTAATGTGTACTACTAAAACATTAACTGTTGAAAAAAGAATGGTAGATTTATTACTAAGACATGGTGTATTTAAAAAAACATATTATCATATTGAAGAAACAATGAAATTAAAAGAATATTTTGATAATTTACTAGGATATAATTTGTATAACTTATTTCCAGAAATAAAAGAAAATTTATAAAAGGGATTGGTAATTTCCCATAATCGAATTTGTACAGGAGTACAAATTCAGTGCTGGCTAGACAAAAATATTACTCCCAAATTAAGGAAAATATAAAAAGAGGATTAAATTATTTTGGTTCTTCGAATTTGAGGGGACCTAGAAAAAATTAGTTCAAAATAATTGGACTAATTTTTTTGAGATAAAAAAAAGACATTGATACACTTCTTTGATACAATGTTTATAGACCAAAAAAATACAAAGTATGAGGTGTTGTCAATGTCTATAATTAATTCTATATTAAAAATGCTAAATATGAAAGATAAAAATTTCATTTTTAATGAAAATTTTATAACAGAAAGAAAAATTCAGTGAACACTCCAAGTTACGTGTTTGCTTTTTAATTTGCCAATTTATTTTATTTAAGAAAAAATAAAATGAAGTATTTTAATGGACTAAAGAAGAAAGAATTCTCATAATTTTTATTAGGTGATCATTTTGAGAAAAGTAGCTTTGTTTTGTATTCTATTTTTTTCTTTTTTAAACTTTAGTAATGCATCAACTTCAAGTGCCCATGAATATGTTCTAATGGATATGAAAAGTGGAAGAGTACTCAAAGGAAAAAATTATAACTCTCCCGTTTTAATTGCTTCGATAACGAAAATTATGTCATGTTTACTTGCTGTTGAATCGAAAAAATTAGATGAAACTGTTATGGTTAGCGATATTATTAAAAAATCGTATGGTTCAGGAATTTATATTGAAGTAGGGGAAGAAATAACATTAAGAGATTTACTATATGGTTTGATGCTTCGCTCTGGAAATGATGCTGCTTTGATGGTGGCAGAATATGTAGGAAAAGATGTTGATAATTTTGTTTCAATGATGAATAAAAAAGCGAAATCGATTGGTATGCTTCATACTACTTTTGTTAATCCTAGTGGATTAGATAATACCGATTCTGGAAATTATTCTACTGCATATGATATGGCTTTATTAACAAGATACGCTATGCAATATGAAGATTATCGAAAAATTGTAAGTACCAAAAAACATATCGTGAAAACTAATAAAAAGACCTATGTGTGGCATAATAAAAATAAACTTTTAAATGAAAAATATATAACAGGAGGAAAAACTGGTTATACAAAAAAGGCAAAAAGAACATTAGTTAGTACTGCTTCTTATCAAAATCAAGATATGATTGTTGTTACTTTAAATGACAGTGATGATTGGAATACACATAAAGGATTGTATCAATATGCTTTTGAGAATTATACTGCATACTTAATTTTAAAAAAGAAAAATTTTGCCGTCGTAGGAGAGAAATATTACCACAAAAGGGGAGAGTTATACATTAAGAATGATATTTATCTTCCCTTTAAAGAAGATGAATTAAAAAAAATTGTTGCTAGAATTGTGTTAAAGAAAAAAAGTAGGGTTAAGAATAATGAAAAAGTAGGAAAGTATTCTATTTATTTAGATCAAAAACTTTTATATCAAGAAGATATTTATTTAAGAAAAACGAAGAAAAATACTTCTCTTTTGAAAAGGAGTATGATTTAATGATTAACTTTATTTTTACTTTTTTTCTGTTAGGGGGAATTATTTATTCTTTTTTTACTGGAAATACTTTAAGCGTTAATGAAAGTCTAATTCAGTCTGGAGAAACGGCGATTTCTATGATTCTTAAAATTATTCCTTTACTTTGTCTTTGGCTAGGGGTCATGAAAATTGCTTCCTTAAGTGGATTACTTTCTAAATTATCTTTAGTTGTTGCTAAGATTATTGGTCCTTTATTTCCTGAATTAAAAAAAGGAGAAGAAGCATTATCTTATATTGCTACAAATATTGTGATGAATATTTTTGGATTAGGAAATGCGGCTACACCATTTGGGTTAAAAGCATTTGAAAGACTTCAAGAAATTAATCCCAAAAAAGAAGAAGCCTCAAGGAGTATGATTACTTTACTTGTGATGAATACTGCTTCTGTAACATTAATTCCTACTACAGTAATTAGTTTTAGAAGAATGTATCATTCGAATCAACCAACAGAAATATTAATTCCTTGCATGATAGCCACTATTTTATCTTGTTTATTCGGTCTTTTAGTTGATCGAATCTTTGCTAAATATTGGAAATAGGAAAGGAGAATATCATGAATTTGATTATTCCAGGAATCGTTTTCTTTATTGTTTTTTATGGCTTTTGTAAGAAAATAAATATTTATGATGCCTTTATTGATGGGGTAAAAGAAGGATTATCCATGGCTTTAAAGATATTTCCTACTATGTTTGCGATGGTTGTATCGATTGATGTTTTGATAAAAAGTAATGCTTTACAAGCTTT
The DNA here is from genome assembly GCA_934176955.1 of uncultured Bacilli bacterium. Lineage (GTDB taxonomy): Bacteria > Bacillota_I > Bacilli_A > RF39 > UBA660 > RUG11198. Next base: position 49,650 of record CAKPOS010000001.1, read on the forward strand.
CGTTATTTTAATAGAACCTCTTTGCATTAAATTATCTATTCCCAAAGAGATATTACCATTAGCTTTCGTAAGACCAATTTCTGGAAGTTCTTCTTTAATCTTAATGGGTGATTTATTAAAAACTTATGGTCCAGACTCTTTTATTGGAAGAATTGCTTCTTTAATTCAAGGAAGTACAGATACAACCCTCTATATTATTGGACTATATTTTTCTTCTATTGGTATCAAAAAAATTAAATATTCTTTACTCGTTGGTCTTCTTGCTGATTTATTTGCTATTATTTTATCTATTTTAGTCATTTCTTTCTTTTTTTCCTGAACAATACTGATGATTAATTTTTCTTATCTTTATTGCTTGAAAATGGAGAAAAGAAAAAAAGCCTTAATTTAGACTTTTTTTGCATGAATTATTTTCATTCATATTGGAAGAATTCTCATTACAAGAATTAGCACCACTCATATTTTTCTGGCTATTATTCTTGTTGTTTGAGTTTTTAGAACTTTTGTTTTTTCCCATTTTTCATCACCCATTATTATTATGGAGAAGGAAAGAATAAATATGTATTTTTTTCTTTGGTGTTATTTTCCAGTTTTAAGTATTTTAAAACAGTATGTTTTTCTTTCTTATGGATACAATAAAAATAAAAAAATTCTCTGATAAACAAGGAATAACGAAAAAAATTTAATTTTTTTCTTCAATTAGCATAAAAAGTTAAATTAAATTGAAAAAAATACTTGAATAATAAAAAAAAGTGTTGTATAATTAGTTTGCATTTGTTGAGAAGAAGTACTGTCTCCGTAGCTCAGTTGGATAGAGCAATCGCCTTCTAAGCGATCGGTCAGGTGTTCGAATCACCTCGGGGACACCATGTTGAATTTAACCCTTATTAAATAAGGGTTTTTTTATGCTTAAATCATTTTTAACATCAATTTGATAAAATAACTGTTTTTTTTGCTTGAATTTGGGGTTTAGAAATTGATTTTTCCTATGAATTGTGGTATATTTATGTCGAGAAAAGAAGGGAGAGTTATGGTTGAAAAAGTAATTACAGATAGAAATTTAATTTATAAGATTACGAGGAGAAAAGATAAAAAATTAATTATTCACTATAATTTAAAAAATAAACGAGCTTGGTTCCAAACGGATAGTATGTTTAAAAGAAAAGCTATTGATATTAATCGAGTAATTTCCTTATAGAGGAAGAAATATCAATTCTATCATAATTCTAAGGAAAAGAGGTTAGTTTTTCTTCAGTATTTTTTAAAAGTAAATTTTCTGTTAATAATTCATAAGAAAAGGAATAAAAACGATTGACAAGCAGTGATAAAAGTGCTAGAATATACGGTCAAAAGAAGGGGGAATATGAAATGAAAAATATTCTAAAAAATAAAATTTTAAAATTTTTCTTGGTATTTGTAGCTTGCTTTTCTATTCATTCTGTTTATGCAGAAAGTGTTGCTTCTAGTCTTAGAATGACTTATCGAAGTGCTAGTACACCAATAGCATTTCCTGCAACATTCCATGTTAAGAAAACTACTGGTGGAAAATATGCTTATTGTGCTCATTATGCTAAACACCCACCAGAAAAAAGTATTGCTTATACAAAAGGAAGTTTAATTAAAGATAATGGAATGAACTATATTTTAAATGAAGCGTACGATGCAAATAGTGATAATTCATTCTTTGTCTATCAAACAGCTTTATGGATTTATATGATTGATAAAGGAATTATGCCTGGTCCATATTATGATATTACTGTTTTTAAAACAAATATTAATCATAATAATTCTGCTACTGCTACTAAGATAAAAAAATTAGTTGCTAACGCAAAAAAAGCCTCTGCTAATGATACATCTAATCCTAGTATTTCAATGGATGCTACTGGTGTTAAATTTACTCTTAGCAGTGATGGAACAACTTATGTTTCTTCACCAATTACAGTAAAAAGTTCTACTGGTAGCTATAAAGTTACTTTAACTTCTGCTCCAAGTGGTTCTACTTATTCTAAAGACGGAAATAAGATTTATATCAAAGTTCCTAAAAGTTCTGTAACTTCTACTAATACACCTGTTTACTTTAAAGTAAGTACTTCTAAAAATACTTATCGTTCTTATTACTATACTCCTAGCAATAATAGTTATCAAAAAATGATTATTACTTATAAAACTCCAGCAAAAGCTGAATCTTCTGCTAACTTATCTATTCGTAGCAATGCTTCTATCGAGGTTCTTAAGACTGATGCTGATGGTAAAGCTTTAAGTGGTGCAACTTTACAAGTAAAAAATTCTAGAGGTACAGTTATTGATACTTGGACTACTGATGGTCAAAAACATAAAATTTCTAATTTATCTAGTGGTACTTATATTTTAAGTGAAACTGCTGCTCCTAAGGGATATAAATTAAGCACAGAAACAGTTAAATTCACAGTAGATGCTACTGGTAAAGTAAAAGATTCTTCTGGTAATGTCATTTCTCTTATTACTTTTAAGAATGAGAAAATGTCTGTAAAAATTAGTAAACAAGATGTTGCTAATAGTAGTGAAGTCCCTGGCGCTAAATTAGTTATTAAAAATAGTGAAGGAAAAGAAATTATTCAATGGACTTCTTCAAATAAACCATATATTATTAGAGGACTTGCCGCTGGTACTTACACTTTAACGGAAACAATGGCTCCAGATGGATACACAAAAAGTGAAGAATCTATTACTTTTAAAATTGGTACTGATGGAAAAGTTTATAATGCTGATGGAAAAGTAATTGATCAAGTGATTATGTACAATAAGAAAACTTCAACTCCTGGTGGAGTATCTATTAGCAAACAAGATGCTACTACAGGAAAAGAATTACCTGGTGCAACATTAGTTGTTAAAGATTATGATGGAAAACAAATTGATACTTGGGTATCTACTGATACTCCTCACTTAATTGAAAACTTAAAAGCAGGTATTTATACTTTAACAGAAACAATTGCTCCTAATGGATATATTTTATCTACAGAAACAGTAACCTTTACGGTTAAAGATGATGGTAGCGTTACTAAGGTAGTAATGTATAATTCTCCAAGCACTAAAGATCTTCCTTCAGGAAATGGAGGAGAAGAAGTTCCTGTAGAAAATACTGGTTCTTATAAAACAATTACCTCAACCGTTATTGGTTCATTAATTATTCTAGCAGGAGGAATTACCTTATTTAAAACTTCAAAAAGAAAAGATAAATAAAGATAAGAGTTGAAAAGACTTTTATCTTTTTCTTTTTTTTGTGTTAATTTTCTTTTCAAAGAAAATCATTTATGATACAATGATATAGATAGTAAAGGAGGATGTGATGAGAATAGGTGTTGATATTGATGGAGTACTAAATGATATTGGACAATGGCACTATTCCTGTGGTTTTAAATTTTGCATTGATAATCACATTCGAAGAGGATTTCATCCTCATGAATATATGATAGAGCATCAGTTTGAATTAACAGATGAAGAAAATTATAAATTTTGGAGAGAGTATATTTTTGATTTGATGGTTTCCATTCCTACTAGACCATATGCTGGGAATATTTTGAAACTTTTAAAAGAAATGGGACATGAAATTGTAATTTTAACTGCAAGAGATAATCGCTATTTAACCAATCAGTATGCCAATACAATGAATTTTTATGTTGAAGAATGGCTACATAAAAATAATATTCCTTATGATGAAATTATTGCAGGTCCTGGGAAAAAGAAAGATAAGTGTATAAAGCACAAACTAGATATTATGATTGAAGATAAGGCAAGCAATGTTTTAGAAATTAGTGATATTATTCCTGTATTATGTTTTGATGCGCCTTATAATTTAAAAATAGAAAAAAATCATGTTCATCGTGTATATAGTTGGTATCAAATTTATCAGTATTTTCTTGAAAATGGTAAAGAGGAGTAATGATGAGATACTTAGGACTAGATTTAGGAAGCAAAACATTAGGAATTGCGATTAGTGATCCTAGTAATACCATTGCTTCTGTACTAAAAACACTTCGTTTTTCTGATGAAGATTACCAATCTTTAATCGAACCATTAAAAGAAATTGTAAATGAAAATAAAATACAACAAATAGTTTTAGGATATCCCTTAAATATGAATGGTACTGTTGGTATGCGTGCAGAAATATGCCTAAACTTTAAAAAAATGCTAGAAGAACAATTAGATGTTTCTGTTGTTATGGAAGATGAACGATTAACTTCTGTTATTTCTAATCAAATATTAATTCAAGCAGATTTATCCAGAAAAAAAAGAAAAAAGAAAGTAGATGGATTAGCTGCTCAAATCATTTTACAAAGTTATTTAGATAGGAAAGGTGGAATAAAAAAATGAAAGATAAAAATGTTTTTCAAGTTTTAGATGAAAATGGAAAGGAAGTTACCTGCGAAGTATTGTTTGTTTTTGATTCAGAAGAAACAAAGAAAAGTTATATTGTATATACCGATAATACAACGGATGATGCTGGAAATATTCGCGTATATGCCTCTATTTTCGATCCTAACGCTGAAAATATGGAACTTATGCCAATTGAATCCGATAGAGAATGGAAAATTGTAGAAACAATTTTAGAATCAATTCAAGAAGAAAATATGAATCAATAGATAGTTGATGAATTTTTAATGAAATTTTTTCATAATATTTATCTAGCAATTCTTTTTTTCTTGTTCAGTTTATTTCTTTTTTCTTTTTCTATTTTTCATTATAATTTAGGTGCTGTTTCTAATCAACAAGAAAAGAAGAGGGTAGTTATTGAACAAGGAGGAATTGAAAAAATTGCAAATACTTTATATCAAGAAGGATTGATTCGCGATAAACTTTCTTTTATGATTTATATCAAGTTATCAGGAAATAATAATTTAAAGGCGGCAACTTATTCTTTATCCCCAGATATGGGAGTTGAAAAAATCGTTCAACTTTTATCAGAAGGAAAAGGGGAAGATACTAGTCAAAAAAAAGTTACCTTTAAAGAAGGATTAAATATTCGACAAATTGCTGAGGTTATTGCAGAAAATACTACTCATTCTACAGAAGAAGTTTATCAAACATTAGAAGATGAAACTTATTTAAAGAGTTTAATTGATCGGTATTGGTTTTTAACTGATGATATTTTAAATCCAAATATTTATTACTCTTTAGAAGGGTATTTATATCCAGATACTTATAACTTTTCATCAGAAAATGTCGAAGTAACGAAAATATTTGAAGTAATGCTATCAGAAACAGAGAAAAAGTTAGAAAAAATAAAAGATAAAATTCAAGCTAGTGATTTATCTATTCATGAAATCTTTACATTAGCTTCTATCATAGAACTTGAAGGAAATACTTTAGAAGATAAAGAAGGTATTGTTGGCGTATTTCGTAATCGCTTGAATAGTCAAATGAATTTAGGTAGTGATGTTACTACTTACTATGGATTAAAACTTAATATAGGTGAAAGAGATTTATATTCTAGTGAAGTAAGTGCTTGTAATTCCTATAATACGCGGTGTAGTACTTTTAAAACATTACCTGTTTCTCCTATTTGTAATCCTTCAATGGAGTCTTTTGAAGCAGTTGTCGAGGCTAAAAGCAATGATTATTTCTATTTTGTTGCTGATAAAAATAAGAAGATTTATTTTAGTAGGACTTTAAAAGAACACACGGCAATGATTAAAGAATTAAAAGAAAAGAAATTATGGCTAGAATACTAGCTTTTTTCTTTTGCTTTTTTTTACTAAAATACTTCTTTAGAATTTTTCTATAATATTAAAACAATACTGCCTTTAAGAACTTTGTTTTTTGATAAGAATTTTTATTTTTTTCATTAAATTCTTTTCTATAGAAAAAATTTTAATCGTTAAATTTCTGCTTCAGTATTAAAAGTATGAAAAATAAATTTATTGTCGTTTTTTGAAAATTTTTTTCTATTTCAAAGTAGTTAATTTTCTTGCTAGTCATTTTTAGATTTGCTATACTTAATTTGTAAAATAGAAGAGGTGATAATTTTGAAATATGTTTATGCTTTTCATGAAGGAAATAAAGACATGCGTGAATTACTAGGTGGTAAGGGTGCTAATCTTGCTGAAATGACGAAGATTGGTCTACCTGTTCCTCGTGGGTTTACCGTAACTACAGAAGCATGTAATCAGTATTATGCTGATGGAAAATGTATTAGTGAAGAAATCAAAAATGAAGTTTTTTCTCAACTAAAAGGATTAGAGGAAATTACAAATAAAAAAATAGGTGATTTAGAAAAACCGTTATTGGTTTCTGTAAGAAGTGGAGCTAGAGCTTCTATGCCAGGAATGATGGATACAGTTCTTAATTTAGGAATTAATGATGAAGTAGCAGAAAGTATGGCTCGTCGTACAGGAAATAAGAGATTTGTATACGATTCTTATCGTCGTTTTATTATGATGTTTGCTGATGTTGTTAAAGGATATTCTAAAAATTCATTTGAAAGAGTTTTGGATGAATATAAAAAAGATAAAGGAGTTCGATATGATACTGATTTAGATGCAGAAGATATGTTTAAAATTACTGAAAAATTTAAATCAATCTATCAGGAGCTTTCTTCTGAAGAATTTCCACAAGATCCTAAACTTCAATTAATTGAAGCTATTACTGCTGTTTTTCGTTCTTGGAATAATGAAAGAGCTATTATTTATCGTAAAATGAATGATATTCCTTCTTCTTGGGGAACTGCTGTTAATGTTCAAGAAATGGTATATGGAAACATGGGAGATAATTGTGGTACTGGTGTTGCCTTTACTAGAAATCCTGCTACGGGAGAAAAGAAGTTATTTGGAGAATATTTAATTAATGCTCAAGGAGAAGATGTTGTTGCAGGAGTTCGTACACCAGAAGATATAGCTACTTTACAAGAAAAAATGCCTCATGTTTATGAAGAATTTGTTCAAACAACGCAAATACTAGAGAATCATTATAAAGATATGCAGGATATGGAATTTACTATTGAAAATGGTAAGTTATATATGCTTCAAACGAGAAGTGGAAAGCGTACTGCAGAAGCAGCTATTCGTATTGCAGTAGAAATGGTAGAAGAAGGAAAAATCACGAAAGAAGAAGCCTTAATGCGAGTTGATGCTAAAAGTCTAGATCAATTATTACACAAAGCATTTGATCAAGAAGCGCTAAAGAATGCTACTGTGATTGCTAGTGGTCTTGCTGCATCTCCTGGAGCAGGTGCTGGAGCAATTTATTTTAGTGCAGAAGATGTTTCAAAAGCACACAAAAACGGAATTGATGCCATTTTAGTTCGTTTAGAAACTTCTCCAGAAGATATCCAAGGAATGAATGATGCTAGAGGTGTTTTAACGGTTCGAGGAGGAATGACTTCTCACGCTGCTGTTGTTGCTCGCGGAATGGGAAGATGCTGTGTATGTGGCTGTGGAGAGTTAATCATTAATGAAACAGAAAAAACGTTAACTACAAAAGAAGGAAAAGTTTATCATGAAGGAGATTGTATCTCTTTAGATGGTAGTACAGGTAAAGTATATGAAGGAATAATTTCCTCTGTAGAACCTACTATTAGTGGTATTTTTGAAACCTTTATGAAATGGGCAGATAATACTAGAAAATTAGGGGTTAGAGCAAATGCTGACAATCCAAGAGATGCTATGCAAGCTATAAAGTTTGGCGCTGAAGGGATTGGATTATGTCGTACAGAACATATGTTCTTTGAAAAAAACAGAATTTTTGCTGTAAGGCAAATGATTGTTTCCCAAACTGTAGGGCAAAGACAAAAAGCACTAGATAAAATTCTTCCTATGCAAAGAGATGATTTTGAAAAAATGTTTACAGTATTAGAAGGAAAACCAATGATTATTCGTTATTTGGACCCACCATTGCACGAATTTCTTCCTCATACGGATGAAGAGATTAAAGATTTAGCGCAAGAACTTGGAATGTCATTTGAAGCATTAAAAGATAGAGTAGTTTCTTTAAAGGAATTTAATCCCATGATGGGACACCGTGGCTGTCGATTAGCCATTACTTATCCAGAGATTGCCGAAATGCAAACAAGAGCAGTGATTGAAGCAGCAATTCATGTTGCTGAAAAAGGAATTCCTGTTCAACCAGAAATTATGATTCCTTTAGTAGGAGATATTAAAGAACTTCAATATGTCAAAGATATCGTTAATAAAATAGCTAAGCAATTAATTGAAGAACATCATAGCAATGTTACTTATCAAGTTGGTACAATGATTGAAGTGCCAAGAGCAGCAATTCTTGCCGATGAAATTGCCAAAGAAGCAGAATTCTTCAGCTTTGGTACAAATGACTTAACACAGTTAACTTTCGGATTCTCAAGAGATGATGCTGGAAAATTCCTAAATGATTATTATCAAAAACAAATCTTTGAAAATGATCCGTTTGCTAAAATTGATCAACACGGAGTTGGTCAATTGGTAGAAATTGCTGCAAATAAAGGAAGAAGCGTTAGAAAAGATATCTCCTTAGGAATTTGTGGAGAACATGGTGGAGACCCTAGTTCAATAGAATTTTGTCATCGTATTGGTTTAAATTATGTTTCTTGCTCACCATTTAGAGTTCCTATTGCCAGATTAGCAGCAGCTCAAGCAGCAATCAAATCTGGGGATAGAAAGTAATTTTATCAAAAGTGATAATTAAGTTAAAAGTAAATATTTTAACATTAAAATTATTAATTAATTAAATATTAATAATTATAGTAAAAAGGCTTTTTAAAAGATTGGAATTAATACTATACCAGTATATTTCAATCTTTTTTAAAACAACCCAATAAAATAAAAATCGTTATAAATCATTCCAATTTATTCTTTCTATAGCTTTAAAAAAATGAATGACTTTTCGAAAAAAAATTGATATAATAATAAGTAAAAAAAGCAGGAGAATAGCATGACTAAACAAATCAATTTTGAAAATAACTTATCCAATGTTATATCAATTTTTGAAGGCAAGTTGCATTATAATAGTGAATTTTCTAGAATATATTCATTTACTACTGAAAATATAGCAGGATATATAGATTATTTCGATTTAAATAACAAAAATTTATTAACTATAGGTTCTTCTGGTGACCAAATATTAAATGCTTTTTATAACGGTGCTAGAGACATTACTTTATTTGACATAAACGAATATGCTAAGTATTATGTTTATTTAAAAATTTCAGCAATATCATCATTATCATATCAAGAATTTATTTTATTTTTCTTTCGACATAATCATCATCCTTTTAAAAAAAATAAATATATGTTTTCTCAAGAAATATTTAATAAAATAAAAAATAATCTAAGACAGTTTGACTATGAATCTTATTTGTTTTTTGATGAATTATTTTCTTTATATTCACCCGATAAAATAAGAGATGAATTATTTAACGATGATGAAGATAGAACAGTTGTAATAAAGGGAATGAATAAATATTTACAAGATGAGCAATCTTATAACAAAATTAAAGCAATAATAAAAAAAATACACTTTGAATATCAATGTGGTAATATTTTTGAAGATAACATTAATGGTAATTTTGATAACATATTTCTATCCAATTTATGTTCTATAACCAGTTTAGAAAACTTAAAAACACTATTACAAAAATTAGATAAAAATAATTTAAATAGTAAAGGTAGTGTTCTATTTGGATATCTATGGAACATATCTTTTAATAGTAAAAATTATCAAAATAATTGGAAAGATATCTATAAAATACCAATTGTAAAAGAATTTTTTAGAGATTACATTAGTCAATATTATCCTATTGCAGGGCCAAGAGATATTTTACGAAAAGAGGATACAAAAAGTGATTTAATTTTAGTATATAGAAAAAAATAGTAAGATTCTAAACCATTTTTAAAGATATTAAAAAATATAAAGATGAATTGTTTTAATCTAAACATATCAAAATATTTCATAAACTAAATCAAATTCATATAAAAAGCTAAATTATTTTTTCCCAATGTTGTTTTAATCTTTTATTTCCTAATATAGCTTCACAAACCTAGTGTTAATATTTTTAATTATTCCTTTTATCTATAAGTATTTTATTTTCATAATTAACCATAGGTATTGACAAAAACAAGGATAAGTGTTATAATTTTGATACTGGTTGATGAATAGCATATAAAGGGGGAGAAAAAAATGAAAAATTCTTATGTGATTGAATATTTAAATGAAAATGAATTTAGAAAAAAAGAAAGAGCAGTAAAAAAATATAACATGCTAGCGTATAAAAAATTAATTTTTGAATTTTATCCTAACTTTAGAGATGGTAAATTTGATGGAGTAATTAATTCAAAAAATACAGGAGAAGGAATTATTAAATACGATTTAAAATTACCTACAGATCCTACGTTTGCCAAAGTTTATCATGATATTGTCCTACATTATACGGTTTATGAAAAGCAAAAAATAGTGATGCTAAATAATATTACTCCTGAGGATATTTTAATGGAAGGACATCAAAAAGAACTTAATACATATAAAGGAGTACCTATTTCAAAATCTCATGCTGAAAAAGATATGTTCAAGATTAATTTATTAAATATGTTAGGAAAATAATTTATTGCTTATCTTTTTGTTGATTGAGTAGTAGAAAAGAGTGAATAGTTTGAATAACAGTTTAGATAATATTTTTAATGATCGTGGTTATTTGTTTATCGTTGAAGATATCTTAAATAATCAATATTTTACTGAAATAAAAAGATGTAAACATCATGGGATGAATCGTCTTGATCATTCCCTTAGAGTTTCTTATTATTCTTATTTGTTAGCAAAAAAATTAGGACTTAATGCTGTAGAGATTGCAAGAGGGGGATTATTACATGACTTTTTTGTTACAGAAGATTTAAGTGCTAGAAAGCAAAGATTTAGTATGTTCTTTCATCCTTATGTTTCATTAAAGAATGCTTCTTATTATTTTGATTTAACGGATAGGGAGAAAGATATTATTATCACTCATATGTTTCCTAGTTTACCACATAGGATTCCTAGATATATGGAAAGTTGGATTGTCAGTTTGGTTGATAAAATAGTTGCTACTTATGAATTTTACTGTTCTTATGGCAAGAATTATGTTTATAAATTATCTAATATGTATGTTATATTACTAATATTATTTAGGTGGTAGAGTTAACTATTTTTTTAGTTAATTCTTTTTTTATTAAGGAGGATTATGGATGAAAGTTATTGTTATTACTGGTCCTACAGGAGTAGGAAAAACAAAATTATCAATTTCTATTGCCAAAAAATATCATGGAGAAATTATTAATGCTGATGCTATGCAAGTATATAAAGATTTAAATATAGGTACAGCAAAAATTACAGAAGAAGAAAAAGAAGGAGTTTTTCATCATTTATTTGATATCAAGAATGTTTCGGAAGAATATTCAATTTATGATTATCAAAAAGATTGTCGAAAAAAAATAGAAGAAATTTTTCAAAGAGGACATGTCCCTATTTTAGTTGGAGGAACAGGCTTATATATTAAATCTGCCCTTTATGACTATCATTTTTCTTCTCATGAACAAGAAAAAAGAGAAAAATATGAAGACAAATCTTTATCAGAGTTAAATCAAATTTTAAAAGAAATCGATCCAAAAGGTGCATCAAGTATTGATTGTTATAATAAAAGAAGAGTGATTAATGCTATTATTTATTATCAAGAAAATGGAAAATCTATTGTAACTAACCAAACGAATCAACTTCTTTATGATAGTATCTTTATTGGCCTTACTACAAATCGAGAAAATTTATATCAAATCATTAACAAACGAGTAGATAAAATGATAGATAATGGTCTTATTGAAGAAGCAAAAAGTTTTTATGAAAAAAAGATTTTTTCTAAGCCTTTATTAGGAGGAATTGGTTATAAAGAGTTGTATTCTTATTTTGAAGGAAAAATTTCTGATGTGGAGGCAATTGATTTGATTAAAAGAAATTCTAGACGATATGCCAAGAGACAGTATACTTTTTTTAGAAATCAATTAGATATTCAGTGGTTTTCTACTAACTATGAAAACTTTTCAAAGACAGTAGAAGAAGTATCTTCTTATCTTAATGATAGGATAGTAAAATAGTTATTTTTTTGTTATAATAGAGTTGATTTTTTACAAACTTAAAATACTTATTGAGATGGAAGTAAAATTTAAGTATTTTTGTAAATAAAGAAAAGAGGTTTTTATGAAAAAGGTAGTTATTGGGATGAGTGGTGGCGTAGATAGTTCTGTTGCTGCTTTATTATTAAAAAAACAAGGTTATGAAGTCATTGGTTTATTTATGCGAAACTGGGATAGTTCTATTAATAATGATTATTTAGGTAACCCTAATTTAGATCATTCTATTTGTCCTCAAGAAGAAGATTATAATGATGCTAAGGCTGTATGTGAAAAATTAGAAATTCCTTTACATCGTGTTGATTTTGTAAAAGAATATTGGGATTATGTTTTTACTTACTTCTTAGATGAATTAAAAAAGGGAAGAACGCCAAATCCTGATGTTATGTGTAATAAATATATTAAATTTGATTTATTTATCAAAGAAGCTTTGAAGTTGGGGGCTGATTATATTGCTACAGGACATTATGCTAGAATAAAAGATGGAAAGTTACTTAGAGCGGTAGATTTAAATAAAGATCAAACTTATTTTTTAGCTTATGTTAATCGTGAAAAATTCTCTAATGTATTATTCCCTATTGGAGATTTAGAAAAACCTATGGTAAGAAAAATAGCTGAAGAGAATGGATTGATTACTGCAAAAAAGAAGGACTCTACAGGAATATGTTTTATTGGAGAAAGAAACTTTACCCAGTTTTTAGAGAATTATTTACCTAATCAACCTGGAGATATTATTGATATTGATACAAAAGAAAAGGTTGGAGAACATATTGGTTTAATGTATTATACCATTGGACAGAGAAGGGGACTTCATTTAGGAGGACATCATGAAAAAAGCTATGTTGCATTAAAAGATTTAGAACATAATATTTTATATGTTGCTAGTGGAAATGAAAATTGCTATTTATATTCTAATAAAGCAATTATTGAAGATTTTAACTTTTTAACAGATGATCGTCCCAAAAAATGTACATGTAAGTTTAGATATCGTTCTCATGATGTAGAAATTCAAGTTACTTATTTAGAAAATGGTGATTTAGAGTTACATTATGACCAGGCAAAGGCTGTAACTCCAGGACAATTTTGTTGTTTATATCAAAATGATGTATGTTTAGGTGGGGGAATTATTAAAGAAGTATTTTAATTTTACTTGACATTTTACTTGACATAATCTGTAAACATGATAAAATAGAATTAGAGAGGGATGGAATATGAATACTGTTGATAAAATTAATTTAATTTTAAAAAAAACAAATATCTCTAAAGTTAATTTGGCAAAATATTTAGGCGTTTCTAGACAAATGGTATATAATTATTTAGATAGTGATGATTTAAATAAGATGCCTGCTGAAAAGTGTCAATTGTTGTTTAATTTATTAGAAGTAAGAAGCTGTGAAGATATTGTAAATAAAGAACTTACTGATGAATATTTACAATCTGTTTCTAATAAAGTTTTTAATTATAAAAAAATTCCTTCAAAGAAAGAAGAAGTGATTGAACTTTCTGGATTAAAGAAAGAAGAACAAGAAATTATATCTGATATTGTTTTTCTTTTAAAAGAAATGTTAAATGAAAATAAAACGAAAGAGAGTTATATTACTTTAAAGTATTTATATCATTTTATTCAGTCATTGGCAAATATGAAGGAAGCAAAATATATATTAGGATACATTGCCAAAAATAATGGTTATTTAAAATATAATGTGTATGATTTTAATGAAGAAAATCAATTTATTTTTGAAAGCATTATGTATTCTGCAATGACTTTATATACAAATGGTGGCGCTTCAAGAAGTAAGTTAGCCGAATCACATCGTAGATGGGAAGCAGAATTAGAGAGAAAAAATGAAGAGAAATTAAGTCGTACACAGGAATTGAATACTGCTAAAGTACAAGCACTAAGAGAACTTGGATATACAGAGATTAATGAAAGAAATGCTAGTGAAGTGTTTGATAAGATAGCAGAAATTCAATCTAGAAATGATAAGTATTAAATCGTTAGGATGATATTATTCATGAATCTTATTTTCTTACCATTTAAAATTTTATTTGCTATTATCTTTTTTCCTTTTAAGATTGTTTTTAAACTGCTTGGAATTCGATGATAACATTGAGCAAATACTGATTCTTCGAAATTCAGTAGACCTAACAAAAAGTATTCGTTATAAATTAACTTAATATTTATTTGAATTTTTTTAAAAATGATTTAGTTTTTTTAAATTTTAAGAAATAAAATATGATAAAATCATGTCTAAAATTTAGATGTGATTTTTTAAACTCACCGAATTTCAAAGAACCCAAATACTGAAAACCATATCTAATTTTTTAGGTGTGGTTTTTGATTCCTTTGTATTAAAAATTTATCATTATTTCTTTATTTTGATTTTAATAAATTTATTATCAGATAAAAATAATTAAGTATTTTAAATAAGAAATAATATAATGTTTAGTTTTTTAATACAAAGTTCTCTTTTTTGTACAATCAAAATATTTTACGCGATCAATTTTAAATGAAGAGAAGACTTTTCGATAGAAATTTGGTACAATGAATTTAGGTAGTAAAAATATAATAAATTAATTAAGAAAGTAGGAAAAATAGTGAAAAAAGAAAATTATATTTTAGGATTAGATATTGGAATATCGTCTGTAGGTTGGGGATTATTAGCTTTAGATGAGAAAAATCAACCTTATAAGATTATTGATGTAGGAAGTCGAATCTTTTCTCCTGGAGAAGTAGAAAAAACAGGAGATAGCAGGGCTAAAGAAAGAAGAGAAAAAAGAGGAATTAGGAGAAATATTAGAAGAAAAGAATTTCGACTTGATCGGGTAAGAAATCTATTATATGAAGAAGGCTATTTAAAGGGAAATGTAACTAGTAATATTGTTTCAATAAAAAATGAAGAATTATCATTGTTATTTAATCATATGATTTGTCAATATTATCTTAATAAGAATACTAATCCTTATCGTTTGAAAGTAGAAGCGTTAGATAGAAAGCTAACAAATGAAGAATTATCAATAATATTAGTACATTATGCAAAGAAGAGAGGATATAAATCTAATCGTGAAGAAGCATCGGAAAATGATTCTGGGAAGGTATTAAGCGCTATTAAAGAAAATGAGAAAATAATGAATGAACATCATTATCGTACTATTTCTGAAATGTACATAAAAGATGAAAAATTTAAAAATAAAATCAAAAATAGTCCTGGAGATTATAAGATTTCTGTAACGAATGAAATGTATTTAGAAGAAATCAACAAAGTACTCGACAGTCAAATAAAATTTGGAGTAATTACTGATACTTTTAAAGATAAATACTTAGAAATATATAATTCTAGAAGAAGTTATGCTAAAGGACCTGGAGGCAATTCTCCTTATGGTGGGGATTTAATTGAAAGAATGACTGGAAAATGTAATTTTGATGGGAATCTGAGGGCACCTAAAAGAGCTTTTTCTTCAGAATTATATGTTGCATTAACAAAGTTAGTTAATCTAAAGTATAAAATTAATGATGGAGAATATAAAAGATTATCTAAAGAAGAAATCAGTTATATGATAGAAAAAGCTAAAGAAAAGAAAACAACAACATATAAGGATTTGATAAAAGTAATTGGAGAGGAAAATATAGAATTTAAAGAGTTATCTCTATCTAAAAAAGAATATGGGAAATTAATTGAAAATTTAAAGAAAAAATTAAATATTGGAAAAGATAAAAAAGTGATTATTCATGAATTATCTAATGAAGAGAAAGAGATTTACAATCAATTATATCATAATCAATTATATGATAAAACGTTAATAGAATTAAAAGGTTATCATGTATTAAAAGATAGTATAATAAAAGCTTATAGTAAAGATATTTGGGAAAAGGTTAAAGATAATGTAGAATTATTAGATGAACTTGCATTATATTGTACAAATTATAAAGTTGATGAAGACATACTAAATAAAATTAAAGAATCAGAAAATATAGATAATATATTTGAAGATATTCACTTTGTAGAATTGTTACCTAACTTTAAAGATCATTTAATGTTATCTACAGAATTAATAAGAAAATTAATTCCTATTATGCTTGAAGGTAGTACATATGATAAGGCTATGGAAGAAATTGGATACAATCATTCTGATATAAACGGTGATAAGGAAAAGAAAGATTTGTTAGTCCCTGTATGCGTTGATAGTAATATTACTAACCAAAGAGTAATTCGTTCTCTTACTCAAACTAGAAAAGTAATTAATTCAATTATTAAAAAGTATGGAACTCCTAAAATTATTAATATAGAAACAGCTAGAGAACTTGCTAAAACTAGACAAGAAAGAAATGAAATAGCAAAAAACAATGTAGAAAAGCAAGCTGAAAATGATAAAATTAAAAACCAATTAGTAGAATTAGGTTTATTTTCAAATCTTGATAAGATATCGAGTAATGACTTATTAAAGTATAAATTATGGAAAGAGCAAAATGAATTTTGTGGTTATAGCATGAAAAAAATATCGATTGAAGATTTATTTCAAAATAATATAGTTCAAATTGACCACATATTACCTTATTCAAGAACTTATAATGATAGTTATTTTAACAAAACATTAGTATATACCAAAGAAAATCAAGAAAAAGGAAATAAGACACCATTTGAATGGTTTGGTAAAACAGAAAAATGGGATGCATATGAAACATATATTAATCATTTGATGATATCTCAAAAGAAAAAAGATAATTATTTATTAAAGAAATTAGATTTTGAGATGGAAAGAGAAATGAGAAATCAGAATCTTAATGATACTAAATATATTAGTAGAGAGTTATCTTCTTTAATTAAAGCATATTTAAATGTTGAAAAAGTAAATATGTATCCAGGTGCTATTACTTCTAAATTAAGAGCAAGATGGGGATTTAATCGACTTACTCATAGTTATTTATCAAAAACTTATAGATTACCGGATGAGATGAAAAAAGATATTAATAAAGATAGAGATAATCATCTACATCATGCAATGGATGCTTTAGTAATCGCTTCTATAACACCATCATTACAACAAAAGATAACGTTATATGAGAAGTTTAGTAGATATATTGATGGATTAACTGAATTACAAATTAAAAATATTCCATATATAAAGATAGATGATTCTGAAGGTCAATATTATAATGATAATACTGGTGAAATAGAAACTATTGATATAAAGGACTACATTAAAGAACAATTAGCAAATAATAATATATATTATAATAAGCATAATATTAGTAAGTTAGAATTTCCACTTCCATATGAGGGATTTGATGAAGAAGCAAAGTTAAGAGTATACGAACAAGATTTAGACACTTTAAAATGGAATCTTCAATCATATAACACATACACAAAAAAAGATATAGAATCATTACATACATTAATACCATCTATTGCAAAATCTAAAATATCAGGTAAAATGCATGAAGAAACTTACTATGGAATAAAAGAATTTGGTAAAAATGAAGATAAAAAAGTATATAAGACTTTAAGGACACCTATTGAAAAGGTTAAAAGAAAAGACTTAGAAAATATTCCAGATAAATCGGGAGGTTCTAAAGAAATTTATGAAACTTTAGTAGAATGGTTTGGTGATTATGAAGTAGGAGAAGAAGTACTTAAAGCTAATGGAAATAAATATCCAGTATCTAAAAATGATAAAGAGCATAAAGAAATTAGAAAATTAAAATTATATAGTGAATATAAAAATACTGGCCACATGATTAATCATAGTAATGTAGAAAAAGGTGGAATATATAGAGTTGATATATTTAAATCTAAAGATCAAGATGATGATAAATTATACTTTGCTGCTTATGATATATTGGAAATAAAAAAAATTAATACATTAAGAGAAAAAAAGATGACAGATGATACCTTTACTATAAAATTAGATTATGGTCAAGGAAAAAATAATAGAATAATTTCGTATACTGATATTGTAAATCATTATGATTTGTATCTTATTTTAAATAAAAATGATTTAATAAAAGTGATTACAAAGGATGGAAAAGAAAGCGTTGCTTATGTTGTTGGATGTTCTAGTGGAATGTTTGAAGTAAAAAGTAAATTAGGTGATGGATATGATATTATCGTTAATAGTTTTAATGAAAATAATATATTTAATAAGCAAAGAAAGCAATATGCAATAACTGTTTCTACAATTAAAAAAGTTAAAAAATTATCCATTAGTGTACTAGGAGAGATAAGTGGGTTATAGGCAGGTTATTATCAAAAAAAGTGAAAAATTACACTTTAAAGACAATCAATTAGTTATTGATAAAGAAGAAAATAGTACTAAAGTGCCTTTGGAAGATATAAGTTATATTTTAATTGAAGATTCAACAACTATTCTTACGACTAGATTACTTGCTGAATTAGGAAAAAATGCCATATCATTAATTGTATGTGATGAAAAATTTGAACCTACGTCGATAATGTATCCCTATAATTATCATTTTAAACAATTAGATGTTTTTACCAATCAATTAGAAATTGATGATAGCATTAAAAATGAATTTTGGAATCAAATAGTTAAGAGAAAAATTGAAAATAGTATTAGAGTATTGGAAATGACTTCCAAAGAAGAGTTTCCAATCTCTAAACTAAATGAATATATTAATGAAGTAATAGATGGTGATTCAAAAAATAGGGAAGGATTAGCTGCAAAAATGTATTTTCGTAGTTTATTTGGAAGTGATTTTATAAGATTTTATGATGATAATATAAATGCTGCTTTAAATTATGGATATACTATAATTGCAAGTGCTATTATCAGAAATTTAGCTGTATATGGACTAAATACTTATTTAGGAATTCATCATAGTTCTAAGATAAATAATTTTAATTTAGCATATGATTTTTTAGAACCATATCGATCTGTAGTTGATAAATTTATATATGATAATAAAGATGATATTGTATTACCATTGTCTTTTGAATTTAGAAAGAAATTAATAAATTTACTAAATAAAGAAGTATTACACCAAAATAAAAAATATACTATTGAATATAGTATAGGATTATTAATAAAAAGCTATATAAAATCTTTTTCTACTGGTGAAATAAAATTAGATTTACCTAGTATTATATATGAATAATAGATTTATGAGAGTAATTGTAATGTTTGATTTACCAGTAATTACAGAAAAAGAGAAAAAAATAGCTACTAAATTTAGAAAATATTTATTAGATGATGGTTTTGTCATGATGCAATATTCTGTTTATTCTAGAATCTGTAAAAATAATGACGATTTAAATAAGCATATAAAAAGATTAAAAATAAACGCTCCTAAAACTGGGAATATTCGACTACTTCAAATAACAGAAAATCAATATAACAATATGATTATGTTTTCAGGTACAAAGTCGGTGGAAGAAGAAATTTCTATAGAAAATTTATTGATATTTGAATAAAAAAAACAGGTATAAACCTGTTTTTTTGATCTTTAAGGTTAGATCAAACCTAAGGCATTATGCCTTATTACAGAAACCTGTAAACTTTTAGTAATGTATGTCCAATCTTTCAGGACAATTTAATTGTATCGTATTTTATTCTTTTAGTCAATGAATTTATTTAATATTTCTAAAAAAAGATTTTGAGTTTCTTTGTTGTCACAAATAATATATTCACAAGTAATATTTTTAGGTTTATGTAATACAATTTTAATACTATCAGAATTTAATATTTTACTAATTTGATTAGAATATTTATTAATAATATTTTCTTTAATTTTTATTATTTCTTCAGTAGTGATTAATGATTCATTATTTATATAAAAATCATCAAATAATATAGTACTATTGCTTTTATTATATTCTGTTTTTAATATGTAATTTTTAATTGCTTCATCGATGATATTAAAGTTAATTATTTTGTCTGTTATTTTATATATATTATAATTATTGATATTAATATACTCAAATATATTATTACAACTGCTTAATATGAAATGACAATTTTCGTTAGATAGATTATCAATAGTATTTAGTAAATTAATAATTTCATTAGTATTCAAATATACATCGAAATTATTAATAATAATTATTGTTGGTTGGTTATCAATTTTTTTAATATCTAAAAAATATAATTGATATAATAGTTTTCTTTTCATTGATTTAGAAATAATACTATCATTAAGCAAAACATCATCAATATAAATATTAGTAAATTTATCTATAATAGAATTAATATCAGGTATCTCTATTTGAAATGATATATTACTATCACTTTTTTTATTTATTTTTCTATCTAGTAAATTATTTACTTTTTCATCTATTACATCAAATATTTCGTTGGTATATTTAACAATTTTTTCTTCATTAATTTTATTAATAACATCATTGTAAATTATTTGTTTTAAAGTATTATTTTTAGTAAATTTAAATTCATTAGTAAAATCATTTTCTTCATTAATACTTATAATATTAAAATTTTTACTATTATAAGTATTTCCATTTATTAATATATTTTTATTTTTCCCAAGCAAACAATTATTTAATGTATTAATTACTTTATTTTTGTAATTGCTATTTTTCCCGAAGAAAATTAAGTTTTTATCTAATTTAATTATATTTGGTTGATTATCAATGCTTATAACAATTTCCATTTTTATTATTACCTCAACACAATTGTATCAAATATATTTAAAATAATCTATATGTTGGTGTTAATATTTTTTTAAATTCAATATTGTATATTTTTTCTATAAATGATATAATTTATTTGAGGTTACAGGACCCTGTTAATTTTTAGTAATGTATAACAAGTTATTATAGTAAATGTTATTATACTACGTTACAGGACCCTGTTAATTTTTAGTAATGTATAACAGGAACATGTTGAGTTATATCAACAAGTAAGTTACAGGACCCTGTTAATTTTTAGTAATGTATAACTAAACTAAATGAATTCAAGGGTTTACAAAGGTTACAGGACCCTGTTAATTTTTAGTAATGTATAACAGCTTGTTTAACTATCTCTTTTGATAATGGTTACAGGACCCTGTTAATTTTTAGTAATGTATAACTTAAAATGAACGAAAAAAGAGAAAGAATAGGTTACAGGACCCTGTTAATTTTTAGTAATGTATAACTGTTCACAACGTTTTACAATATACACAGCAGTTACAGGACCCTGTTAATTTTTAGTAATGTATAACTAGAAGAAATTTAAAAGATAGGTAATTTACGTTACAGGACCCTGTTAATTTTTAGTAATGTATAACATGGGGTAAAAGTGGAGAATTTGTAAGCAAGTTACAGGACCCTGTTAATTTTTAGTAATGTATAACCACTTCAATTAAAATTGAAAGAGAGGTAAAGTTACAGGACCCTGTTAATTTTTAGTAATGTATAACTTTTGATAATATAAGTGATTATTTGTATAAGTTACAGGACCCTGTTAATTTTTAGTAATGTATAACTATCACAAATAAGGCTAGTAATGTAAGTAAGTTACAGGACCCTGTTAATTTTTAGTAATTAGTAATGTATAACATAATGACAAGATTAATACAAAAAAACTTAAATTTTAACGAAATATCAAGATGAACTAAAGAAAATGCAAATAACACACCCACCTATATTACCAAAACAAAAGTTAAAACAGAAATAAGTGTAAACTTAATTTTTAATAGAGAAGGGGAGAGTGAAAAAAATTCAAGTCCCCTATTTTATATAATAAAAAGTAATTATTTATTGTTATCAAAGTTATCAAAATATAAAATATATTTACCTATATAAAATATTCTATAATAAAATAACGTTATTTATTAAATAAAATTAAAATTATTTAATTCATTTAATTTATAATTTTTTGAATTTATATTTAATTTTATTTTGAATTATTGTTATTTAAATTCTTTTTAAAAGCTTTAAATTTATCAAAAAAGTTTTATATATAATTAGTTAGATTTTAAATAAAAAAATAAACTAAAATTAAAGTTTAGATTTTAAAATTTAATTTGAAATTAAAAAGTTGGATAATTATCCATCTCAAGTTAAATTTTAGAGAAATAAAAATGGAATCGAAAATCAAAAAGATGAATGATTGTACAACTCAAGTTAAATTTAAGTCAAGTAAAATTTAACTTGAGAATTAAAAAATTGGATAACTATCCATCTCAATTTAAATTTTTTTTAATTTAGATCTCTAAATTTAATTTGAGTTGATGAATGATGATGATTTATTCAATTCAAACTTTATTAATTTATGTAATTATGTAATAATGTATTAATTAATTGAAAATAATATATAGTAGTTTATAATTTATAAAACTTATATATTGATTAATTCATTCATTATAAACTTTGAAAAAAATGTTTAGTATAGCTATAAATTTATCTTAAAAATTCTATTTTTGTTAGTTCCTATAATTTATATTATGTAAACTTCTGTATCTAAAATAGAAAGAAAACCCTTATATTATAAGGGCCTATTCCATTATTTTAGTTTCATTTTTAATTCTTAAATCTTAATTCAATATCAGTATTTTTTGTTCATCATTTTATTTTAATTTTTCTTTTAACTCATATAATAAATTTAAAGCTTTTAAAGGGGTTAATTCTAGAACGTTTGTTTGTTTTAAGATTTCTTCAACTTCGCTTTTTTCAGTTATTTTTTGAGAAATAACATCTAGTGGTAAACTTGTTTGAATAGCAATTTCTTTTTTACTTGGATCGTTATTTTCATAAGCTGCTAATATTTCAGATGCTCTACTTAACACTTCGTTTGGTAATCCTGCTAATTTAGCAACATTAATTCCATAACTTTTGTCGACACTACCATCTTTTACTTTGTGTAAAAAGATGATATTTTCTCCATCTTCTGACGCAGATACATGTTTATTTTTTAAGTGCTTTAACTCTTTTTCTAATTTAGTTAATTCATGATAATGCGTTGAAAATAACGTTTTACAACCAATTGTATTGTTTACATATTCTAATATTGCTTGTGCTAGACTCATTCCATCATAAGTAGCAGTTCCCCTACCCAATTCATCGAATAAAATCAGACTACTTTTGGTAGCATTTTTTAAAGCGTGTGTAGCCTCAATCATCTCAACCATGAAAGTAGATTCTCCACTGACTAAGTCATCACTGGCACCTATTCTTGTGAATATTTGGTCGAATATTGGCATTTTTGCTTCTTTTGCAGGGACAAAACATCCTATTTGGGACATAATAGCAATTATTCCTAATTGTCTCATATAAGTACTTTTTCCAGCCATATTAGGGCCTGTAATTAATAGTGTATATACACCGTTATCCATTACAATATCATTAGGAACATATTCTCCTTTAATTACTCTTTCTACTACAGGATGTCTTGATTCTATTAATTTTAAGCTATGATCTAATGTTAAAGTTGGTCTTACATAATTATATCTTTCACTCACTGAGGCAAAGCTTTGTAAAACATCTATTTCGCTAATTGTTTTAGCAATTTTTTGTAATTTAGGAATATATTTTTTGATTTTATCTCTAATTTCGATAAATAGTTCATATTCTAAATTAATGATTTTTTCTTCTGCACTTAGAATTAAATCTTCTTTTTCTTTTAAAAGAGGAGTAATAAATCTTTCACAATTTGTTAAAGTTTGCTTTCTAATATAACCCATATCCTCTCGAATTAGTCCTAAGTTACTTTTAGATATTTCAATGTAATAACCAAATACTTTATTAAATCCTATTTTTAAATTTTTTATTCCTGTTCTTTCTTTTTCTTCTAATTCGAATTTGCTGATGAAGTCCTTTCCCCCACTTCTTAATTCTTTTAGTTCATCTAATTCACTGGAGTAACCTTTTTTGATTAAATATCCTTCTTTTAAGGTAATAGGGGGTTCTTCATAAATGGCTGCTTCTAGGAGGTCATATAAGTCTGATAAGGGGTTGATGTCACTATAAAACTTTATTTCTTTTAACATTTCTGCAATGATAGGTAATACTTTTAGGGAATTTTTTAATTGAATTAAATCTCTTCCATTGGCATTTCCTAAAGCTATTCTTCCACTTAATCTTTCTAAGTCATAAATTTCATATAAATTTTTTCTTAAATCTTCTGCTAAGATAAATTCTTCGATTAATTTGCTGACAACTTCATGCCTTTTTTCAATGGGTTTCTTTTCTTTTAATGGAGCTTCAATCCATTGTTTTAATTTTCGACTTCCCATGGCTGTTTTAGTATTATCCAAAAGCCATAGTAAAGAGTAATTTCTATCTTTTAAACGAAGACTTTCTGTTAATTCTAGATTTCTTTTGGTATGAATATCCATCTTTAAGAAATTGTCAGTTTCATTAATGATTACTTTTTGTAAGTGACCTAAGCTTCTTTTTTGATTGATAACTAAATAATATAGTAAATGTTTAATCGAATTGATATAGCGACTATCGGTAATCCCCTTATAGCAGAATTTATATTCTTCTGTTTCAAGAATGTTATTTACCAATGTTACAGTTAAGTGATATTGTTCTTTTAGTAAATGAATAATATTAGAATTTACTAATTTGTTAATAATTACTTCTCTTAATCCAAAAGATAAGATATCGTTAATTAATTTATCATCATCATGAGGAATGATTTCAGCATATAATTCTCCAGTTGTAATATCTGTATAGACAATAGAATAGCAATATTCATAATCATAGATGCTCCCAATATAATTATTTGTTTTTTCATCTAAGCTATTAGAACTAATAATGGTTCCTGAAGAAATCACTTCTGTAACATCTCTTTTAACAATTCCTTTGGCAGATTTTGGATCTTCTAATTGTTCACAAATAGCCACTTTAAATCCTTGTTTAATTAGTTTATCAACATAAATATCTACTGCGTGATGAGGAACGCCACACATGGGTACTCTTTCTTCTAAGCCAGCATTTCTTCCTGTTAGTGTTAATTCTAGGGCATGAGAGACGACTTCAGCATCTTCAAAGAACATTTCATAGAAATCTCCTAAGCGATATAATAAGATTACATCGGGATATTTGTCCTTTAATTCAACATAATGCCTCATCATAGGGGCTAATTTTGTTCTATCAATTTCACTTATTTTCATTTTACTTCACCTTTTCTTGCTTAATAAGTATACCAAAAAAAATAGGAATTCGTGATGTTTTTAATTTGTTGTTTACAAAAAATACTGATAGAATTCTTTTCTATTGACCAAGAAAAAAGCTTGGGATATGATTCCTAAGCTTTTCACCATTTATTTCATTAAATCAATTGCTTTTCTTACTTTAATATCATATTTAACAGAGTCTTCTCCACCAAGTGAAGATTTTACATCTTCTTCTGTCATATTGTATTTCTTTGCTAAGTCTTTGATTTGTTCGTCAGCTTCTTTTTCATCAGCTTCAATTTGTTCTTCCCTGATGATAGCGTTTAATAAGTAACTATTTTTAAGTCTTGTTTCTGCTTCTTTTTTCATGTGGTCAACAATATCTTCTTTCGTTGTTCCTGCATATTTTAAGTATAATTCTTCTGTAATTCCTTGAGCAGACATATGACTCATGAAATCATTGTACATTGCTTCTGCTTCCGCTTCGATGATTTCTTCATCTAATTCGATAGTCATATTACTAACAGCTTTTTCTAATAAAGCATCAACATATTTCTTTTCTGCTTCTTCTTCTTTTTGTGCTTTGATTTCTTCTTTCATTTTCTTTTCTAAATCTTCTTTAGTTTTTACTTCTTCCATACCTAAATCTTCAAAGAAATTTTTATCTAATTCTGGTACTTCTTTTGTTTTGATTTCATTTACTTTTACTTTGAATACAACTTCTTTACCTGCTAGAGATTTTTCTTGGTATTCTTCTGGGAAAGTTAGGGTTAAATCTTTTTCTTCTCCTTTTTTCATTCCAATAATTCCTTCTTCAAATCCAGGAATGAAAGAATGGCTTCCAATTTCTAGAGAATAATTTTCTCCTTTTCCTCCGTCGAAAGCAACATCGTCTTTAAATCCTTCAAAGTCGATAACTGCGATATCTCCTTCTTCCACTGTTCCTTCTTCTTTGATAACAAGTTCAGTATAATTCTTTAATAATTCATTAATTTTTTGTTGTACTTCTTCTTTTGATACTTTAACATTTTCTTTTTTTACTTCTAGGTTTTTATATTCTCCTAATGTTACAGTTGGTTCTAAGATGAAAGAGAAATTTACTTCTAATTCATCGTCATTTACTTTTACTACATCAATTTTTGGTTCTAAAATAGGTAAGATTTTTCCTTCGGTTAAGATTCTTTTGTATTCTTGATCAATTAAGATATCTGCTGCTTCCATAACAATTTGACCAGGGAAATTTCTTTCAAAGATATTTCTTGGTGCTTTTCCTTTACGGAATCCATCTACTTTATATTTTGGACTAATTTTTTTGAAAGCTTGATCTTTTGCTTTTTCCCAATCTTCTTTTTGTGCTTTGTAATTTACTACTTTTTTCATTTTTTCCTCCTAAGTATTTTTTATAATATTTCTACTACTTTTACATTGTACGTTCCGTTTGGACTTTCTACAGCACGAACATCTCCTGCTTTAGCATTCATAATTGCTTTAGCAAGTGGAGATTCGTTTGAAATTTTATTATTGGATGGATCAGCTTCTTTTGATCCAACAATCATGTATTCTTCTGTATCGTCGTCATCTTCTTCGATATATTCGATTTTTACTGTAGAACCAAGACATACAGCATCTGTTGAATTTTTTTCAATGATGTGTGCGTTTTCCATTATCTTTTCTAGTTCTTGTATTCTTCCTTCTACTTGTGCTTGTTCATTTCTAGCCGCATCATAATCAGCGTTTTCGGATAAATCTCCTAATGCTCTTGCTTCTTTTAATGCCTTAATGACAGCGGGTCTTTTGACATTTTTTAAATCATTTAATTCTGTTTCTAATTCTAAAAAACCTTGATCGGTTAAATATACTTTTTCACTATTTTTCATTATGTAATCCTCCTCAACTATTTCAAAATTTTACTATAAAATACATCTTTTGTCAAGAAAAAAATAGAGATTCTATTCGGTTATATCATTGACAATTTTTTTAAAAATATCCCCTCTTTGGTAAGCATTTTTGAACATATCAAAACTAGCGCTTGCAGGGGAAAATAATACGACTTCTCCTTTTACTGATATGCGATTGGCAACATCAATAGCACTTTCTAAATCATCTAGGACATAGATTTGTAAAGTATTATTTCCTTGTTTCTTTTTTTCTTCCATTACAGCATCATAAATTTTATCTTTAGTTTGGCCAAATAATACTAATTTAGAAACTTTCTCTAAGATTGGTTTTGCTAATGGAGTATAAGGAATATTTTTGTCACTTCCTCCAGCGATTAAGACAATTTTTTCAGAGAAAGCATATAAGCCTCCTAAACATTTGTCTGGTGTTGTGCTAGCAGAATCATTATACCATTTTACTCCATTTATCTCTCTTACAAATTCTAGTCTATGTGGTACACTTTTAATTGTTTTTACTAAAGTTTCGATTTTAGTTAAGTCTGGTAAAAATTCTTTGGTGGCATTTAAGGCAGCACAAATGTTTAAATAGTTGTGTTTTCCTTTTAACATTAAATTATTAGTATCTATTACTTTTTCTTCATTATAGTAGATTTTATCTTCTTTTAAATAAAAGCCATCTTTTATTTCTTGATTGCTAAAGAAAGATACTTGACTTTTTGCTTCTTTGGAAAAGTTTTTCACGATTTCATCATCATGATTTAAAACTAATTTATTGTTTATTCTTTGATTTTTAAAGATATATTTTTTGGCATGAATATATTCTTCATAACTTCCGTGTACATCTAAATGATCAGGAGAAATATTGGTAATTACTGCAATATCAGGAGAAACTGGCATTTCCATTAATTGAAAGCTAGATAATTCTAGAACAACAATATCTTCTTTTTTCATGTTTTCAATTTGATTAAAGAGAGGTGTGCCTATGTTTCCTCCAGTAAAGACATGATAACCTAATTCTTTTAATATATGGGTAATGATAGTTGTTGTTGTTGTTTTTCCTTTGCTACCCGTGATTCCTATTGTTTTACATGGGGCATAGCGAATGACTTCTTCTATTTCACTAGTAATAATAGCCCCCCTACTTTTTTCTTTTCTTAGGTAAGGATTATTAGGTAGAAAGCTTGGACTTCTGAAGATGATGTCAAAGTGGTTTAATCTTTCTAAGTATTCTTTGCCTAAAGATGTTTTTAAAATTCCTTTTTGAATTAACTTTTGAATTTCTTCATTTAAATTTTCTTCTTCTTTTTGGTCAAATAAAGTCAAATCACAGTTCAGTGATACTAATTTTTGAATTAAAGGAATATTGCTGACGCCTGCCCCAATGATGGCAATTTTTTGTTTGGTTAAATTTTTTAAAAATTCTTGGAATGTTTCGTTCATTTTTGCACTTCCGTTTCTATAATACTTAATTTTTTTAAACTTTATATATATCTCTTATGATGGAGATAGGGATATATTCATTGTCAATAGTAATTAAATTATTTTGATTTCTAGCCACAATTCTTTTTTTGATGGTTTCTGTATCTGTAATAATTTCTACATCTGCTTTATAGACAAAATCTTTTTCTTTAAAAATCTGCTCAATTTTTTGATCAATAGAAATTGAAGAATACTTATTTTGTCTTAATTCATTATTTTTATGATTTTCCATACTATTATAAACTTTTTGTATACTATTTACGGTTTTATTTATTTTATTGTGATACATTTTGGGTAATTCTTTATTCATGTTTTTCACCTCATTTCATTTTATGAGGATTTCTATTGAATATACATGAAAAAGAAATATCTGCTAGATAATTTCTTTCTTTTCTAGAATATATCCTTTAGGATTTTCTTGATTCTTTTTCTTTAATGTTAGACTTTTATATGCTGCTGGTTCTTGACTAATTTTAGCAAATGGTTCAATAAAAAGACTATCTACACAGCCAATTAAAGCTCTTGCTCCTGTATCTTTTTTGATAGCTTCTTTGGCTAAATCTTGATAAACTTCTTCATCAATTTGTAATTTTATTTTTAGTTCATTTAAGATTTTTGTTTTAGATTGAATTGTTGTATTATGAGGATTTTTTAAAATTTGAATTAAATTTTTTTCTGTTAATGGATTTAGTTCAATGATATTAGGAAGTCTACCAATTAATTCTTTTTTGATTCCATATTGATATAAATCTTCTGTGGTAATTGGTTCTTTCTGTTTTATTAATGATTCTTTTTGTTGAAATCCTATTGTTTTTTTCTTTTCTTCTTTCTTTTTCCGTAGTCCAGTGAAAGCTCCTGAAGCAATTACGGTAATGTTTTTAGTACTTAAGGTAACATAATTAGGAAATAAAACATCTCCTAAATTAATTCTGTATTCTCCATCTTCTAAAAGTTTTAAGAGTTCATCTTGGATAGATGCTGTTCCTATTTGGGCATTAGCTTCTATGGTTGTACTAGCTTTTTTATCAATTTCATCTACAAAAATAATTCCTCTACTAGCTTTTGCAATATTATTATTTGCTTTTTCAATGAGTTGCTTTAAAATATCTTCGATATTTCCTCCTTGATATCCTGATGCTGTTAGTGATGTAGCATCTGTGATTACGGTAGGAACATTCAAACTTTTAGCAATATTTCTAATAATCTCTGTTTTTCCTACTCCTGTTGGTCCAATCAGTAAAATATTATTTTTTACTTCACTTTTAGAATTTTGCCATAGGATAGAAATAATATCATCAATTGCTTTATCTTGACCAATGATTTTATCTTTTAGCTTAGTAACTAATTTTTTTGCATCAAATAATTCATTTCTTTTTAAAATTCTTTTGGCAAGATCAATATCTGGTTCTGTTATACAATAAGAATTAGACGATGTTAAAATATGTAACTCAACATTTTCATAATCTCCAACTTTAGGAATACAAAATCGATATTTAAAATTTGATGTCGTTTCAAAATAGCTAAGAGCATAGTTTTTAATATATTCTTTGGGATATTTTTTGATTAATTTTTGATCTTCTTTTGGGATAACAATATTTTGTCGAAGTCCATAACCATAGTTTTGTTCTAAATCTAACATGTAATTATATTTTTTTCCACTTATTGTAATGAATTCTTCTGTTGTTTCATCTTTTCTTCCAACAACAACATGATGAGGAGTATAAATAAATATTCCATTAGCATTTTTCTTCTTCTTAAAAATAATAGCTACTTCTAAATTAGTTTTCATTTTTCTTCTCTTCTTTCAACTGTAACCCTAATTCTTCTAATTGTTTTTCTGATACAACATTTGGAGCTTCTGTTAATAGACATGAGGCACTTGCTGTTTTAGGGAATGCTATAACATCTCTGATGTTGTCTGTTTCAGTGAGTAACATAGTTAATCTATCTAATCCTAAAGCAAATCCTCCATGTGGTGGTGTTCCATATTTGAATGCTTCCATTAGAAATCCAAATTTTTCTTTGGCTTCTTCATCAGTAAAGCCTAGTGCTTCAAACATAATTTTTTGGGTATCTTGATTATGAATACGAATTGAGCCTCCTCCTGCTTCATAACCATTGATAACAATATCATATGCCTTAGCGTAGCAATTGGCTTTGTCTGTTAGTAATTTATCAATATCTTCATCTTTTGGTGCCGTAAATGGATGATGACAAGCTACATATCTATTTTCTTGTTCACTATATTCAAATACTGGGAAATCAGTTATAAATAACATCTGATATTCTTTATTGTTAATCATTTGATTATCTTTTGCTAATTTACATCTAAGGGCACCTAAGCTTGTTTTTACTATGTTGTATACTCCACTAATGATAAATACAATATCATTCTTTTCTAAATTTAATTGACTTTTTAAAGTACTGATTTCTTCTTCGTTTAAGTTTTTAACAATGCTTCCTGATAAAGTATCTTCTACTTTAATGTAAGCAAGACCAGTTGCTTTATAAGTTTTTACGAAGTCTGTTAATTTATCAATTTCTTTTCTTGAATATTTATCGGCTTTATTTTTTAATACTAAAGCATTAATGATTCCTTTTTCTTCGATTACTTTTTTTAAGAATTCTATGGAAGTATTGTTAAAAATAGAAGTAATCTCTTGAATTGGCATTTCATATCTTAGATCTGGTTTATCACTACCATAATTTTTTATTGCATCATTGTATTTCATTCTTTTTAGTGGTAATTTGATTTCTACTTGTTTCATTTCTTTAAATACTTTTGCAATTAATTTTTCAATTACATTCATGACATCAAATTCATCAACGAAGCTTAGTTCAACATCAACTTGAGTAAATTCTGGTTGGCGGTCTGCTCTTAAGTCTTCATCACGGAAACATTTCGCAATTTGATAATACTTTTCGAAGCCACTTACCATTAATAATTGTTTTAAAATTTGAGGAGATTGTGGTAAGGCATAAAAGTTTCCTTTATTGATACGACTAGGGACTAAGTAGTCTCTTGCTCCTTCTGGAGTTGAACGACATAAAACTGGAGTTTCTATATCAATAAATCCTTCTGTATCCAAAAAATTTCTAATACATCTTGTAATTTTTGCTCTTGTCATTATTTTATCTTTCAAGCTTTGTCTTCTTAAATCTAAGTAACGATATTTTAATCTAGTATCTTCTAGAGCATTGGTATCATCTTTAATTTCAAAAGGAGTTTCTATAGAAGTATTAATTATCTCTAATTCTTGAATATCGATTTCTATTTCTCCTGTTTTGATATTAGGGTTAACTTTTTCTCTTTTTTGAACTGTACCAATTACTTTAATGACATATTCATTTTTTAAACGACTTGCTATTTCATATGCCTTATTTTCTGGACGAATGGTTAATTGAATAATTCCACTTCTATCTCTTAAATCGATGAATATGACTCCTCCTAGGTCTCTTTTCTTTTGAACCCAGCCATATAATTCTAGGGTTTGTCCAATATTTTCTTTAGTAATGGTATTGTTTTCTATTGTTTTCATTATTTTCCTTCTTTCTAATAAAAAGCGCACAAAAGAAATAAAGATAAAGACGAGATTTCTCCCGCGGTGCCACTTTATTTCACTTATTGTGCTCTTTTTTTGATAACGGGACTGTCCCCGATTTGTTTTAATTTCCTATCTTGTCACATTATAGGTCAACAAATAAATATATATGCATTATAGCATAAAATGAAATAGATAGTTTGTTTTTAACATAGAAGTAATTTATTCTCTTAGCAGATAATAAACTATGTTTTATCTATTAAAGCCATTATTGCGTTTTTAATCGCAATCTTTCCATAGTTATAAGTTAGAGAACCTTGCTGATAGGCAATGTATGGTTCTCTTAATGGACCATCACAAGATAATTCAATTGATGAACCTTGAGTAAATGTTCCTGCTGCCATAATCACTTGATCTTGATATCCTGGCATATCCCAAGGAATTGGTTTTACATTAGCATCTATTGGACTTGATGCTTGGATTGCTTGGCAGTAGGCAATTAATTTTTCTTTATCGTGAAAAATAATATTTTGAACAATATCGGCTCTTTTTTCTTGATATTTTGGTTCTGTTTCATAACCTATTTTTTCTAGTAGATAGCTTGTTAAAATGGCTGTTTTTATTGCTGAATTTACAACTGATGGTGCTAAATATAATCCTAGTAAAAATTGTTTATTTAGTCCTAAAGATGGTCCTACTTCTCTTCCCTCTCCTGGTACATTTAATCTTTCAGCACATAACTTAATTAAATCTTTTCTTCCTGTAATATAAGCTCCGTTTGATGCCATTCCTGCTCCTAAATTTTTGATTAATGATCCTACTGCTAAGTCTGCTCCTACTTCGATTGGTTCTTTGGTATCAACAAATTCACAGTAGCAATTATCGACCATAATAATGACTTCTTGATCAACTTCTCTAATTTGTTTAATTCCTTCTTCTAAATCTTCAATTAAAATACTTTTTCTAGTGGAGTATCCTTTACTTCTTTGAATTTCAATTAATTTTATTTTTTTCTCTTTCAGTACTTTTTTGATTTCTGGAATATTAAAATGATTATCGATTAAATCAATTTGCTGATAGTTTATTCCATAAGATTTTAAAGAACTATCATTTTCTTGAATGCCTATTACCTCTTCTAGGGTATCATATGGTTTTCCTGTTATAGATAATAAAGTATCTCCTGGTCTTAGGCAAGCAAATAATGCTGTCGTTAAGGCGTGAGTACCAGAGATGAATTGGCTTCTGACTAAAGAATCTTCACTTTTAAAAATATCAGAATATACTTTTTCAATGGTATCTCTTCCTAAATCACTATACCCATATCCTGTTGTCATATTAAAACAAGTTTCATTAACATTATTTTCTTTAAATGCTTTTAATACTTTTATAGAATTTTCTTCTTCTATTTTGTCATATTTGTAGTAAATATCTTTTAAATTCATTTCTGCTTCTTGCATTAAGTTTTCTATTTTTTCTTTCATATTGTGACCTTCTTTATAAAATATTTGTAAATAAGTAATATAAAATTATTCCTCCTAGAACAATTCCTAGGGCTACTTCTATTAAAGTTGAAGTAAGAAGACTAAGAATAATATAGAGAATTAGTGATATTAAAGAAATTGGTGTTAGATAATTTAAGCAAGTAATTAATATATTTAATATACTAGGGATATTAATAGAAAATAATTGTATTGCTAAAGTGAGGATAATTAGCATAGTTTCAACAATAATGATTTTTTTTAAAATAAATTTTGCTGTTTTCATTAATATTGGATTCCCCAGATAACGAGATGTTTAGCTGGTTTACCACAGCATACACAAACTTCATCAATAGGTTTTTCTTCTTCCATGATACATCTAGATTTACAGCCCTTTATTTCTTTGATTTTTTCTTCACATTTCTCTTCCCCACACCACATGGCTTTAATAAAACCTGGTTGTGTATTTAGAATATTTTCGATATCTTTTAAGTTATGCGCTTCAAAAGTTAAACTTTTTCTTCTTTCTAATGCTTTTTTATACATATCATTTTGGATTGTTTCTAATAGAGTTTTTGTATATTTAACGATATCCATTTCGGATAAGGTTTCGGTTAATTTTTCTCTTGTATCTCTTCTTGCAAATGTGATTTGATTATTTTCTAAGTCTCTCTCCCCTATTTCAATACGAATAGGGATTCCATTTACTTCTGCTTCTGCAAATTTGAATCCAGGAGATTTTTCCGTATTATCGATATAAGTTATAATATCGTTTTGCTGTAATTTTTCTTGAATTTCTAATGCTAAGTTTGTTACTTTTTCATTTTTTCCAATAGGAATAATTACCACTTGTTTCGGTGCAATTCTTGGTGGTAAAACTAATCCATAATCATCAGAATGAACCATAATTAGTCCACCTATCATTCTTGTTGTTGTTCCCCAAGAGGTTTGGTAAGGATATTCCTCTTTGTTTTCTTTGTTGGTAAATTTAACATTATATGCTTTGGTAAATTTTTGTCCGAAATAATGGC
This sequence comes from uncultured Bacilli bacterium, assembly GCA_934176955.1. Taxonomy (GTDB): domain Bacteria; phylum Bacillota_I; class Bacilli_A; order RF39; family UBA660; genus RUG11198. The sequence goes on from CAKPOS010000001.1 coordinate 84,269, forward strand.
TAGTTCCTGATTGTAGAGCAACGCCATTATACATTAAGGCTTCGTTGGTTAAAGTATATTCTGCTCCTGCAAATTTTTCTTTTTCTGTTTTTTTTCCTTTTATGGAAGGAATCGCTAAAATTTCATTATGGAACCAATGATAAACATCCATCATTTTTGCTGTTTCTGCTTCTGCTTCTTCTTTTGTAGAATGAATCGTATGTCCTTCTTGCCATAAAAATTCACGACTTCTTAAAAATGGTCTTGTTTCTTTCTCCCATCTTAATACATTACACCACTGATTATATAGTTTTGGTAAATCTCGATGAGAAGATATATGTGTTGCATAATAGTCACAAAATAATGTTTCACTAGTTGGTCTTATACATAATCTTTCTTCTAGTTTCTTTTGTCCTCCTTCTGTTACCCAAGCAACTTCTGGTGCAAAGCCATTTACTAAATCACTTTCCTTTTTTAGTAAATTTTCTGGAATAAGTAGGGGCATTTGACAGTTAATGTGTCCTAATTTTTTAAATTCTTTATCTAATATAGATTGCATTTTCTCCCATATTGCATATCCGTTTGGTTCGATTACTATACATCCTTTTACTGATGAATAATCTGCTAAGTGAGCTGCTCTAACAACGTCTGTATACCATTTGGCAAAATCGATATCTCTACTAGTAATTGCTTTATTTTTTGGCATTTTATCTCCTCTTTTCTTTATGTGTTTTTATTATACTATAAAAGAATCAAAAAAAAAAGAGTTTCTCTTCCTTTTAAATTACTGATAATACAAAACTTATGATATACCAGTTCTTAATCTTTTTTCTTTTTTAAAACTATAGAAGAATCAACCGCTATCTCAATAGCTTCATCAAGCATTTGATTAATATTTTCTTTATAAATTAATAATGCCTTTTTAGTAATCTCCCTAACTTCATCTAATTCTATTCCTAAAAAGTTAGCTATTGCTTCAGTAGTAAAGTATTTTTCATCTACATATCCTAACTTCAAACAAACTATTATTGCCTCTTTAGGAGTAAACAATTTTAATATTTCATCAAATTTTGGAGATCTCATTAATTTTAAAACATTTAAATAATCTTCTTTTTCCATCTTAGTCCCCTCATTACCTAAATTTATTTTTGATTCTTTCGCAATTTGCGAACTAGAACTTAATTGAACAATTTCTGCATCTGTTCTTTCTTCTACCATAGAAGAGATATTTATATTTGAATCTTCCTGTTGCTTTTTATCATATTCTTTTCCTTTTTTCCTTGAATTAAAAAGTAACTTTTTCATTTTAGGAATTAAACTATTATAAAATTTTCTTGTTTCCTCTTTTCCCCATGTTGAGGAAATAATCGGATTATCTAAATCCTTACCATACCTTAATTCAATTAAATTCTTTTCATCTTCTGTTAACTTGACTAACATAACATCAATTTCATCTCTAGAATATTCTTTCAAATATTCATATATTGTTTTTATTTTTCTCTGTTTCATTTTTTTAACAGACCTTTCTTCAATAATTTTATTTTTTCGATACCTCATCATTTCACTTTGACCAACAGATTCCTTTTCCTGTTGAAAATCTATTGTAGAAGAAGTCGTAGATACTTGTAATGGAAGTTGACCAGACACCTCATCTATCAAATGATTACTAGATAATCCATTAATCTCTATTATGCCACTTTTCCTTAACTGTTCCCCTATCTTTGATATATTCTTTGTTATTATTCTTGATACATATGATTGAGAAATATTAAACTTTTCTGCAATTTCTTTTTGATTATATGCATGATCCCCAATAAATCCAAAATAAAGCAAAACAATATCCCTATTTGGAAGTGGTAATTGATAAACAACTTCTCTTATTTCAGCAAAAAATTCCCTTTTTTCATAATCTGAGACAAAATCAGAACCTTCATCTGCTAAAACATCTTCCAACTTTAGTTGATTTCCCGATTGATCTGTTGTAATTAGACTCTCTAAACTTTTATCTAAAGTAAACTTTTTTGTTTTCTTTAAAAACATTAATATTTCATTATCAATGCACTTAGCTGCATAAGTAGAAAATTTAAATTTTAAATCAATATTAAATGTATCCACACTCTTGATTAATCCTATTAATCCAACCGAAAACAATTCCTCTAAATCCGTATAATGAGAAAATTTTGTATTTACTTCGTTTAAAACTAAAAGAATATTATGATAAATGATTTTCTCTCTTGCTTTCACATCTCCATTATTCATTTCCTTAAAATAATGATATAATTCTTCCTTTTCAAATGACTTTGGAAATCTTGAACTAATATATAATTTTCCCAATTATCTCTCCTACTTTCTAAAAGTAACTTTTAATTTTTTTCAATAAAGAAAATACTTATTTAAATCACTAGTAATGTTAAATAACAAAACTAGCACAAAGCAATTATATTACTAAATTATTCTCATAATTTCTTACTTTTTCTTTTAGCAACTATTCTTTCCTCTATTATACAATTATCTTGAACACCATTATTCTGATAACCAGATTCCATTTCTTGTTGAACATTCACCACTGAAACACCAGACGATAATTGACTAGACTCTATGTTTTCTATGTTCCCATTAATCATTCCTGTTGTCTCTATCAAGCCAAATTTCTTTAATTGTAATTCTATTTTTTTCACATTTCTTATGATCACTCTCGATATATATGATTGAGAAACATTAAACTTTTCTGCAATTTCTTTTTGCATATATGTATGATCATCGATAAACCCAAAATAAAGCAAAATAATTTCTCTATCACGTTCTGGTAACTGATAAACAATTTTTCTAATTTCATCACAAACAACTTTTTTCTCATATTCTGAAGCAATATCAGTTTTCTTATCTACTAAAACATCCATTAATATTTGCACATTTCCAAATTTATCTTCCATTCCTACTGGCACATCCAAACTTTCATCTAAAATAAACTTTTTCCTTTTTTTCAAAAACATTAAAATTTCATTATCAATGCACTTAGCTGCATAAGTAGAAAATTTAAAATTTAAATCAATATTAAATGTATCCACACTTTTGATTAATCCTACTAATCCGACAGAAACTAATTCTTCTAAATCAGAATTTTGAGAAAATTTTAATCTCACCTCATTTAAAACTAATCGAATATTATGCTGGATAAAATTATCTCTTGCTTGTTCTCTACAATATCTTCCCTCTCTAAAATAATATTCAATCTCTTCATCACTTAACGGTTCCAATAAGTCCGAAGTAATAAATATGTTTTTCATTTGAAATTTATTTAATATTTTCATTATTTCCCCCCTCTTTTAAAACTAAATTTTAAAAAGTATACTTATAATACCACCTTTTCCTATGATTTACAACTCTTTTTTTAAATTCATAACTAAAAAAAGAGTTGAATACTCTATCCAGAATATGCAACTCTTTATAACAAAAAATATTTCTTCCTCAAGATAAATAATTATCTTTAATAATTCTTACAAACTTTGGTCCCGTCTTAAGTACTAGAATAATTCCTAAAACAGTAGCAATATATCCAATATATCCACTTCTTTTATTTCCTACAGATTCTGGAGATAGAAAATCATAATACAAAGTCATTTTATCTCCTATATTTACATCTTTTTCATAATTATCAATTGTAGCATTATAATTATTATTATTAGCAATATAAGATAAATTTACAGCTCTTTTTTCAACATTTCCATCAGCCGTTTTAGCAATAGTTACCCCTGCTACGGTTCCTTCTGCACTAATAACTTTTAATTTAAAATTTTCTGTTTTTAAAAGTAATATTCCAAATACTGTTAATACAGTTCCTACAATACAAAGAACCATAATAGGAATATTTAATTCTTCTTTTTTTCTCTGTTTTCCCATCTTATTCTCCTCCTATTTTAAGTATAGCAAAACTTAAGAAAAAAAACAATCTAATTTTTAGTTTTCTTCCATAATTTTAGGATTAATTCTATAGAAGTATTTTTCGTTCATAAAAAAACTTTATGAATTGGTAGGAATTTTTAATGTTTGCCCTATTTGTAATAGATTTGTGTTTAAATTGTTTAAATTTTTAATTTTATCTACTGTTGTGTTATATTTTTTGGCAATACTGTATAAACTATCTCCACTTACTACTTTATAATTTATTGTGTTATTGGAAGAATTACTTTTAATTTTTAGAATCTGTCCTATTTGCAGTAAGTTAGAATTTAAGTTATTTAATTTTTTTAAGCTGTCTACTGTAGTGTTATATTTCTTGGCAATACTATATAGACTATCTCCTTTTTGTACAGTATAAGAAATATTTTTAATTGAATCAGTTGTTGAAGTATTTTTAGGTAGTTTTAATACTTGACCAATACTTAGATTATTGGTAGAAAGATTATTTAATGTTTTTAAATCATTTACACTAGTGTTATATTTTTTAGCAATACTATACAAACTATCTCCTTTTTTAACGATATAATAATTATTATTAATTGGAGTATAAGGTACTTTTAGGTAAGTTGCTAAGGCAATAACAATTGCTTCTCCTATATTTTCTAGATTATTTTTTAAATAAGAGGCTTCTTTTTCATTATCAATATTTCCATAATAGATAATTATACTTTCATTATTAGCAGTATCTCTAATTAATTTATTATAATCTTTTGATGTATCACTAGGTAACCTTCTTTGATAGTATTTTTCTACTTTTAAACCAATTTTTTCAAGATTTTCTTGAACTAATTTAGCAAGAGTATTGCTATTTCTTAAGGAATAGATAATTTCAGCATTTTTTCCCCCTGTCGTTAAGGCATTTGAAATAACAATAACATTATTTCCTTTTCCATAAGTGGATTGAATTTTTTTTACCCGATCATCAATTGAAAGAGTATCATCTTTATCTCTTGTTAGATAAGTTTTAATATTTAAGTCTTTTAATCTTTTATAAATATATTTACTTAAGTCTAGGTTATAGTTTTTTTCAATGATGCCATGAATATTACTTCCAATGTCCTCTCCTCCTCGATAAGGATCGATGATTACTTTCTTTTCTATTCTTTCCATAAAATATCACCTAGTTTATTTTATGTTTTTTAGTTAATTTTGGTTTGTTTATTCTATTTTAAAACTAGTTTCATCTAAAAAAAGATAGTTTTCGTGATATTTCAATTCTCTTACTAAACGAAATAGAGCATCATCTTTGGCTTTGGCCTCTAACATAATATCAACATCTTGATTTTTTTGTTTTAGAATGTTTAAAAATTGAATAAAAGAATTGGTATCAATATAGTCATTATGGGCTCGGTATTCTCTTTTGTTTTTAGGAGAACTAAAATGTATTTTTGGTGTCATTCCTTTTTTCTTCCAAGTGAGAAAGATATCGTTTAAGTAAGTGAACAATTCTTTGGATGTGGGATTGCATTGATGATGATGATAGTCTAAGACAACTGGAATATTTAACTTTTTAGCTAGAAATAAACAATCTTCTATGTTAAATACTTTATCATCATTTTCTATGGCGATAATTTCTTTTAAATGATTGGGAAGGTTTTCAAAGGTATGAATAAAACGGGATAAAGAATTAGTTTTACCAAATGCATTACTTCCTATGTGAAGGAGAATAATTTTATCTTGAATATCTAATATTTTGAGTAATTGGTAATGATATTCTAATATGTTAATTGTTGATGTGATTACTTCTTTTTTTACACTATTTAAGACACAATACTGATTGGGATGGAAATCTACTCTTATTTTACTTTTCTGAAGAATTGAAGTTATTTTTTTATAGTAAGGAAGGAATTTTTCTAAATAATCAAAAGAAACATTGGGATGTGTTGCTAAGGGGATTATATTAGAAGAGATTCGATAAAAATGAATATGATTTTTATCGTTATAGATTAATGTTTGATAAAGAGCTTCTAAATTAGAAATAATAATTCTCTCTAATTTTTCTTGGTCTTTTTCTTGTACCCATGTAGTATAAGAATAAGGAGTTGAAGTAGATTCCTTTATCGATTTACTTATTGCAACGTAGCCTAATCTTATTATCATTTTTTCTTCACCTATATTTATTATGATAATCTTTTTTTCTCTCTATGCTAAAAATTCGCGTAATTTAATACTACTAATTAAGACTAAAAAAAGCATAGATTTATCTATAATCCTATAGACTAAATCTATACTAAAAACTTTATTTTTTTACTCTTACTTTCTTTTTTTTGTTTCAATATTGAATCTAAAGAACAATTTATTTTTTCTTTACATTGTGATATTTCATTATTACAAGTATTATTAACAACTTGAACTTGACTAAAATTATCTCTCTTTTTAAAAGCCTTAAATTTTTTTTGATAAAAACTATTTTTACTTTTTCTAATAATTTTCCCATGTTTTTTAATATCTGCATCCGAATATCCAAACTGCTGTAATCGCTTTATTTCTCTAATAACTACTTTTTCATTATCATTCATCAAAAAACCTCATTTCTTCATTTCCTTTTATTATATCTTAATTTTTCTTTATTGCAACAAAAAAGAAATACGTCTTATTATTTCTTTTGGTCTTCTTTAGGAAAATAATCTAATATTAATTTATCAGTGATAAATAGATAATCATAAAAAGTTCTAATTTTTTGGCATAGTTCTAATTCATTAGTATTAAAATCAATTTTTTGAGGAATGGAGATAAGAGCAGAGAAAAGTATTTTTTCTTCTTTTAACATAGGATAATGCATTTCATAAGTATGAAGAAGACTACAAAAATCAAAGATTTGATAATAATTTTGATAAAAATTGACTAAGTCATAGATAGGGATATCTTTTTTACTTTTATTCCAGCTAATTAAGTAAGGCTTTTGTTCAAGTAAGTAATGTTCTAATTTTAGATTGTTATGAATTTGCGTTATACGAACTCTTTTCTTTTCAGAAATGATTTGATACCATTTATCGATTTGATTTTTGGAATAATTTAGCGCTAAAAATAGTTTAGAGATATTTCTAATAAAAAGATAAGAAGCTGGAGACATATACTCTTCTCTTTCGATAAGTTCTGTAATATCTTGATAATAATTTATTAAATATTCAATTCTATTCTTTGTATTTTCATAAAGTTCTTTGTAAGTATTTTCGTCAATTTCTTTATAAAAAGTTGTTTTGCTGTGAAGAAGTGTAATTAATTTCATGATATCATTAGCTTTTTCTTCTTGTTGTAAGGGAACATCTTCGATATAACGATAAATATCATAGTTTTTGGTTTGATAAAGAATTTCTGGGAAATAATCAAAAGATCTAGACTTTAAATATTTATATAAAGGGCCTAGATCATGTTCTTTTTTTTTGATGACAAATATTTCTTTCTCAGTTTCTATCATGCGAATATTGTTTTTGATGGTTATTTTTTTTGTGATGATATGATTATTTGTGAATAATTCTCGAATTTCTTTATTCATTTTTATTGGGAATAATTAGTTTAGTACCAGGTTTTATTTCTTCTAAATTGTTATATAAGCTTATGGTTTCTTTGTCAATATGATATTTTTCCATAATACTATCAATCGTATCTTGTTCTTTTACAATATAGACATAATAAGTAATATAAGTATCAGAATTATCAATATTTTCAAATAAATTAAATTCTTGTTTAGTCATTTGCTTTTGATGATTATCTTCAAAAATTATAGTATCTTTTGGAGGAGGCATAATCTCAGGAATGATTTTCTCTTCTCTTTCTTCTTTTTCTTGTGGTTTATTTTCTGGTTCTGGGAAGAAAGAAGTATCTATTTTTTCTTCATCAAGAGAAGGAATTTCAATGGTCATTTCTTCTTTTTCTTTCTCTTCTTCTTTTAGAGGTAAAACAATTTCTTCTTCTTTCTCTTTTTCTCCTTCGATATAAAGATCGATATTGACTTGGAGAGATTCATTATTGACTACTTCATAATAAAAATTATCAATATCAATACTTAAAGTAGAAGGAATATATTTGCTATCTAGTTCAATATCAAAGGGAATCTTGAAGTTAAAATTCTCCCTGTTGATGGAAGCTTCTGTCATTTTATAATCCCCTGTAATGTGAAATTCTCCGCTGATTTTTTCGCTATTTTTAATGGCAATGCTGTGTTCTAAAGAAATAGAGGTAATTTCACTTACTTTGGTTTTAAATAATAAGTCTTTTTTAAATGGTATGATTTGTCTCATATTATCTTTCCTTTCAAGGAATTATATGAGATTTATTTTATTTTATACTCTTTTGATAAGAGATATTTTTAAAACTTTCTAGATATTTTTTTACTTCTTTTTCCAAAGATAGTGGGGACAAAAGGAAAAGATTTTCTCTTGTGTTCATGATAGCACTCGCCAAAAGAAACTTTTTTTCTTGAAATTCTTTCTTATCACAGGTGTTAAAAAAGGTGCTGTTAAAAAATATTGGAAAGATAACATTAGAATATTTCTTTTTTAATTGTTCGATTTCTAGACAAGGATATTGATTTTTACCATTAGAAATCTTATTTTTGTTTTGTTGATAAAATACTGAATTTTTGGTTAAATCGCTTATTTCTTCTTTTTTGGTTAAAGTAATTGCTACAGTATTTTTATCCAGTTGATGAAGAATATCATTTAGTGTTAGCGCTAACATCTCTTTTTCTTTAAAGCGATACGTATCAGAAAAAAAGATTACTTTAATTTGACATTTTTGTTGAAGAAGAAGTTCATTTAATGTATCAATATTTTCTTTTAAAAACTGTTCTGTAATATGATTTAATTCTTCAAAAGAAAGATAAGTATCTGGGTATAGTAACCATTTCTTTTGTTGTAAATAACTCTTATATGCTAAATTTAATTTTAATTGATGCGTTAAAATGGTATTATAGGGGTTATCTTCAATGATAATAAGATAATTTTTAGGAGGAAGAATATTGGTAATATTAAAAAGAATTGGATAAGTATACTTTAATGCCTCTTCTGTTCTTTGATTTAAAGTAAATTCTTCAACATAGTGAGATTTCTCTTTTTCTTTTTGATAAGCCATTAAAATTTTTTCTAACTCTTCTTTTTGTTGCTTACTATAGTTTTTCATTTCTTTAGGATTTTGGGTAAGAGGGATTAAAACTTTAGAGATAAATTCTGTGACATAGCTATCCATTGTCGTCATTTTCAAAGTATGATAAATCTTTTTCTCGTCTTGTTTTTCCATCGGATATCTTCTTTTAATTAATTCATAAGTTAATACTTCTAGTGTCTTTTTTCCCGATTGATATTTTTGGTATAAAGAAATAGAATCTTTTTGATTTGTTGATAATGTAAAATCATTCACTTCTTGATTTAGATAAAAACACTGTAATCCATTTTCAAGAAGAAATAGATGGGTTTCGGGCGTATAATGATAAGAAATACCATTTAAATAAAGAAAATTCGCAATATCTACTTCTTCTTCTGTGGTTACCTTCTCGTTTAAAATGGTACGAAGATGTTTTTTTCTTTTGAGAATTTCTTGTAAAGTAAATTCTTTTAGGGTTAAATGACTTTCTAAAAACATTCTTTTATAAAGATAAGAATGATAATCGTTAAAAGTATCAAAATCTTTATAGTCTTGATTGAAATAAAGATAAGTTTTAAATTCTTCATAAAACTTTGTAAAAGCGTCTTTGTCGGGATAAAGAATTTCTAAAAGATATTTTTTAAAAAAATGATATTGAATAGAATACGTAATTTTCTTTTCTCCATTTTTTAATAATTTTTCTTGATATTCAATTAAAGAAAAGCAAGCAATTGTTAATCCACTTTGAATTAATTTTGTTTGAATTTCTTCTTTACTTTCTTTATCTTTGGTTAAAATGATAAATTCTTTTTCTTTTCTTTTTTCGAATTGAATAAGAAATTTAATTTTAGCTATAAGAAAAGAAAGGTTATTTTTTTGATGAAAATAAATCATTTTATTTTCATTGCTTAAAATCATATTTTTTTGATTGTTATCCATAACTTCATTTTCTTTAAAGAAAGATGTATATTCCAGTCTTTTTCTTTTTAAGTATTTTTGATGATGTAATTTTAATAGTTCTTTTTCTTCTTCTTTAATTTTTTCGATTCTTTGATAAGATGAATTTCCCTGATATAGAAATTGATCTTCCTTTAATTTTTGATAAAGATATCGATATTGTTTCATAAAAGATTGATAAGTATGATAACTAATATAAATATCTTTACTTAAAAATCTTGTATATTTATTTAAAAAATTTTCCATATCATAAAGTACTAAATTGGTATTATGATTATTTTCTATCATTTCTATCCCTACCCTTTTACTTTCTATCTTCTTAATCATACCACAATTTAGAAAAAAAGAAAATAGGCATTGCTAGTTGAAAAATTTAGTATTTTTTGCTATACTCTAAGTATCTAGTGAGGAGTGAAAGAGTGAAAGAGAATTTAAAGAAAATAGATAAAAAAAAGCTTTATTTAGTAATCGGTTTTTTTGTAGCAATTGTGATTATTTTGTTTGGAGGAGCATTTATTTATAATAAATTTTTCTATAAACGTTCTTATACAGAAATTGAAAATATTATGGTAAATGCTTCTAAAAAATATTTAGCTAAAAATAAAGATCGACTTCCTAAAAATTATAATGAAGTGGTTACTTTATCTGATAGTGATTTAGTTGGTGCTGAAGAGATGGATACCATTAGTGAATATTTGAAAGATGAAACTGCTACTTGTAGCGGGAATATTACTGTTACTAATATTAATGGACAGTATCGCTATGTTCCTATCTTGGATTGTGGCACTAAATATAAAACAGTTACTTTTATTGATTATATTAAAAAGATGGTTCCTGTTAAAGAAAGTGGTGTTGGGTTATATCAATTAAATGATGAACTTGTCTATCGTGGAGATGCGCCTAACAACTATATTAAATTTAGTGGAAAAACTTATCGTATTGTTAAATTTACTGGAGATAGTGCTGTTATTATTTATACTGAAAAAACTAATAATGTGGCTTGGGATGATCGCTATAACACGGAAAAGAAAATGAAAATGGGAATTAATGATTATTCTGTTAGTCGTGTTAAAGATACTGTCGATGCTTTTTATCAAAATGAAAAGGTCATTACTCCTGAGAATAAGTTATTAGTGGTTGCTCACAGTCTGGAAGTTGGAAAAAGAGCTAGTAAAGATACTGATAAGACTGGTGGACTAGAAAAAAGTGCCATTATCGAAAATCAATTTGTTGGACTACTTCCTTTATATGATTATTTGAATGCATCATTAGATAGTAATTGTATAACTTCTGTTAGCGCTGCTTGTATGAATTATAATTATTTATCAAAATATATTTATTCATGGTGGACAATGACTGGAACTAACCAAAATACTTATTCTGTTTATGAAATTATTGGATCTAATAGTAGTTCATTAACAAATGCTGCTACAAATGGTTATTACCGTCCAGTACTTCACTTATCGAAAGATGCTTTATATGTGTCTGGTGATGGTAGTAGTGAAAATCCTTATATAGTAAAGTAAGTAAAAAAATACTTGCTTTTTCTTTTGGTGAAAAAAATAGAAATTATTCATATAATTTATTGGTGATTTGATGAATACAATTCAACTTGGTTTTCTTTTAACTCTATTAGCTGGGGTTTCTACCATGCTGGGATTATTTCCTATTTTTTTTAAAGTAACTAACACAAACCAATTAATTGCAGGTAGTCTTGCTTTTGCTAGTGGTGTAATGTTTTGCGTATCTGTTGCCGATTTACTTCCTGAATCTATTCTTCTGACAAAAAAGTATGTTCCAGATTTCATTACTTTACTTTTGGTATTTTTATTGATGATGATTGGGGTTATTGTCTCTTCTTTTATTCGAAAGAAAGTCGATCAAGAATGCCATTCTTCTTCGTTATTTAAAGTAGGAATTATTTCGATGATTGCTATTATTTGTCATAATCTTCCTGAAGGAATGGCTACGTTTATTTCTACAACAAAAAATACTGATTTGGGAATTTCTTTAGCGATAGCTATTGCTTTGCATAATATTCCTGAGGGAATTTCTATTTCTGTTCCTATTTATTATTCAACAAAGAAAAAAGCAAAAGCATTTCTTTATACTCTTGTTTCTGCTTTATCAGAGCCACTTGGTGCGTTAATTACTTATTTCTTTCTAATGTCTCTTATCAATAATTTGGTTTTGGGATTATTATTTTCTTTAATTGCGGGAATGATGATTTCTATTTCTTTTTTAGAATTGCTTCCTTCTTCTTTAGAATATTCTTATCCTAATCTTTCTAAAATTTGTTTTTTAGGAGGAATATTATTTATGTTATTCAAATTTTTCTTTTAATGTTTGGGTTTTAAGATTAGACATAAAATAAAAGCAGAAACTAAAGCAATACTAATTCCAGCACTAGTTAAGTTAAAAATTCCAAAAGCTAGACCTAATGGGCCAATTTTTCCTACGGTATCCATTGCTCCATGAATGAGTAAATGTCCAAAAGAAGTAATAGGAATAATTGCTCCTGCCCCACAATATAAAACAAATTTGTCATAAATGCCAAAAATATCTAAGAAAGCTCCAATTACAACAAATAAAGAAGTAATATGTCCTGGAGTAAGTTTTGTATTATCTAATATGAGTTGTGAAATGAAACAAACTGTTCCACAAAAGAGAAAAGAATTTAAATAAATCATTCTTCTACCTCCAAACCTATTGCATGAGCAATTGCAGGAAGAGATTCTTTTTGAAAATACATTGTTGGAGAAAATAAAGCTCCTGTGGGTACGATTAAGACCCGTTTTAGCTTCTTTTCTTTTAATTCGTGATAGATATAGCTAAAATTAACTAAAGCACTGCATGCAGGTCCTGAACCACCTGCTAAAACAGGCTGTTTTTTGACATCATAAAGCATAGTGCCACAATCATTATATTGCTTAGAAATATCTAGATGATAAACTTTTTTTAAATAGTCAACAAGAATCTCTTTCCCATATTTTCCTAAATCACCAGTTAAAATTAAGTCATAGTAATCTGGTGTTCTTTTTAACTTTGTTAAATGTTCATAAATAGTTTCAGCAGCGGCTGGTGCCATTACTGCTCCCATATGGTTCACATCTTTCGTTCCTTTATCCATCACTTTTCCTATAGTAGATGACTCTATTTTGACTTTTGTTTTTTCATTGGTTAAAAGAATAGCAGCTCCTCCTGTTGCAGTAAAAGTTGCTGTTGCTGGTTTAGGGGTTCCATATTCCGTAGGATTTCGATATTGCTTTTCTGCAGCAGTATTATGACTTACTGTTGAAACAATACAATTTTTAGTTTTTTTTCCCTCAATAAAATTAGCAGCAATAATCATTCCTTCACTACTCGATGCACATGCGTTATAAATTCCTAGAAAAGGAATATTGAATTCTCTTATTGCATAGCTACTAGAAACAATTTGATTACTTAAATCTCCTGAAATAATTAAATCAATTTCAGATTCTTTTTTTCTTGATTTTCTTAATAATGTTGTAATGGTATCTTTTAATAATTTAATTTCTGCTTTTTCCCAACTTTTTTCCCCAAAATATAAATCTTTAGTATAAATTTTATCAAAGTATTTTTTTAAAGGTCCATTGGCTTCGTAAATTCCTGCATAAGTAGAAGTTTCTTTAATAAAAACATTTTTATAAGTTGTTGTCATCTTATCCTCCCATGATTAATAATCTTAGTATTCCAAATAAATAAACAGCAACCACTCCATATAAAATTACTGTTCCTGCTAATTTAAAAATATTTGCTCCTATTCCTAATACTAATCCTTCTGTTTTATATTCTAAGGCTGCTGAAGTAATAGAATGGGCAAACCCTGTAATAGGAATAATTAAAGCACTCTTTACTTTAGTAACCAGAATATCAAATACTCCTAGAGCTGTTAAAATAGAAGCAATAACAATAAGAGTTAAGATAACTAATACTCCTGATTCTTTCCTAGGCAAATGAAGAAGAAACATATAAATTTCTAAAAGAAATTCACTAAATAGTCCTAATAGCCCTCCAACAACAAAAGCAATTAGTCCATTTTGAATAACTTTAGGTTTAGGCGTATATTTTTTGATAAATTCTTGATATTCTTGATTTTTCATATTTTCACCATTTATAATATGTATCTCTTCTTCTTTTTTTATACCAAAATAAAACAATGAAGTTTACTTTTCTTCATTGTCTATTCCTTTTACTAATGTTTCTAGATTAATGCCTAAAACGTTTGCAATTTGGACTAAAGTATCTACTGAAAAATACTTCTTTCCATTGGGAGCTTCGATTCTTCTTATGAACTCATGTGAGTAATGTGCTCTATCAGCAAGTTCAGCTTGTGTAATCTTTGCTTCCTTACGATATCTTTTGATATTTGCTGCAATAATTTCATAAACATCTTCATTTCTTCTATGCGTTGTCCCCATTTGTTCATCACCTAATTTTTATTTTCTCACAAAATCAAGTTTTTTTATGTAACCAATTCGGTTACATTTTTACCATATCCTTATTTTATAAGGGTTTACAGAGATTATTTTTTAATTTTTTTAGTATTTTTTTCTCATTTCTAGAGATTTGAACTTGATTTGTACCAAAAAATTGAGCTATTTCACTCTGGGTTTTGTCTTCAAAGTATCTTAAATTGATTAATTTGTATTCTTCATCAGTTAAAGATTTCAATCCTTCTTGTAAGGAAATATTTTCTAAATATTGATCACTATTAGAATAACGATCAGAAATTTTATCTAATAAAGTGAGTTTTTTTCCATCTTCCAGGATTACTTCATCGAGACTTTTTACATTGGCTTGGCATTTTATTACATCATTAATTAAATCTTCTTCTAATTCTAAGAAAAGAGATAACTCTTTTACACTAGGTTCTTTCATTAACTTTTGTGTTAATAAAGTTTTTGCTTCTAAGATTTTTTTATACAAGCTATAATATTCTCTAGATACTTTAACAAAGTTCGATTTTTTTACATATGCTAATACTTCTCCTAGAATATGTTTATACATATAAGTAGTGAACTTTACATTTTTGCTAGCATCAAAGTTTTGATAAGCTTTCATTATGCCAATTATACTGACTTGATACAAGTCATCGAATTCATAATATTTGGTATATTTATTAATGATAGAACAAATTAATCCTTTATTTTCTTTGATTAAATTAAGTAATATAGTATCATTCATAAAAAACCCTTCTTCATGATTATCTATTTTAAAGATAGGAAAATACATCTAATTCTTGTTCTAAATGAATAAAAGTATTGTTAAACAACCGACTCTTTCTTTGATCATAGATAATGAATATCTTTTTTTTTAATTTATTTTCTTTAAAATTAGAAATTTCTTCTATTTGATCAACAGATAAAAAATCTAATTTATTTAAGTTTAATACAATGTTCCTAATTCCCAATTCATCAATTATATTGAAAATTTCTTTTAGTTTCCTTCCATTATCATTCCTCCCCACTATTCTTACAAAAAATACCCCTTTATGATATTCTGTACTAATTTTTAACATATCATTCACCCTTTGCTATTTTAATTTATCATAAAAATATTGTTGAAGAAAGCAATTCGACAAAACTAGTTCTTTTTTTTAAATCCTATTCTTTGACAAATATTTCCCTTCTACTTATATTATTCTTTGTTTGTGGGAGAGAATCCTTCTTTTAGAAGAAAAAAAGAAAAAATACTGTTCAAAGAGAGATTATCATTCCCTAATATTCCTTCTTTATCAGTATTTTACTAATATAAAATAAATAATCTTAAAGCTAAATTTTTATTCATTAGTCCTAATTTAATATCATGATCAATCTTAGCAAGTTTCTTAATATTCTCTAAAATTAATTGTTCAGAATACGAATAAATTTTTCTAACACTATATTTTACTCGGTAAGGATTTACCTCTAAAATCTTAGCAATTTCTGATTCTGTTTTATTTTTATTCCATAATCTTTTTACTTGAAAGAGAAAATGAAACTGATTAGCGAGTAAAATAATAATTTGCATTTCATCATAATTTAGATTTAAAAAACTATCTAACAGTTCTAATGATTTTTTAGTATCTTTCAAAATAATAGCATCTGTTAAGGAAAAAATTTCTTCTTCCAATACCTTAGTCGTTGTTTTCGTAATGTCTTCTTTAGTAATTTTCTTAGTAGCTAAAGTATACATCTTTAATTTTTCTAATTCATTATCAATATTATTTAAATTCGTTCCTACTCTTTCCAAAAAGAAAGAAAGATTCTCCATTTTGTAGCCATCTTCTTTTAAGTTATTCATTACATATTTTTCTAAAAATGCTTTATCTACTTTATTTGCTTCAATAACTTTATGTTTAGATAATAATTTATTTATTTTCTTTCTTGTATCTATTTTTTCTGTATTACAAATAAATATTAAATAACTATCAGAATTATAATGTTCTATATATTGTTCCATTTTTTCAAGATGTTCAATTGTTTTATTTCCTCCCAAAAAATAACAATCTTCTAAAATGATGACTTTTTTAGGATGAAATAAATTGACTGTCGAAGCATCTTCAACCACATCTTCTATTAAAGTATTGGTCATATCATATTTAATAATATCTGCTTCTTTTAATGAATGAATAATCTTTTTCGTCTCTTCGGTAATCAAGCCTTTATTTGTTCCATATATTAGATAAAAATTTTCCATACTACTTTCCTAAACTTTCTTGACATGTATATCCATTTTCTTTTTCATAAGATAACGCATCTTCATAATTTTGTGGTTTATTATAACTAGAATCTATAGTTACTTTTAATGACGTTTGAAAAATATTTTTTTGCTCATCATGAGAAATGGAAACATTTTTTTCTTCACTATCTACATATTGATTAAAAGTTCCTTCTTGAATAAATTCTTGATAAGCATCCGTTGTTTTAAATTGATATTGCTGTATTTCTTCAACATACTCTAATTCTTCTTGAAGAGAAAAGTGATACGTATTTTCTTCTTTTATTGTAGCATCTAAAGTATTACTTGGATATTCTTTCGTACAACTAAATATTTTTGCTGTTTGATTATTCTCCATTGGGAGGAAGGGGATGTTATTTCTATTAAGGAAAAAATATCCTCCCCCTCCAATAAGAAGAATAAAGAAAAGAACAAGCATTTTATGAGATTTTTTCTTTTTAGGTTCTTCTACTGGTTTCTCTTCCTCTTTTGGCTTAGGAATTGTTAAAGCAATTAAACTTTTTAAAACTTCTTCTTTCACTTCAATTTTATTCGAACCAATAATTTCAATTCCTTCAATATTATCTAAAGAAATATGTTCAAATTCTTCTAATGGTTCTTGATGAATTGTTTTAAATATATATTCTTTAATAATCTCCTCTTCTTCTTTTTTATTGGTAGCTAAAGATAAAATTGAATTATTTTTAATATAACTACTTCCATATGAAACATAACTATAGCTAGGATCGACATCAGAATAAATAATATAAAGATTATTGTTCTTTTTATATCGAAATACCCCATATACATTAATATAGCAATCAGTTGCTCCAAAACTTAAATTATATTCTACTACTTTTAATACTTTTCCGTTCATTTTGCACCTTCCATTCTTATATTATTATAGCAAAAAAAAGAAGCTCTTACAACTTCATTTTACAATATTTTATTTCTTGTTTAAGTAACAAAAAATACTAAACTTTCTCTTTTCCTTGGTTATTTTATCAATATAAGTAATTGAATTATCATCACAAATTTTTATAAACTTCTTTTAAACATTTTTTCTAATTCATAAATCGTAAATTCAATAATCGTTGGTCTACCATGAGGACAATTAAAAGGATTATTACAACTTCTTAATTGAGAAATAATACTTTCCATATCTTCCTTTGTTATTCTCGTATTCGCTTTCACACTTGCCTTACACGCTATCGTAGCCGCTAAATGATCTCTAAATTTTGCTAAATTAAAATGATTTTCTTCTTTAATAATTTGTTCCATTATATTTTTAAGTATTCCTTCAGCATTATTTTTAGGAAACCAAGTAGGATGAGAAGTAACTCTAAACGAACTGGTACCAAATTCTTCAATTTGGATGTTTAATTCCTCTAGAATATGAATGTTTTTCTTAATGATAAGAAATTCATTCATTGGTAACTCAATAATAATAGGAATTAGTGTATCAATAGAATTCTTACTTGGATGAGATAGAAGATAAGAATACTTTTCATAATTAATTCTTTCTTGAGCAGCATGTTGATCAATCAAATATACTCCTTTTTCATTTTCACAAACAATATAAGTCCCTAATGCTAAACCAACGGGATATAATTCAGGAAGTTTATCTTTTTCTGATGAGACTTCTTCTATATAAGTATTATTTTCTACTTGAGTTAATGTTTCTAGTTCTGGGTTATCTATTTCTCTAAAATTAATTAAATTAGATAATCTATTTTTATATTCATTATCTGAATCTTCCTTTACTATATTTCTTTCTAAATAAAGAGATAAATTTTGATAATTAGTTCCTGTCTCTTCTTTTTTAGGCTCAATCTTTGGAATTAATAATTTTTTTTGAATTGTAGTAGTAATCATCTGATGAATTAAGTCTTTTAAATCTTCAAAATTACCAAATTTAATATCTAATTTAGAGGGATGAACATTCACATCAATTAAAGAAGGATCGGTCGTAATTATCAAAACAGTAATTGGATATCTTGTATCTTCTTTAAAACTATCATAAGAATCATTGATGATTTTATTTAAAGCAGCGTTTTTAATTACTCGACCATTGACTATTGTTGTCATATAATTTCTACTAGCACGATTAATTTCTGGCATAGAGATATAGCCTTCTATTGTATAATCTTCATTAGAAGCTTTTACAGGAAGCATTTTTTTGGTAATATCAATTCCATAAATTGCTTTAATCACTTTTAATAAATTGCCAGATCCATCTGTATTTAATAATTCTTTTTCATCATTGATGAATAAAAATTTTACTTTATTGTAAGATAGAGCCATTTTATTGACATAGTCTGTAATTGCTGCTAATTCAGAATAAATACTTGATAAATGCTTTAATCTTGCCGGAGTATTATAAAATAAATTACTTACCGTAATACTAGTTCCAGTTCTCTCTTCTGCCTTAGTATTTTCTAAAAGATGCCCCCCTTTAATATGAATTAAAGTGCCTTCTTCATTTTGACAAGTCTTTAATACTACTTCACTTACAGAAGCGATAGATGGCAAAGCCTCTCCTCTAAACCCTAATGATGAAATATGAAATAAGTCATCTGCATTATACAATTTGCTTGTTGCATGTCGTTGAAAAGCTAGTAGAGCATCATTTTTATCCATCCCAATTCCATTATCAATTACTTTAATTTCTCTTATTCCTGCCTCTTTTAATTCAATTTTAATTTCTGTTGCTTTAGCATCGATTGCATTTTCTACTAATTCTTTTACGATAGATACACATTTTTCTACTACTTCTCCAGCTGCTATTTTATTTGCTAGTAATTCAGACATTACTTTTATTTTACTCAAAATACTTCACTCTTCTTTCCCAAACTATCTTAATTATACCAGATTAAAATTTACTTCTCAATAAAAAGATAAGCAATACCTATGATTACTTATCTTCTTCCTTTTTTAAAGTTTCACTTAAGGTAACTCCTAATGAAGCAATATTTTGCAAGTCTGAAGGAATAATAATTTTCGTGGCTTTCCCATCAGCTACTTTGCCTAGAGCATCTAAACTTTTTAAAGCAATTACCGATTTATCCGCTTTAGCTTCTTTTAACAGTTTAATTCCTTCTGCTTCTGCTTGTTTTAATTTTAGTAAAGCTTCTGCTTCTCCTTCTGCCATTTTTATTTTAGATTGTTTATTGGCTTCTGCTCTTAAAATAGCACTTTCTTTTTCTCCTTCGGCAATTAAGACACTAGACTTTTTTTCTCCTTCTGCTTGAAGAATTTTCTCTCTTCTTTCTCTTTCTGCACGCATTTGCTTTTCCATTGCTTCTTGAATATCTCTTGGTGGTATGATATTTTTTACCTCTACACGATTGACTTTAATTCCCCATGGATCAGTTGCTTCATCTAAGATTGCTCTCATTTTTGTATTAATAATATCTCTTGATGTTAAGGTTTGGTCTAATTCTAATTCTCCAATTAAATTTCTAAGCGTTGTTGCGGTTAAATTTTCAATTGCACTAATGGGATTTTCTACTCCATAAGTATATAATTTTGCATCGGTAATTTGAAAGTAAACGACAGTATCGATTTGCATCGTTACATTATCTTTCGTAATTACTGGCTGTGGAGCAAAATCTTTTACAATTTCTTTTAATGTTACTACTCCTGCTACTCTATCAATAAAGGGAATTAAAAAATGTAAGCCATTTCCCCAAGTTTGATAATATGATCCAATTCTTTCTACAATATAACTTTTTGCTTGTGGTACTATTTTGATACAAGGTACAACAAAAATTACAACAAGCACTAATAAAATAATTAATACAGGCATTTTTTACTCCTCCCAACTTTCTACTTCTAATTTAACACCTTTAATTTTCAGTACTTTTATTGTACTTCCTTTTGGTAAGTCTTTGTTAGAGATAGCTGACCACTTTTTTCCATCTACTTTTACTTCTCCTACTTTCATATCTTTGATTTCTTCTGTTACGATTCCTTTCATTCCAATCACGCGATCCAAGTTTGTCTTTTCTTTTTGTTTTAATAACTTCTTTTCCATAGAATCTCTTGTTAATATCATAAAAAGAATTCCTCCTACTACAAAAATACCAAACTGAAGAACAAAATTATCACTAAAGAATGAAAGAACTAAGGAAAAAAGTCCGCTAATAACAAACCAAATACTTACCAAATTGATTGTTATTGCTTCTAATATTCCTAAAAAGATGATAATCCCTAACCAAAAATAAAACATACTTCCCTCCTATCAGCTTTATTGTATCATAAAACTGCTTATCCCTATCACTTATTTATCTTTTTTTGCATTTTTTTCACAATATTTGCATCTATTTCATCAATTTCTTTTAAAATGGCTTGATGAGGCAAAAGATGTTCAAAATAAATTTCTTTATTTCCATAATAATCTTCTAATTCACTAAGATGATGAATAATTTCCCACTTAGATTCTTCGGCTATTCCATTCGCATCATAAACTTGTTTTTGATAAAGAAAAGCAATATGATTCTTTCGGTCATTAATGACATAATCTCCTTCAGGATAATAATGTTTTAATACTTTAGCTAGTTCTAAACACCCCCCATTTAAAAAATAGTATTTCACTGGTACGGGAGACAAATACTGATAGAATTCATCACTCACTAAATCTAAAATAAATTGAATAAAATTCTCCATGTTACTTCCTCTTTTCTTATTTCACTATTGACCCAATTTTTTCTTCTTTTAAGGCTTTTCTTAAATTTTCACTATTTTTTATATTAAAAACTTGAATCGGTAAATTATTTTCTAAACAAAGAGAAACGGCTGTTAAATCCATTACTTTTAATTTTCTTTTCATCACTTCTAAATGACTAATCTCATGAATAATTTCATAGTCATCATATTTTCTAGGATCTTTATCATAAATATAATCAACGTTCGTTGCTTTTAATAAAATATCAGCTTTAATCTCTACAGCTCGAAGTGCTGCTGCCGTATCTGTTGAGAAAAAAGGAGAACCTGTTCCTGCTCCAAAAATCAATACTCTTTTCTTTTCTAAATGTTTTAATGCTCGTGCACGAATAAATAATTCTGATATTTGACGCATTTCAATACTAGTCTGAACTCTGGATTCTACTCCAACTTGAAGGAGAGCATCGTTTAACGCAAGAGCGTTCATCGTAGTTGCTAACATTCCAATATAATCTGCAGTTACAGAATCCATTTGAGTATTGCTTCTTCCTCTCCAAAAATTTCCCCCACCTACGACAATTGTTAATTCGAGATTCGTTTCAGCAATAACCTCCTTAATGACAGTAGCAATATCTAATAATTTTTGATAATTAATTCCACATCCATTCTGATTAGCAAGTGATTCCCCACTTAATTTTAACAATATCCGTTTATTCTTCATCTTTTTCCTCCACTTTCTTTAAAATAAAATATTTACAATCTGTAGCACAATTTTCTTTCAAATAATTTTCTAAATTACTATAATTATTGATTGATTTTACTTTTTTATTTTTTTCATCATAAAAACCTTTTAGCCTTAATTTATTATAAGCAATATCTCCTACAATATAATCATATGGCTCAAAGTAAGAAGTATATCTTTCCTTAAACATTTCTTCTTGAAAAGCTTCTTTATAATTCTTAATTAATTCATAACTATTTTTCTCTATTATTATTTTTAACATTAAAATTCCTCCTTCCTTACTAATAGAAATCATCTATTATTACAATTCATCTTTAAGATAGATAAATTTTTTTGAAGTATTATATCACAATAAAGAAAAGGAAAATACCCCTAAAAAGATATTTTCTTCCTTTATGATACACCAATCCCATAAGTAATAACAAAATAAGTGATTACTCCTCCGACAACAAAAATCATCAAAAAAAGTAAAATAATCTTTAAAATTCCTCCCTTTTGATTCAATTCAGAAAAATCATCATCTACTTGCATAAAATCTTTTTTCGAAAATTCATAAGAACTAGTAAAAAAATCATCATTTGTAGTAGCAACAGAAGGCTTAATAATATCAATATCACTGTTATCTTCTTTCGATTGTATTTGGCTTTTTGTTATCGGCATACTTTCTATCTCATCTTCATGAATTGGTTTGGTAATAATTGTATTGCCTGTTGGTTTTAAATCAGAAAATAAATCTAAAGATAAATCACTCTCCAAATCTTCATGGTTCTCTTCTTGAGCTAAATTTTGATACTTTAATTCTCTTGTCATGGATAATTCATTTTCTTTGATTAACGATGAAGATTGAGAAGCTTGTTCTTCTTGTTTTTCTAAATGTTCTCCTTCAACAGCATTTTCTCTATTTTGATAATTCTTACTTGCTTTTTTTAGTTCCTCTAAAGATAATTCTGTACTTTGAAGCGTATTTAAAATTTGCTTATTAATCCTAGGTGCAGGCTGGGTAGTTTCTTTTAATTTATCATTCTCATATTTTGCTTTCTCCAAAATTTTATTAATATCATATACCTTTTGTTCATCAATATTTCTTTTTCTCTGTTCAATAATATTCAAATTTTCTTTGACAATATTATCTTTTGGTGTTTTTTCTGATAATACTAATTCTTTTAATTTAGCCATATCAATTTCATCTGTATTATCTTCTAGTGGTAAATTATCTAAGTCATTATATTTTCCATAAACTTCTTTATATAATTTTTTATTTCTATTGCTTCTTGTGGAAGGAATACTATCATTGTCACTTTCTGCATAATATCTATTACTTCTACTATCCATAATGCCACCTCTTATTCTCTTTTATCATACCATACTTTCACTAAAATTAAAATATTTTTATTGCTTTTTGTCGAATTAATTGCTATGATAAAAAAAAGGAGGAAATGAAAATGTGTGTTAAAATTGATAACGAAAAATGTCTTGGTTGTGGAAGTTGTGTTTCTTTTACCGACCAAAAAATATTTGACTTTAATGATGAGGGTAGAGTCTGTGTTGTAGCAAAAAATATCCCTGAAGACGAGATGGATAATGTTAAAAGTGCTATAGATTCTTGTCCAACTTCTGCAATTTATTTTGAAGAAGAAAAAGAAAAATAATTTGATACTAAAAATACTGATGAAGAATTTTTCATAAAATATTAAGAATAGGAATAAGAATTGGAGCAATCCATTTTTTTTAATTGAAAAAAAGAACTCTTCTTTATTTTTGATATGAATATTTAGAAGAGTTCTTTTTCAGTATTTTTTGCTCAAGGAACTTTATCATACCCTGAACCTCCCCAGGGATTACATCGTAAAATTCTTTTTATTGCTAAATACCATCCTTTAAAAAAACCATATTTTTCTAAAGCTTCTAAAGCGTAACTCGAACATGTCGGATAAAATCTACATTGATTATGCCACGGTCCTGGAATTTTTTGATAAGTTTTAATCAGAAAACAAGAAATCTTTTTTAACATGAATTTGCTCTTTGAATAATTTCTTTAGAAAAATTCCCGTTTTCAAAAATAACGATTTCTTCTTTTTCCTTCGTTACTGCTGTAATAGATAAATCAGGTGTTCCAATCATAAAATCAACATGAATTTTAGAAGAATTAATTCCTCGGCTTGTTAACTCTTCTTCAGACATCATTAGTCCATTTTTTAAACATTCTGCAAATCCCGCTCCTAACGCTAAATGGCAACTGGCATTTTCATCAATTAAAGTTGTTCCAAAAGGAATATTTAAATTAGAAATTGGACTATTATTTTCAACTAAAGCACATTCTCCTAAATAGCAACTTCTTTCGTCTCCTTCAATAATTGCTTTTAAAATTTCTTTTCCTACTTTAGCATCATAATCAACTGCTCTACCTGCAACAAATTTAATCCAAAATTCATCTACTTTTTTACCATTATAATATAAAGGTTTAGCACTATAAACAATTCCTTCTGTTTTTAAATAATCAGGACTAGTAAAAACTTCATATGATGGCATATTAACAATTACTTTTTGATCTTTTGCACTAGAAAATTGATAATCCTTTGGTAAATAAATATCTAACGATGTTCCTAATGAATTTTGATAATGTAATTTTGTTAAATTTAATTGATTTAAAGTATTCATCAAATGCTTTATTTTATCTAAATGATTGTCCCAGCACTCAATTGGATTCTCTTTATCCAGCATACAAGTTTTAAAAATAGCTTGTTTTAATTTTTCATAACTATTCTCTTCTTTCTTAAATACCTCGTTTGCCCATTCTTTTCCAGGATAAGCGGCAATACACCAAGAAAGTGTACAATTTTCTACCATTTTACGATAAATTGGTCTCGTCTCTCTTTTTCGTTTTGCTGCAACTGCAATTAGATGATCAGGAACATCTTGCATTAAATTAGGATATTCTGTTTCCATAATTAGAAAACTAGCATTTTTATTCGCATATTCATCCCAAATTTTACTATTAAAGTATTCACTCTCTAAAATACTTTGTTCTGTACTTTTCTTTAATAAATCATGTGTCTTATCAATATCTTCTTCATCTAAATAGATTTCTTCTATCCCTTTTTCTTTAGCTCTTTTGATTAATTCTTGAATAAAAGGAGCAATTTCTTTTCGATAATGAATAAAAAGAATTTTATTCTCTTTATCAACACATTTTTCTAATAATAATTCTATATATTTTTCTTCCATGTTATCACCAACACTATTTTATCATACTTTTTTCATTTAAGATATGATTTGTGTCAATGTTGTTTCATTGTCTTTATAAAGTGTTAGCATCTCCAATACGATTTTTTTTACTTCATCTGAATTCGTTGTCTTGGCTATTTTCTGATCATACTCTTTAATTTTACGATTTAATTCTTTATCTTTAGAATAATATTGACTAACAATTACTTTATCTTGATAAGTACTTTTAATTTTTTCAATATTTTTTTGATTTTCAGTTAATCCAATAATCGATTTAAATAACCCATCTTGGTCTTTATAGTAAATATAATTGCTAATAGAAGTATGATGAACCATGCTATCATAAGATTGATATGCTCCAGCTTGAATTAAATAAATTTTTTCTCCTACTATATCTGTTGCTAGTTTTTTATCATAAACTTGATAAATTAATCTACCACATATTGCTCCACATATTATAGATAAAAAAATAGGAGTTACTACTTTTTTGATTTGTTTTATCATTTCTATCACCAAATAAAGTATACTTCTCCTTTTATTCCTTTTTTGTCGATTTATTATATTTTTAACTGTTTTTCTTTACAAAAAGTCTAATACTATAATCATCACTATTGTACATTGATTCTAATTTTATTTTAATTGTTACAATATTCGTATTTTGTTTAGTTGTTTCTATTCCTTTAAATAATAAAGATTTTTGTAATTTTTTCTGATAATAAGAAACATCTGTTGTATCAAATGAACCATTCTTAAATTTGCCATAAGTTATTTTAATTTCTTGATTTTGAGAAGTATTAGTAGCTGGTGTTGTAATTTGAATTTTTCTTATTTCTTCCGTACCTTCAAAATTTGTTGTCAAAATTACTTCATTATTGCCATTTTTGTCTACTTTTGTTATCTCCTGATTTTCTAAATCATTCATAATATTTTTTGTTACAGCAATTTTATCAGATGAATAAATAGTAGATTGATAAATATCCTCATCTTTATTTTTAAATTGATACGTAAGATTAAGAAGATATAGTGCAATACTCATGGCCAATACAGATGATAAAACAATTTCTATCAGCATATATCCTTTTTTATTTAATTTCATTATTTAGCCCCCTACTCAATTGGAATATTCGCATAATAATTTTTTCCGTTATTTTCAATTTCTGTGATAATCATATAAGCATAACTATTAGAACTTGTTCCGATATTTGCCTCTTTAATATTATAATAATTCGTTACATAATCAATATAATCTTTAAATGTTTCATTAGTCAAATTTTCTTTTTTGTTTTTTAAAACATTTGCATCATAATAAGTAAAGAACATATTCTTAATTTGATAAAAGTCTTTTAAAGTAGTGCAAAAATTATTCTGGTTGATATAAAGACTTTCTTCTGCAATACAACGATTATCTTTAATTATATCAATCGTTTCTAAACTACTATGTGCATTAAGAAAAGCAGATAAATTATTTTCTAATAAATTATTTATCATTTCTTCGGATGCATAAAAAGCATCAATATCATGATAAACTTCTCTTTCTTTGTATTTTGAAAACAAAGAATTAAAACTAGAATAAAATAATATCATTCCTGTTAAAATTACTGTTGAGGTAATAATTACTTCAACTAGCATGAAGCCTTTATTATTTTTAACCATTCTTTACTCACTACTCCTTGCTATTTTTATAAAACTATTATATAATAATTATAGTTTAATGTAAAGAATAAAAAGGAATGGGATTTATGGCAGAAATTAAGAAAGAAAGATTAGATTCTACATCAGAAGTAGAAGCTACTAACTTTAATGATTTAGCAACAAAAAAAGTCATTAATTTTGAAACAACGCCAATCGTCGATATTGTCAATTATATTTTAGTCACTGCTTCTAAAAAAAATGCTAGTGATATCCATTTTGATCCAGCTGATCATCATATGAAAGTTAGATTTCGTATTGATGGAAAATTAGATACCTTTATTATTGTTCCTAATACTGCTAAACAAAATTTAATCGCAAGATTAAAAATTATGGCAGGAATGAATATTACAGAAACTCGTTTACCTCAAGATGGAGCTATTCGAACAGTAATTGAAGGAATCAGTTTAGATATGCGTGTTTCTTCTCTTCCAACAAAAAGAGGAGAAAAGATTGTTATCCGTATTATGGACTATTCAATGAGTTTAAAAGGATTAGAATCTTTATGCTTTAATGATGTTAATTATAAAAAAATATTGAAAATGATTAGCGAACCAAATGGAATTATTTTAGTAACAGGTGCTACTGGTAGTGGTAAATCTACTACTGTGTATTCCTTACTTCAAAGATTAAATACGGAAGATACTAATTTAATTACTGTCGAAGACCCTGTTGAAATGGAAATTGAAGGAATGAACCAAGTTCAAGTAAATAGTGAAATAGGCCTTACTTTTGCTGCAGTACTAAGAAGTATTTTACGACAAGATCCTAATGTTATCATGATCGGAGAAATTCGTGATAGTGAAACTGCCCAAATTGCTGTTCGTGCTTCCATTACTGGACACTTAGTTTTATCTACTATCCATACTAATAATAGTTTATCAACTATTGAAAGATTACTAGATATGGACGTTGAACGATACTTACTTGCTAGTGCACTCGAAGGAATCATTTCTCAAAAATTAGCTAGAAAACTTTGTAATAAATGTAAAAGACTACGACCTACAAATAGTTATGAAAAAAATTTATTTCGAACAGTTTTAGGACTAGAAGTAAGTAAAGTATACGAACCTGTTGGTTGCCCTGAATGTAGTTTTGGTTATAAAGGAAGAGTTGCTTTACATGAAGTTCTTCTAATTAATCAAGATATTAGAGATGCAATTAGCAATAATGTTTCTAAAGAAGATTTAAGAAAATTAGTTTATAGCAAAGATGTTATTACCATGATACAAGATGGATTTTATAAAGTTCTTGCTGGTTTTACAACAATTACTGAAGTTTTAAAATTAATTGATTTAGATGATGAAATAGAAGAAAAAAAGAATATAGAAAAATAAATTTCTTGTGGTTCTTCGAATTTGAGGGGACCTAGAATAATTAGTTATACGTATATTTGGGAATACTGTACTTTGTATGGTATTCCCTTTTATCTTTTTGAAATATATTTGTTATTATCATTATTCGTGATTTCATATTTCTAAAATTTCTAAAACCAAATGATATTCTTTTTATTAGTTTACATGTATTATTATTTCTTTCCATTACACCATTACTGTATGAATATTCTAAAGTATTCTTTATGTATTTAGAATATTTTCTCAATGTATTTGATTTGGGTTGAAGTTGCTTAGAAATATCTTTATATTTTTGATTAATAACTTGACTAAAACCTTTATAATCTTGATGTTGCAAATGATACAAAATATCTTGATATAAATCATATGAATTTTCAAAGAAAAATAACCTTTTACCATTTTAGGTATTAGGTTATTTTTTGTATAAAAAAGGATATTACGTTTTGTTGTGTTAGCAATGAAAGTAGTAGACTTTTTTCTTTTTTATGAAGTTGTAAGACAAAATAAAAAAGGCACCAATACTTTTTATGAGGATCTTCCCATCCTTGAGGTTTGATAACTTTTCCCATCTCATTATAATGTGGCTTGCCATCAGACCATAATTTACTCATATTAGCATTTGCACTATATAGAATAATTCATCTGGTTCAATTCCCATTTCTACTAAAGTACCTAATGCAAAATATATTGTATCTATCGTAGCATCTGCTTGTTCTACTATATCTTGTTTTTCAGATGCTTCTAAAAATTCGTTTATTCTTCTAGCATCCAAGCATATCTTTTTTTAGCTCTTTCAAGTGGTAATGTAATAGGTGTTTCCAAATATGGATGCCCAAAAGCCTGTTGAAATTTTTTAACTTCATTATCTTCTTTATTCATATCAAATCACTTTTTTCTGTTTTTTTAATAATACTTTTTTATATGTTTCCTGTGAGTTTTTAAAACCATTTAAAGTCAAAATATATCTACATATTTCTCCAACATTTGATACTTCTGTTAAAAACTCATTATTTTTAATTAATTCATTATCTTTATCTCTAAAATATAAAGTTTTTATTTTATTGCCACTTAATAGTTTACAAGCAGATGGGTTATCATCAATCATTAAATCAATTCCTAGTTCTCTACATTTAGATACCTTATCTTTAATACCCCAATATATATTGTCAGTTGGAATATTATTTTTTTGGAATACTTGAATTACAGCTTCTTTAGTTTCTTTTTTTATGGTTCCCCTTGCAGTTATAAATAAATATTCATAACCTTCTAACTGAAATAACTCTAGCATTTCTTCAACCAATGGAATTAGTGGAGTTGAGTTTATTGTTGCATATACTAAATAGTTGTCAATAAATGTTTTCTTTTCTTCGTCGGTCCAAGCATATCTTTTTAAATAATCAAATTGATTTGAATCTTTTACTCCATCTTTTCTCAATATTAACAAATCATATAATTCTGCATATGATCGCATAGTTCTTTCAAAATCTAATATTATTCCATCAATATCTAATCCTATTTTCATTATTTCTTCCTCAAAATCAACGATTTATCTTTAACCCAAGCTTCACTAATTTTAGGAGATTCATAAAAATTAGCATCTACAGTATATCCTGTCAACCATTTAATAATCCTAACATCAGATGTTGTAAGCATTTGTGGAATATGTATAATATTTCCGCTAATATGAGCACAATCTTCTGTAGGAAATTCACAAATACCTTTTTGTTTTAATATGCATACATGATCTTTCTTATTTATTATTTCATACTCAAAAGGTATGATATCATGCAAATCATTCTCAAGTGGCAAACTAGATTTAAATTCTTTACACTTTTCTTGCATAACACAATTATTGCATCCTAATTCAGATGGTCTATAATAATGTGCATTATAATCTCGAGGCAAATCGTGTACATAAGAAAACAAACAAGATGTTTTTCTAAATACAGGTACATTATAACTTTGCGCCATCTTTTCAAATAATTCCACTATTTTTGCATCAATTATTTTTTTATGACCAAATTTAAATCCTGGGTATGGTTGTAAATCTATTCCTTGTTCTTGCCAGATTTTTACACTCTCAGGTTTTCCTTGTAATCCTGAATAGCCAATTGCTAAATTATATTGTTTTGCTAAACTAAATACTCTCTCAAACGCTTCCACACTGTCATTAACATTATAAATAATTGGTCTATATTCTATTGAATATTTGTAATTATTTTTTCTTTTTTTAGTTTCCTTTAAATTATTTTCAAATCGTTCCATAGTATTTCCATCCAAATGTGAATCAACACCAAAAGTAGAAAAGGCAATATGTAAATCTAAATCAAATGCTACATCCGGAAATTTTGAAAAATCCCCTTTAGTAATAATGATTACAGGGCCCTTGTGTTTAGCACTTTCTAATCTTCTTAAATAATTTATAGTATTATCTATTTGTAATAAAGGATCACCATAAAATAAATTTACTGCAACAGGTATATTTGTAAAATTAGGATTAATTTCTCTAGGTAAAATGTTATAGTGTTTTTCTTCGCATTTTTCTCCGTTTAATCTACAATATTTGCAATCATAACAATAATCAAGTGTATCCCCTAATAAGTAAAATGATTTTGCTAATATTGCCAAATCAGTTGTTTTTACACTTTCCATATTTTCCCCCCCTCGTTTGTAATTATAACATTAAAAATGGTAGTTAGAACCTCTCGTTTTTTCATAAGTGATATGAAATAAATTCATACTTAATTAATATTAATTTTTAAATAGTTTTCTATAAAAAACTTAGGTGCTATTGTTAAATATTTTTCAATGTATACTAAATTGATCGTAATCTTTGGTAAATTTTCTTTTATATCAATAATTTTAAATTCTCCATTTTCTACATTATCTTTTATCACATCATATATAATATACCCTATACCTAAATCTTTTTTTATAGATCCAGCAATCATTTCACTTGTGTGAATATTTATAACATTATTTAATTCTACATTATTTTTTTCAAAAACTTTATCTAATTGTTTTCTATTGTCAGTTCCTTTAATTGGCAAAACTAAAGGATAATTAGCTAAATCTTTAATTGTTTTAATTTTATCAATATCAATTGAAGTATCAGATTTCGCAACAAAGCAATTCTTCACCTCAATTAATGGTTGAATTATAATATTATCAATTTTAGTGTTAATTGGAGATGTATCAATTATAAAATCTATTTCATGTTGTTCTAACAACTTTAGTAATTGTGTTGTTGTTTTACTTATTATTGTTATTTCGATATTAGGATACTTTTTATGAAAATTAGTAATATCTTCAAATATATAAAACGAACCTATTTGTGAAGGAACTCCTATTGATATTTTACCTTTATTTAAAGTTTTACTTTCTGTCATTGTTCTTTCAGCAGTAACTAAATTATTAAATGCTTCTTCAACATAAAAAAGAAGTTCTTCACCTTTTTCAGTTAATTTAACTCCTTTAGAGTTTCTATAAAATAAGCTTGTATTTAAGTCTTCTTCTAGTTTTTTTATAGCTTTACTTACTGCAGATTGTGTAATAAATAATTTTTTAGAAGCATCAGATATACTTTCACTTAAAGCAACCTCATAAAATATTTTATATAGATTTAAATTAATGTCACTTTTCATAATTAATCCCCCAATCAATTAGCTGTTATTATACCACGAAAAATGATATTTTTAGCAAAAAACTACTTTAACTTTTTTATAATATATTTAATGAATAACAATAGTCATATGCATTTAGTTCTTGATTGATTTTATTGTTTATTTCTTCATTATTAAAGTCATACTGAAAGATATTAAATAATAGTTCCACTGAAAACTTTTGCTTTTCTAACAATGACAGTTCCATATATTCAGCTGATATAAATAGTAAGTTTTTATATTTAGCAAAATTAGTTATCACTTTTTTAGAATCAGGATCTAATATTCCTAATACTTCTTTTAATAATTTAATAAAGTTTTCATATTCTCCAGTTTCTAAATATTCTTTACCTTTCATTATATATTCTTCTTTTTTTTCATATCCAAAAGTAAATCATGTAGTTCTTTAGACCATGTATGATCAGTAAATTCAGATACTGCATTTAAATATCTTAAAACATGGACATTACATTCAGCGTTATCAGCTCCATAATTATAGTACATTTTATAATGACCATGTACTATGATTCTTTTATACTCTTTTAAAAATCCAAATTTATCTATATCTTCCTGACTTCTGTGTTTTGTTACGTATTGAAGTGTATGATTTCCGTCTGAAATATTATGTAAATAATATTGTTCACCATTTATTTTAATTGGACTTTCATCTACATTTAACACAAGTACATTCATTAATTCCTTTTGTATTTGTTGATATTCTGTATTTAATAATAATTTATATATTTCTTTATTCCATGAATAAAAAGAACCTTTTGATGTTAAAAGATTATTATTAGTGGTATCATAAATAAAATTTTGAATACTATCTAGGGAAACATATTTTGGCCTAATATACAATTTAATGTTTTTATACTATTTCCATATGTTACTGGATATTTAGTAATGTTTTTCTTTATATCTGAATATATGATATGTTTAGTTACTTTTCTCTTAATTTCAATATCATATTTGTATTTTATTATGGAGCTAAATTTTTATTTTTATCTGTTTTATTTTCTTCTATAGTAATGATTTCATCTATTTTATTATTTTTGATCATTTCTTTAATTTTATCATTAGTTAATGTTGTACCTTTATGTTTTGGCTGACCACCTCGTTTTTTAGTTGATTTATTTCTATTATTGGTAATTACATTCTTAAAACCATTAGTACTTGATGGTTTTGATGAATTTGAACTATCTTTGTCTTCTTTTATCTCAAAAAAATTAGTCCAATTATTTTGAACTAATTTTTTCTAGGTCCCTCAAATTCGAAGAACCTTTCTTGTATTCTTTTATTATACATAAAGAAGATGCTTTTTACTTCTTCCTCTTTTTGATTCCACTTCTGATCCATCAGGTTGATATAAAACCGCTTCTTTTTGAAATAAACTTTTTTGAACATCGATGAGTCTTTGGTTTTTAGATCCCCTAAAAATGACATCATAACTTTTTTGTTCATAAAGAAATTTTCCATCTACCAAAACATCAATCTGTTTTAAAAATTTCATAATAGCAGAATTGGTCTTTGCTTTGTCTAATAATTCTTCAAAAGTATACCCTGTATAGCACCATACATTTAATTTCTTTTGATGACAATATTTTGCTAAAAAAGAACATGCAAGTGGTTGCTCCATGGGATCTCCCCCTGAAAAAGTAATTCCATCTTGCCCTTCTAAAGTATCTATTTTCTTTTTAATATCCTCAATATCAAGAAGAAACCCATTCTGATAAGAGTGGGTTTCTGGATTATGACAATAAGGGCAATGATGAGAACAACCCTGTGTCCAAATAACGGTTCTAATTCCTTCTCCATCTACAATGCTGTCTCTTTGAATCTCATCTGTCGCTAATCTTATTTTCATGATTATTTTGCTTCTTCCAAAATACCTTCTGTACCGTGTTTTACTCGATCATGTTCTTCAGCTTTTTTCCCGTTATTGAATCTATCTACTGTTCCTACTAAATATCCAGTAATTCTTCTAATTCTTTCAAAACCAATTCCCTCACCAATTGTCTTCATTTCTTTTTCTTCTGTTTTCATTTAAATACTCCTTCTTTCTTAAAATTACTAACAACATGCATTTTTCTTGAAGTCATTTACTTTTTCAACACTAACTCCTTCTCCAGCTTTACGGCCACAACCTGGACAAACATCTCCAATAATTCCTACATATCCACATACTGGGTCCCTATCCACTGGATGGTTAATTGCAGCATATCCCATATTATTTTCTTTCATAATTCGAACAATCTTTTCAAATGCATCTAAGTTTTTCGTTGTATCTCCATCTAATTCAATATAACTAATATGCCCTGCATTGGTAAGTGCATGATATGGAGCTTCTTTTTTTATTTTATTAATAATTGAAATATTATAATATACTGGTACATGGAAGGAATTTGTATAGTAATCTCTATCCGTAACCCCTTTAATTTTTCCATAAACAACCTTATCAATATTTACAAATCTTCCACTCAATCCTTCTGCTGGTGTTGCTAAACAAGTAAAGTTTAAATTATATTTTTCTGAATATTCGTCACATTTTCTTCTCATAAATCCGATAATCTTTAATCCCAATTCTTGAGCCTCTTCACTTTCACCATGATGCTTTCCAATCAATGCCTTTAAACATTCCGCTAAACCAATAAATCCTATACTCAAAGTTCCGTGTTTTAATACCTTTCTTAAGCGATCAGTTGGTTTTAATTTTTCTGAATCAATCCATATTCCTTGTCCTAATAAGAAAGGAAAATTATACAACCTTTTATTACATTGAACTTCAAATCTTTCTAACAATTGTTCACAAACTAAATCCATTAATTCTTCTAATTCTTTAAAGAATCCATCTAAATCTACCTTTTCATTGCTAACAATTCCATGTTTAATTCCTAATCTTGGTAAATTAATTGAAGTAAAAGATAAATTTCCTCTTCCTGGTGTAACCGCTTTGTTTGAATCTACTACATTTCCAATTACTCTTGTTCGACAACCCATATAACAAACTTCTGTATTAAAATCTCCTTTATAGTATTGAGCATTAAATGGAGAATCCATAAAAGAAAAGTTTGGAAATAATCGTTTTGCCGATACTTTGCAAGACAATTTAAATAAATCATAGTTAGGATCCCCTGGATTATAATTAATTCCTTCTTTAATTTTAAAAATAGAAATTGGGAAAATAGGAGTTTCGTTCTTTCCTAAACCAGCATCAACAGATAATAAGTAATTTTTCATTACCATTCTTCCTTCAGGAGAAGTATCTGTTCCAAAATTAATAGAAGAAAATGGTACTTGTGCCCCTGCTCTGGAATGCATCGTATTCAAATTATGTACAAATGCTTCCATAGCCTGATAAGTTGCTCTATCCGTTTTTGCTAAAGCTGTATCATATGCTTTTTCAAAAATTCTTCTTACTTCCTTACTTTCTTTATAAAAATTTTCAAAAATTCCAATATCTACTGTAATAGAATTTAATTTATCGATGGTCTGTGCTACTTTATCCATATTCACAAAACTAATAAAATCGGTAAAATCAAGTAATTCATATAAAGCTTGCTTATATTCTTTTTTGAATGTTTTTAATACTCCTGGTGCCATATAAAAATCAAAAGCAGGAACACTTTGTCCACCATGTTGATCATTTTGATTAGATTGTATAGCAATAGCCGCTAAAGCACTATAAGAATTAATGGATTGAGGTTCTCTTAAATGCCCATGTCCAGTAGAAAAACCATTTTTAAATAATTTATTTAAATCAATTTGCATACAAGTTGTCGTTCCCATGGCTAAGAAATCCATATCATGAATATGAATATCCCCATTTTCATGAGCATCAGCAAATTTCTTTTTCATTAAATATGCCTTAGCAAATTCTTTAGAAACAGTTGATCCATATTGAAGCATTGTTCCCATTGCACTATTTCCATCAATGTTAGCATTTTCTCTTTTGGCATCTTCCTCAAAGGCAGATTTTAATCCTAATCCTTCTAGTGATTTTAAAAATTTATGCATCTTCTTCTCATCGGAAAATAATTGTCTTGATTTATCTCTTCTCTCTCGATAATCAGAAAAAGCTTCATATACATCTTCGTATTTATTCTTTTTTAGCATTTCTTCGATTAAATCTTGAATATCTTCAATCTTAATTTTGTCTGCATCTTTATATTTTTTGCAAACTTCTTTCATTACACTTTGATATACTTTTTGAACATCTTTAGCACTATATTTTGTTTCATCCTCATCATGCTCTGTCCCATCAAATCCTTTTTTTATTGCAATAGCAACTTTTGTTGCATCAAAAGAAACTTTTTTTCCATTTCTTTTGACTACTTTTAAATTAGCTATTATATCTTCATTTATTGTCATTTACTTCACTCCTTATTTCTTTATCACAAGTTCATTATACATGTATTAAACTTCTTTTGTCAATATAAAAAACGAACATTTTTCATTTTATTTATTTTTGTAACTTTTTTCTTTTTTTAAGCTTTAGTTTTTTAGGTTTTTTGATTTTTTTCATTTTATTGTTCGTTTCTTATTTTTAGTTAATCCCTTTATTTATAAGCTTTTACAAATTTTTTTGATTATTTTGTATTTTGATTTTTTCTCTTTTTTTGACTTTTTTATTTTTTTGTTTAAATTATTTTTTTCTCTTTTTTTGACTTTTTTATTTTGTATTTTTTATAAGTGTTCGTATTTTTTTTAGTCCTTTATAGTTAATTTTTGAAAGAAAAATCTTATATTATATGTCTCAATTTAGTTATCTATTCATTTAGTAGTGTTTGTATTATTTTTTTATCAGTTTTGTTTAACTTTATGACTGCTAAAAACTTAAATTTGAATATCTATAAATTATAATTTATGAAGTGTTTAAATTTTAGTATAAATTACACTCGTACTTACTTATCGGTTATCATGTTTAATATAATTTTTTTTATAAAAGACTATTTGTTTTGAATAAAAATAAAGAATTATAAATTTATGAATAAGGATTATAAAAAAGAGGGGATAAAAAATCTATTGATGGTTAGTTATTTATTCTATAAAAAAGAAGATTCTCTAAGAATCCAAATTTTCTATTTTATAAATCTCTTGATTATCAACCATTAATATCACTTCTTTAACATCATAATTATCTTCCATAGAAAGACCTAGTGTATAAATCACCTCTTCTAGAATATGTTTATTATCACTAAGAATAGCTTCATTAAAATTTAGTTTTAATTGATTTTCTTCTAAAGAAT
The DNA here is from genome assembly GCA_934176955.1 of uncultured Bacilli bacterium. GTDB lineage: Bacteria > Bacillota_I > Bacilli_A > RF39 > UBA660 > RUG11198. The sequence goes on from CAKPOS010000001.1 coordinate 121,554, forward strand.
AATCTTTTAATACCACATTGGTATCTAGATAACTCATTAAATTTGTCTCATATATAGGAGAAGTCGATAATTCATCAATAATCATTTTAATTTTATCATTTCCTTTATGATTAATATACTTTGTAACAGGAACGTAATATTGATCATCATTTTGTTGACAAACATAATAAACAGTATACGATTCAATAGATGATGGCGTAGTAATATCATATTTTTTATTAATCCCATATTTTTTATCTTGCGGAAAAGAAATATTTTTTTGACTATGAGGAAGTTTCTCTAAAACCTTTCCCTCTACTTGAATAACCACTTTATCAATCCCTTTAATACTAGTTAAAGAATAAATCATTGCTTCAATCATCTTCTCTTCATCTTTCTCATTAATCGTTAATAAATCTTTAGAAAAATTGATGGTCAGTATTTTATTTTCTAGCTTTAAATCTAATATTTCCGTTCCAGCAGGAATCATTGCCCGAAACCCATTAGGAATAATATGACTCTTTTCTCCATCAATAATTAATCCTTTTGCAACCTCTAATGCCGTACTTTTTGTATCTAAATCTTCACTCTTAATGGTAGTTCTTGCCACATAACCATTGGTATCTAATAAATAAATTACTTCTTTTTTATTCGTATATTCATATTCTAAACTCGTATTTTTTATTTTGTAATCTAACTTTTCGTTACCAGGAATTAAATATAAAAGAAAAAGAGCAAATAGTGCTAAAGTTGCTACCATAATTTTTCTTGTACAAATTTTTCTTAACATAAAATCACCTAATAATATATATGAATAAAATACACAAAAAATACTTACCTAGAAAAAGTCCATATCATTAGCACTTTTCTAAATAAGTATTTTTCTCTTATAATTGTATACTACCTAGTCGAATTAACTCTACAACCGCTTGAGCACGTCCTTTAACCCCTAATTTTTGCATAGCATTAGAAATATGATTCCTCACTGTCTTCTCACTAATGTTAAGCACATCTCCAATTTCCTTTGTTGTCTTATTTTCTACTAATAGGGAAAATACTTCTTCTTCTCTTTTGGTCAGTATTTTCTTCATCAAAATTCCTCACTTCCCAAAGGGGGGATACAATCAATAGTATTGTATGTGAGAAATCTTTTTTGGTTCTCCTTTTAAGATTGAAATTGAACGGAAATATACATCTTCTTATCAAACTCTTCCTGAACAGTACGCATAATATTATTCGCAAGTGTTTTCGAATTTTCACATTTATCTACCACAACTTTTATTGAAGTATCTTCAATTTTAGCAAATGTTTCACACTGATAAGTTGATTTAATTTTCTTCTCAATAGCTTCTTCAGTCCCCTTATTCGTCTGAATTGTTTTTATCTTTTCGTAAATTGTATTTTTTTCTTCCGAAGTGGTATCTTTATTCGTTAATTTATCTTGCAACTCTTCTAACGTATCATTTGTTTTAGAACTATTCTCTACCTTTAAAGCAGAAATAGCATCACTTTCTTCTACAGAAACATTTACCTCTTCCGTTTTTCCTGATTTATCTTGCTGATTGGTAGAAGCCGCTAATAAATCATTAGGCATTGTTACATAATAAATACTAAGAACTAATACTAAACTAAATAAAGTTAAAAACCATAAATTTTTCTTATTCATCATCTATATTTCCCCTTTTCTAGTAAAATATATGCCTGTTTTAAGAATAAATACCTGCTAATTTTTCTTGACTTTCTCTATCTAATGATTTTACTTTCCACTTCCCATTTTCATCTTGTTCCACTTTAAATTTAATCGTATAAGTTACCTTCTTTTTTACTTTTTTTAATCTTTCTAATAATTTTTTCATATAATCTAAATCTTTTTCTTCTTCTAATTTCCTTATTTCCTTACCATAATCTAAAACCGTAATTTCTACTACTACAGTAGCTTTCTCTCCGTTTATTTCCTCATCTTTTATTGCATAACTTAAATTTCGATATTGCTTTTTTAATAATTCTTGATATTTTGTTTTGAGAGATACATCTAAATCTTTTTCTTCAATTAAAAAAGATTCATCGAGAGAAATCTCTTTATCTAATCTTTGATATTTAGATAAATATTCTTCTACTTGAGCAGTTGGTGTATTGGCTAAATCACATCCTACTAAAAAAAGGAAACCAATCATCATCATTGTCCTAATTAAAATTTTTTTCTTTCTCTTCATCATTATTCACCATTCTTAGTATGGAAAAATTTTAAATGAATATACAAAAAAGAACCTATACTATTTTTTAGATTCTTCTTTTTTTTCATTTTGATTGGTTAAGTAATCTTTATCAATCGAATTATCAATCTCTTTAGCAACGTTATCATTATATTCAACATCTTCAATAATATCCCAAGGCTCTTCTTCATCCTCTACCGCAACTTTTACTTTCGTATCTCCAACAATTTCTATTCCTAATTCTTTTTCAATCTCTATCGAAATACTTTTCCCATTTTCTTTTGCATTTGTACAATTTGGTTGCTTTAAACTTCTTACCACAATATCTCTTACTGTTGAATCTGTACTTTCTCTTTGCCGTACCATTACAGACTCACTATACGATATTTTTTTAGTAATTACTGTGGTTTTCGTATCATTATCATAAGAGTACCAAATGTTCACATCAAAACTACCATCTACAACAATTTTTCCGCCTACTTCTGATCCTTTAAACTTATGATTAATTACCCAACATCCTAGTACAGTTGTAGGTTCATTTTCGGTTTCAATTGTATAAGAATTTTTATAATATTTTTTCCCTTTACCAATAATTGCTTTTGTTACAATTTCTTTAAAAGCTGGCAAAATTATCACCCCTCTAATCTAATTTATGTAAAAACTTTAAATAAAGAACAATTTATTAATTTTTGAAAGAAAAAATACTGATAAAAACGAGGCTGCTGAAAAAGTAGCCAAAATAAAAACTTTAGTTTTTTTCAAATATTAAAGACTATTTTGTATTCTCATAGTTAATTTATAATTGTTTACGTCATCAATATGCTCTTTGGTAAAAGTTTCTTCTTATTAAGCTAAATTTGCATTAAAATAGATAATGCGCTGCATAAAAAGAGAGGTGAAACACTAAAATAAAATTAGTAAAATATTATGAACAAAAAATTAGAAAAATTAGAAAAATTAATCTTAAAAAATTATACGGAAATTAATATTATTATTTATTTTTTACTTGTCAACCATAAATTAGACAATATTATTGAAAAATTAGATGAACAAGAAGTGATTTTAGAACAATCTAGTGTTATTAAAAAAGGATATCTAACTAGTGAAGAGCAATTATTAGATACATTAAAATATCTTATTGACTGTTTTGATAATGAATTTTGGTTTATTAAAACAAATAGAAATATTATTATCGATTGTCTAATTCATTCTCCTAGAGCAAAAGAGCTTATCTATTCCAAAAAATATATTGGTGATAATCAATATCTTGATTATTTTTTTGAACTATTTCAAAATATCATGATCGATAATTTTAAAAAAATATTACTTTACTCTAACATAGATTTAAAAGAATTATTCCAAAAAAATCATATTCAAAATTTAAATGATGAAAAAAACATATACCGTTTTCTTAAATTAATTTGTTTATGTAATTGCACATCTTATAATTTAATTTACTTATTTGATAATCATATCAATACCACAGGAAAAGACTTTTGCCTTATGCAACTAGAAATTTTACTGAATCGAACCTATAAATTACAAGATGATGCTCTAAGTTTTATTCATAAAGGAAATTTTTTGACATAAAAGAAGAACCTAATTATTACTATTGGGTTCTTCTTTTAATTTATCTAATAAAAGAGCTAAATCTTTTTCTTGATATTCAACTTTTTCTATTATTGTTCCTTTCTTGTAAGATAGTATTCCATACAAATTATCTTTCTTTACAATAATACTCTGAAAATTATATCCTTCAAGAAGCTGATTATTTACAATCCCTATTTGATCATAAATAATAGGAACAATAATTTTTCCGACATTATCAATAATTCCTTGTTTAGCATTATCTGTTACAATCAAATGTTCTTCATCAATAACCGTATAATCTTCATAAGAATTACTAATCATCTTTCCAGTACGATAGTTAAACAATAATGTTTTATTACTATCACGATATTCTAACACAACATAATTATTATCTATACTTTTTTTATAGAAAGGACATTCTTTTTCACCACAATCATATTTAGAATAAACCAAATTCTTCTTCTCTTGTACCTCAGATACACAAAGATTTCCTTCACATTCATAAAAATATAATTCATTTTTAGTTAAATATTGATAATTAATTTTATAATCCATTACCATGAACAGTATCTCAATTAATAATAAAAATAAAGATGTAACCCATAATATTCTCCCAAAATTATGTTTTTTCATCCTATTCACCACTTTCAAACTTTTCAACTTTTATTAATTTAAAGTCATAGTTGCCTTTATAATCATTCCAATCATTAGGAATAAAATTCATTTGATTTTTATCAAGAGAACTATCCTTAGCTAAATAAGTAAAAGCAGTTGCATTACCATCATCACTAGTAATAGAAAAATTTTTAAACGTATATGTTCTTCCTTGCCTATTCACTCCTAATCTTATATAATAAAATCCTGACTGATTAACCCCTTGTATTTTTTGCTTATTTTGACACCAATCACTCATACATACCCAATCACTTGCTTGTGCATTTGTAGAAGAAGAAATATATACTTCTACTGAATCATTGCTACTATCTCCTCTTCTTGATGCCCATACCCCATTTGTTTCACATGAAAAATAATAAGTCTTGCCCGACTCTAAATATACTGTAGCTCCTTCAAGAAAACCATAACTATCGCTCGTTAATGCAGTCACTGTTACTTCTTTTTTTTCATTAATTTGATACTTCACTTTTCCAGATTCTGCCGTAACATAACCATTTGTTTGATTTAGTCCCTGTATAGGCATATTATTCGTATTCACTTCAAAGGTATATTTTCCTGTAATTAGTGCTTTTCCTTGTTCTATAGCTTTTGTTACCCCAACATTACTATCATTGGTTACATCCTTTAGTTTATAACTTGTTTCTAACTTTTCAGTTGATTTCTCCAACATTTGTTTTTTCGACTGCAAACCATTTAAAATAGAAAACATTAATAGAATAAATAAAATAAATAATGTATATAAAATTCCTGTAATAGCAAATCCTTTATTATCTAGCTTTTTCATCAATACACCTTCTATTCTACTAACATTATAAACGATATTTTCTAAAATAGCAACCAACTTACCCACTAAAATTTTATGTTAAAACAAAAGTACTAATTCAGTATTTTTGCCAAAAAAAAGATGCTTTTCAATAAACATCTCCTTCTTTATTAAACTAACTTTAAGATAACCATTAAAGCGTTATCTCCACGTCTTTCTTCCGTTTTAATAATTCTTGTATATCCACCTTGTCTATTTTCATATCTTTTTGCAAGGTCATTGAATACTTTATTTACACATTCTTCATCATTATGTAGGAATGCTAAAGCAAGTCTACGAGATACTAAAGTATTTTTCTTACCATAAGTAATCATCTTATCGAAGAATTTTCTTACTTCTTTTGCTCTAGTTTCAGTAGTTGTAATGCTTTCATTTAAGATTAATTGCTTTACTAAGCTTGCTAACATACTTCTTCTATGTTTGTTATCTCTACCTAATTTTCTATAAGCCATAATTTCCTCCTTCTAATTAATCATCATCTCTAAAGTTAAGACCCATGCTTTTTACTTTATCGATAACTTCTTTTAATGATTTCTTTCCTAAGTTACGGATTTTCATCATTTCATTTTCACTCTTATCAACAAGATCATGCAACGTTAAAATACCAGCACGTTTTAAGCAGTTGTATGCTCTAACACTTAAATCTAAGTCATCAATAGAAGTCTCTAATGCCTTTTGATTAGGATCTTCTGCCTTAGAACTCATTAATCCTGTTTCATCAGCAATTTCATTTAAATCTGCTAAAATATTAAAGTGCTCAATTAAAATTCTACTTGCTAGGGCAACAGATTCTTCTGGAGTAATGGAACCATTTGTCCATACTTCTAATATTAATTTGTCATAGTTATTATCTTGTCCAACACGAGCGTTTTCTACTTCATAATTGATTCTTTCGATAGGAGAAAATAGACTGTCAATAAATATTGTATTTTGTTTTGCTCCTTCGCCATATAAAGTTTTGTTTTCTTCTGCTCTATTGTATCCTCTTCCATGACCAATTGTCATTTCCATATCGATACTAGCACCTTCTGCTAAGGTACAAATTAATTGATCTGGATTCAAGATTTCGATATCTGTATCAGCTTCAATATCCCTAGCATATACTTCTCCTTCAGTATCTTTATGAATTCTTAAAATATAGTCATAATTATCAGAATGATTTTTAATTACAACGCTTTTTAAATTTAAAACGATTGCCGTTACATCTTCAATTACGCCATCTATTTTTTGAAATTCATGGGCAACACCTTCGATTTTTACGCTAGTGATTGCATCTCCTGGTAAACTTGATAACATTACTCTTCTAAGGGCATTTCCTAGAGTTGTACCAAATCCTCTTTCTAAGGGTTCGATTTCAAATTTACCATAATTGTCGCTTTCAACATATTCTTTTACTTTATAATCAGGTTTTTCAAATTTTAACATTTAAAACACTCTCCTTTACTTATTTTATCTTATCCACGACGTTTTTTTGGTGGACGACAACCATTATGTGGAATTGGTGTTTCATCAGTAATTTTCGTTACTTTTAAACCTGTAGCTTGTAATGAACGAATTGCCATTTCACGACCAGCACCTAATCCTTTTACTACAACTTCAACTTCTTTCATTCCCATTTCTACTGCTTTAGCCCCTGCAATTTCTGCACTTTTACCAGCAGCATATGGAGTAGATTTTTTACTTCCTTTAATTCCTTGTGTACCACTTGATGCCCAACATAAAGCATTTCCTTCTTTATCTGTAACTGTTACTACAGTATTATTAAATGTTGATTGAATATGTACAACACCTGATGGAACATTCTTCTTTACTTTACGTTTTCTTGCATTATATTTTCCATTTGCCATAAAAGATTCCCTCCTTCATTATTTCTTCTTATTAGCAACTACTTTACCTTTACCTTTACGAGTTCTTGCATTTCTTGATGTTCTTTGTCCTCTTACTGGTAGGCCTTTGATATGTCTTTTTCCACGATAGCATCCAATTTCTTTTAAGTTTTTAATACTTAAAGCAACTTCTCTTCTTAAGTCACCTTCTACTGGATATTTATCGATTTCTTTTCTAATTGCTGCTAATTCTTCATCTGTTAAGTCTTTTGCTTTTTTATTTAAATCAACATTAGCATCACTTAAAATTGTTTTTGCTAATTGTCTTCCAATCCCATAGATATAAGTTAATGATACTTCAATTCTTTTTTCATTAGGGATATCAACGCCTTTAATACGTGCCATTTCAATTACCTCCTATTATCCTTGCTTTTGCTTATGTTTTGGATTTTCACAAATAACCATAAGCTTTCCATTTCTTTTAATAATTTTGCATTTATCACAAATAGGTTTTACTGACGCTCTTACTTTCATAATTCTTCCTCCTATTTTTTATTATAGATTATACGCCCATGTGTTAAGTCGTAAGGTGACAATTCTATAACAACGGTATCACCTGGTAAGATACGTATATTGTTTACGCGCATTTTACCAGAAACATGGGCTACTACCTCGTGTCCTCCATCAAGTACAACCTTGAATTTACCACCGGGTATTAAATCTACTACCTTTCCTTGAGTTTCTATAACATCACTTTTACTCAAAATAATCATCTCCTGTTAATTATTTATCACCTATATTTAAGTAATATTTATTTATTTTAAATAAAGTACTGATTCCGTATTTTACTTAAAACTTTTATCTTTGTTTAATTATTTTCTAATATCTTTTTTATTTTATTAAAAATATCTTCAGCAGAATCTAATTCTCCTACTATAATATCTTTCAAAATTCCCTTTTCTCTGTAGTAATCAATAATTGGTGTTGCTTCTTTTACGTAAGTAACAAACCTTGCATTAAAAGTCTCTTCACTATCATCACTACGAGTTGCTAGAGTATGTCCACATTTATCACAAAAACCATCAATTTTTGGTGATAAAGCAGGAACACTTTTATTATAACTTGCTCCACAACTAGAACAAATTAATCGATCTAATGAACGCTTTAAGGCTAAATTTTGGTCAATATCCATATGAATAACTATCCCTTCGTTTAATCCTTGCTCTTTCATTAAATTTTCATAAACTTTTGCTTGTTCTAAAGTTCTAGGGAAGCCATCTAGGATATAACCATTATTGCAATCTACTTGTTGGATGCGATTTCTTAATAAATTCACAATTACATCATCTGAAATTAATCCACCTTGATCCATAATGCTTTTTAAGTATTCTCCCATACTACTTCCACTGGAAACTTCATCACGAAGTAAATCTCCAGTTGAGATATGAGGAATATTATATAAAGCACTAATCATTTTTGATTGTGTTCCCTTCCCTGCTGCAGGAGGGGCGATTAATATAATATTCTTCATAGACTTTTCCTTCTTTTATTGTAACTTCTATTGACAAGACTACTTTCTAATTGACGCATTGTCTCTAGGGCAACACCTACAATAATTAATATACTAGTTCCACCTACACTTACACTAGTTGGTAAGTTTGTGCTCATGAAGCTTGATACAACAATAGGAAGTCCTGCAATAACACAGATGAATATTGCTCCTATTAGTGTGATTCTACTAAGTACTGTTTTAATATAACTAATTGTTTCTTTTCCTGGACGAACACCTGGGATATATCCACCTTGTCTAGATAAATTTTTAGATAATTCTTCTGGATTAACTTGGATAAATGTATATAAGAAACTAAATGCAAAAATTAAAACTAAGTAAACAATAAAACCAGTTGGTGTTGTATAAGTTACATATTTTTTTACAAATGTTACAAATCCATTTTCATTTTTCATTAAATTAGCAATAAATGTTGGTACCGTAAAGATTACTGATGCAAAGATTACTGGCATAACATTTGCTGAATTTAATTTAAATGGAATATAGTTTTGTTTTGCTCCATAAGAGGAGTTGGTTTGATTAGAATACTGAATAGGAATTCTTCTTTCTGAATTTTCGATAAATACAACGGCTACGATTATTGCAATATAAACTGCAATAAATAAGATAAATTCTAATATTCCAAGGAATAAACTCGAATTATCTAAAATTAATGTTTTAAATGTATCGACGAAAGTTTTTGGAATGGTAGATAAAATACCTGCCATAATAAGAAGCGATATTCCGTTTCCTAATCCTTTTTGTGTGATTTGATCTCCTAACCATAATAGAAAAGCTGTACCTGCAGTTAATATTACTGTTATTCTTAAATAATCGATTGCTGTTGCATCTTTTACTAGAGCAAAAGACATGGCAAATCCTTCAATAAAAGCAATAATAATTCCAAGATAACGATTAATTTGATTAATCTTTTGACGTCCTGCTGCACCACTTTCTTTTAATTCTGTAAAATATGGTAGGATATCCATTTGTAATAAACTAGTAATAATTGTTGCTGAGATATAAGGCATAACCCCTAAAGCAAAGATAGAAAATTGCTTTAGTGAGCCTCCAGTGATTGCATTTGCTAAATCACCAAAATCTACATTCTTTAGAGAAGTTACTCCAGGAACTGGAATCGTTGTTCCAACGATAAAAATAAATAAACAAAGTAATGTAAATCCTAATCTCTTTCTAATATCTTTATTCTTAGGACTAAATATTAGCTTAAGATTTTTAAACATATTAGATCACCTCGATTGTTCCGCCAACGCTTTCAATCTTTGTTTTTGCTGTTTTTGAGAAACTTGTTGCTTTAACTGTTAATTTTTTAGTTAATTCACCGTTCCCTAAAACTTTAACGCCATCTAATTGTTTTTTTAATAAACCAGTTTCAATTAATAATTCTGGTGTAACTACTGTACCATCTTCGAAACGATTTAAATCGCTTACATTAACTGTTGCATATACAGTAGCAAATCTAGTATTGTTGAATCCTCTTTTTCCTAATCTTCTAAATAGTGGTAATTGTCCACCTTCAAATCCTACTCTTACTCCGCCACCTGATCTAGCGTTTTGTCCTTTTTCACCTTTACCAGCAGTTTTTGAATATTTTCCACCACGACCAATTCTCTTACGAGATTGTTTTGAACCGTATGCTGGACTTAAGTTTTCTAATTTCATTATCCTCTGATCTCCTCTATTGTTTTTCCTCTTAACTCAGCAACGTGAGATGGGCTTTTTTGTTCAGCAAGTGCTCTTAGAGTTGCACGAGCCATATTAATTTTAGTGCTTGATCCAAGGCTTTTAGAAAGGACATCTTTAACACCAGCTAATTCTAATACATCACGAACAGGTCCACCAGCTTTTACTCCAGTACCTTCTGTTGCAGGTTTTAACATTACACGAACTGCTCCTTCTTTAGTGATGATTTCGTGAGAAATAGTACGATTATCGATTAATTCAACATTGATTAGATTTCTTGATGCTGCTTGAGTTGCTTTTTTTACAGCATCTGGCATTTCTTTGGCTTTACCAACACCAATACCAACTTTTCCTTTTCTGTTTCCTACTACAACAGTGGCAGAGAAACGGAATTGACGACCACCTTTAACAACTTTAGTAACACGTTTAATATCGATTACTTTATCTTCTAAATCTGTTTTTGGTTTAGAAAAATTATTGTTACGACGAGGACGTCTATTATTATTGTTGTTACGTCTAAATTCTTTTTTACCAGTTTCAGATGAAGAAGTATTTTCTTCTGTTGTAACAACTTCTTTCTTAACGTTTTCTTCGTTCATTAGTTATCCTCCTTATTAGAATTCTAAGCCGTTTTCACGTGCTGCTTCTGCTAAAGCTTTTACACGTCCATGATATAAGTATCCACCTCTATCAAAAACAACTTCTTTAATATTTGCTTTATTTGCTCTTTTAGCAATTTCAGCTCCAATGATTTTAGCAGCTTCTACATTTCCACCATTTTTAAGGTTTAATTCTTTTTCAAGACTAGAAGCACTAACTAATGTTACGCCTTTTTCATCATCGATGATTTGAGCAGTAATGTTTGCATTTGAACGAAAGACATTTAATCTTGGACGATTACTAGTACCAGCAAGATTTTCACGAATTCTTGAATGTCTTTCTTTACGCATATCATTTCTTGAAACTTTACTTATCATACGAATTAGTCTCCTTTACTTTATTTATTTAGATGCTTTCTTTCCTTCTTTACGACGGATATGTTCACCAACATAATGAATTCCTTTACCTTTATATGGTTCAGGTTTTCTTAATTCACGAATTTCTGCCGCAAATTTTCCAAGAGCGCATTTATCAATTCCGGATAATTCGATTTCAGTATTGCTAATTTGTTTTACTTCAATACCTTCTGGAATATCTACATTATCTAAATGAGATTTACCATCTTGAACAGTTAATACTTTTCCTTTTACTGTAAAACGATAACCAACACCAACAATCTCTAATCCTTTTGTATAACCTTCTGTTACACCAATTAACATATTTCTAATATTTGCATTAGTAGTACCATGCATTTCATTAGTATGTTTTAAATTATTTAATACTTCAACAGTAATTTCATTATCTTTAACGTTTACTTTAATGTTTTTATCAATTACTAAAGATAATTCTCCTTTAGGTCCTTTTACTGTTAAATTTTGTCCATTTAATTCTACATTAACTTTTTCTGGTATTGTTAAAATTCTTTTTCCAATACGACTCATAGTAACCTCCTTTTGGGCTTACCAAATGTAAGCAATTACCTCTCCACCAACATTGTTTTTACGAGCAAGTTTATCTGTCATTACCCCTTTAGATGTTGAAATAATAGCTATTCCAAGTCCGTTTAATACTTTAGGAATATTATTTGCCTCAGCATATACACGAAGACCTGGTTTTGAAATTCTCTTTAAGCCAGTGATTACTCTTTCTTTATTTTTACCATATTTTAAAGTCAATGTTAAGATATTTTGAACATCATTTTTTTCAATACTAAAATCAGTAATGAAACCTTCATCTTTTAAAATAGATGCAATTGTCTCTTTCATTTTAGAAGATGGCATTGACACTTCTTTTGCATGATTTTGGTTTGCATTACGAATACGTGTTAGCATATCTGCGATTGGATCTGTCATTAAAATCCCTCCTTCTTTTATTCAAATTGGATTACCAACTAGATTTTTTTACACCTGGTATTTGTCCTTTATACGCTAATTCTCTAAAACAAATACGGCAAATACCAAACTTACTCATTACAGCGTGTGGTCTTCCACAACGAGAACAACGAGTATATTCTCTTACTTTATATTTTTGTGGTCTAGATTGTTTTACAACCATTGATTTTCTTGCCATGTTTTTCCTCCTTATTTCCTAAAAGGAACTCCAAGTTCTTTTAATAAATCATAAGCTTCTTCATTTGTTTTTGCGGTAGTAACAATAACAATATCCATACCTCTTACTTTTGTTACTTCATCAAAGTTAATTTCAGGGAAAATTAATTGTTCTTTAATTCCAATTGTATAATTTCCTCTTCCATCAAAACTTCTTGGAGATAATCCTCTGAAGTCTCTTACCATAGGTAAGCTGATTGAAATTAACTTATCAAGGAATGTATACATTTTATCTCCTCTTAAAGTAACTTTGCAGCCAATTTTGTTTCCTTCTCTTAATTTAAATGAAGAAATTGATTTTTTAGCAGTTGTTTCAATAGGTTTTTGACCAGTAATTTTCTCTAAATCTTCAAGAGCTGCTTCTAATAATTTAGAATTAGATAAAGCATCTCCTACACCCATATTTACAACGATTTTATCAATTTTAGGTACTAGCATTACTGTGCTATAACCACGCTTAGACATTAAACTTGGAACAACTTCATTTCTATATTTTTCTTCTAGGCGGTTCATTTGAAATCCACCCTCCTTCCAAAACGTTTATCGCGATTTTATTTTTCTTTTTTATTTTTTGATTTTTCTTTTACTTCTTCTAATTTTACATTTGAACGATGAATAGGAGCTTCTGTTTCTCTAATTTCTCCTGTACCGTTGTTGTATTTAGGTTTGATATGTTTTTTTACAATATTTACACCTTCAACGATTACTTTATCATCAACTACTTTTAAAACTTTACCAGTTTTTCCTTTGTTTGCACCTGCAATAACAGTAACTTTATCACCAGTTTTTAATTTCATGAATATCCCTCCTAACATTTATAAATGTATTGTTTCTTTCGTTAAAATACTTAAAAGTTTTGAATCTTTAAATTATAGTGTCAAACCCAAGAAGTATTTTATAGTACATCTTTCGCTAAACTTACGATTTTCATGAAACCTTTTTCTCTAAGTTCACGAGCTACTGGGCCTAAAACACGAGTTCCCACTGGGCTTTTGTCATCTTTAATAATTACGCAAGCATTATCATCAAATTTAATGTAACTTCCATCTTCTCTTCTTACACCAAATTTTGATCTAACAATAACTGCCTTTACAACTTTTCCTTTTCCAATATTTCCATTAGGAGTTGCTTTTTTTACAGTTCCTACAACAATATCTCCAATATTCCCAGTTTTTACTTTACTTCCTCCAAGAACTCTAATTACTAATAATTCACGAGCTCCACAGTTATCAGCCACTTTTAAACGGCTTTCTTGTTGTATCATTTAATTTCCTCCTTCCAACAAAAGAGATTATAATATAACAGCTTTTTCAATAATTTCTGCTAACTCATATCTTTTGGTTTTTGATAATGGTCTAGTCATAACAAGTCTTACCTTGTCACCAACGTGTGCTTGATTTTCCTCGTCATGAGCAGCAAACTTTTTAGAACGTTTTACTCTTTTTCCGTAGATTGGATCTTTTCTAAAGTAATCTACTCTGACTGTGATCGTCTTATCTGCCTTATCACTTACAACTGTACCAATTAATTCTTGTTTTTTGCTTTCGTTCATAAGGACTATACCTCCTCTTAATTTTCTATTTTACGACTATTTAGAATTGTTTTAAGTCTAGCAACATCTTTTCTAAGTTCAGGAATGCGTGCTGGGTTTTCCAAAGTACCTGTTGCTTGTTTCATTCTTAATTTTAGCAATTCTTCTTTTGCATCTTTAATTTTCTTATTAATCTCTTCAGTGGTTAAATTTTGAAATTCTTTCATTTTGTCTTTATGCTTCATTCTTATCACCACTTTCTTCTTTCTTTACAAATTTACATTTGATTGGAAGTTTATGAGAGGCAAGTCTTAAAGCTTCTCTTGCAACATCTTCTGTAACTTCGTCAATTTCAAACATAATTTTTCCTTCTTTAACAACAGCAACCCAAACTTCTGGTTCACCTTTACCTTTACCTTGACGAGTTTCAAGAGGTTTTTTTGTTAAAGATAGATTTGGGAATATATTTACCCATACTTTTCCGCCACGTTTCATATATCTTGTCATTGCAACACGAGCTGCTTCGATTTGATTTGCTGTAATCCAAGCTCCTTCTTTGGCCATTAATCCATATTTACCAAAGTGAAGTTCTGTATTACCACGTGATTTTCCTTCGTATTTTAAACGGAAAGTTTTTCTATGTTTAGTTCTTTTTGGCATTAACATGAGAATTACCTCCCTTATTATCTTTATCTAAGATTTCACCTTTATAAATCCAAACCTTTACGCCAATCTTACCATAAGTAGTATCAGCTTCAGCAGTAGCATAATCGATATTTGCTCTTAGGGTATGCAAAGGAATTGTTCCTTCTGAATATCCTTCTCCACGAGCGATATCTGCTCCACCTAATCTTCCAGATACAAGAGTTTTAATTCCTTTTGCACCTGCTTTCATTGTATTTCTAATTGCTTTCTTTTGAGCAACTCTGAACGATACACGATTTTCAATGTTGTGAGCAATTGTTTCTGCTACTAATTTTGCAATCATATCAGGATTTTTTACTTCAACAACAGAAATTTGCATATCTTCATTTACTAACTTAGAAAGTTCTTTCTTAACTTTTTCTATTTCTGCACCATTTTGACCAATTACTAGACCAGGTTTTGATACATACATAATTACTTCTGCTCTTTTAGCATTTCTTTCGATTACGATTTGAGAAATTCCAGCAGTTTTAAATTTCTTTTCTAAATATCTTCTGATTTTTACATCATTATTTAAGTATTTAGAGAAATCTTTATTGTTAGCATACCATTTTGCATCCCAGTCTTTATTAATTCCAATTCTAAGTCCAATTGGGCTAACTTTTTGTCCCATCTATGGTCCTCCTTTACTTTATTTTTCTGCTACAATCACTGTAATGTGACTTGTTTTATGATCATTTCTTCCAACGTGTCCGCGTGAATCCATTTTTGCTCTTTTTAGAACCATACCTTCATCAACGAAACAAGTTTTAACATATAAATTTTCTTCATTCATATTATCATTATTCACTGCATTTGCAACGCTAGAGTTTAATACTTTTTCAATTACTCTAGCTGCGCGTTGTGGCTGATTAGCTAAAATGCTTCTAGCATCCATAACGCTTTTTCCTCTGATTAAATCAATGATTAATCTTGTTTTACGAGGGGCAATTCTTACAGTTTTTAAAACTGCTTTTGCTTCAGTATTTGCCATTCTTAGTTCCTCCTTACAACAGTTTTCTATTTCTTCTTATCTGCGCCGTGTCCACCAAATTTACGAGTCATAGAGAACTCTCCTAATTTATGTCCTACCATATCTTCAGTAACATAAACTGGAATGAATTCCTTACCATTATGTACTGCAAAAGTGTGTCCAATAAAATCAGGATAAATTGTTGAACGACGAGACCAAGTTTTAATTACTTCTTTTTTTCCAGATTCATTTAACTTTTTAACCTTATCTAATAATCTATCAAAGACATAAGGTCCTTTTTTTAAACTTCTTGCCATTTAAACTTTCAATCCTTTCTTTTTATTTCTTACGACGAGTCACGATATATTTATCTGATTCTTTTTTATTTTTTCTAGTCTTGTATCCTAGTGCTGGTTTACCCCATGGAGTCATTGGTCCACTTCTACCGATTGGAGCTCTACCTTCACCACCACCATGTGGGTGATCATTAGGGTTCATAACAGATCCACGTACAGTAGGTCTAAATCCTTTATATCTTGTACGACCTGCTTTACCAATTTTAACAAGTCCAAAATCTTCATTTCCTACAACACCGATTGTTGCACGACAAGTTCCTAAGATTTTTCTTTGTTCACCACTAGCAAGTCTAATTAATACATACTTGCCTTCACGACCTAAAATTTGAGCACTATTTCCAGCACTTCTAGCAAGTTGTCCACCTTTTCCAGGTCTTAATTCAATGTTATGAATTACAGTACCAACTGGAATATTCATGATTTCCATTGTATTACCAGTTTTTACATCAACTTTACTGCCTGATTCTACAACATCACCAACTTTTAGCCCTTTAGGAGCTAAAATGTATGATTTTGTACCATCTTTATAAGTAATTAATGCAATGTTAGCTGATCTATTTGGATCGTATTCAATTGCATTTACAATAGCAGTAATTCCATCTTTTGTTCTTTTAAAATCAATTAGACGATATTTTCTTTTTACACCGCCACCACGATGTCTTACTGTAATTTTTCCTTGGTTATTACGACCATTTGTTTTTTTCTTGGTTACAACTAAACTTTTTTCAGGAGTGGTCTTGGTAATTTCTTCATTTTTCAAAGTACTTTTTTGTCTTTGACCATTGGTAATTGCTTTATATACTTTTATAGCCATTATAATTTTCCTCCTTTATTAGTCGAAACTAATCGTATTTCCTTCTGCTAATTTTACAATAGCTTTCTTATAACGATTTGTTTTACCAGTATATCTTCCTACTCTTCTATCTTTTGGATGAACATTAATAGTACGAATATCAATAACACGTACATTAAAAGCATCTTCGATAGCTTGTTTAATTTGTGTTTTGTTTGCTCTAACATCTACTTTGAAAACGTATTTTCCTTCACTTTCCATAGATGCAGATTTTTCAGTGATTACAGGAGCAAATATAATATCATAATTATTCACGAGTAAGCACCTCCTCTAATTTATTTAGAGCACTTTCTGTAATTAACATGTTGTCAGCATTTACAGTATCGAACGCATTTACTTCTTCAAATGTTACTAATTTTACATTTGGTAAATTACGACATGCTAAGCAAACATTTTCTGTTAATTCATCTACTACTACTAGTACTTTATTATTTCTAATTTTAAGATTATCTAATAGATTAATCATATTTTTTGTTTTATTATCTTCAAAACTTAAATTTTCAAGAATAATTAACTCTTTATCTAAGTTTTTATAAGATAATGCAGATAAAACAGCAAGTCTTCTTTCTTTTTTGTTTTGTTTCTTTTTATAGTTTTTGTTTGGAGTTGGTCCAAATACAATTCCACCGCCACGCCATTGAGTTGCGCGGATGCTTCCTTGACGAGCATTACCTGTTCCTTTTTGTTTCCATGGTTTTCTTCCACCGCCACGAACTTCACTTCTAGTTTTTGTTGATGCACTAGCTTGGCGTGCATTAGCCATATTTAAAACAATTGCATTATGTAACACTGCATCGTTTGGTTCGATTGCAAAAATGTTATCATTTAATTTAATATCCTTAACCTTTTCACCGTTAATGTTTAATAATTCTATTTTAGCCATTTTCTTCTTCCTTTCTGCCATACTAATCATTTAAGAATAACTTTTCTATATTATAGTGTGTTCTTTATAAAATAATAATACTTAAAATTATTCTTCTGTTTGTGATGGTACTTCTTCAGAAGTATTTTCTTCTACTACTTCAGGAGTTTCAACTTCATAAGTAATTAATTCTAAAGTTTCATTTACTTTTCCTTCATGTTTAATAGAAGATTTTACAAATACTAGTGAATTTTTAGGTCCAGGAACGTTTCCTTTAATTAATAAGCAATTGTTATCTAAATCAACTGAAATGATTTCTAAGTTTTGAACAGTTACTTGTTCTCCACCCATTCTACCAGGCATTTTCTTTCCTGGTAATACTCTCATTGGTAACATTGTACCTAATGATCCTACACCACGGTGGTATTGGCTACCATGTCCCATAGGTCCACGAGATTGGTTCCATCTTTTAATAACACCTTGTGTTCCTTTTCCTTTTGAAGTGCCAGTTACGTCTACAACTTCTCCTGCACTAAATACATCAGCCTTTAATTCTTGGCCTAAACTGTATCCGCTAACATCAACACCTCTAAGTTCTTTTAAGAAGCGCTTAGGTGTAGTATTAGCTTTTTTTAAATGACCGATTTCTGGTTTGTTACTACGACGTTCTTTTTTCTCTACACTAGCAAGTTGAATTGCTTCATATCCATCATTTTCTTTTGTTTTGATTTGACTTACGATATTTGGTTCAACTTCTACTACTGTAACAGGAACTAATTTACCGTTTGTAGCAAAAACTTGAGTCATTCCTCTTTTGATACCTAAGATTCCTTTCATCATTAGTCTTTCCTTTCTTAATATTTGATTTGTATATCAACACCACTAGGTAAATCTAAGTGACTTAATGCACTTATTGTTTCTTTACTTGGGTTATTGATGTCAATTAATCTTTTGTGCGTACGAATCTCAAATTGTTCTCTTGAGTCTTTGTACTTATGAACCGCTCTTAAGATTGTATACTTTTGTACCTTAGTTGGTAATGGTACTGGTCCTGATACTTCTCCACCAGTTCTTTTTACTGTTGCAACAATTTTTGCTGCTGCTTCATCAATGATTTGGTGTTCGTATGCCTTTAACGTAATTCTAACCTTTGTACTTGACATATCTAAACTCCTCCTTTCGCCTATATCTGGTATAGACATAGCTCCGAACAAATTACCTGATACCCTTATAAATGTTTAACAACTTAACCGGGTGTATCAGCAACTTTGCACATCTCTGCCATCTACACGATTGATATTGTACTATAGATTTTTATTATTTGCAAGTGTTTTGAGACGTTTTTTCAACTTTTTTCTTAAGGTGAAGTGAAAAGTTGAATTCCATCACTATTTTAATAAAGATGGAATTTAGTTGGTAAAAGTAATGATGTGGAATTTACTTAGTAAAATTTGATTTTTTGTCTATTATGACTATAATATATTGCCGATGCTGCTTATTCTTTTTAGAAAGGAATTGTATTTATTATGAAAAATAAACATTTATCATTTGATGATAGATTAGAAATTGAAAAATAATTAAAAGCAAATAAATCTTTTAAGACCATCGGTAATATCATCAATAAAGATTGTACTACTGTAGCAAAAGAGATTAAAAATCATATTATTTTTAAAGAAGTTGGTACAGCTGGAGAAAAACACTTTGATTGCAAAAAAAGGTAAAAATTGTCCATTTAGACAAAAAGGAACACTTTGTGATTTTAATAATTGTGATTTTAATAATTGTGATTATTATGAAAAAGTAGTTTGTCCCAAATTATCTAAGCCAAAAGAGATAGAATATAGCCTTTTAACTGGTGAGAAAAGAACTAAAGTATTTTACTGTGAAACAGACCGCCCAGATTAAAAAGGATCTTGTGAAGTTAATCATGAATTAATCAGAAGAATATTAGAGAAAAAGACTTCATTTGATAATTTAACTCAAGACGATATTAACTTAATAATGTCTTACATAAATTCATACAAAAGAAAAAGGTTAAACAATTCATCACCACTTGAAATGTTGGTTCTTCGAAATTCGATGGGCCCAGCAAAAAAGTATTCATTATAAATTTACTTAATATTAATTTGAATTTTTTAAAGAATGATTTAGTTTTTAAAGTTTTAAGAAATAAAATATGATAAAAATCACACCTAAAATTGATATGAACCCCGTTTCTTGGACATAAGAGAAACGGGGTTCATATCAGAAATTAAATATACTTTTTTCCCATTTTGTTACTTAAAACTCTTTTTTAAATTTAATAAATTTCTACTATCTTATCTTATTTGCTGTATAAACATTATTATTTTTTTAAAATAACAATAGAATAGTTTTTTAAAGATAAAGTGTTAATTACTTCGTTCATTTCTTGAATATTTAAAGAATTTAATAAATCAATCATATTTTCTTCTACTCTACCATTAAATATAATGTTATCTACTATCATATCATTAATTACTTCTATATTTTCAAAACTGAATAACTCATTACTAATTAATACTTTCTTTTTCCGATTTAAATCTTCTTCAGTAATGCACATTGTTTCTAATGTATTTTGTATTTTTTTTATTAATTCTTCATAAGAAGTTGTTTCGTTGATTAATGAAATTAAGGCGTGACTATCACAATTCAATAGATTTAAATACAAAGAATTAGTAATTATATTTTCATTTTTTGCTTCATAATCAAAGTTAGATGTATCATCAAAAAGAGAGGAAAACAAAATAAATAAATATAAATTATATTTTCGAATATCCATTTTAATATTTTCTAAGGGGATTTTTATATTGTATGCTACTTTAGGAATTGGTGTATCTATTTTAACTATTTCTTTTTGTTTTACTACTTTATTTGGTTCTTGATATTCTTTTATTTTAATTTTTTGGAATAATTGAAATTTTTTATCTGATTGATTTTTTTTGATAGATTCTAATAAGTCTTCTTCATCAAAATTTCCTGTTACTACTAAAAACATATTTTGAGGATGATAAAACGTATTATAACAGGTATACAAAACATCTTTAGTTATTTTATTTATATCATCAATTGTTCCTATAATACTATCTTTAAACGGATTGTGATAAAAACTATTTTTTCTAATATATTCATATAAAACATCTGTTGGATTATCATCACACATATGAATTTCTTGGGTAATAATTCCTTTTTCACTTTCAACATTCTCATCAGTAAAATAAGGCTCCTGGACATAATCTAACAAATATAATACATTTTCTTTTAAATTATTTGGACCAGAAAATAAATAAGTAGTATTTTTAAATGTAGTGTAAGCATTGCACAATGCCCCACTTTTAGAAAAAAACTCTTCTGGTTGTAATCCATCTTTTTGAACAAATACCTTATGTTCCAAAAAATGTGCCACTCCATGTGGTACTTTTTTCATTTTAAATTCATCTAATGGCACAAATTCGTTATAAATTGAGCCGAATTTTGTACTAAATGTCACATAATTATTTGTAAAATCATTCTTATTATATAAAAAGACTTCCAATCCATTTTCTAATTTTTCATAAGTAATTTCTTCCCCTGTATGATTTAATTTAATCTTTTTCATCAGTTTCCTCCTCATTTTGTCCTTCTAAAAGATATACTGTATGCATGGATATTTTTTTGGAAACTGCCATAATATCTTCTTTTGTAATTTTTTCAATATTTTCAATTCTTTTTTCAAAGTCATCTGAATTTACCAAGATTTTTGCATAATAAGTATTAATTATTCCATTTGGACTGTCCGTACTCGCTTTTATTGATGCAACAATTGTTTTTTTAGCACTTTCAAAAACATCATCATTAAATTTTCCTTTAGATATTTCTTGTAAAGTTTTTTTTATCAATTTTAATACATTTTCTGAATTTCCAGGTTCTATTCCAGAATATATCATCAAAATATTATCATATGCTTTTTGATTAGAATTAATATAATATGCATAAGAATTCTTTTCTCGTACCGTATCAAACAACAATGAATTAGAACTTCCTCCTAATATTTCATTATAAACTAATAAAACATACTTTCGTTCATAATCAGTTAAATGATTAAGTGTACATAATATAGTTAATTGTGATTGATTAGCTTGATAATTCTCTGTTATTTTTTTTATTCTTTTTCTAGTTGTTAATTCATCCACTAAAATATCTTTTTTATATTTTTTAAATGTATTTATTTTAAAATATTTTTTAAAAATATCTTTGATTGCATTTGAATCTACATCACCAACTACAAAAACATCTACAAAATCATTTGCCAAAACTGATTGATAATATTTGTACAAATCATTAGGGGTTATTTTTTCTAAATCTTCAATATACCCAAAAGAATTATATGAATATGGCATATCCTTGGTTGATTCTAATAATTTGATTAATGCATATTTTAATTTATTGTCTGACAGCTTTTGAATACTTTTTTCCAACTTACTTTTACACTTTTTTAAATCATCTGCAATAAATTTATCATTTTCAACATTTGGATTAAATAGTACATCCATTAAAAAAGATATTGAATATTCATTCATTGATTTTTCTGTATATTTATCGTTTAAAAATCTAACTTTAAACGATAAATTAGAATCATTCCCTATTCTCATGTTAGAACTAATAAGTTTTAAATCATACAAATTTTCTGTTTCACGAATAAGTTCTTGTTCTGTCTTAAAATCTTTCGTTGTATATAACAGAATTGATTTTAGTAGATTACGTGAAGTAATCTCCTCTTTTTTTAACTTCCTTCTAAAATTGACTTCCACAGTAATTGTTTTAAATTTTGTTGCTTTTATAATATGTAAATTATAGGATCCCATATTAATTTGTTCATAATTCATGTTATCACCTCTAATTATATTATAACTAATATTTATATTTTTAAACAAGTTTCTAATGCTAAAATAATTATGTTATCTAATTTTTCTTCTCTTTCTTTACTAGTGATAATGACATTTTTTTCAAATTTTGAATCCACTATTGTTAAAAGGCAAGCAGATTTTTTATGTAACATTGAGGCAATATAAAATAAAGCAAAAGCTTCCATTTCACTTGTAACTATAGAAATATCTTTAGGAAGTGCATCAATCAAATCATTAAATTGATTTTCCTCTAAATAAAAATCAAAAGCTTCATTACAAAGTCCATATCCTTTTTTATAAGAAATATTTTTTTCTTTTGCAGTTAATTCTATTTTATCATTTATTGTATCATCCGCTAATGATAAATGTGTATTTTTATCTCTATTTATTGCTAATGCAAAATTACTCTCTGTATAAGAACCTTCTAATAAAACAGTATCTAAAATTTTGAAATTTTTATCAAAACTTCCACTCGTTCCGATTCGTATAATCGTTTCTACTCCATAAAATTTATATAATTCATATGCATAAATTCCCATGCTAGGCATTCCCATACCTACTGGAAAGATTGTAATTTTTTTATCTTTATATTCTCCAGTAAAAGCTGTCATTCCTCTTACTGAATTTACTATTTTTGCATTTTTTAAATACTTATTAGCAATATATTGGCACCTTTTTGGGTCTCCTGCTGTTATAACAATTGGAGCAATTTCTCCTACTTTAGCTTCTATATGTGGTGTTGGCACTTTATCATTCCTCTCTTATTTATTTGTGTTATTATTTAGATTAGTTTTCAATTGGTTGAAGTAGATATTTTTTGAGTAATATCCATTTTATAAGTAATTAGATTATTCTTTCTAGTTCGCGTTATTCCTAGAAGTTCTTGTTCTCCGTTTAAAAATTTATCAATTTGCTCATTAATATTATCGGAATTATTTAGTCTTTTTTGACAAGATTTAATTAGTATTTTATAAATTTTGTTAAATTTTTCGATATTTTCTTCATCATTAGAAATATTAATTGTTAATTTCAAATTGCTATATTTAAATTCATAGGTTGTTTTTGACTCGTTTATTGTATATGAAATAAATATAGAATAATTTTTTAATATTGCAGATGCTACAATACTATCTTTTGTTAATTCTTGAACATCTGTACTATTATTAAAATTATTTACAATATCTAAAAGAGCGTTATCAATGGCTTCTGAAGTTGAATTTTCTACTGGTTGTTCCCTTATATTTTGATTAGGATTACCAAAAAATTTAATATAATTTAGAGCTAAAATCAATATGATTAAAAAGATTAAACATATCCACATTATTCCTGTTTTTTGTTTATTCATTTTTACTCCTTTTATTCTTATTTTTTTGTTTTTTTATATTTCATTATTTTCTTTTTTTATTAACACTTCTCTTGGCTTAGATCCATTTGGTGGTCCAATAATTCCTCTTTCTTCTAATAAATCTATAATTCTAGCTGCTCTATTATAACCTAAGCGATATTTTCTTTGAATTAATGATGCACTAATTTTTCCTGCTTGTATTACATAATCAACTATTTCATTATACAAAGGATCTTCATATTCTTCATCGGATTCATATCCATCATTATGACTTTCTGAATCGTTTTTCATTTCTGTTAGTGAAGTGTCATATTGTGCTTTTTGTTGCTCACAAACAAAATCTACTACTTTTTGAATTTCTTGTTCACTAACAAAAGCTCCTTGAATACGTACAGGAGAATTCTCTCCCATTGGTAAAAACAACATATCTCCTTTTCCTAAAAGTTTTTCTGCTCCTGTTGAATCTAATATTGTTCTAGAGTCTATGCTAGATGATACAGCAAATGAAATACGTGATGGAATGTTTGCTTTTACCACTCCAGTAATAACATCAGTTGAAGGTCTTTGTGTCGCAACAATTAAATGAATACCTGCTGCCCTAGCCATTTGTGTAATTCTCATTATTGAATCTTCAACTTCTTTTGCTGCTACTAACATTAAATCTGCTAATTCATCTATAATGACGACAATATATGGCATTTTAGGATATTCTGGATTGCTTTCGCAGAATTCATTATATCCTTTGATATTTTTATTTTTTGTTTGTTCAAAAATATCATATCTTCTTTCCATTTCTACAACAATATTCTTTAATGCAATTGATGCTTTTTTAGGATCTGTTACAACCGGACATAGCAAATGAGGAACTCCATTGTACATACTAAGTTCTACTTTTTTAGGATCAACCATTACTAGTTTTACTTGTTCTGGCTTAGTTCTCATTAAAATAGATGTGATAATGCAATTCATACAAACTGATTTACCTGATCCAGTTGCACCAGCTACTAATAAATGTGGTGTGGTATTTATTTCCATCCATTTTACCTTACCCATGATATCTTTTCCTAATCCTACTGCTAATAGATTTTTTTCATTTACTTCAGGCATTTTTGATAATACCTCTTTGAAAGAAACAGAACTATTTACTTGATTTGGCAATTCAATACCAATTGTATTTTTTCCAGGAATTGGAGCTTCAATTCTAACATCACGAGCTGCTAATGCTAGTGCAATTTCTCTTTGAATTGACAACAATTTACTAACTTTTGTTCCTGCTTTAATTTCTAATTCATACTGTGTAACTGTCGGACCAATATTAACTTGAACAATTTTTCCAGTAATATCAAAATCTTTTAATACTTTTTCTAATTCGGTTATATTTTGTTTTGCTTTTGTTTCATTTTCTTTATTACTAACATTTTTAACTGTATTTAATAAATTAATTGGTGGTAATTTATAATTCTCATTTACACTATTAATAATTACTTCATCTTTTATTTCAAGGCTTTCATTTGTGTTAATTTTTGGAGGTGTTCTCATAATTGGAACATCTGCATCTATATTTTCTACTTTGACAGGTTCTACTACAACAGCTGGTTCTTCAAGTGGAAGTTCTTCAGTATCTGGTACTTTTGTTTTAATTAAATCTTTTGTATCTTCTTTTTCTTCTTCATCTTTTTCTGACTTTTGCCACATTTTTTCAATTGATGGTTTTATTTTATTAAATAAATCAACAATACTTATATTGAATATTAGTACAATTCCAAGAACTAACAAAGTAATTGTTACAATCATTGCTCCATTTCCAAAACAAGTTACAAATAAATAACTAAATATTGCGCCAATGATTCCACCACCAGAATTAGAAAGTGCCGTATTACTATTAAAGGATATCATTAAATTATTAAATGTTTCTGTAATAATTTTTATACCTTCTGTTTTGTTTATTTCTATATATTTAACATGGAACATTACTAAAATAGAAATTACTGTAATATATATTCCAATCATTTTACTTGATAACAAGTTCGGAGCTTCTTTTTTAAAAATAAGACAAATTCCTACTACTCCAAAAAGAATTAATAATGCTAAGTATAGTGTTCCGACTAAAAATATTGCAAAACTTCTAACAATATTTCCTACTATACCTGTTCCTAATATTCCTATAATGCTAAATAGTATAATAATAACTCCTACAATCTCATTACTATATTCAAATTTATTTTTATTTTTTTCCTTTTTTGCCTTTTTTTTGGCCATAATGTATCACCTTACCAACTACTTCTAACTATTAAGAATTATATAATATCTTTTAGTAATAGTCAATCAAATTAACCACACTTCAAAGAATAAGAGGAAGCTAGATTTCTAGTTTCCTCTATCTATATATAAACGCAAATTCGTATCTTACTTGCGAACTTACGACACACTATGAAGAGTAATCCAATTCTCATAATTACTCTACACTATCTATAATATTCTTCTACAAATAGTATAGTATAAACTTTATATTTTTATTCTCTTTTTATGTTAATTAATTATTAGTTAAAACTTTTTTCTTTGCCTCTTTTTTTTTACATCTTTATATTTTATTAATGTATTTAATGCATATTTGCTTAACAACAGTTCGTTTTCTAACTTAGCCTTTTGCACGATATCTTTTGTATTGCTTATTTCAATTTTTAACCAATCTATTCTATTTATTATGTTATTTATTGATATTTTATCTGCATTTTCTTGATCAATTAGCCATTCGCTTTTTAGAATGTGATAAATATACAAACAATTAAGTTGACCGTTATTTGGAATAGTCACAAACGCATTTCTTTTTTGATTACTAAACCTTGCATATAATCCTAAAAGAATACTATCATCTAAAAATTTCATCATTTTAATATCTTCTAAATCTATTGTAATACTTTTGACATTTTGACATACGTTAACTAAGTTTTTTTGATATAAATTTTTTTGATTTGTAATGCCTGTATTTTTTGAGTTAATTAATTTTTTAAATTCTGTATTTTTTGCATTTTTACAATATTCGATTAAATACATAGTAACCTCTCCTTGTTAAATATTAAATATGCCTTTGAAATTAAGGCTACTATTATAATAGCATATTCACAAACATTTTTCATCATTTTAATTTAATATTACGGAGAATATGTTTTAATTTTATCCTCCGTTTTATTTATCTTAATTTCTGTACTTCCCTCTTGATCTGTCCTATATATTTTTGAACCTTCTAAATTATTTAATACTTCTTTATTTGGATGTCCATAACGATTATTCTTTCCAACACTAATTATTGAGTACTTTGGATTTACTTCATTTATAAAAGACTTACTACTGCTTGTTTTACTTCCATGATGCCATACTTTGAGAAAGTCAATATTTTTTAAATTATATTGATCTAATAAATCCTTTTCTTTATCTATTCCAGCATCTCCCATAAACATAAATTTATAACCATCAAGTTTAGTATAAATAACATTACTGTTATCATTTTCATTATCATATTCCTTGGTTTGTAAGAAATAAAGTTTGTCATTATCGATATTCATTTCTTTAATACATGAATAATACTTTATTTTTTTCTTATCTAAAACTTTTATCAATTCATTTTCTAAGTTATTAAATTCACCACAATTAAAGATTACATTTTCTACTTTAAATTTATTAACTAAGTTAATCGCTTCTCCCATATGATCATAGTCTCCATGTGATGATTGTCAATTAGTAAGTCGAATTTAAGTAAAGAAAAAAGATTACATAACGTAACCTTAATCTAATGTCTGGTGAGTTTTTTTAATATCAGCATTTGCCATTTCTATTTGTCTTTTTTTATCTAAAAACATATTTATTATCTCTTCAGGTTTTTCCACCGTATATCCTTGTTTTCTAGCATAATCAACCCAATATGGAGATTTCAATACTTTTTTAAATTCACTATCTAAAGTTTTTGTTACTATATCTATACAATATATTGCAGTTTTTGGAGCATTAACTGATATTTCATCAATATGGTTCATAATTCTACCTAAATACGAAATCAATTTATCACTATTGAAATGTTTTTCAAGTAATTCAGGTGCAACATCTCTATAACCATTATTTATTGTATAAGTTGATTCTAAAATACTTTTTAATATTTTAGAATCATCATATCTACTTTCAAATAATTCTAAATTTTTTTCAATTTTTTCTATATTATTTAATAAACACTTTTGACAATCTACTACTACAATAGGAATATTAAAATCTTTTGCTGCTTTTAAACTTTCAAGCCAAATTGGATCACTACTAAAATCTTCCTTTGTTTTTAAGTATACTATATAATCTGGATTAATCCTTTCTAACTTACCATTTATTACTCTTCTTCTAGAACGATAAACTTCATTATTCGTAAATCTTGTGTTATTTATTAAACTATCAGGTGTTCTAAATTCAACGTCAGCAATTAATTTTTTTTGATGAAATGGATTTGTAACATTCAAATCTTTATATATTCCACCAGTACCTAGATCATTTGCTCCTAATAATGATAAATTGTTTCTACCAAAATTATTAAAGCCAAACAAACAGTGCTTTACATGTGTTTTTATGCTACTGCTGTTAATAATTGAATTACACATATAATCAGTAGCAATACTTGGACGATTCCATGCGTCTTTAAAATTTTCAGGTGCTTCGTATTCTGTTGCTATACCATACGAATAAATACACATATAAAAATCTAATCCAGCATCATATATATTAATACCATCAACGTTACCAATTTGTTTTTCATTTGTTGGTGAATAAAACTTTTCATCATATATTTTTGAATAAAAATTTCTAAGAACAGAATCTATATTAATTAGAAAACTTAAATTCTCATATGCAATTCTATCGCTACCTTTACCTTCAATAATATTTTTAATATCAAGTAAAAAATCTTTTTCCCCTGATTCAGGTAAATTTTCTATATCCTTACCATATCTCATATATAAATTATAAGCTTTATCATATGACATTCCATATTTGTTTAATAATAATATATTTGGATCATTTGTTTCGTTATTTTTACTATTCTTGTCATCTCTAATTATTTGTAAATTATTTAGATCATCAACAGAATTTATACCGAAATAATTACCTCCATTACTAATTACAAATAATAATTTTTCTATTTGAGACTCGCTTAATTCATTTTTCCTAACATCATCTATTAAATTTGAAAAATGTTTATTTTTTAAAAAATGATAATAATTTGCACATAATGAAATCCAATCTTGATTTACACTTTCAGCATAACTAATAATCTTTGATATATTTTTAATGTTATGTTCAGATAGGTTAATTATAATTTCTTGCGCTTCTTTATTTAAAGCAAATGTTTCTAAAACATATAAAGGTAAATATTTTATGGTAATTTCATTTATAAAACCACTTATTAGTGTTTTTTCTATTTCTTTATTGCTGGTTTTTAAATGATTTATTATACTATTAACATCCATTCTATCACATCCTATAATTATTATATCATATTAATTTATAATTAAGGTAAACAAGTTCCTATTTTCAACTTATTATTTTTAATTTTAAACATAATGTTTCCATCTTGATCAGTTCTATATATTTTTGATTTACTTAAGTTCTCTAATACCTCTTTATTTGGATGACCATACCTATTATTCTTTCCAACAGGTGCTAAGTAGTTAGTACATCAATATGAAAATCGTTAATTAGAAATACAAAAAAGATAGCATAAATTACTATCTTCTATTTTCAATTGCATTTTCCTTTTCTATTTCATATTTTCCTACTACATACATTCTCTTTGTACCAGCCTTTTCATACTGCCAACCGTTCATATAATAGTCATCAAATGATTTAATCACACCGTTATTTACAAAATCTAAGAATTCCTCATTTGTTAAAGTTCCTACAAACGGATAATATGCTCGAACACTTCCGTCTTCTTTATATGATACAATTGGAACACTGTAATCTAGCAAAGCATAGTCATTTTTTCTCTTAACTATATTAAAACAATGTCCCCCTTGTCTATCACCTAAATCAACGCATCCCATACAGTAATATGATTCTGTGCCAAAAATACTTAATACCTGTTGAACCAAGGCTCCTCTTTCCGTACATTGAGCTGCTCCTTTACCTTTTAAATCACCAAGTTTATTATTTTCTAATGCTTTAAAATATTCTTCATCTGTAGTGGTTGTTTGCCATGCAATGTCATTAAATATTGTCTCCCTATCTATTTTACCTGGGAATCCAAAATAACTATTAACAAAATATTCTAGATTATGAATTAATGAAGCTTTGTTATTAATATTATACTTTTTAATAAAGTGTGCAAATTCATAAATAAAATCTGTACTTTCCATTCCGTAATCTTCTATATTTAAATTTGCATATTTTATTCTCGTATTAAGAGGTATAAATCCTTTAAACACACTACAAGATTTTCCATAATCTAGAAAGCCTAATTTTTCAACTTTTTCTGCATTTGCATTTGCTTCATTTATAGCTGTTTCAATAATTGAATCAACATCTTCTTCCTTACACTCTAATATTTTTTGAAATAAGTCCATATTATATCACCAATTATATTATATCATAGATTTTATTTATGGACTACAAGTCTCTATCTTCAATTCGTTATTTTTTATCTTGAACATAATACTGCCATCTAAATCTGTTCTATATATTTTTGAACCTTCTAAATTATTTAATGCTTCTTTATTAGGATGTCCATAACGATTATTCTTTCCAACACTAATAATGGAATTCTTAGGATTAATTTCATTTATAAAAGACTTACTACTGCTTGTCTTACTTCCATGATGTCCTACTTTTAATACATCTACATTTGATAGATTATATTTATCTAATATATCTTTTTCTTTATCTATTCCAGCATCTCCCATAAACATAAATTTATAACCATCAAGTTTAGTGTAAATAACATTACTATTATCATTTTCATTATCATAATATTTAGTTTGTAAGAAATGGAATTTGTTATTATCTATATTTAGTTCTTTAATACATGAATAATATTTAATTTTCTTTTTGTCTAATACTTTAATTAATTCTTTTTCCAAATCATTAAACTCACCACAGTTAAATATAACTTTTTTTACTTTAAAATTATTAACTAAGTTAATTGCTTCTCCCATATGATCATAGTCGCCATGAGAGATAATTAAATAATCTAATTTTTTGATTCCCATAGAATGTAAATAAGGAATAATTCTAGAAATGGTTAAAGTTGATTTATTTTTGTTTCGTGCCCATTTTTCTTTAGAGATTTCTATTTTTCCTCCTGTATCTATTAAAATATTACCTTGGTTATGGGGCATTTTTATAAAGATAGAGTCTCCTTGTCCGATATCTAAAAAGGTAACTAAAAGATTTTGATTCATCATTGGCATTTGATAATGGATAAATATTACTATTCCTAATAAAATATAATATTTTTTCTTATAAATTGAGAGAATAATTAATAAATAATAAAATATAATTATTGATATACTTGGCTTACAAAATATTATTTTTCCATAAGGAATATAATAAAATATAGCATTTATTTTTTCTAATATAAAAATTAGTTTTTCGTATATGAGATATAAATTGTTAAAAATTAAAACTAAAAATGTAGCTGGAAAGATTATTGTACTAACTAGTGGTATCATAACTAAATTAAAAAGAATAGATAAGAAATTTATTTTTTGAAAATGATAAATACTAATCGGAAAAGAAACAATAAAACTTAGGAAAGAAATGTAAATACTTTTATATCGATTAGGAAGCTTGCTTATTTTCTTTTGGCATAAAATAATTGCTGTGCTAATTACATAAGAAAATTGAAAACCTATATCAAAAATTAAATTTTTATCAATGATTATTAAGATAGATAAAAGGCATAGTAATAAATCTAATGGTTTTATTTTTAAATTAAAACATTTATTAATAGAAAATAAAATAAACATAATAGTAGTCCTTGTGATGGAAGCACTATTTCCTGTCAAAAATAAATAAAAAATTAAACAAATAGAAATTATTCCATACTTACTTTTGTTATGATAGGTAATTTTATTTAATAAAAATAACAATATTGTTACTATAAAACTGATGTGCATTCCAGATATAGAAAACAAATGTGAAATACCGTTTTCTTGATATTTTGAAATTAGTTCTTGATCCATTATTGTTTTATCTCCTAAGATAAAAGTTCGTAAATAACCTGTTTTATCTATTTTATCAATTCTATTTAATGTAATATTTTTAATTTGATAAAATAAACTTTGATGATAGGATAAAATTTCTATTTTATTTGCTTGAATTAAGAAAAAAATTTCTTTGTGTTTTAAGTATTCTTTATAATTAAAAATATTTGGGATTGTATTGTTAGATGGTTGGTTTAATGTTCCAGTAATTTTTATTTTTGTTCCTAATTCTATTTGCTTTAAAAATTTTTGCTTTTCTTTCTTTGTTTTAAAGTAGTAATGTACAATTAACTTTTCCTTTTCTTTTATTTCTAGAGTGAGATGATCCCCATCTTCTTTTAGATTTGTTACAATGCCTATAAATTCTTTTTCATTGCCTATATATTTGCTTTTTTGTGGAAAATAGAAAAAAATTATTTCAGCATAAAAGATACAAACAATTAAGATAAATTTAAATAAATATTTAGATTGTAATATAGTCTTTAATTTTTTCAAATAAGGCATCCCCAATACCAGAAATTTCTTTTAAATCTTCTATTTTTTCAAAAGGGCCATTTTTTTCTCGATATTGTACAATTGATTCTGCTTTGCTTACACCTATTCCTGGCAACTTATCAAAATCACTAACAGTTGCTGTGTTGATGTTAATTGGTTCTGTTATAGTTTCTTGTTCGTTAGACGTTGTTGCGTCTTTTTTTGCTTCATTTTTATTAATACAAGCATCATTTTTTAATATTGGACAGACACAAGTGTTATCGATTACTTTTGCTGTTTTTTCTTCTGTCATTGCTAATTTTATTTCCTCATTTGTATATATAATAATTACCATTTCATTTGTTACTTTTTTGGCTAAATTAATCGTCTGTGTATTTGCATTTTCTAAAAAACCACCTGCTAAATTTACAACATCAATAACTTTTTTATTCTGTTCTAATTCATATACTCCAGGATTAGCAATTGCTCCTTTTATATCCACAAAGACATTTTCTTTTTGATCATCTTTTTTGTTGGTTTCTTCTTTTTCTTCTTTAAAAATTAATTCCTCTGGCTCTTCTTTTAAAGTTTCTTTTTTTGCACTTTTAGAATAGTTATTAAGAAAAAATAAGAAAACTATTCCTATAATAAAAAAAGTTAGTATTACCCATTTTAAATTCTTTTTCATTTTTTTCCTCCTCTACTTATATTATTCTAGATGGGCAAGTTAAAATCCTTCTTCTTTTTTTATTTTTTTAAATACTGATTTAGGTTTTTAAAAATACCAATTTAGTTTTTTAAAAATACCAATTTAGCAAATCATTTTTTATCAAGTAAATTTTTTATCAGTATTTTTTGTATAAAATGTTAAAAAAAGTTTATCCTAATAATGGAGGTTTGATGATGAAAGAAACTAACGTTAAATGTAATGTAGAAAATTGTAAGCATAATGAATGCAATTGTTGTAATTTAAAGGAACTTGATATTAGTTGTACATGTAAGGGTTGTGATTGTACTAGTAAAGATGAAACAATTTGTAAAAGTTTTAAAGAAAAATAAAAATGATACATCTAACCAAAGTAGATGTACTTTTTTAATGTCTAGGATGATATAAATCATAATTTTCTTTTAATGTTGTATTATTTACATTTGTGTAAATTTGGGTTGTGGAGAGATTACTGTGTCCAAGTAAAAGTTGAATACTTCTTAAATCTGCTCCATTATTTAATAGATGTGTTGCAAAGGAATGTCTTAAGACATGAGGACTGATTGGTTTATTAAAATCTTTTTCTTTTGCTATTTCTTTTAATATTTTAAAATATCCTTGTCTAGTTATCCCTTTTCCATGATTATTTAAAAAGACATTATCACAGAAACATTTTTTCTTTAAGGAGTTTCGATATTCTGATAAATAGATATTTAAGTATTTTATTGCCACTTCACCAATTGGAACGATTCTTTCTTTATTTCCTTTTCCAATTACTCTTACTATTTTATTGTCTAGATCAAGATTAGGTATTTTTAAATTGACTAACTCACTTACTCTTAATCCTGTTGCATACATTAGTTCTAACATAGCTTTATTTCGATAATCAAAATTTGTTTTGGTTGGAATATCTAGGAGTATTTCCATTTCTTCTATGGATAAGATATTGGGTATGCTTTGATAATGTCTTGGCATTTCTATTCGATTGGCAATGTTATCTAAGTGATGAACTTTTGACAAAAATGTATGGAAACTTTTAATTGCTGAAATTTTTCTCATCACACTAGTAACCGCATATTTTTCTTTATCTAATTTATTTAAATACTCAATTAAGTGTTCTTTTTTAATATTTGAATATGGTATTTTTTGTTGTTCAAGGAATGATAAATACTTATGAATATCTAAAACATAAGATATAATAGAATTTTCTGATAAATGTTTCATTGTTAAAAGATAGATTTGGTACTCTCTTATTATTTCTTGATTTTCTTTTGATAAAGATACTTCTTTTAATATTTTCATAATTCACCTTCTAAAAAAATTGTTTAAATTGGTTGACAAGATAATAAAAAAATAGTAGAATGAATACATAAGCGTTTTGGAGACATACTCAAGAGGCTGAAGAGGCGCCCCTGCTAAGGGTGTAGACTGGGAAACTGGTGCGAGAGTTCAAATCTCTCTGTCTCCGCCATAATGATTTAATCCCTTATTTTGATAAGGGTTTTTTTATGGGAAAATTCCATAATTAATTTTTTTAAATATTTTACATTAATTAGCTACTTTATTAAATTAATTTTCATTTTTAATAAAGCAGTTTCTAGTGGTTCTCCTTCGATTAATTCAATATGTTTGTGAGGATTATCTTTAAATTGTTTATATCTTCTATTATAATGATGAAGAACGTGATGAATATAATTATCGTTGTTTTCACGTTCGATAAATCTTTTTTTATATTCTTTTATGGCAGTTTTAGTTGGAAAATATAAATAATAATCAATATCATTGATATCATAATCAGTCAATATTTCTTCAGGATGTATCCATACTAATACAATATCATATTTATATTTCTTCGCTAATGTCGTCTTACCTATTCCTGCAAATCCTACGATTACTATTCCTTTATTCATTTTTTTCACTTTCTATATTATTTGCAATATAATTATAACATTTAAGATAAAAATAATCTATTAATACTTAAAAAAAATTAATTCCGTATTTTATTTTCTTGTAAAAAATGCTAATTTTTTATTCTATTTTATTTACTATTTTTAAATGATTGTTATATTTTAATTGATTTTCTATCTTAATTCATGGTATAATTTGGTTATGCTGAAATGGCTCAGATGGTAGAGCAATTGATTCGTAATCAATAGGTCGCAGGTTCGAGTCCTGTTTTCAGCACCATTTTGAATTCAACTCTTCATTGTTAAGAGTTTTTTTATTTGATTTAAGAAAAATATATTGCATGAAAGACTTGCAAAATTTGACATAATTCTATTAAAATTAACAATGGAGAATATTTTTTATTGCTATTTAAAAAGATCATTATAAAATTTTAATGATCTTAATTTTCGGCTTCTTCTAACATATTTTCAATAAAAATACCATATCCCTTTCTACAATCATCTACAACGACATGAGTAACAGCACCAATAATCATATTATTTTGAATAATTGGACTTCCACTCATTCCTTGAACAATTCCACCAGCACTTTCTAATAATCTTTCATCCGTTACTTCAAATAAAATATTTTTTTTACTTTTTTCATTTTGCATTACTTTTAAAATATTGATTTTAAATTCTTCTACATTATTTCCCGATATTACTGTTAGAATAGAGGCATCTCCTAAAGTAATATCTTTTTTATTGCTAACCTTATATTGTTTCCCGTTAGGTAGCTCATCTGTATAGATTCCAAATATTCCTGATTTTGTATTCTCCTTTATATTTCCATATACTTCGGAAATATTATATTTTGCATTCTTTTCTCCTGGATTTCCTCGATCAGAAGGATTAATCCCTGTAACCGTTGAATGATATATTTTCCCATCTTTGATTTCTATTTTTTGACCAGTTGTAGATTCAATAATTTCATGCCCTAATGCACCATAAAGTTTTGTTTTGGGATCGATAAATGTTAAAGTTCCTATTCCATTAATACTATCCTTTACGTATAATCCCGTTTTATAGATAGATTCACTATCTTGTACCAGCTGTAATGTAGTTTCTTTTGTTTCTTCTGCTCTTTGATAAGTAATTTTGATTTCATCTTTTGCTGGAGATAACTCTAAAACATTTAACATTTCTTCGATAGAATGAACTTCTTTTCCATTGATATGAGTAATTTTATCACCTTTTTGCAAATTTGCTTTTTTTGCTGGATCATTTTCCCCTATTTTATAAGTACCAACAATTAAAACACCATTACTTTTTAATTCAATTCCTATATTTTGACCACCAGCAATGATATAATCTGAGTAAGCAAAGACATTAAAAGGAATGATAAAAAGAGTTAGAAGAAGTAATAGCAGACTAGATGTTTTCTTTCTTTTTTGCATCAAATCCATCTCCTTTTTAATCTTTTTACAGATTACATTATTAATATTAGCAAGTAAAATAATTTTATGTTATTCAAAAATTGCCAAAATAGGAGAAAAAAGGAATTTTATGATATACTTAATGAAAGGTGATATTATGGAATTAGTAAATGGAAAAAATATCCAAAAAAATTTTTTAAACAAATTGAAAAAAGAAATGAAATTATTTAAAGACTTTAAAGAAATTGCTATTATTTCAACTGGAGAGAACTTATTAGGTGATGCTTATTTTAAAGCAATTCAAAGTATGGCAAAAGAAATGACTATCCCTCTTCGAAAAATTCACTTTGATTATATTTCTGAAAAAAAATTATTAAAATTAATTGAAAAGTTAAATGTTGATAATCGTGTTAGTGGTATTTTAATTATGCATCCTCTTATCGATGAAATAAATGAAAGAAAGATTCGAAAAAAAATTTGTCCTCAAAAAGATATTGAAGGGTTGAATCACTATTATGGAATCCAAAATACTTATCAAGAACTTTATGTTCCTTGTACAGCTCTTGGAATCATTATGTTTTTAGAGGAAATGCATATTTCTTTGAAAAATAAAAGTGTCCTTATTTTTAATCGTAGTGCAAGAATAGGTCTTCCTTTATTAAATTATTTTTTAAAACAAAATGTAGATGTAACTATTTGTCATCGCCACACAAATAATCAAATCTTATTAAAAAATGCTGATATTTTGATTATGGCATGCGGAAATTCAATCTCTATTGATAGTAGAATTTTAAAAAAAGATAGTATTGTTATTGATGCAGGAATGAAAATTCAAGAAAGAAAAATTGTTGGAGATGTTCAATTTTATTCAGAAAGCTCCGCTAAATATTATCTTTCTCCTTCTAATGGCGTTGGTTCTCTTACTACAATGGCTCTTGCTAATAATATTTATATTAGTTATTATCTAAATCAGGAAGATAAAGATTATCCATTATTTTAATTCCTAAATCATCAAGAGAACTTAAACTCTGAAAGTCATTTTCATCTATTGCTAATTGGTAAGAAACTTTTTCTTGAAAGTCTTTTTTTAAAATTTTTTTATTTTTTAATAAATAGTCAATCGTTTTTTGGAAAGAATAAGAAAAAGTAATTTGAATAAGATAACCTTTCTTTAAGAAAATAGTATGATTTTTTAATACTTCTGTAGCACTTTTTGTATAAGTTCTAACAAGTCCACCTGCTCCTAATTTTATTTTTCCAAAATAACGAACTACTATACATAAAACATGATTTAATTTTTGCTTTTCTAAGACCAGTAGAATAGGAATTCCTGCTGTTCCACTTGGTTCTCCATCATCAGATGCATATTTTTCTTGTTCTAAAATATAAGCATAGCAATAGTGCGTTGCATTTGGATATTTTTCTTTGGTTTGATTTAAATACTTATTAATTTCTTCTTTTTGATTAATTTGAAAAATAAGACTAATAAATTTTGAATTTTTAATTTCCATATTGTATTCATTTTCGATTACGCTTTTCATTTTGCACCTCTATTAATTATTGTAACATAGGTGTTTTGTGGATGTAAATCATTATTTTTTGTGAATTTGCCCATACACATTTATCACTAGTACATAATTTATTTTAGGGAGTGATGAAAATGAATGATTATGGATTTGGCTATATTAACTATATGAATAATATGCAAGGTAATGTTAATTATCCTAATCTAACACAAATGGATTATTCTAATGTTCCACAAGTTGAACCTTCTTTTAATAATTCTAATCTGTATTCTTTAAATGAAAAGAAAAATTCTGAATTACTTGATCCATATCAGGGATTTATTCGTGGTAATAGTTTTAACCAATTATATGATAAATATAAAAATTATAAACCTATGGAATTAAATCCAAAAAACGAAAGAGAAGCTATGTTATATCAGTTACTACAATATAAGTTTGCTTTAACTGACTTAAATTTATATTTAGATACCCATCCTAACGATCAAGAGATGATAAACATTTTCAAAAAATACTTAACTATTGAAAAACAAATTAAAGAAAAATACGAAAGTATGTATGGTCCTTTGACAGTATATGATATTCACCCAAATACTACAAATTGGGTTTGGAAAAATAGCCCATGGCCTTGGGAGGTGATATAATATGTTTCAATACGTTAAGACATTACAATATCCAATTAATATTAAGAAAAAAGATTTGAGAATGGCTCATTTAATTGTTACTCAGTATGGTGGAGCTAATGGTGAGTTAGCTGCTGCTTTACGATATTTAAATCAAAGATTTACGATGCCAGATGATAAAGGTAAGGCATTGCTTACAGATATAGGTACTGAAGAACTTGGCCATGTAGAAATGATTTGTACCATGTTATATCAATTAACGAAAGGAGCAACAATTCAGGAGTTAAAAGATGTGGGATTAGATACCTTCTATGCTGAACATGGCGGAGATATTTTTCCAACTAATACAACTGGAGTTCCTTTTACTAGTGGATATTTTGCTGCAGTAGGAGATCCCATTGCTAATTTATCAGAAGATATGGCTGCTGAAGAAAAAGCTAGAGCTACTTATGAAAATTTAATTAATTTGACTAATGATCCGGATATTATAGGACCACTTTTATTTCTTCGACAGCGAGAGATAATTCATTTTAATCGATTTAAAGAATTATATAAAGAATATAAAAAGAAAGGATATAAATAGTATCCCTTCTTTTTAGTTGAGTTAACACATTTTCCCATTGATTGCTCTTCTGATAGAAGATCCTACTGCTTGTCCTAAATTAAACATTACTGATACTGTACGCATCATTGCATTTAATAAAGCACTGCTAAATCCTCCTTTTACTTGTAACATTTCTTCTTGCTTTAATTCTATCATTATTCCCTTTTTCTCCTTTCTTTTTTAGCATCTTTTAGGATGGATATAACCATCTACAATTCCTATTAAGAATGAGGCAAAAGCACTAAAACCAGCCATTAACCCCCAATTTACACCTCCTCCTTTGATTTCTTTTAATTCATTATTTTCAACAATTTCCATACATTATCTCCTTCCTATTCTTTTAAATATTCAATAATTTTTTTCT
The DNA here is from genome assembly GCA_934176955.1 of uncultured Bacilli bacterium. Classification (GTDB taxonomy): domain Bacteria; phylum Bacillota_I; class Bacilli_A; order RF39; family UBA660; genus RUG11198. Next base: position 161,475 of record CAKPOS010000001.1, read on the forward strand.
TCTCTTTTAAAATTTTTATAATTAGATGATAACCATTTTTTTGATAGCATCTATCTAAATCTTTGATTTCCAAATAAACTTTCTGATAATTTATGTTATCTTGATAAATAATATTTTGATTAATTTTCTTAATTTTATATTCATAATTCTTATTAGAAATTTGTAAGTATTTATTTTTTACTATTGTTGCTACCTCCTTTTCCGGTGTCAATACCTCAAGATAAAATAAGGAGTTTTTCGATAAGATTTCGGAGTGAAGTTGAATTGAAGTTTGATAATAAAAGGTATTGATTCCATAAATTATAAATAATAGTAAAATTAGTACGTTTACAAAAAATATTTTTATGATTGACTTACATTTTCTATTTAGAATAAGATAGGTATCTAACATAACTCTTCCTCTTTCTTAGATTTTGTTAGATTCTTTAGTAGTTTTCCTTGACTAAAATATAATGTTTGATCAAATAAATCTATATTTTCCATCCGATGTGATACAATAATTATCGTTTTACTAGAATATTTGGAAAAAATATTTTTTAAGATTTTTCTTTCTAGGTTAACATCTAAAGCATTTAATCCTTCATCTATTAATATAACTTCTTTTTCTTGTAAGAGTAGTCTTGCCAAAAGAAGTCGTTGTCTCTGTCCACCAGAGAGATTTAGACCATTTTCTTCTAATTTTGTTTGATAACCTAAGAAGAAATTTTTTACAAAATCATCAACATAGGTCATTTTGCAGATGTCTAACCATTTATTAGAATCTATTTCTTGATATAGAGTAATATTATTTAAAATGGTATCCGTATATAAAATCTCATTTTGAGACATTAATCCGATTGAATTTCTAATATCAGAAATAGAATAATTATTTAAGTCTATACCATTTAAATAAATTTTATCTCTATCTATTTCATAGTATTTAAGTAGTAATTTTAAAATAGTACTCTTACCACTGCCCGAGTCACCCAAAATAATCACTTTATTTCCTTTTTCAATATCAAAGCTAATAGATTCTAATATATTTTTTTCTTGATTGTAACTAAAGGATAATCCTTGAAATGATATTTTTCCATCTACAACAAAATTTGTTTTGGTGCATAAGTTTTCTTCTTTTACTTCAAATAAATGATTCATTCTTTTTAAAGAATTTTTAGAATAGAAATATTCTTTATTTAACTGAATAAAATTAATGATAGGTTCTAGGAAACAATTTGCAAGTGCACTTAGACTAATGAGATATCCTAAAGTCATTTCTTTATTCATCACAAAATAAATTCCTATAAATTGAAAAAGTAAAGTACCGATTGTTGTAATTAATTCTTTTAAAAATAGTTCCATTATATTAATATTTTGATAAATAAAATTATCTTGTAGTGATTGTAAATAAAGTTTTTCCATTCTTTCATTTATTGTACTTTCAATATTCATATTTTTAATTGTCTCAATGCCACTGATTACTTCTGTTAAAAAAGATTGAATCGTAGCATTATTTTGTTGATTTATCTTCGTATATCTTTCTAATCCTGGTCTAAAAACTAAAAATATAATGAAATAAATCAAAATAATCATTATCATAAAGAAAAATAATTTTGCATTCATCAGAAAAAGAAGTATTCCTGATGCGATTAAAATAATTCCATCTAAACATACAGTGAGAATTAATTGATGTATAAAATTTTTAACATAGATTAAATCATTCAATCGACTTATCATTTCTCCTGTCGTTCTGCTATGATAATAATTATAAGGAAGTAAAATGATTTTCTTGAAAGTACGTAAAAAAATTGTATAATCTAACTTTTGACTAAAAATAAGAAAAGTTTGATTTCTAAATAAACTACTTATTATCTTTAATAAAGATAAAATACTAAAAACAAATGTAATAGTAAGAAGATTATTCTTTGTACTTTCGATAATAAAATCAATGATGAATTGTAAATAAAAACTACAAGTACAAGAAAATATTGTATAAAATATCGAAAGAAATAGGATAGTGAAAATCATGCTTTTATTTTGAATAATGATTTCTTTGATGATTGTATTCAAATATTTTTCTTCTTGATAGTTTTCAATTTTTCTCATTGGTTTAGGAATTAAAATATAACCTGTCCAAAGTTTCATGAAGTCTTCTACTATTATTTCTCTTTGTCCAATTGCAGGATCCATAACAATGACCTTATTTTTCTTCATTGCATATACTACACAAAAATGTTCATAATTTTTATCAATAATTTGAATAATGAAAGGATTTTTGATTTCTTGTAAGCTATCGTAATTATTTGCTTTATATCCTTTGGTGCTAAATCCTAATTTTTCTGATGCTTGTTTTAATTGATAAAAGTTTGTTCCATCTTTGTTTGTATTGGTTAATTCTACTAATCTAGACATTGAAATTGAGCCTTTGTAATAGTGAATGATAGATAGCAAAGATGCTGCACCACATTCTTTCCATCCAGCTTGTAAGACAATTAAATTTTTTTTCATTTTTACCTCCTCTACTTATATTATTCTTTGTTGATGAGTTAAAATCCTTCTTCTTTCTAAATTTTTTTTAAATTAATAATACTGATATAGATTTTTCTCTTTAAAAATAAGGATTTAAATGAATAAAAATATGATTTTAAAAGAACTTATCTTTACCCAACAAATAGTCGACAACATCTACTTCTGTCATTAAATTTTTAAAACATCTAAATTTTTTCCAACAACTAGTGTCCAAATCAAATCTTGATTTCAAAATTAATCTCCAATATCTTTTAAATTTAGTACTGTCATCTTTATTTTGATTCATTACATTAATCCTAGTTTTATTTAAACTCTTGGTAAGTAGTTGAACTATATGAAATAAATCTATTATGATTTTAGCATTAGGAAACCATTTTTTGATTAAATCAATATATGGACTATACATATCCATAACAACAAATTTAACTCTTTTTCTTGCTTTTTCGGTACAATGAGAAAAATATTTATCTAAATTATTAGTGGTTCTGTCTAATACTAAATCGATAGTTTTTCCATTTCTAGCATTACAAATATTAAAAGCATACGTTTTCTTCTTGAAGGTGAATTCATCAATACAAATTGCTTTAGGTAAAAATGTCTTATAAACAGTATCATTATAAAATACACTATCAAAAACTTTTTGAACTGTATTATCAGAAACATTGTAAAGTCTAGCAATTAAACTTTTAGGCATCATTTCCTTAGCGCAATTTAAAATAGCCAATTTTACTTGATTACTGATATGACATCTATAATTTACTTCATCAGTTTTTGCGTAAAATTTTTTATTGCAATTTTTACATTGATATCGTTGTTTACTTAAATTTAAATATGTTATTAATTCAGCATGTTTATTAATTTTTATCAAAGATTTTTTAGTTCCTTTTTTGATAATAGTATTTTCATTTAAGCAACCACAACAAGGACAACATTCAAATTCATTTTTTAAATATCCTAATATTACTAAACATCTTTTTTCTTGAATTTTTCTTTCTGTTATAAAATTTTCATTAAAAATGAAATTTTTATCTTTCATATTTAGCATTTTTAATATAGAATTAATTATAGACATTGACAACACCTCATACTTTGTATTTTTTTGGTCTATAAACATTGTATCAAAGAAGTGTATCAATGTCTTTTTTTATCTCAAAAAAATTAGTCCAATTATTTTGAACTAATTTTTTCTAGGTCCCCTCAAATTCGAAGAACCGAAAAAAACGAACTATTTCTAGTTCGAATAAATCTTTAATGGTGCCCTTCGAAAGGACGTACAACAATTCCTAGGGCAAAAGAAATAGTAAGTAATAATTTATTAACTGACTATAATATATCATATTTAATTAATTAAAGAAATATTTTTTACATAATATTCTCTAAAAATAAAGAACATATGCCCGGCACGATTCCAAAGTTTTTGATTCAAATCATCTTTACCAACATACTTTTTTATCTCAATATTTTTTACAATAAAGTTAAACAAATCTAAAAAGGTAAATAAATTTAATTCATTTATTGATGTAAGGTATTTTTTCACTCTTGAAGATTTTTCTCCCCAAATATTATAATAAGAAGGATTAGAACCATTGTACTCATATGAATTGATCCAACAAGACAAAAAGGAACTATGTGTATACTCTGAATAATGTCTATAAATATTTTTTCTATGAAAAGTTAATTGTTTTTTTACATATTTATTATTTTTTGTTAAGCTTGCTTCAAAATTTTTCAATTCTTCATTTAACTGATTAAACTTAAATTCTTCATTCCAAATCTTTAACTCATTTCCTGTTTGTCCTGCTTCTACATATTTTTTTCTTTTATCATCATTAACTAATACAACTAATAATGTATAGCATAATTCACAAGTGCTTCTTATCATAATACCGCTTTGCATATCTAAGGAATTATTACACAATATCAAAATAGATAGTAAATTATTTGATATTTGCGTTGTCATAGAATGAAAAATCACTCCTATATAACTATCATCTTTTTGCTCAAAAAAATCGACAGTTGCTAAACCAAACAATCCCCATACTAATGTAGCAATTTCTGTTAAAGTAAATAAAACTTGATTTTCTTCACTGTGATTATAAACATTATCAGTATAATTTATTTTTTCTTTTAATATTTCAATATATGAAGTATACTCATCATAAGACATATCTATTTCTAAATCTTCTTTGGTTTTTACTTGTTCTAGCAACTCCTTATAAACTTCTTCTTTCACGCACTAACCTCCAATAAAAAACAGTATAATCATAATGATTTATACTGAAATATAGTTAATTATCATATTCACTATCAAATAATGAAAATAATATTTCAAACTCTTCATCATGTCTTAATAAATCTGGTTGTCTATTATTAACCATTTCTTTAAATTGCTTATATGGAACAAAAAATATTTCTGATATTTCATCTTTTTGAAATTTCATATTATCTATACTTTTATTAGTTCTTAATATATACAAATCAGCAAACTCATTATTTATAAATGTTGAAGTATATTTAGAACTACGTTTTATTGTTTTAATAAATTGCAATTCTTCTTTATTAACATCTAAGTTAAGTTCTTCTTTCACTTCTCTAATTGCTCCATCCAACGAATCATCTCCAGCAGATAAGTGACCAGCACTAGATATATCTAACATGTTAGGATTACTATCTTTTGTAGCACATCTTCTTTGCAATAAAATATCCCCATTATTATTAATAATCCATATATGAACAGCTTTATGCTAATCACCATCTCTATGCACTTCAGTTCTTATCTTTGTCTTACCAATTTTATTCCCATTTTCATCTAATAAATCGAAATATTCTTTACTCATTTCTTATCTAATTATTTTAACAATATCCCACCATTTACATTAATATTTTCACCATTAATATAATCTGCTTTATCACTTAATAAGAATAAAACTAAATTAGCTGTATCTTCTGTTTTTCCAAGTCTTTTACTAGGATTTTTTTCAGCAGTTGCTTTAATTTCATCTTCTGTATAGCTTTTCATCCCAAGAGGAGTAAGGGTTAAAGATGGACTAACCGTATTTACTCTTATATTATATTTTGCAAGTTCTAAAGCACAACATTGTGTAAGCATAATAGTTGCTGCTTCACAAGTACAATAAGCTACTGAATCCTCCATAGGTCTTGTTCCAAGTCTTGAAGCAATATTTATAATCCTTGGGGTATCAGATTTTTTCATTAATGGAATTGCGTTTTTTATACATTGCCATCTTGCAACAACATTTACATCTAATTCATGCCTATATTCTTCAACTGTTAAATCTTCAATAGATAGTATCTTATCATAAGCAGCACAATTTACTAAGCCATCTAACTTATCATATTTTTTAGTAATTTCATCAAACATCATGTTAACATCATTCTCATTTGATAAATTTGTTTTAATTAGTAAAATATTTTCCTTATAATTAGAAAGTTCTTGCATAGTTTCTTCTGCCATTTTTTCATTATGTCCATAAGTAATTATGACATTTGCTTGATTTTCTAATAGTTGTTTAGCAATTTGTCTTCCTATTCCAGATGTTGATCCAGTTACAAGCACCACTTTATCTTTGAAATCTATATTCATTTCATTGCCTCCATTTCTACTTAATTATACTATATATTAGATGTTATTTGAATATATGTAAATTAGAAGAACCAAATTTTCTGTTAAATTTCTTTTCCCTATTTCAAATTTTTGTTGTTGACTTTGTGTAAAATTAACTAGTTTGGGATTAGTTAGTAAGAAACTATAATTTACTAATAAAGGATTATTCATAAAAGAATTTAATAATTCATTTTTAAATTTTTCCATACTTTCTTTTAATTCCATACTTTTGGGATTATTTTGATACTTTAATATATAGTTTTCTATGGCATATATTAATCTTGCTTCTCTTTCGTTATGTGTAGCAAAAGAAAAGTTTTGTCAACTTTTCAATATCTTTTCTATCACTAGCTCGCCAAATACACTTATTCCCATTTCGTCATATTTCATTTCTTTTTCTCCTTTTATCCTTTAATCATAATGTTTTTTTGGGGTTTTTATTTGATTTTGATTGTTTTACTGCTGCTAAGCGATTGATTTTAACTCCTAATTTTACAAATTTTTTTTCATATTCTGTTTTAATATTTTGAGATACGTCTTCTTGATAAAGATCTCTTGTTATTGATTTAATTTGGTAACCAAAGTTTTCTAAGGATTCTTTAGAATATTCAAATAAAGGATTGTTATCTGTTTTCATGATAATTTCGGCATTATTTTTAAAGATTTTATCATATTTTTCTAAAAATATTGGACTGGTTAATCTTCTTTTAGCGTGTCTTTCTTTTGGCCATGGATCTGAAAAATTTAAATAAATTAAAGATATTTCTTGAGAAAAAATCGTATCGATGAAATTTGCATCTAATCTTACTAATTTTAAATTATTTATTTCTAATTCATCAGATTTTTGGATTGCTCTAACGAGAACGCTGTCAAATCTTTCTATTCCAACAAAATTAATATTTGGATAACGAAGAGCGTTTTCGATGATAAAGTCTCCTTTTCCCATTCCTATTTCTATATAGATAGGATTACTATTATGGAAAACTTTTTTTTGCCAATTTCCAATATAACTTGTTGGCTCTTTGATATAGTATTTTCCTTTTTCTATAATTTCGTTAGCTCCTTTTACATGTTTTAGTCGCATTGATTATCTCCACCTTTCATTGTGTATTTTTTCTCTTTTTTATCAACCTATTTTACTTATCTTTATTTTATTATCTTCTTATTCCATAATTTGATAAATTAGAGGACTTAATTTTGGAGGTTCATCTGTAATTAAGAATGATTCTATAGAAATATTTTCAGGATTGAATTCTTTAGAAGTATATAGTGTCATTAATACATCTCCAACATTCACTTTATCCCCTACTTTTTTGTTTAAAATGATGCCTGCTCCATAATCTAATTTATCGTTTAAGTTTAATCTACCAGCCCCTAGATGCATAGATAATTTTCCTAAAGCAAGAGCATCAATCGTATCAATGAATCCCGATTTTTTGCTTAAGATTTCATATTGATAAGTACTTTTCGGTAATTTTGAAAGATTGCCTCCTTGAGCACTGATAAATTCTAAAAATTTATGATAAGCATTTCCGTTAGCAATATTTTTTTGCACCAATGCCTTGGCTTCTCGAGGAGAAATATTTAAATCTAAATGAACCATTTGAGTAGCAATTTCTATACATAAATCTGTTAAGTTTCCTGTTTTTCCTTGTAAAACTTCCATGGCTTCTTCTACCTCTAAAGCATTACCAATATTATTTCCTAATGGAATATCCATGTTACTCAAAATACAAACCACTTCAATTCCATGACTAGTACCAATTTGTATCATTAATTTAGCTAATTTTTGCGCATCTTTTAGAGTTTTAATTAAGGCTCCTTTCCCTACTTTTACATCGATGACTAATTTTTTTGCACCACTAGCAATCTTTTTACTCATTATAGAAGAAGCTATTAGAGGAATAGACTCTACTGTTCCTGTCACATCTCTTAAGGCATAAATTTTTTTATCTGCGGGGACTAAATTATTCGTTTGACTAACAACAGCTAGTCCGATTGTTTTTACTTGATTTAAAAATGCTTTTTCATCTAATGCAACTTGAAATCCAGGGATAGATTCTAGTTTATCAATTGTTCCTCCGGTATGTCCAAGACCTCTACCACTCATTTTTGCAACACGTCCACCACAAGATGCTACGATTGGGGCTACAATTAATGTTGTTTTATCTCCTACCCCTCCTGTTGAATGTTTGTCAACAACTGTACCTAAACTACTTAAGTCTAATTTTTCTCCACTATTTAACATAATAGTCGTTAAGGCAACAATCTCATGATTGGTTAAGCCTTTTAAGACAATAGCCATTAATAAACTGCTCATTTGATAATCTTTGACTTCTCCACTTAAATAGCCATTTACCGCGTAAGCAATTTCTTCTTCTGATAAAATTTTCCCTAATCTTTTTTTATTAATAATTTCAACAATATTCATAATCCACCTCTTTATCTTTTTTTCTTTATTCTTTTTCTTCATGATAATTTGAACGAAATAAATCTTTTTCTTGATCTGTTACTTCAATTTGAGAAATATCTGGTAAATCTTCTTTTGTGGATAACCCAAAATAATCAAGAAAATCATCGGTTGTTTTATAAAGAATAGGATGACCTGGTAAGTCTGATTTTCCTGCTTCTTTAAGTAAGCCTTTAGCCAATAATTTTCTTAAGACAAAAACAGAGTCTACACCTCGCATTTCATCTATTTTTGCCCTTGTAATTGGCTCATTGTAAGCAACAATAGCTAAAACTTCTAAAGCTGCTTGCGACAAGATATGCGTTCTAGGATTTTCTAATAATTTTTCATAATATTCTTTATGTTCTTGTTTGGTAGTCAACTTTAAAGTATTTCCCAAATAACTTAGCCTAAGCCCTCTATTTTCTTCTTCATAATGAACTTTTAGTTGATAGACTAACTTTTTAGCTTCTTCTTCATCAAGAGATAAAATTGACATAATTTCTTTTAACGTCAGTCCATTATCTCCTTGAACATAAAGTAATCCTTCTAGTACACCTTCCATTACATCACCTTCAATTCTATATAAATTTTATCAAAAGAAACCTCTTGGGTTAAATTTATTGCATTTTCTTTAGCTAATTCTAGAATTGACATAAACGTTACGACAATATAACTTTTATTATAAATATCAAATAAATCTTCAAATTCAGCTTTTTTCTTTATTTTTAAGTAAGAAATAATATCACTTTTTCTTCTTTTTACACTATATTCTTTAGTGGTTATTCTCGTCGTTATTGGCTTTTCACTATTTTTACGAAGAAGAAATTTTTCCCATGCTTCAATAAGATTATCTACCGTTGCTTTCTCATCGGAAATAAATTTTTGTTCAGTAATTTCATTTAATTTTGAAGGAGCTTTCGTATAAATTTCTCTACGATGATATTCTAATTCTTTAAAATCTTTAGTTACTTCTTTATATTTTTGATATTCAATTAATTTTTCAATTAAGTTTTCTCTTGTTGCCATTTCTTCTTCCTCTTCATCGATAACTTCTTCTTTTTGTACTGGTAGTAAAGATTTGGATTTAATTTCCATTAGAGTCGCTGCCATTACTAAATATTCCGATGCAATATCAATATTTAATTCTTCCATTTGATGGATGTACCCAAAATACTGATCAGTAATTTCGTTAATGTTAATGTCATGAATGTCAATATTAGATATTTTTACTAAATGTAAAAGTAAATCTAATGGTCCCTCAAATTCGTTAATTTTAATTTTGTATTCCATCTTTATTCCTCACTTACTTCTTCATTACCATTTGAATTATATCATGATTTTTAGAAAGTTTAAAGTTTTTTTCTTTCAGTCAAAGGAAAAAACTTTTATTTGAAAAGTTCTGTTTAACTTTATGACGGATAAAAAATTAAATTCAAATATTCAAACTATACCGCTCTATATAAATTATAATTTTTATTAAGTATTTAAATTGTAGTATAAATCATACTAGTATTTACTTATCCGTCATCATGTTTAATGTAACTATTGAAAAAACTAAGATAAATTTTTAAGTTTTATATATTTTTTTAATTCAAAAATACTAATCAGTACTTTTCATCAATAATTACTCCCCTACTATTAATATTCTAGGTACTATCTAAAAAATCCTTCTTATTTTAAAAAAACTAAGATAAATTTTTAAGCTTTATATACTCTTTTTTTAGGACCTGTTCAAAAATAAATATTAATTTTTTGAACTTTCATTTAAAGAAAAAACTATATTCCCATATTAATCAATTGATACTAGTAATCTGAATTAATATAGAAATATCGTTTGTAACAATAAAAAATAACAATTAAGATAAAAAACATCTTAACCATTACTATTACAACAATAGAAAAAAATAATAAAATTAAATAAAATATAGTTCTCTCTTTCTTTGGGGATGTATTGTAGTAGAAAATAAAAAAGTCACGAGTAATATTTAAATTTTCACTAGTTTTCCTACTGAAAAAATGATTCTTCGAAATTCGGTAGACCTAACAAAAAATATTCGTTATAAATTTATTTCATATTCATTTGAATTTTTTTAAAATGATTTAGTTTTTTAAAATTTTAAGAAATAACATATAATAAAATAACGTCTAAAATTTAGAGGTGATTTTTAAGACCACCGAATTTCGAAGAACCGAAAAAACGACCTTTATCGGTCGCTTTATTACATCATATCTTCTAACTCATCATACATACAATTCATTTCTTTTTTGGCGAATCTTTTTACTTCATTTAGGTATTTTTTTACATTCCCATTTCTCATTTGTTGGTATAACAAAGTACCACCAACACCCATTGCTACACAAGCAATTGAACCTTTCATACTCATACTAACCACTCCTTAGAATCTATGATAGATACTTTTTTCGTATCCAATTATAGTATTGGTTATTTTTTCTCGTTTATACCTTGATATTGATATTTTTCTAAAATAAATTCTTTTAATGTTGTTTTACGATAATCGACAAAATCATTCATCACACCATTCATAAAACATTTAGCGTCCCCTACTATCATTAAAGATTTTTTTGCTCTAGTTACGCCTGTATAAATTAATTTATTATAGAGCATTCGATTAAAATTATTCACAATTGGCATGACCACAACAGGAAATTCACTTCCTTGTGCCTTATGAATAGATATTGCATATCCATGTCTGATATTTAGAAATTTATCTGGCGTATAAGTTACATTTGCTCCATCATAAGAAATAATAATTTCATTTTTTTTACTTTCACTTTTCTTACTATCAATAATATCTGTAATATATCCGATATCCCCATTATAGACATTAGCTTCTGTATCATTAATTAATTGTAATACTTTATCTCCTACCCGATAAATGATATCTCCATAGATTAATTCATTTTTTTTAGGACTAGGAGGATTCAGTAATTTTTGTAAATTTTTATTTAACCTATCTATTCCATTAATGCTTTTATACATAGGAGCAAGAACTTGTACTTCATGATCGGTATATCCCTTTTTTAAAGCATTATCGACAATATAAAGAATAGTGGGAATTACTTTTTCATTCTCACACATTAAAAAGTTATAGTCATCTCTTTTCCAAATGAAATCATCTGATAAATCTTTATCCCGAATTTCTCCTGCTAAAATAGGAATATAAGAATTTTCATTCTGCCGATATAAACAATTTAATTTGACAACATCAATAATAGCTGAATCAATTAAATCTTTTAATACTTGTCCTTGAGAGACACTAGGAAGTTGAAAATAATCTCCTACTAAAATTAATTTGACATCTCTTTTAATTCCTTTTAATAAAGAAGACATCAAAATGGTATCTAGCATACTTACTTCATCCACAATAATATATTTCTCCTTATTGGGATTATACTCATTGACAGCAAAATCATTTTTATCTTTATCATATCCTAAATAGCGATGGATCGTACAAGCATATAACCCAGTTGTTTCAGCCATTCTTTTTGCCGCTCTACCCGTTGGTGCTAAAAGGGCAAATTCATTATCCTTGGCTTTATATATTGTTCGAAATAAAGTAACAATTGCTTTAATAATCGTTGTTTTTCCGGTACCAGGACCTCCTGTAATAATCGTTAAATTATTCGTAATTGCTTTTTGAATGGCCTCTTTTTGAATTTTATCATATAAGATTCCATTTTCTTTTTCCAAAGAAGAAATCTTGTCATTTAAATGACTTATCTTATTTTTAGTCATATCATTCATAAAACAAAGTCTATCCGCAATATATTTCTCTGCTTCATAAAATGCTTTTAAATAATATTTTTCTTGAACAATTACAACTTTTCTTTGTTCATTTAGTTTAAGAAGATTATATTCTAATACTTCATCATTAATAGTATGATTATACTTTAGTAAATTATGTTTAATTTCATCATATTCCATATAAGTATTTCCTGTTTCAAAAGTAGAAGAATTCATGATATAAATAATTAATGCTTGAATTCTTCGGTCATCATTTTCTTCTATTCCTGAATTTAAAGCAATGGAATCAATATCTTGAAAATTAAAATCCATTTCTTCAATTAAATCATAAATATTTTCCGTAATTTTATCCATCGTTTTCTCTTTATATTTATTAATCAATGACAAAGCATTTTTATTAGAAAAACCTAATGTTGTTAAATCCATGACAACTTGACTAGAAGATTGATAGTCATTTAATACTTTATAAATTCTATCAATTCTTGCTTGAGGTAATCTTGGAATTTTCTTTAGGCGATCTTTATCATTTAAAATAATCTCTAAAGTTTTTTCACCAAAAGCATCTACAATTTTTGTGGCCGTACTTTCTCCAATAGGAAAAATATCACTTGATAAAAATTCAACTAATTCTTCTTTTTTTGTTGGTAAAAGAAGTTCATAATGTGTAACATGGAATTGATTTCCATATTTAGGATGCTTAGTATATTCTCCTTCCATGGTGTAATTGCTTCTTATTCTTAAATTAAAAAATGTTCCCGTAAAATAAATACTAGTATTACTAAAATCCAAGTCTGTTTCTTTTAATTTTAAAACGCCTACAACATAGCCATTTTCTTGATTAGCATAGATTTCTTTAATAAATGTTCCCTTTATATAACTCAAATGTATCACCAACTTTTCGCATAAAAATTATATCACAGAAGAAAAAAAATAGATACTCCTTCGTTCTATTTTTGAAAAATACTTACTTTTATTTTTTCCTTTTTTAAGGAATATATTTGAAGTAAGGATTGTTTTCTAATTCTTCTTGTAAAGTAGTTTTCTCTCCATGACCAGGATATAACGTAATTTCTTGATTATATTGTTTTATTTTTTGAAGGCTTTGCAGCATTTCGTTGAAGTTGCCGCCTTCTAAGTCACATCGTCCGATTGTTCCTTTAAAAATAAAATCTCCTACAAACATCACTTTATTTTCTTTAAAGTAGTAACAAACAGAGTCATTACTATGTCCTTTCGTAAAAATAACTTCTAAAGAAAAATTACCAATAGAAAGGTTTCCTTCTTTTAAATTACTATACTGATAAACTGGATAATGAAAATCTTCTTCCAACTTTTGCAAACATCCAATATGGTCAAAATGACCATGAGTAATTAATATTCCTACTATCTTTTTTCCTTGAATAAAATTTACTATTTTTTGATATTCATCTCCTGGGTCAATTAAAAGATAAGTATTATTTTTTTCTACTAAATAACAATTACATTGTAATTCTCCTACTTCTATTTTTGCAATTTTTAACATCCTATTTTCTCCTTTCTTTGATAAAGAAAAAAATTCACTTTTATCATGAATTTTATAACCATACACCATAAATTAATGCCAGCAAACTTAAGATAAATCCTGCGATCCAGAACAGTTTGACAATATCTCCTTCACTCCAACCAAGTCGTTCAAAATGATGATGAATTGGTGTCATCAAAAATACTCGTTTTTTAAATACCACAACTGAAAATATTTGAATAATTACTGATAATGTTTCAATAACAAATACTCCACCAATTACTGCTAAAGAAAATTCATGTGAAGTTAGTATTGCAACAGTTGCTAAAGTTGCTCCTAAAGATAAACTTCCTGTATCTCCCATAAATACTTTAGCGGGATGAGAATTAAAAACCAAAAATCCCATTAAGCATCCGACTAAAATAAAACAAAATATTCCAATATCTTGATATCCTGTTATCCATTTACTATTCCATGCAATTAACCCATATGATAAAAATGCAATTGCCGACAGTCCCCCTGACAATCCATCTAATCCATCGGTTAAATTCACAGCATTTGAAGTTCCTATTAATAAAAATAAAATAAAAACTCCATAAAACCAATTTAAATTCCACTCTAAATTAAACAAAGTAACACGTAGTACAGAATCTCCATCTCCAAAATGTCTAAACAAAACATAAAATACTAAAGCAACAACAAACTGTAAAAAGAGCTTTTGCATTTGAGTTAAGCCTTTATTCTCATGATGTTTTAAACTAATATAATCATCTAAAAAACCAATCATAGCATAACTAATCAAAACAAATAAAATGATAAACAAATTAATAGAATACTGCATTTTATTGGTTAAAAGCAAAAGTATTACAGTAATAATACAAGGAATAATAAAAATAAATCCTCCCATAGTTGGCGTTCCTGCTTTATTTCTATGAGCATCTACATAAACATTAATTCTTTGTCCCGCTTTAATTCTTTTTAAAATAGGGATTAAAATTACCCCAAAAATTGTCGAAATAATAAATCCTATCATTAAAGCAAATAATGATTTTGTGAGAACCAACATAAAATCACATCCGTTTCTACTAAAATTATATCATAAAAATATTTAAAAATTCTTGAATATTTATTTACTTGACATTTTGGCTGTAAATATTTTATTTTATTACTAATTAAAGATGACTATTTGATAATAAAATTTCTTAAAAAGATTGATTTCATCCGAAAAATTTATATAATAAGATTATTTTTCAGAAATTATGCTATTATATTGTTGTAAATGAATGGGAAGAAGAAATACAAATAATAATGGAACAATAGATAATTTAACAGGAATTGGAAATTCATGGCATCTTCAGCAAAATTATCTTTCCTACATTAAATTTCATCAAAATACGAAACTTATTATGATTGATGGAGAAATTTTTTAAACCAATTAATGATATTTTTGGACACAACATTGGTGAATTATACCTAAAAACAGTTGTGCAACTACTTACCAAGAATTTTCCTGATTCTTTAGTTATTCGTGTTCATCTTTATTACTCCAACATTAATCGAACCGTAGATCCTAAAGGAATACTACTTCCTGCACTTGGTGACATAGAAATTACCTTATCCCCTGTTCCTGAATATTCAATGTTAAAATCTTTAAGCTTTTCTCTAGCTTCTTTAGTAGTTAATCCAATAACATTCTCAATCGTTTTATATTTAGTATCAAAATAGCGATATTCTTTTTGGAATCCCCCTTCTCTTTTTTCAATTTTTAAAACAGGAATAACATCTTCTAAAATATTTCTAGCAATAGGAGCTGCTATTGTCCCTCCATAGGCAACAGCCCCTTTAGGATTATCAATTGCAACATAAACAACAATTTGAGGATCATCAGCAGGCATAAAGCCAATAAATGAAGTAATATAGTTTCCTACCATATAAACTCCATTATTTACTTTTTGCGCTGTTCCTGTTTTTCCGCCTACTCGGTATCCGTCAATATAAGCATTTCTTCCACTTCCTAAAGCAACAACACTTTCTAGAGCATATCTTACTTTTTTGCTAGTTTCTTTTTTAATAACCTTTCGTACTTCTTTTGAATGATTTTCCTGAATAATTTCTCCTGTTTCAGATTCTATTAACCGTTTAACAATATATGGTTTATATAAGGTTCCTCCATTAATAATGGCACTAACCGCTGTGATTTGTTGAAGAGCAGTAACGCTAACCCCTTGACCAAAAGCCGTTGTTGCTAGTTCTACTGGTCCTACTTTAGATAACGGGAAGAGAATACCACTTCCTTCTCCATTTAAATCAATCCCCGTTTTTTCTCCAAATCCAAATTTATCAATATATTGAAATAAAGTTTCTTTTCCTATCCTTCTTCCTAATTCAACAAATCCTGGGTTGATGGGATTTGATATTTATATTTAAAAAAAATATTCGACATTTTTAATTGCTTTATCGTCTACTAAAATTCTATACTCCAACTAATTTTTTATCATTAGTAAAGTACTTAAGAAGTATTTTTCTCTTCTAAATCTCTTTTTTATAGAATAATAGACTCAATTTATTTCATCACTATTTAGTTTTCATAATAAACTTTCTTAATACTACCATCATTAAAATATATTTTAAAATTCATTTGATATCTTGTATTTAATTTAGTGACAACAATCTTATCAATCAATAAATTCACATAAATATTTAAATGATGATAAATATCAGTTATCCTATCAATTTCTAACTCAATATCTTTTAATCTTTTTTCATTATCTTTTTTATCCTTCCTATTATCTATTTCATTCATTAGTTTGTTTATCTCTATTGTATTTCTATTTAATTTAGTGTTTAATTCTTCATTAGAAATAATATTGGCTATATTTAAATTAATCAATTTATCTCTTCTTACATTTAGTTCTTCTAACTCTTTTTGTCTTGATATTTTTACTTGATTATTCACTTTAAAAAATACTTCCTGATATAAACTAATCATTTCATTTTTATCTAATTGGATATTATTTCTTACAAATCCTTCTAATAAATTGCTAATAAAATCATCAAGAATTCTTTCTCTTATTATTGGAGAATGACAAGAGAGGATACCTTCTTCTTTATATTTTTTACAAACCCAAGTTGGATTACTCTTTCTGTTGCTTCCTGCACATCTAATAAATACAGTGTTATGTTCATGACAAAAAAGTTTATTCGTATACTTTCCTTTTTCGATATTTTTTTGAGATGTAGTAATATTCAACTTCCTTTTATGGTATCTTTTTTGATATAAATCATTTGCTTTATTCCATAGTTCTTCTGATACAATTGGTTCAATTAAGTCCGTTTTATAAATAATTTGTTTCTCTTTAGGAATAGGTATTTTTTTATGGGTTTTATAACTTTCTACCCTGCTTAAATTAGCGGTATAATATCCTTTAAATCTTGGATTAATTAAAAGTTTTTTTAAAGTGGTTCCTGAATAAGGATTGCCATTTTTATTTTGATATCCTTTTTCAAATAAAAAATCAGAAATACTTTCAAAAGAATACTTACCAGTTGCATATAAATTAAATAATATTTCTATTATTGGTCTTTCTTCTTCATTGATAATCATCTTGCCATCTTTTTTATAATATCCTGTTAAATTTCCTCCTATTATTTTACCTTCTTTAATCATTCTTTTGATTCCAAATTTTACTCTTTCTGATAGTTTTCTTACCTCATCCTGTGCTAAGCTTGACATGAGTGTTAGTCTAAACTCACTATCTGGATATAAAGTATTGATATTATCACTGATAAAAAATACAGCAGTTCCATGACGAAGAAGTTCTTCTGTATATTTGATACTATCTACAACATTACGAGAAAATCTAGAGATTTCTTTGGTTACAATTAAATCTAATTTACCTTGTTTTGCGTCTTCTATCATTTTCAAAAAATTTTCTCTATTTTTAACGCTAGTCCCACTGATTCCTTCATCAATATATTCTCCTACTAAATGCCAATTTTTATTCTCATCAATCATTTCTCTAAAATAATTGGACTGATTTTCCAAACTATTTAATTGGTCATTTTTATCTGTTGATACCCTAGCGTAGTAACCAACATTCAAATTCATATCAAATATTGTTTTTCCTAATAACAAATCACTTCTTGTTTGAAGAATATTCATCATTTGTCTCCTTCATTATTTCTTCATTCATCATTTTAAATTCTTCAAAGTTAATCATTTCTTTTTGATATAATTCTTTATTGATGATTAATTTTAATTCTTTTCTTAGATTATCCATGATTCCCTCCAATAAATCATATTATTTAGATGAAATAATATGAAAAAAAAGTGCCTAAGCACTTTGATTTATTGATGTAAATAATACTTATAGAGAACTTATCTCTTTATTTTTTCAACTTTTTAATTAAAAATGATTATCTTTATCAGTATTTTATCACATTATTAATATTCATTTAAACTATTTTCATTTAACAAGAAATAAAATATTCCCATAGTAACAATACCATTATCGTCCATTCTTGGTTTACTAACATCTCCTAAAATAATGACTTTCTTAAATGAATCATTAATACTTAATAAAGATTTTCTCTCCTGTTTTTCCTTTAAAGTATCTTGCATTTCATAAGCGGATTGAATATATATTCTTTTGTTTCCTTGATTACAAACAAAATCAACTTCATATTGTGGTTTGATACGAACTCCTGCAGCACTTGTTTCATTTACTTCAACAACACCAACATCAACATTGTATCCCCGTCTTAATAATTCATTATAAATAATATTTTCCATGATATGTCCTTTATCAATTTGTCTAAAATTTAATCTTGCATTTCTAAGTCCAATATCCTCAAAGTAATATTTATATGGGGTATTGATATATTTTTTTCCTTTAACATCATATCGTTCTGCTTTGGTAATCAAGAAAGCATCAGAGAAATACTCTAAATAACTACTTATTGTCTTATCGCTCAAAATCATATTTTTTTCACTTTTAAAAGTATTTTGCAGATTACGAGGATTCGTTAAAGAACCAACTTGTGAAGAAATAATATTTAATAGTTCATTCAATTCTTCAGTATTATTGACATTGTTTCTTTCAATAATATCTCTTATATAAGTTTCTTCAAAAAGATTTTTTAAATATTTTGAACGGTCATTATCATTATCAAATGCTAAAGTATAGGGTAATCCTCCATATATACTATATTGTTCATATCCTTCATATTGATCACCATCAAATGCTTCCATATACTCCCTAAAACTTAATGGATAAACATGAATTTCATCTCCACGCCCTCTAAATTCAGTAACAATATCTTTAGACAATAATTTAGCATTCGAACCAGTAACATAAACTTCTATATTTTCTTCATATAGAAAAGTATTTAACACAGGAACAAAATCATCCATTTTTTGAATTTCATCCAATAGTAAGTAATATTTTTTCTCATCTTTAATTAACGTTCTTATATATTGAATAAACTTATTACCATCAAGTAAAGATTCACTTTCTTTAATATCAAGTGGGATATATATAATATGATCTTTATCATTATTTTGTAATAAATATTGATAAAATATCTTTTTTAATAAATAGGATTTCCCACATCTTCTAATACCAGTAATTACTTTAATTTGACCATTTCCATCTTTTTTGATTAATTGATTTAAATAAAAATCTCGTTTTATTTCTTTCATTTTTTCCTATACCATCAATCAAAAAAATACTATTCTTTTTGATTGTATCTTCCTTTCTATATATTTTTTCACTACTACATCATAAAATTCCCCTCATAATCACATTATACTATATATTAAATTTTTTTCAAGCAGTAATATTCCGAATTTTTTCGCAAATGCGAATTTTTTCGGAGTGATTAAAACAAATCTTTCTTGACCTGCTCTTTATTTAATTTTTTTTAAACTATTCCTTGCCCATTTTCTTTCTTTTTCTTTAGCTTCCTCGATTCCATTTTTAATTGAATAAAAAAATACTGATAAAGAGATTTCCTTTTATTTTTCTAATTCTTTAATAAAAGGTTACTAGCTTTATCAGTATTTAAGTTAAACGGAATTAATTTGCTTTCCATCTTCTTAGTTTTAAGGCATTAAATACTACTGTTAAACTAGATAATGTCATAGCAAGACCTGCTAACATAGGATTCATTTGAATATGAAATTCCTCTAATAAGCCACATGCTATAGGAATCATACAAATATTATAGAAAAAGGCCCAAAATAAATTTCCTTTAATATTTTTTAACGTTTTTTTACTAATATCCAATAAATGATAAATTGCATTTAAATCATTCTTCATTAAAATAACATTAGATGAATCTGCTGCAATATCAATTGCCGAGCTTAGGCTAACCCCAATATCAGCGATAGATAAACTAGGTGCATCATTAATGCCGTCCCCCACCATCATCACTTTCTTCCCTTGATTCTTTAACTTCTTTATTTGATTGGCTTTATCTTTGGGACTTACATTGGCAATTACTTCCTCTATTCCGATACTTTTGGCCATAATATTTGCCGTAATTTCATTATCTCCTGTCAACATTATCATTCTTTTATTCATGGCTTTTAATTTTTGAACGACATCACAAGCATTTTCTCTCATCATATCTCTTACTCCAATAAGAGCGATGACTTTTTTATTTTCGATAACATAAACAATACTATTTTGTTCTAAAGACAATTCTTCTTCATCCAAAGAAAGTGAATTTTTAATTTTATTCTGCTCAAGTATCTTACTACTACCAATCAAATATTCAAAATTCCCAATTGTTCCTCTTAATCCACAACCAAGGATATTTTTAAAATCCTTTACAACTAAACGTTTTAAGTTCTTTTCCTTGGCGTAATTTTGAAAAGAGGTTGCTATAGGATGGGTAGATTTGCTTTCTAAAGAAGATACTATTTCAATTAATTCATTGTCAGAATAAGAAGATTGATTGATAATTTTTGCTATTCTTAACTTTCCATAAGTTAGTGTTCCTGTTTTATCAAAAACAATGGTATCTATTTTGTTGGCACTTTCCAATATTTCAGACTTTTTAATTAAAATACCATTTTTAGCACATAGTCCTTCACTGACTACTACTGCTAAAGGAGTAGCTAGTCCTAAGGCACAAGGGCAAGCACAAACAAGAACAGTTACCATATGAATAATCGCATCATTGAAAGAAAATCCCAATATTAAATGAACAAGCATCGTAATTATTGCTATGATAATGACAATAGGAACAAAAACACCACTAACTTTATCTGCAACTCTAGCAATAGGAACTTTAGTGTTCGTAGCTTCTACAACTAAGCGAACAATTTCTGATATTGTAGAATCTTTTCCAATATTTTCTGCTTGATATAAAACTTCTTTTTCTAAATTGATTGAACCAGCAACGACTTTATCCTTTTCTCCTCTTTTTACAGGAACAGATTCTCCACTGATAAAAGA
Organism: uncultured Bacilli bacterium; assembly: GCA_934176955.1. Classification (GTDB taxonomy): domain Bacteria; phylum Bacillota_I; class Bacilli_A; order RF39; family UBA660; genus RUG11198. The sequence goes on from CAKPOS010000001.1 coordinate 182,787, forward strand.
TTCATCAACATAGGAAGTTCCTTTCACTATTTTCCCATCAACCGCAAAACGATTTCCTGGTTTAGCAATTAAAATATCTCCTTTTTTGACTTCATCAATCGAAACTTCTTTTTCTTGATGATGAAGAAATAATATTGCTGTTTTAGGTGTAATGGTTACTAACCCTTTTATTGCATCTTTAGTTTTTTCTTTACTGATATTATCAATATATCTTCCTAATTTAATAAAATAAAGAATAATACAAACACTTTCAAAGTATAAATTTTCTACATATTCTTGATGACCTTTTAAAATCATTATCATATTACAAGTACTTAAAATAAAACTTGAAAACACTCCTAAGGTAACTAAAGTATCCATATTTGGAGAATGATGATAAATATTTTTTATTCCACTGATTAAAATATCTCTACCAAAATAAAGAAAATAAACACTAAAGAGAAATAAACATACTGAATAATGAACAGGATAATTTATCCTATGTAAAAAAGGAATTATCGGAAGATGAACCATATGGGACATTGAAACATAAAGCACTATTAAAGCAAGAAATCCATTGAGCAAAAAATAACGATTTCGATTGTTCTCTTTTTCTTCTTGTGCATCATAAATTCCTAAAGATTGAAAACCAGCTTCTTTAACATATCGATTTAAATCTTCCTCCGTAATATCATCCTCATAATGAATACTAGCAGTAGACATTACTAAATTAACAACAGCATCATCAATACCTTTTTGTCTAAGTAAGTATTTTTCTAAACTAGCCTGACAAGCACTACAAGTCATTCCACCTATTTTTAAAACAATTTTTTTCAAAATAATCCCCTCCTATTTATTCAAATAAAATACTTCATTCTCTAACTAACGGAATATTTATTCTATAAATTAATTTAATTTTTTTACTAAATCCATTACTTCATCAATAATTGTATCATTATCATTTTTTATTTCACGAACAACGCAAGTCGACAAATGACTTTTAAAGATTTCATTACTAACACTTTTAATCGATTTATTTATTGCTAAAAGCTGAATTAAAATATCATTACAATATTTATCTTCTTCAATCATATTTTGAACTCCCCTTATTTGTCCTTCAATCGTTTTTAGTCTTTTCATTAAATTTTTCTTTGTATCAACAGTTCTCTTAGTAGTTTTTAAGTCGTTACAACACTCCCGTTTTTCTGCCATTTGCATATCCTCTCCTTTCAAATATTATAACACCCCTAGGGGGTGTTTGTAAATAGAAAATAAAAAAGCAAGAACACTAAATAAAGTGAACTTTTGATATTTATTTTCATGATTTCCTTCCAGCTTTTCTCAATGTATTTAGGATATCATTTTATTTTTCATCAATATATTCCCTATCCTTACTCGTTTTCTCAAGAATTTAATATTTTTAACAAAAAAATACTTCACCCAAACTGTAAATTCATTAAAAGAAAAGACAAAATAAGTATTTTTCGTGTATAATAAATGATAAATGATTAAAGGAGAAATAAATATGGTAAAAGATTTATGCTTTGAAATTATCGAAAAATGTTTAAATGAATGTATGTTTTGTTCCTCCAATTCTAATTGTAACAAAAAACAAATCATCACATTTGAAGACTTTAAAAAAGTAATCGACCACTTTATGTCTACAGGTGGAATACAAGAACTATCTCTATCTGGTGGAGAACCATTTCTTCATCCTCAATTAATAGAAATGGTCAAATATACAAAATCCCTTCATATAAAAACAGTAATATTTACTAGTGGTGTAATCAAAAAAAATAAGCTCAATAATGCAGCACAAAAATATTATTTAAACGAATTCAATAACGCAATAAAAGAAGTACAACAACACGAACCAGATAATCAATTTCTATTAGAGAAAATAAGAACTTATTATAATAACTTATTAAATCCAACCGAAATAGGAGGAATAAGTAAAGAAATATTAAATACTTTAAATGATATTGGTTTAGATAAAATAGTATTTGATGTTCAAGCTTATGAATCTGAAACAGATCATAAAATCATGGGAAGAAAAGAACCATCAAGACAAGCACTATTAGATTCCATAATAAGAGCATCTCAAACTAATATAAACATAGATATCCATTTTGTACCAATGAAATTAAACTATAAAGAAATCCCTGATATCTTAGAATTATTAGAAATAGCCAAAATACAAAACATCAGTATCTTAAACTTTCTCCCTCAGGGAAGAGGAAGAATAAATAAAAAGGAACTATTACTATCTGAAAAAGAAAAAAAAGAATTCTTTACTATATTAGAACAATCTAAAAAATATTACACGGGTAACATAAGAATAGGAACACCATTTTTTGATGAGCAAACACACCAATGCAACGCTGGTTTGGAAAAACTAGATATAAAATTTGATGGCACTGTCCTACCATGTCCTGCTTTTAAAGAATTAACAAAAGAAGAATGCCAAAAATTTAATATAAAACTCCCCAATATATATTCTAATTTAGATGAAATAAAAATAAAAGGAGAAGGAAAAAGGGCTTACCAGTTGTGTAAACAAGTATATAAAAATAGAGAGAAATAATATTACTGCGTTTGTAATAAATTTGTGTTCTTGTATTTACACCAAGATTGCAAGAGTTTTGTACAACTTGTAAAAAAGTTTGAGCACCATGTCCCCCATGTTTCCAGCATTTTATTCTAGCGCCATCTACATTGACAGAACCCCCATCATAGAAAGTATCTTTCTCTAAATCTACTTTTCCTTCCTCTAAAGCAGTTGCTAAAGTAACAATTTTGAAAGTACTTCCTGGTTCATAGCTAGCCCAAATGGCTAAGTTGCGATTAATTTCTTCTGTTTTATATTCTTGATAATGATTAGGGTTGAATCCTGGTCTCGAGACTAATCCTAAGATTTCTCCTGTTTTGGGATTCATGGCAATTGACCAAGCACCATCTGCATTATATTTCGTCATTGCATTGTCTAATTCTCTTTCCATAATACTTTGAATATCATAAGAAATTGTTAATTCTACATCTATCCCGTTAGTTGGTTCGACATAATTTTCTACTTTTTTTAATTTTTGGCCTTTAGCATCACTATAATATTGAATAGCCCCTGCTGAACCTGTTAAATATTTATCATACTGTAACTCTAATCCACTTAATCCTTGATTATCTATCCCAACATAACCTAATGCATGACACAGCAATTTATCATAGGGATAAATTCTTTTAGATTCTTTTACTAAATATACCCCTTCATAGCCTAATTTTTCTATTTTATCTGCTTCTTCATAGCCTAATCTTCTTCCTTCTGGATGTACCCTTTCAATAGAAGAACTTTTAAAGATATGTTCTCGAATAGCTTGAACATTACAATTTAAAATACTAGCAATTTCTTTAGCCATTTTTTCTTTTTTATCTTGCTGGATTTGATTAGGAATAAATACTAGAGATACTGTCGTTAAATTATCAGCAATGACTTTCTTATCACTCGTCATAATCTTTCCTCTATCGGCTTCAATAGGAAGATTTCTACTCCATAATCCATTTGCATAATGATTTAATTTTTGATAATCCATAACTTGGATATAAAATACCTTTCCAATAATGAGAAAAAAACATAAAATAACGATAAATAAAACAATTCGAATTCTTTTATGAATATATTTAGAAAACATTAATATCACCTATTAAATGTTATTAATATTAGAAACAAAAAATACTTACCTATATTATTCTAAAAAAAAGATAAGGAAAATTTTATCATTACTCCTTATCTTTTTTTAAACTATTTTCTATTTTTACTTGTAATTGTTCTTTCGTGAATGGCTTAGAAAGATATTCCGTAAACCCTTCTTTTTTATATTTTTCTTCCGCACCTGCTAAAGCATCTGCTGTTAATGCAATGACAGGAATGGAAAAATTAGTTATTTTCTTTAATTCTTTTAAAGTTTCTTCTCCATTCATAACGGGCATCATGATATCCATTAAAATAATATCATAATTTTGATTTTCTTCTTTTATTTTTGTTAAGCATTCTAATCCATTGCTGCACTCATCGATTTTATTTATTTCTAAGGACTCTAAGAAATTTCTAGCAACTTTTCGATTCAATTTATTATCATCAACAATTAATACTTTTAATTCTGGATTAATCATTTGGGCTTCTAGATTCTTTTGTGGAAAAGAGTTTTCTTTAATGACTTCTATTTTTTGAGGAAGAGTAACAGTAAAAGTTGAACCCTCTCCTGCAATTGATTCTACAGTAATTTTTCCCTTCATTAATTCTACTAATTTTTGAGTAATAGCAAGGCCAAGACCAGTTCCTTCAATGGTTGAATTTTTTTCTACATCAAATCGTTCAAACTTAGTAAATAACTTTTTTAAATTTTCTTTACGAATTCCTTTTCCTGTATCTTTACAAACGATTTTAAGATAATAAGTTTCCCCCTTAAATATTCCTATTGCAGATAATTCTATCTTTCCTTTGTCTGTATATTTAATTGCATTTGAAAGCAAATTATTCATAATTTCCTTGATATGACTTTTATCCCCAATTAACCTTTCAGGAATAGTATCAGAAATATTAACTTCTAGCTCTAAATTTTTCTCATTAATTTTAGGATGATAAATTCTAACTAGATTGGTAATTTCTTCTCTAAGAGAATAGGAAGATAAAGTAATTTCCATTTTATCTGATTCTATCTTATTAATATCCATAATATTCCCAACAATTTCTAATAAAGTATTAGAAGAATAAATAATATCTTCTAAATCTTTTTCCATTTCTTTTGGGCAAATTTTCTTTTCTTTCATCCCTGACGATAGCCCAACAATAGCATTTAACGGCGTTCTAATTTCATGAGACATTGAAGAAAGAAAATCACTTTTTGCCCGATTTGCTTTTTCAGCTGTTTCTTTTGCTAAATTTAATTTTTCAATCATTTTAATATCTGGATTTTCTATGGTAAAATACATAATTAAAAGCATATAAGTAAAAAAGAAATTTTCAAACATAATATTAGGAAAAAATCTTCTAGCTACTAATCCTAAAATATATAAAAAAATTAGACAAATAAAGGGAATGTCTTTTTTAAAACAATCCTTATTTTTAATAAAAATAATTGTTGATGTTATAATGATTAAACCAAGATAGATTATTGTAGAATACAAAGTTATATTATAAGATAAGCCAAATCCATCTAAGATATTGCCTTCATTAATTACTACTAAACGAGTACACATAATCAAGAGAAAAACAAAATAAAAAGATATCATTAAAAGATTCGTTAACCTTCTTTTTAATTTTTTATTCATTTTCATAATAATAATATTATAACAATTGATATATACCGTCATTAATATCATTAAAGACATATATAATTTTTGTAAAATAATAATACCAAAGTCAAAATCGAAGACTTTGGCAAAGACATAAGTTAAAATAGCTAAAATTGCATCAACGAAATTAATAATTAAAAGTCTAGAATAAATTTTTGTTTCTTCGATGGAAGCTCTTTTTTTGCTATAAAAAATAATAATTAATAAATATGCAAGTAAAAGAGTAGCCATGGGTAATATTAAAGTTTCCATAAATCACCTTCTCTATTTTTAGGGCAATTATCATTCTACCATGTTTAGATATCAAGTGCAACTAAAAACTAGACTATTTTGTGAACTTGTCAATAAAAAGTAGACAATAAAAAACTTTTATTTAAACCCTAGTTGAGTTCTATACTCAATTGG
>CAKPOS010000002.1 GCA_934176955.1 uncultured Bacilli bacterium
ATCGACGTTTTGCTCAGTTTTCAAAGAACATCAGTCTTTCTTTCAAAGACAACATATACTATAACAAAGTTTTAAATCAAAGTCAATACTAAATTTTACTTTTTTTAAGTTTTTTTCTTTGTTATATTTTTTAAATTTATCCAATTAATATAAGGGTTTTGATTAAGTCTTTCCCTTCTCTCAAAGGACAATTAATACTTTATCAGAAGAAGTTAGAACTGTCAATGCTTTTTTTCACTTTTTTTAAGTTTTTTTGCTTATTCGTTGTTTTGTTAACGTGTTGAGAAAATTTTGGCTATTTTTAGGCTTTTTTTCTAAAGATTTTGCTAAAGATATAATTATTTTGTGAAAACGCATAAGGTAAATTTATTATTTATAGTCATCTATATAAGAAAGGAAAATGATTTTGAAGTATTTTTGGGATAAAAGTTTTTGGGTAAAGCATCTCATTATGAGATTTTGTCTTTCCTATTTTTATTTTCATAAGTTTCTAGGAAGCTATGGTATATTCCTTCTTTTTTTGTTCCTAAAACACAATTTAAATTGACATTGTCTAAACTTTTGAAGATATTATGGTCAACGTTAGGATTAATTTTTCTTAAGTTTTTAATGAGTTCCTTGATTTCTTTTCGCTTACTAGTTCCATCATTAATTAAAGAACAACCTTCGGTAAAGCGACAAGCACAATTAATGAAAGTTAAATCGTTAGAATTTCTCCAAGAAATAATTGATGACTCTTTAACTAAGTATAAAGGGCGGATTAATTCTAATCCTTCGAAGTTATCACTGTGAAGTTTTGGCATCATAGTTTTTATTTCTGATCCATATAGCATAGAAAGAAGTGTTGTTTCGATAACATCATCAAAATGGTGTCCTAAGGCAATTTTGTTACATCCTAATTCTTTGGCTTTGTTATACAGACAGCCCCTTCTCATTTTTGCACAAAGATAGCAAGCACTTTTATTGTCTACTTCACTTACAACATCGAAAATATTTGTATCGAACATTTCGATTGGGACATTCAATATTTTGGCATTATCCCAAATGAAGTCACGGTTATATTCATTATACCCTGGATCCATGACAACATAGTGAGCATTAAAGTGATATTTTCCATGTCGTTGTAATTCCTGGATACATTTAGCCAGTAGGAATGAGTCTTTTCCTCCTGAAATACAAACCATGATGTTGTCTCCTTCTTCTATTAATTGATATTCAATAACGGCTTTTACAAATCGGCTCCAAATTTCTTTTCGATATTTTTTGATAATACTTCGTTCAATTTCTTTATATTTTTCCATTTTGTTCTCCTTTCTGATATATTTTGTCAAAAGTACTGATGAAGATTTCTATTTCTTGTTGAGTAGTTAAGTGAGATAGGCTTACTCTAATGGAAGAAGAAGCTTTATTTTTATCTTTGGTTAAGGCATAAACTAATTTTGAGGGGGTCATGATTGGGCAACAAGATGTTTTAGTAGAAACATAAATATCATTTTCTTCTAATTTTTTTTGGATATCTGTTGATTTTATTCCTTCAATACTAAAGTTTAATGTATAAGGAATAGAATTTGTTGTATTATTCATGGCCACTTTGGGATAAGTTGCAAGTTTTTGTTTTAGTTGTTGATATAATTTTTCTACGATTTGGTATCTTTCTTGCATGGAGTTTATGCTTAATGATAGAGCTTTTTCTAATGCAGCAATATTTGCTGTTTCTGGTGTTCCACTACGATAAATTGTTGTAGATTTTCCCCCATCGATTTGTGGGTGAAGACTGATATTTTTCTTTTTGATTAAACCCCCTATTCCTGGTAAGCCATAAAATTTATGAGGAGCAAAAGTAAGTAGGTCAACATTTTGTAAATCAACGGGAATTTTTCCTATTGCTTGGGTGGCATCAGTATGAAAGTGACAATTTGGGTATTGTTTTAAAATTTCTCCTATTTTTTCGATTGGTTGTTTTAGGCCTATTTCACTATCTACTGTGCAAATGCTTACTAAAATCGTGTCTTCTCTTATTTTATTTTTTAAAATAGCTAAATCAATTAATCCTTCTTTGGTTACGGGAAGAAGTTCTACTTCAAAGCCTTGTTCTTGTAATCTGGTTGCTGATGATACAATGGAATTATGTTCTAAGCTACTAATTAGAATATGTTTCCCAAAGTTTTTATACCTTTCTGCAATTCCTTTGATGGCTAAGTTATTAGATTCACTTGCACCACTGGTATAAATTATTTCTTCTGGTTCAATGTTAAGATATGATGCTATTTTTTTAGTTGATGCTATGATGAGATTATTTGCATTTTGTCCTAACTGATGAGATGAATTAGGATTGGCAAAATACTTATTGGTTACTTCAATGTAGCGAGATAGAACTTCTTGATCAACGGGAGTTGCTGCCGCATAATCTAAATATATCATAATAATATTTCCTCCTTTTATATAGAATTTGTTTTTTTCTTATTATAAATAAATTTATACTATTTATCAAGATAATGATGATGAACAAGATATTCTCTTTCAGTATTATTTGTCAATTATTGTTATTTTTGTAAAATTTTTTAGAAAAAGAGGAACGTCTTTTTTATTTTGTATTATAATAAATTTGTATTATAATAAATAAGTAGATAGAAAATAGAGGTGTAAGATGATTGAATTTAAAAATGTATCTAAATCTTATAAAGAGAAAAAAATTTTAGAGAATATCAATCTAGTGATAGATAATAATTCTATTGTTGTGTTAATTGGGGAAAGTGGATGTGGGAAGACTACTACTTTGAAAATGATTAATCGGCTTATTGAACCTACTAAGGGAAAAATTATGATTAATGGGGAGAACATTAAGAAAAAGAATCCTATTAAGTTAAGAAGAAATATTGGCTATGTTATTCAACAAACGGGATTATTTCCTCATTTGACGATTCGTCAAAATATTGAACTGATTTCTAAATTAGAGAAGAAAGAGAAAAAGTTAATTCAGAAAAAGACAAATGAATTGATGAAGATGGTTGGTCTTCCTGAAGAATTGTTAGATAGTTACCCTTCTGAATTATCAGGTGGACAACAGCAAAGAGTTGGAATTGCTAGAGCATTTGCGACAGATCCTGATATTATATTGATGGACGAGCCTTTTAGTGCACTTGATCCGATTACTCGTTCTTCTCTTCAGGATGAGGTCATTCGACTACAAGAGAAATTGAAAAAAACAATTATTTTTGTAACTCATGATATGGATGAGGCAATTAAGCTTGCAGATAAGATTGCTATTATGGAAAATGGACAAGTTGTTCAATATGATCGTCCTGAAAAAATACTGAAACATCCGGCTAATGAGTTTGTAAGGAACTTTGTTGGGGAAAAGAGGATTTGGGATTCTCCTAAATTAATTAAAGTTAAGGATATTATGATAGAACATCCTAATTGTTGTAAAGAGAATTTTTCAGTATTTTATTGTTTGAATAAAATGAGAATGAATAAGACAGATACTTTACTTGTTATTGATAATGAGCAAAAATTAAAAGGGATTCTTTATGCAGATAGTTTATTTAATATTAATTATGAGAATAAAAAAGCTAAAGACTTTATTGAGGATGATTTTATTACTGCTAGTCCTAATGATAATATTGTTGATTTATTAAAAATTATGAAAGAAAATCATATAAAAATAGTTCCTGTTGTCGATAGTAAAAATAAATTAAAGGGACTTATTACTAAGAGTAGTTTGATTACTAGTTTAAGTCAACAGTTTTTAGAAAGTGAGGAGAAAGATGGAATTCTTTAATTATATTACTTCTAATTATCAGGAATTATTAAATCTTTTAATTGAACATATTAAACTTACTGGGTTATCTATTTTTATTGCAATATTAATTGGTATTCCCATTGGGATTTTGATTAGTTATAAACAAAAGTTATCTAAGCCTATTTTAGGGATTGCTAGTGTAATTCAAGCAATTCCTTCGATGGCATTACTTGGGTTTGCTATTCCTTTTTTGGGGATTGGTTCACTTCCTGCTATTGTTATGGTTATTTTATACTCTCTTCTTCCTATTATTAAAAATACTTATACGGGAATTAAAAGTATTAATGAGCAGATGTTGGAAGCAGCAACTGGGATTGGTTTAACGCCATGGCAAGTGCTTACTAAAATTCAAATTCCTCTTGCACTTCCTGTTATTATGGCAGGAATTCGTATATCAGCGGTTAGTGCTGTTGGTTTGATGACTTTAGCTGCTTTTGTAGGAGCAGGAGGATTAGGCTATTTAGTTTATGCTGGAATTCGTTCAGTCAACAATGCTCAAATTTTAGCGGGGGCTATTCCTGCTTGTGTTTTGGCTTTACTGATTGATTATGCTCTTGGTATTGTCGAAAATTTGGTTACTCCTCAAAAATCTAAAAAAGAGAAAAAGAAGCCTTTTTGGAAAAGACCTCTTACGCAGGGAATTATTCTTAGTGCTATTGTTATTATTTTTCTTATCTTTTTCTTATCAAATTATACTGTTAATAAAAAGAATGAAAGAACAATTACCATTGGTAGTATGGATTTTACTGAGCAAGAAATTTTATCTTATATGGTAAAATATTTGATAGAGGATAACACAAATATTCATGTTAATCAAAAATTATCTTTGGGTTCTTCTTCTATTGTATTAGAAGCGATAAAAAAAGATAGTATTGATATGTATATTGATTATACTGGTACAATTTATGGTAGTTTCTTAAAGCATCAACCTATTTCTGATGCCAATAAAGTTTATCGTATTTCTAAGGAGGAATTTAAAGAAAAATATGATTTAAATATTTTACGTGATTTGAATTTTAATAATACTTATACTTTAGCAATTCGAAAGGATTTAGCTAATCAGTATAACATTAAAAGTATTAGTGATTTGACGAAGGTTTCTAGTAAATTGACTTTCTCTCCTACTCTAACTTTTATGGAAAGAAATGATTGTTATTTAGGTCTTAAAAAGACTTATCCTCTTTACTTTAAAAAGGTCGTTGCTATTGATGGTGCACCACGATATACGGCATTAATGAATAAAGAAAGTGATGTTGTTGATGCTTTTTCTACAGATGCTTTAATTAAGAAATTTGATTTGGTTGTTTTAGAGGATGATAAGAACTTCTTTCTTCCTTACCAAGCTGTTCCAGTTGTTAATCATAATATTATTCAAAATTATCCTGAAGTAAAAATTACTTTAGAAGCACTTTCTCCTTATTTAAGTGATGAAGTGATGAGAGGATTGAATTATAATGTTGATGTTTTAAATCAAAAACCTAGTAAAGTGGCTAAAAACTTTTTGAAAAAGAATGGATTAATTGATTAAAAAGAAAAATTAAAGAAGTTTAGACGTACCTCTTTAATTTTTTTCTTTGGTTAAATCAACTAATTTTAATGTGTATACATAAAGGTTTTTCTCTTGAAGAATATAGAAATGTGCTTTTTGATGAGGAGTAACGCTATAATACATAATAGGAAGTCTTAAATTATCTCTTACATCTAATAACTCATCAAAACTATTAATTTTTAGCAGATGATAATCTTCTATTTTAGGATAAGTAGATGTTTCTACAATTAATCGATCATATTCCTTTAATATTTTACTTAAATATTTATCATACTTATTTTTCTTTTTTCCTAAGATACTGCTCATTTGAATTACTATGAGGATATAAATGATAGAGAATACAATACATAATAATCCAGAGGTAAGATAAATTCCATTAGAAAGTAAAAATTGATTTTTGGTAATGAATTGATTTTGTTTGTTGTTTACTTCTTTAGTATTTAATTTGATTTGAATTGCTTTTTGAGATAATGGAATTTGAATAGACGTCACACTTGATGAAGGGATTGCATATTCTGAAGTACTTTTATGATAAGTGATTAAATATACTTCTAAATAACTGTTCGTATCTACTCCATATTGGGATTTAAATTTAGTGGCAATTTCATTATAAGTATTGTAATTGATGCTAATATTTTTGTTTAAAGTATAATACTTATTTATATTTTTTACTTCATTAGTAGTCTTTTCTACTAAAGTGTATTTTTTTTCATAATAGTTGGTATTTGTATCACTGTTTGCTATTACTAATTTGGCAATTACTTCATACTCAAATGGTTGGTTTAACTCTTCATTATTGGTTATAAATTGATAATTAAAATCTAGGGAAATATTATTAATTAAACTTGCAATGTAAGACATGTCTTTGACTAAGCATTTTTCTTCATAGAAATCGTTTTCATTTAAGCAAATAGAATAATCTACATTACTTTTTTCTTGATAAAATACATTTTCTTCTTGAATAATATCCGTTGAATTTAAGATAAAGTAAATTCCTAATGCAAAGAAAATAAAAAATAGGGATAAGAAGATTATATATCTTTTGGTATAAGATATATAAATTTTACCAAATATTCTTTTGTGATTAGATAAATTCTTTTTTTTTATTGTTTTTTTTCTTTGTTTTTTTATTTGCATGATGATCACCTCTTACCAATATTCGTTAAGTAGTATTGTAGGATATCCTACATAGGGAATTCTATACTTAACTACTCCTAAAATCATATCTTTGGTTATTTTATAATTATCGGGATTACGATTAGCATCTCCTTTTGTATAGACAAGGTATTCGTCTTTTGTTTTAATGATTTGTTGAATTCTATGAATAATTACGGTTCCCTCTTTTTTGAATGCAATAATATCTCCTTTTTCAATTCTTTTATCTTCTTGATTAATGATTACTACATCTCCTTTATAGAAGCAAGGGCTCATTGAATTACTGGCGATTGCTATTGCATAATATTTAAAATATCCTGACACAAAATATACTAAAACTATAGTAATAGCTACTGCTGGTAAATAAGAAATTATTCCTGTTTTCTGTTTTTCTTCTCTTTCTATTGGATTAGTTCTATCTTTTTTCTGCCAAGTTTTTATTCGAAATAATACAAAGACTGGTAGTAAAAAGAAAATCATGGAATAGATATATTCATTAGGATTAGGAATTAGGGGTAAGATATAGAAATATAATTTCATTATCCATAGATAAATCATTCCTGGTATATATCCAAAATTTAAGGTTAAATAGGTACATAGTATATTTTCTGTTATTGAAGGAAGAAATGTTAAAGCAAGAAATAAAAACATTTCTTGATTAAAAACAAGAGGATGTATTGAGAAAGGAACTGTATTTTCTAAAATGATAAAAAATAGACAAACTAAGTAAATTAGTTTTTTTTCTTCACTTGCTTTCATTACGAGTTGGTATCTTAAATACTCTTTTAAAATAATATAAATAAATACTGGAAAAATAAAATTTTTGAAAGAGGTTAAAGTAAAATAATTTTTTGTTTTGGCAAATCCTATTATAATTCCTGATAAGTAATAAATTAGAAAGAACGCTAGAAGTGTAATCACTATTTCTAAGACAACATCCTTCCAATAGCGTTTTCTATTTTTTTCAAAACCGAATAAAAGATAGGTTAATCCTAATAATAAAATTAGAATAATATTTAATTTTGTTTGATTTAGAAAATGAAATTTTAAGCTATTGAGAAAAAATAAGAGGATAAAAATGAAAGAAAAAATAATTAGCTTTATATAACTTTTTTTCATATTATCCTCCTAACTTTAAATGACACAGTTGTAAACCGTGCCATTTTTTAATCTGCCGAACTATAGTTTAAAGTAACGTCTCCAAATGAAACGGTAAAGTCTCCATCAGCTCTTTCAGCACCGGCAGCGTATTCTAAAGTAACGGTAATAGCTTCCCCTGCTCCTTTTAATAAAGAATGATTTGTAATACTTCCAATTCCACTAGTTGTTTCAGCTTCGGTTCCTACTTTTACTTTTAGAGAAATTCCTTCACAAGCTTTTTGAACTAATGCATCTGTCGTTCCTTCTTTAGCTTTACAAACTTTAGTAGATGTTTCTCCTTGAGCATTTCCATAAACTATGCTTTTTAAGTACGCTGTTAATTCTCCAGCGTTGTAAGCATAAAAACTGTAAGTAGCTTTTTGTCCAGGTTCAGTAAAAGTTGCACTTAAATTGCTAATTACTGGATCACTTGTGTTATTGATTTTAGCGTCTGTTGCTGTGATTGTACCAGTTACTGCTGGTTTAATATCACTTGTATCAACACTGTTTTCTAAACTAGAAAAATCAACATTTAAAGTACTTTCATCTGGGGTTACGGTTGCACTAGATTGAATTTTTAGTGCATTTGAAAATGCAGAAAATCCAACGGATACTCCTACTACTCCGACAACCAATGCCATAAGGGCAACGAATTGTCCGGTTCTCTTTTTTTCCATTCTCTATAGACCTCCTATCTATATCATAGATAATAACATATTTTTTGATTTTTGGAAATACTTTTTTTCCTTTTAATTTTGAATGTCTTATATTAAAAAAACAGAAAAAATTATTTATTCTTCTGATTCTTTAAGTATTGTTCTATTAAGATTGCTGTATTTTCTACTCCTAATGTATCTACATTTAATGCTAAATCATAGTTATTAAAATCATACCAATTTCTGTTAGTATAATATTTATAATGTTTTGCTCTTTCTTTATTTATCTTATTGATTTGTTTTAACGCTTTATCTTCATCTAAGCCATAATATTTAACCGCTCTTTTGACTTTATCTTCATCTTTACTATATAAAAAGATAGAAACTACATTTTTATTATCTTTTAAGATATAATCTGCACATCTTCCTACGAAGATACAAGAATTTTTTGCTAGTTTTTTGATAACTTTTTCTTCAGCAATAAAAATTCTGTCATCGTTATTGCCTTCAAATTTTCCACTTGATAATTTTTGATCACTTTTTTCAATATATTCTTTTCCTAATCCTGATGATTTACTAGTTAATTTAATTAATTCTTTGTCGTAGAATGGAATTTTTAGATTTTCGGATAAGATTTTTCCTACATATCTTCCTCCACTTCCATATTCTCTCGAAATAGTAATAATTATCTTTTCTTTAGATAAGTCTTTACTTAAAGAAATTTCTGGAGAAGTATTTTCTTCCTCTATTATAGATTTTGATAATTTTCTATATTCACTAGAGATGATAAAGATAGCAATAATAAATGTTATTCCATCGGCAATTGGGCCTGCTTGTAATACTCCTTCTATTCCTTTATTTAAGGTTATACACATGAAGCAAGCAATGGGAATAAATAAAATAATTTGTCTGATGAATGATACTGCTGTTGCTTTTTTGACATTTCCTAAGGATTGAACCACAATTGATGTTGTCATTTCTAGGAAGTTTAATCCCATAAGTAATAAGAAGTTATGACAGATTAAAACAGCAAATTCAATAAATAAATGATAACTTGGATCAGTTTCTGAGATAAAGATACTTACTAATTCTTTAGGAAAACAATAGAATATGATGTTAAAAGTTAAGCCTACTATGCCATTGATGATAAGGACTTTTTTTAAGGTTTCTCTGACACGATCATATTTTTGGGCTCCATAGTTAAAGCCGATTATTGGTTGTGATCCAATAGATATTCCTAAAATAGTAGATATGTATAAACTATTTAATTTTGAGATAACTCCATAAACAGATAAAGGAATGTCTGCTCCATATTTGGTATGTGCTCCATATTTTGTCATCATATTATTCATGAAGATAAATAAAGTAAGTACTGTAACTTGGGTAATAAATGATGATAGTCCTAATCCTATGGTTCTAAAGATACTTTTATCTAATTTAAATGATTCTTTTTTTATGGTTACTGATTTTAATCTTTTTAAATAAAGAATTGCCATTAAGAAGGATACAAATTGCCCAATAATAGTAGCAATTGCTCCTCCTTTTACTCCCATATTAAAACCAAAGATAAAGATTGGATCTAATATAATGTTTATAATTGCTCCAACTACTAATAAAATCATGGAATATTTTGGGGAACCATCTGCTCTTATGATTTGAGAGAGACTTGAATAAATTATCATGAATGGAGCGCCTATGATAATAATTTTCCCATAGTCTATGGCGTATTGGTAAACTTTTTCAGTGCAACCAAAGGCATAGATTAATTGGGATAAGAATAGATAGGATAAAATACTTAAAATGACGGAAGCTAGAATAGAAAGAGTAACGGAAGTACCGATAATTTTTCCTCCTTCTTCTTTCTTCCCTTCTCCTAATTTTAAAGATAAGTTTGCAGCAGCACCATTCCCGATTAATCCTGCTACGGCATTAAAGATAATGACTAAAGGAAATATTACATTGGTAGCGGCATTCCCTAATGTTCCTACTCCTTTTCCTATAAATATTTGGTCGACAATATTATAAATGGAATTGATTAACATACTAATTACACATGGTATAGAAAATGATAATAATAATTTACTAATATCGTCTTTTCCTAAATCAATTTTTTTCAAAATAAACACCTCTTTCTTATGATAAAATTTGTCGCTTATTCAATATACCACAAAAAAATTTTTCATGTAAGTATTTTTTTCGTGTTTTTTATTTTTTTATTTCAACTTAAATCTAATTGCTTCTTATTTTTTTAAATGTTATAATGTTAACAGAGGTGATATGATTGATCTTTTTTTCGATTGATTTTTGTAGTGAACCTACATTTCTAGGAGTTATTTTTTTTATTAAGCAACTGCTTAAGATTGCTTGGATTCTTATTCCAATAGGATTAATTGTTATGGCAATGGTGGATTTGGCTAAAAGTGTTCTGGCAAATGGAGCTGATGAGATGACAAAAAATGGGAAGGTATTGATAAAAAGAGTCTTGATGTGTTTATCTTTATATTTAATTCCTACTCTTGTTAATTTTGTTATTAATTTAATGGGTGATGGTGTTTTGGATTCTAATTTTGTTTCTTGTTACCAAAAAGCAAATTTGAATACAATTTTTCAACTTTATAATAATAAATCTGGAAATTCTAGTGATAATTTTGATGATTATGTTAATTCTAGTGGTGGATCTAGTGGGTCTAATGGAAGTGTTTCTAGTTCTTCAAAAAAAATTTCTAGTATTCGTTTAGATAAAAAGAAACTGAAACTACAACCAAAAAAATACTATACATTAACTGCTATTGTTTCTCCCCCTAATACTTCTAATAAAAATTTAAGTTGGAAAAGTAGTAATCCAAAAGTTGCTATTGTTAATCAAAATGGAAAAGTTACGGCATTAAAGAAAGGAAAAACGACAATTACAGTTAGTTCTTCTAATGGAAAGAAAGCAAAATGTACTGTAACAGTATCTAATAAAGCTAGTAGTTCTAGTAATTCTAATAGTTCTAGTAGTTCTAATAGTTCTAGTAACTCTAATAAAAGTAATAGCTCTAATAACTCTAATAATTCTAATAAAAAGAAATCTAATTCTAATATTATGGAAGTTCCTGATATCAAGCAAACTGATTCTAAATATGATAGTTATCGTTATCCTGGATATTCTAGTTCAAGGATAAGTGGTACAGGTAGTGGTTTTGTTTCATTAGCTATGGTTATTCAATATCTAACTAAGAAAGATGTTTCTGTTGAAACAGTTGCTACTTGGGCTGCTAATAATGGATATTTTAATGGACAAATTGCTCAAGGTAATTTTATAGAAGCCGCTGCGAAAAAATGGAATCTGGGTAATGTTAAAAAAACAAAAAATTTGAATACTGCTGTTGATGCTTTAAAAAATGGTAAACCAGTGATTAGTTATCAAGGACCTGGAGTATTTACTTCTCAGAGGCATTATATTGTTTTATCAGGGATTGATAGTTCTGGAGATATTCACGTTAATGATCCTAATGGAAATCATACTAGAACAACTTATACTAAGCAGGAAATTAATAAAAATAATAATAATTATTATATTTTTGATTAAATCGACTAGAGAAAAATAAATGGAATTCATTATATTATGTTTTCCTTTTATTTTGTCCTTCTTGCACCACCACTCATGTGATTCACACAGGTGGTGGTGCAATCTATGGGGAATATATGAATTTTATTAAATACTCAATTGGACACAATAGTCCTCTTGCTTCTAATTCTTTATTTAGAATACACTTGTAGATCAGAAAAAAATAGTTTTCCAACATTTCGTCGAAAAACTATTTTTTAAACTCCCATCAAAATGCGGAGAGCCTTAATTTTTAATTACTACTTAATTTTTCTTTTATTATCTTACTAACTTCTCCTATATCAAATTTTCCTTTTATTTGAGGAGTTACCTCTTTCATAATCATTCCCATTTGTTTTGGGGAAGTTGGTTTTATTTTATCAAAGGCATTATCAATGATTTCTTTTACTTTTTCTATAGATAAAGGTTCAGGCATATACTCTTTTAAAATTTCTATTTCTTTTCTATAGTTTTCTGCTAAATCCGTACGAGATGCTTTCTCAAATTCAACGATAGAATCTTTTCTCATTTTTATTTGTTTAGAAATTACATCTATTACTTCTTCATCAGATAAGTCATGTTTTGCCTCTATTTTAGCAAGTTGAATAGCACTTTTTACCATACGAATAACATTTAGTTTTTCTTTATCTTGGTTTTTCATTGCTATTTTTACATCTTCTGTTATTCTCTCAGCTAAACTCATTTCATCATCTCCCTTAAGCAGCATATTTTTTGCTATTACTTCTATTCGAATAATTATTCTTCTTACTATTTCTTCTAGAATTAATAGTATTTTTTTTCTTTTCTTCTCTTCTTCTTACTCCAGGCTTTTTGTATTCTTTTTTATCTCTTAGTACAGAAAGGGTTGGGGCCGATTGCGTTCTAAGGATTCTAAGAGCTCCATCGATATTATTATTTCTAACATTTACTGACATTTCTATCCCTCCCTTCTGATTCATTACCAATTATAACATCAAAATTATAAATAAACAAGAATTTTAATTCGTTTTTATATGATTTTATTGTATTTTATTTAATTTGTAAAATACTTTTATAGAATTTTTCTTAATCAATTATAACTTATATTATTTTTTTAATTTCTTCTTTAAAGAAATATTTTCTTCTAAATTTCTATCAAAGTCATACATTATATTATCCACATTTGCAATATCATAAAATCTAGTTTGTACAACCTCTTGGTAGTTTTTTATAAAATCTAATTGATATTTTTGGATTAAATTTTGAATTAATTGCTTTAAATTTAAATTTTTTGCTACTTGATAGTACTTTATTTTACTGTCATTTTTTGGTCTTTGAAAATAAATATCTTCCCCTGAAATAATTAAGGGAAAATTTTTATATTCATTATAATACTCTTGATTTTCAAAAAGATAATCAAAATCGTCTCTTTTATATTCCTTATGAATTAAATTCTTTTGTTCACTTTGAAAGGCAATAATAAATATTTCTCCTGTTAATGGTTCTATTGCTTTATTTTCTCCTAAGTATTTAAATAATATAGGAATATCATTCAAATTGCTTTTAAATGCTGATTTCCATTCTTTTCCTAAATCAATAGTTTCTATCAATAATTTCATTTTTTTTGCATCAAATTTTATTGCATTTAAAGTATTTGATCTAAGACTTGTTTTAGAAAAATCGATTATAAAATACTCTCCTGGTTTTATTGTTTCTTTTTTTATTACAGTTTCTGTTTCATAAGCGTATTGATAACCACCTAATTTTTGATAATCTTTTATATCCATACCTGTCACCTCGATAATTTATTATAGCATATATATATCACTTAGTATAATAAAAACCTTATCTCAAAATAGAGATAAGATTTTTATTATTTCTTATTACCTTGTTTTAAATTTTCTTTTTTTTCTATAATTTCTTCATCTAATCTTTTGGTTAGAAATGATTTAGAATAATAATCAATTTCTTCTCCTTTTCTATTGTAAGATGCTACTCTAGTTCCTGCTAATAAATCGTGTAATCCTCTACCATCCATTTTTATCATTACAGTTAAAATAATGATAAATTGTAGGTAATATTGAATATCATAAACAATAGATGTTACATTATAATAATCATTTCCATTTAAAGTCATTACGCAAATTAATTTGATGATGTAATAGATTGGTTGATAAAGAAAAATTGCTCTAATTATATAACTTAATATTGATACTTTTTTATTGTTATCTTTATTATTTACTATCTTTAGATGAAAAATCTTTTTCCCTAATGTTTCTCCATTGGTGTAATAATTGAAGAATACGAAATAGAAAATTGTTGTTATTAAATAAATAATAAAGTAGCAAATTGAATTCTTTTCTACCTTAGAATATAATTTTTTATAGATTTTTAAATAATGGTTATCCATATTTTTATTTATAGTTTTATATTCTTTTTTAGTAATTTTTTTGTCATCATAGAATTTTTCTATTTCTTGTTTATAATCATCACTAATTTTAATAATTTTGCTATACTCTTTTTCAGTGATTTTTTCATCTTTAAAACTATTTTGTAATTCTAATTTAAATTCACTATATTCTTTTAAGGCATTTGAATATTCTTGATAATACTTATTATAAGTATCTAATTGTTTATTGATGAATGGTACTCCTGATAGACATTGAGTAATTAGCATTACCACCATCATATCGATGAAATAAGCACCAATTCTTTTCAGTATTTTTTTCATGAAATCTCCTAATTTTCTGAAATTACATCACAAATAAGGGTACTAATTTCTGTTGGATTATCAATTGGTAATCCTTCAATTAATCTTGCTTGTGCATATAATATCTTTGTATATTTTTCTAATTCATCCTTATTATCTTTATATAATGTTTTAATTTTTTCACTAATAGGATGTTTTTCATTAATTTCTAGTATCATTTTAGCGTTTACTTTATTGTCATTTGGTAGAGCATTTAATACTTTTTCCATACTAGCAGATAATTCTCCTTCTGTTGTTAAACAAACAGGGTGTTTCTTTAAACGATGAGTAAATTTGATATCCGAAATATTATTGTTTTCTAGTACTTTTTTCATTACTTCAAACATATCTTTGGCATCAGTATTCGCCTTTTCTAGTTCTTTCTTTTCTTCATCATTATCTAAATCTACGGTATCGTTAGAAACATTCATAAATTTTTTGGCATTATAAGTAGTTAATGTTTGTAGAGCAAATTCATCGACATATTCAGTTAGATATAAAATTTCATAGCCTTTTTCTTTGATTCCTTCTACTTGAGGCATATTATCTACTTTATCTGTACTTTCTCCACAAGCATAATAAATATTTTCTTGTCCTTCTTTCATTCTTGAAACATATTCATCTAATGTAACTAATTTCTTTTCTGTTGAAGAATAGAACATTAGTAAATCTTTTAAATCATCTTTATGAACGCCGTAATCTGCATAAACACCAAATTTAATTTGCATACCAAATGTTTTAAAGAAAGATTCGTAAGTTTCTCTATCTTCTTTTAGCATGGTTTCTAATTCTTTTTTGATTTTCTTTTCAATGCTTTTAGCGATTAATTTAAGTGAATGATTTTGTTGTAAAATTTCTCTTGAAATATTTAAAGAAATATCTTCTGTATCAACAAGTCCTTTTACAAAACTAAAGTAATCTGGTAATAAGTCAGCACACTTATCCATAATTAAGACACCACTTGAATATAATTGTAGTCCTTTTTCATATTCTTTAGTATAAAAATCATATGGAAGATGACTTGGTATGTAAAGAAGTGCATTATAGCTACATTGTCCTTCAACAGAAGTATGGATAGTCTTTAATGGTTTATCATAATCAAAGAATTTAGAACTATAAAAGTTTTGATATTCTTCTTCAGTAATATCTTTTTTAGATTTTTTCCATAAAGGAATCATGCTATTTACTGTTTCTTCAACGATTTCTTTTTCATATTCATCTTTACTGCCTTCTTTTAGTTTTGAATGCTCGATCATCATTTTAATTGGGTAACGAATATAATCTGAATATTTTTTTACAATTGATTGAATATGATAAGTATCTAAAAATTCACTGTAATTTTCTTCTTCTGTATCCTCTTTAATACTTAAGGTGATTGTTGTACCAGTATCTTTTCTTTTTCCTTTTTTGATTTCATAGCCATCTGCTCCTTCACTTTTCCAAATATAGGCATCCTCAGAATCAACAGATTTACTTTCTACTTTAATTTTATCACTTACCATAAATGCTGAATAAAAACCAACACCAAATTGACCAATGATGTCAATGTCTTGACCATCTTTCTTTTCCTTGTCATAAAGTTTTTTAAAATCTAGGGAACCACTTTTGGCGATAGTTCCTAAATTATTCTCTAATTCTTCTTTGGTCATTCCACAACCATTATCAGAAATGATTAATTTTCTTTTTTCTTTATCGATATCAATTCTAATTTCTAGATTATCTCTATTAATATTTAATGAAGTATCTGTAAGAGAACGATATGCTAATTTATCCATAGCATCACTAGCATTAGATAGTAATTCTCTTAAAAATATTTCTTTATTTGTATAAATTGAATGAATCATTAAATCTAATAATTTTTTTGACTCAGCTTTAAATTGTTTTTTTTCTTTCTTTTCTTTTTTATCTTTTTCCATAAGTATTCCTCATTTCTAGTTAAATTCTTAACTATTGATAATATAACACCTATTTTAGCAATTGTCAATTTGTATTGCTAATTTAATTAAAATACTTCAATAGAAGTTTTTTTTGTTAAAGAATGAAGATAGCATATAGTCTATTGTCTTTACAAATAAAAAATTTATGTTTAAAATGAATACAGGTGATGAAGATGTTTCAATATTCGTTAGATAATAAAAGATATCATACTTTGAATTATCATTATAAAGAAAAATATCATTGTAAAGTGATTAAAGTTAGTTTAAATGCTGGATTTACTTGTCCTAATATTGATGGAAAGGTTGGCTATGGAGGATGTATTTATTGCTCTAAGTCAGGGAGTGGAGATTTTGGAGGAGATATTTCTAAGAGCTTAAGTGAGCAGTTTGATGAAATAAAGGATAAACTTTCTAAGAAATGGCCTAGAGGGAAATATATTGCTTATTTTCAAGCACATACGAATACCTATGCTCCACTTTCTGTTTTAAAAGAAAAATATGAGAGTGTCTTAAAAAAAGATAATGTAATTGGAATTGCTATTGCGACAAGACCTGATGCTATTGAGGATGAAGTTTTAGATTATTTAGAAGAATTGAATAAAAATACTGATGTAACTGTTGAGCTT
This sequence comes from uncultured Bacilli bacterium, assembly GCA_934176955.1. Lineage (GTDB taxonomy): Bacteria > Bacillota_I > Bacilli_A > RF39 > UBA660 > RUG11198. Next base: position 17,183 of record CAKPOS010000002.1, read on the forward strand.
GGTCTTCAGACGATTCATGAAGATACAGCTAAATTAATTAATCGTTGTCATAGTTTAAATCAGTTTGAAGAAATGGTAAAAAAATTAAGAAAAAGAAATATAGAAGTTGTTGTTCATATTATTAATGGGCTTCCTTATGAAACAAAAGAAATGATGATAGAAACTGTAAAATACTTAAATCATCTTGATATTAATGGTATTAAAATTCATATGCTTAATATTGTAAAAGATACTCCTTTAGCAACTTTATATCAGGAGAAGAAATTTAAAGTATTATCTAAAGAAGAATATATTGATATTGTCATTCAACAATTAGAGTATTTAAGGCCAGAAATTGTTATTCATCGAATTACTTCTGATCCTGATCCTAAAAATTTAATTGAGCCAGCCTGGTTAATCAAGAAATTTTGTGTTTTAAATGATATTGATAAAGAGATGAAAAAAAGAAATACTTATCAAGGTAAAAAGTTAGAGGAAATGTAACCTCTAACTTTTTTTCTATTTGTTCTTTTGAATGCCTTTAAATTTTAGATTTAGATAATATTATTTTGAACTTCATGGTCTATAATTTAGTCGAACGTTGCACTAATTTCATTTCCTTCTGCTGTTATAAAAGTGACTTCTCCTTGATAAGCAAGCTGCATACCTTGTAAATAGTCTTGGGCTTCTCCATTATCATAAACCCAAACCATAATATAAAATTCTCTTGTTCTTCCAACATCTCCACCTATTTTTTCATCAGATATTACTAAACAATTATAATCTTCGTTTCTTTTAGGAGAAGTTTCTTTATCCGTAACACGAACTCCTGTTTTGATATAATTACTCTCATCAAAATCTCCCTTTGTAAAATCTTCTGGAGTAAATTTAGTATAAAAGTTTTCTTTATCATCTGTATATACATTTGCAATTCTTGTTTCTAATCTTTCGTCCTTTGGTGTCATAAATACATATCCATCTAGGAACATAACTGTATCACTATCTGCGTTTATAGTTATTTTATATAATTGGCATCCTGCATTATTATTATCATCATGACATTTATTGCTAGCTGCTTTAGGAGCTTGGTTATTCTTCATAGGGACAAGTCCATAGGCCATATCTATTGTAGTAACTTTATCTACGCTAAGTCCAAAACTCACTGTTGCAGCATCTCCTTTTACTGTGTTATCGTCGCTAGCTTTTGCCGTAAAATAAGCATAAGTAGCTCCTACAACTAACATTATTAATAAAAGACAACCAGCTAAAAAATATATCATTTTTTTATCTATCTTTTTCAAAATATATCACCCTTATTCTCTATAAGTATTTTACCAAAATGCAAAAAAAAAAGCAATATTACTATTGCCTTTTTAATACTATTCTCCTGTTGTTGCTTTATCAGATTTAACAGAAGCATAGTTAGAGAATGTAGCAGTAACCTCACTACCTTGTGCAGATACAAATGTTACAGTTCCTTTAAAGAATTTAAGACTTGCATCAGTTTCTCCACTTCCAGTAGTTACACCTGTTTGACCAGCAGTTTGGTTTCTACCAGTTTCAGTTAACCATACTACAATATAGTAAACTTGTCCATCAGTATAAGTCTTTGAACTATCACTATCAGCGGCAGTAGGTACAGCACCAGTTCTTGATTCAGTTGTTTCCTTAGGGTCAATTCTTTGGTTAAATACTAATGCAGAGGTTGCATCATGGGTACGATCAAATGATTCTGTTGCTTCTTCAACACCTGGATTTTGTAATACGTGATCACTTACACGAATATAGTTTTTATCAATAATGTCATAACTATTTCCTTGGTAAGTTCCTTTACTTGTTACGCCAGCAAAAGTTGTTAATATTTGAGCCTTATTAAGTCCACTTGTTGCATTTACAGCACCTTCTCTTAAATCAACAGCTGTCCAATCATTATCAATACCAGCAGTTCCACCAGATGTAGCAGTTGTTGCTCTTGTTGTTGTTTTACCAACTGTAGTACATCCAGTTAATTGATTATCAGTTCCAGTACAAAATACTTGTGCCCATCTCATTGTTGTTTTATTTGTAGTTGTTGCTGTATAGTCTGGAATAGGCTTATCTTCAGTTGCACTATCACTACCACCTTGTAATGCTACATATCCATCTAAGAACATACCGGCAGTACCATTATTGGTAACTGAAATTTTATAGATTTGACAAACAGCGTTTCCGTTATCATCTACACAAATTTGTTGTGTATCAGCAGTATCTTTCTTCCCATTTCCTTTTACAGCAGCTTCAACCATTGAGTTTGACATTGGAATCATACCACCTAGTTTTTCATCCGCAGTAGTTACTTTATTTACTCGTAATCCAAAACTAACAGTAGCCATGTTACCAGTGATATTTGTAGCATTAGTAGCTGTTGCAGTAAAGTATGCAAATGTTGCACCAATAATTGCTACAACTAATGTTGCAACACCAATTACACCGTAAAATATTCCCCTTCCATTATTTTTTTGTTCTTTCATCTTTTCTTCTCCTCCTTACTATAACGAGTATATCAAAAATAAACTAAAAATGCAAGATATTTTTTATCCAAAATTTAATGTAGTTTTCATATATTTTTAATATAAAAGTTAATATAAAAGACGAAATTTTAACAAAGAGCCTAAAAAAAGTTTCTCAACAATTGTTGAGAAACTTTTTAATATTTCTAATATTATTCTGTTGTTGCTTTATCAGATTTAACAGAAGCATAGTTAGAGAATGTAGCAGTAACCTCACTACCCTGTGCAGATACGAATGTTACAGTTCCTTTAAAGAATTGAATTCCAGATGTACCACTCTCTCCACCAGTTGTAACACCTTCTTGTCCAGCAGTTTGGTTTTTACCAGTTTCAGTTAACCATACTACAATATAGTAAACCTGTCCATCAGTGTATTTACTATTACTGTCACTAGCAGCAGCAGTTGGAACAATAGTCGTAGCATCTGCATTTTTTGTTCCTTTAGGGTCTATTCTTTGGTTAAATACTAACGCAGAAGTTACATCAGTTTTACGGTCAAATGATTCAGTCGCAGCAGCATCACCTGGCATAGTCAAGATATGATCACTTACACGAATATAGTTCATATTAATAATATCATAATTATTTCCTGCAATTGTACCAGATTTAGTAACATCAGTAAAATCTTTTTTAATTTGGTCAGTATTAAGTCCACTTGTTGCAGAAACGGCATCTTCTTGCTTATCTATTGCAACCCAGTTACTGTCAACATTAGTTCCAGTTGCTCTAGTAGTTGTTTTACCAACTGTAGTACATCCAGTTAATGCATTATCAGTTCCAGTACAAAATACTTGTGCCCATCTCATTGTTGTAGCATTAGGTGTTCCTGTTCCTTCCGGTCCTTTATTTGTTGCAGTATAATCTGCAGGTACAGTAGCGCTATCACTACCACCTTGTAATGCAACATATCCATCTAGGAACATACCAGCAGTACCATTATTAGTAACTGAAATTTTATAAATTTGACAAACGGCGTTTCCGTTATCATCTACACAAATTTGTGGAGTTCCAGTTGAAGCATTGACATCAGTCTTATTATTTCCTTTTACTGCAGCCTCAACCATTGAGTTTGACATTGGAATCATACCACCTAGTTTTTCATCAGCAGTAGTTACTTTATGAACATCTAGTCCGAAACTAACTGAAGCCATGTTACCAGTGATATTTGTAGCATTTGTTGCTGTTGCAGTAAAGTATGCAAATGTTGCACCAATAATTGCTACAACTAATGTTGCAACACCAATTACACCGTAAAATATTCCCCTTCCATTATTTTTTTGTTCTTTCATCTTTTATCTTTCCTCCTTACTATAATGAGTATAGCAAAACTTATATAAAAAAGCAATATGTTTTTTTTACTTTTTTTATACAAAAATTATCTTAATGTTAATCAAAAAGAGAAATAAATTTCTTTACTTCCCATAAACATTATATAAAAATTTTCCTAGTTCAATACTTGCTAAAGTTACTCCTACTAAGATAACAAGCAATATTAATAAGTTAGCAATTCCTTTACTAGCTTTATGTCCTTCTTGTACTTCTTCAATACTCTTTTCCTCTATTGGTGTTGCTGTAGTAGGATTAGAATTTTGAATTTGCGTTGTATCTCCAGGAATTGGTCTAAATGCTGTTGTTCCTTCTAAATCTACTGTATTTATTGGCTGTGGTGTTGCTACTGGTGTAGAAACATTTTCTGTTGGTGTAGAAAAACCGATATTTGGCATAGTATTTTGTACTTGTTGACTTGTTTCTACCGTTGGTTGAATTGATGTAGGAGTTTCAAAAATAGAATTTGCACTTTCTGCTGAAGTTTCATTAACTGGCTGTTGTACTGAAGAAGATGCTTGCGTAGCTGTCCCAAAAATATCGTTATTTGGTGTTGAAGTCTCTACTGGTGGTACAGGAGTTGGTGTTAATGGTGTATCAAAAATACTATTTCCACTTGATTGTACTGTTGTAGATGTTGGATTTTCTACTGGTGCTGGACCAAAAGGATTTACTCCCATAAATGGATTTACTACTTCTTTCTTTTCTTCTTGATACTTTAATCCTTCTACAAAGTTAGGCATTTGTTCTTTTAACCATTCTACAAAAGAAGTGTCTTCGTTTGTTTTTTCTAAAACAATTATCTTTTGATCAATGTTTTGAGCATTAAATCCACTTTCTGTTACTTTTTTATATACTTCACTAGTAATTGCTCCTATTTTCTTTACTTCATCAAACATTTTTTGTTTGTCTTTAGAATTAACAATACTGATATAGCTATTCTCATCAAACATAGGTAACACTAGCATAAAGTTTGCATAAGTATTTTTAATAAAATTATATTCTCCTTCTAATACTTTCATTAAATCATCTTTAGTTTTACTTCCTGATATTAAGTTATCAAAAAAACTTTTTTGATGGAAATCAATTAACATATTTACCGTACCCATTACTTCTTTAGGCATTACAACCGCATATTCCCCACTAGTCATACTATTTACGGTATAAATGGTAAATAAATTGTTTTCGCTAAAAGCGTTTGCTCCTTCTAGTTTCATATTGAACACCTCTTTCTACTATATCCCAATTATAATATAGAAGAATATAAATTTCAAGTAGCTACTTGAAAAAAAATATAAATTATAGTATAATTCTAAATATTGGTGAGAAGACTTATATTAAATTTTATATTATTTTATTTTGTGAACGGTTTTAAAATATAAAGAAAGGAAGTAAAATGAAAGAAGAAAATATTACCAAAGTTTTTGCCCTAGGTGGACTAGGCGAAGTTGGGAAAAATATGTACTGTGTACAAAATAAAGATGAAATTATAATTGTTGATTCTGGTGTTATGTTTCCAGAAGATGATTTACTTGGAATTGATTATGTTATTCCAGATTATACTTATTTAAAATTAAACGAAAATAAAATTAAAGCACTACTTATTACGCATGGTCATGAAGACCATATTGGAAGTATTCCTTTTTTATTGCAAAGTGTTAATATTCCAAAAATTTATGCCCCTGCTCAAGCTAAGGCTTTAATTGATAAAAAATTAGAAGAAAAAAATATTAAATATAAAAATTTAATTGTTTATCATGAAAATACTAAAATTAAAACAAAATATTTTAATATAGAATTTTTTAGAACTACTCACTCAATACCTGATTCTCATGGAATTGCAATTCATACTCCTAATGGGACTATTGTCATGACTGGGGACTTTAAAATTGATTTAACCCCTATTGGTCCTATGTCTAATATTCATAAAATGGCTAGAATTGGTGAAACTGGAGTTCGATTATTAATGAGTGATTCTACTAACGCTACCATTCCTGGAACATCATTAAGTGAATCTGTTGTTGATGAAAATTTAAGAGAGATTTTTTCTAACGAAAAAGAAAATAGAATTATTTTAGCAACTTTTGCTTCTAATATTTATCGTCTTAAACATATTATTGAGATTTGTCGTCAGAATAAAAGAAAGGTTGCTTTATTTGGAAGAAGTATGGATACTTCTATTGATATTGCCATTAAATGTGGTTATATTAAAGATAGAAAAATTATTATTACTCCGGAAGAGGCTAATCGTTTAAAACCTTCTCAAGTCTGTTTGCTTTGTACAGGAAGTCAAGGAGAACCTTTAGCGGCTTTATCTAGAATTGCAAACGGAAGTCATAAACAAATTAAATTAACACCTAATGATATTGTTATTTTCTCTTCCTCTCCTATTCCTGGAAATGCTGCTAGTGTTGCCAAAACAATCAACAAACTTTATTTAAAGGGAGTTAAAGTTTATACAAATGGAACTACAGAAATTCATTCCTCTGGACATGGTTGTCAAAACGAATTAAAATTAATGATTCGTTTGTTTAAACCAGAATATTTTGCTCCTTATCATGGGGAATATCGTATGTTAAAGACTCATTGTGATTTAGCTACTACTTGTGATATTCCTAAAGAAAATACTTTTATTTTGGAAAATGGAGATGTTATTAATCTTACTAAAGATAGAGTTTATAAAGAAGGTCATGTTCCTGCTGATGATATTTATGTTGACGGTTCTAGAATTGGAGATGTTGGCAATATGGTCATTAAGGATCGTAAATTAATGTCTTCTAATGGAATTCTTGTTATTATTGCTAATATTGATTTAGCTAATCGAAAATTATTAGCCAAACCAATGATTACTACTAGAGGTTATATTCTGGTTAATGAAAATGAAATGTTAATTAAGCAAATTGAAAAAAATGCTGGAAATATTATTGATAGGAAACTAAAGGCTAAGAATGTGAATTATGCTGATATTAAATCTGAACTTATTAATGGTCTTATGCCTTTCCTTGCTGATAAAACTGGTAGAGTTCCTATTATTTTACCTATTATTATGAATATTAATGAAAAAGAAGAAACTAAAAATTAAAATAGTTTCTTCTTTATTTATTTGTTTCGTGATAATAATGTACTTCACTTAAATGTTCTAATACATTTTCTAGTTCTTCATCTTCATATTCTTCTAAGTATTTTTCTACTCTTAATATTAAATCTGCTAATGAGTTTAAATTTTGGTAAGAAATTTGGTAACGATCAAGTATTACTTTGTCGTAAGGACTAATTAATATTCCTTTCCCATTATCGTAAGATAAATATTTGGTATAATCTTCTTTCACTCAAACAATCCTTTCGTGTAAAAGCTATAACTAATTGTTTCATTATAATAACTTTTATCTTTTACTGTAATTCTAAAATCAAATGTTCTTTTTCCTTTAATTGAATATAATCCTAAATTGTAATAGCGATTATCATTATCTTCTGTATATTCTAAATTTTTTAAATCAAAGATTTGATCATCTAAATATACAATATATTCATCATCAAACTTGCTAATTTTTAAAATTAAATAAACTGAAATATCTTTATTATTTTCACTATTTACTGTAACTTTTTTGATTTCTCCTCGATTTGAAATATCAACACTAGCATGGTTACCAATAATCATTTTATCTTTTTTTGCTTGATAATCACTACTTGCTTTTACGCAAATAGGAATTGCTATTATCATTAAAATAATTAATGCAATGATTTCTCCTACTATTCCTTTTAATTCTTTATCCATAATAAATTCCCCCTGATTGGGTTTATATTTTACTACAAAGTAACAAATAAGTCAAGTGCAAATTTCTTCTTTGTTTACTAGGATATTTTTAATGATTGTCCAACATAAATTAAGTTAGGATTTTTAATATTATTTATCTTAACTAATTTTTCTACTGTTGTATTATTTTCTTTAGCTATTTTAGATAATGTATCTCCTTTTTTCACTTGATAATATTTTGAATTTAATGTTTGATTGGGAATTTTAATGATTTGATTGGGATAGATTTGATTAGGATTGCTTAAATGATTATAATTTGCTAACTCTTGATAAGTCATGTGATATAATGAAGCTATTTTTGATAGAGTATCCCCTTTTTTGACCTTGTATTCTATTTCTTTTCTAAGATTAGAGTTTAGTTTTTCATTTACCTTTTTTTGTATTTCTTCATATGGATAGCCAGACCTGATTAATTTATTTTTTCTTTCTTCTCCATTTCCCCATTTTCCTTCTATTACTTCTTGTACTAATTCTTCTATTTGTTTATTGGTTGATGCATTTGAAGTGTCTAATAGAAGATTTTTATACATGATATTTAAATCTACTGTATTTTCATAAATTCCTTCTACTTTTCCTTTATCTGTATATTGCCATAAATCACATTCTAAACTAGGTTTTTCTATTCCATAGTGGGCTAACCATATTTTGTAATTTTTACTTTTTAATTTATCATAATCTAAATAATTCGTGTACCAATCTTTATTTGCATAAATTCCTACTTGATAACCTTGATTTTTAAAATAATCACAATATTTTATTGCTTGATTTGTTAAAGTATTTTTCCCTAAATATTTAATGGAATTAACTTCCATATCATAAAAAATACAAAATGGGGTTGTACTTTTTATCAATCTTTTGGTATGTTCTATTTCATTATCTACAGATTCTTTCCCAGTAAAATTCTTAGCATATGATACTAAATAGAAAGCATACGGTATATTGTATTCCATACATTTTGTTAAATTATATTGTAATTTTTTATCATCTTGGCTGAGAATATTATCTCCATATCCTAGACGGATTATAACAAATTGATATTCTGAATTTTTAATTTTTTGAAAGTTAACAGTTCCTTGATAAGAACTAATATCAATTCCTTTCATTTTCTCTCCTTTCATTATATTATAGTTTCTTCATGATATTTCGTATATGTCTTCGTTTATGGTAAAGAAAAACTCTTGTATTTCTACAAGAGTTAAAATTTTTCAATGGTGTCCCGTTGGAGATTTGAACTCCAGACCCTTTGATTAAAAGTCAAATGCTCTACCTGCTGAGCTAACGGAACTTAATTGGTTGCCCCGGCTAGATTCGAACTAACGAGTGCCACAGTCAAAGTGTGGTGCCTTACCGCTTGGCTACGGGGCAATAGATTAAATCTAAAGAATGGTGGAAGGGGATGGATTCGAACCATCGAACCCGAAGGAACAGATTTACAGTCTGCCGCGTTTAGCCACTTCGCTACCCTTCCAAATGAGTGGTGCCGAAAACAGGAATTGAACCCGTAACCTACTGATTACAAGTCAGTTGCTCTACCAATTGAGCTATTTCGGCAAAAATAAATGGTGGGCGATATAGGACTCGAACCTATGACCCCCTGCTTGTAAGGCAGGTGCTCTAACCAACTGAGCTAATCGCCCGTCACCCGTAACCAATTGACAGTTAATAATATACCATCTCTTACTATACTTTGTCAAGTGATTTATCGGATTTTTTTTATTTTCTGTTATTTTTTGTTCGATACGTCTTTAATATTCTTCTTATAAACAATAATTATCTTTCTATTAGTCATTAGATTAGAAAAATAGTTGTATTCTTTATCAGTATTTTTATTTACTAATATAATAATAGATACTAATTAGCAAGATAATTTTCAGGATTGACTACTACGCCTTCTAAGGCTAATTCTTCTTTAAATTTTTCTTTAAATTTTACTAATTCTTTTTTGATTACATCAGGATATACTGCCTTTGTAAATCTTATGGCATCATAAATATTTTTAAATCCTACTGTACTTCTATTTTCGTAAACAGCATTAGAAAAGGCTTGCCTTAATAAAACTAGAGCAATATCTGGATATCTTGATGAGATTTCGTATACTCTTTTATATTCGCTAGTCATATCAACAATAAATTTCATGATATTTTCTTTTTGGAATTCTGTATAGGCTAATTTCACATGAGTTTGATATTCAATTTTAGGTAAAGTTCTCATTAAAATTTGAACACATTGTTCTCCTGTTGGTTCACTTACATCGACTTTATCAAATCTTCTCATAAAAGCTTTATCTCTTAGGATAAAGTGTTCATATTCGTAAGTTGTTGTCGCTCCAATAATTTTAATTGTTCCTCTACTTAATCCTTCTTTGAACATATTGGCTAAATCTAGTCTTCCATCTCCTATTAGGGTATGAATTTCATCGATGAATAAGATTACTCGATCCATATTTTTTAATTCTTGAACAAGTTTTAATACTCTATTTTCATCTCCATCTTGACCTAATAGTGCGGTTGTATTTACTCTGAATATTCTAAATCCAAGTAGTACATTTGGGACTAATCTTTTTTGAATGCGATAAGCAAGACCTTCTACAATAGCTGTTTTACCAATACCTGGTTTACCTACTAAAATGGCTGATTTTTCTGGTGTTAATAAAACTAAAATTAAATTCTTAATTTCTTCATCACGAGCAATTGCAGGGTCTGTTATATAAGTAGCTGAAGTCATTTCATCAGCATATCGACTAATAATACTTTCTGTGTTCTCAGGCATTTCTATCCTCCTATCTTAAAATTACAGCAAGCATTCCCCACATAAAAGAAACGAGAATGATTGCTCCTAAAAAGATGGCATCTACAAAACCACCACTTGTTCTTACTTTTTCATCATAAAACATTTGATAATGTTTGTCTGGATCTTTTGGTAATTCATTATTTTTAATTTCTACAGGTAAGTTTTCTTTATCTATGTATTTCATCTTCTAATATCATCTCCTTTAAGATTTTCTTTATCTCTTGGCTACTTTCTTTTTCTATTATATCATAAATTATTTTGCTTTTTTTGTATAGTTTTAATTTTTCTTCATAAAATTGTAATTTTTCTTCTATACTTTGTAAACTTTTATGAACAGCATTTCTGCTAATATTTAAGTTTTCACTGATTTCTCCTAAAGAAAGATTATTAAAATAATATTCTTCAAAATATTGTTGTTGCTTATCATTTAAAAGTTCTCCATATAAATCATATAGGATAATTAAGTAATCTCTTTTTTCCAAAAATATCACCTACAAATCTTTAAATAATCCATAAATATATTTTTCAATATCAAATTTTTCTAAATCATCCATTCCTTCTCCTAATCCTACATATTTAACAGGAAGGGCTACGGATTCTTTGATTGCTAAGACAATCCCTCCTTTTGCTGTTCCATCTAATTTTGTTAAAACAATACCTGTGATATTTGTGATTTCTTTAAAACTTTTAGCCTGGCTAATTCCATTTTGTCCTGTCGTTGCATCAATAACTAAAAGGGTTTCATGTGGAGCGGTTGGTATAATTTTTTGAATTACACGATTGACTTTTTCTAGTTCTCTCATTAGATTTTCTTTATTTTGAAGTCTTCCTGCTGTATCAATTAAAACAACATCATAATCTTCTTTTACGGCTTTTTCTAGTCCATCATACATGACGCTAGAAGGATCTTTTGAGGTTGAGGATATTACTGTTGTTCCCACCCTTTCGCCCCATTCTTCTAATTGTTCAATTGCTCCTGCTCTAAATGTATCTCCTGCTACTAACATTACTTTTTTTCCTTGTTCTTTTAATTGATGAGCAAATTTTCCTATGGTTGTTGTTTTTCCTACTCCGTTTACTCCGACAAATAAAATTACTGTTGATCCATCTTCAGCATAATGAATTTTACTATCTAATATATCATTTCCTACATACATGATAAATAATTCATCAATGATAATATCTTTTAACTTACTGGCATCTTCTATTTTTTCGGTTTTTACTCTTTTTCTTAATAGTTCTACAAATTTCATTACAGTATCTACACCAATATCTGCCATGATTAAGATATCTTCTAATTCTTCGAAATAGTTTTCATCAATATTTTTATATTTTTTACTTAAGTTAGATAATTGAGAGACAAATTCTTTTCTCGTTTTTTCTAATCCTTTATCGTATTTTTCTACTGCTTCTGTTTTATTTGTGGTAAATGCTTTTTTTATTTTGTCAAATAGTCCCATTTTATTTCCTCATTTCTATATGTTTATTATAACATAAGTTATATGATTATAATACTTATATTTTCTTTTGCTTTTGTTTTCGTCTTTATTAAAGAAAAGAACTGATTTTTTCCATCAGTTTTATTTTTCTTCTTTCTTTTCTTCTTTTTTGGTAACTTTTTCCTTTTTTTCTTTTTTTCCTTTTTCTTTTTTATCTATTCCATAGCATTCTCTTACTTGGTCTTCTATTTCCTTTAATATTTCTGGATTTTTGGTTAGATATATTTTAGCATTTTCTTTCCCTTGACCGATTTTATTCTCTTTATAAGCATACCAAGCTCCACTTTTTTCGACGATTCCTGCTTCTGTTGCTAAGTCTAATACTTCTCCTTCATGAGATATTCCTGTTCCATACATAATATCTACAACAGCTGTTTTGAAAGGTGGCGCTACTTTGTTTTTTACGACTTTTATTTTGGTAGAATTACCTACGATATCTGTTCCTTGTTTTAATTGTTCTCCTCTTCTAATGTCTAGACGTACAGAAGAATAATACTTCAAGGCTTTTCCTCCTGGTGTTGTTTCTGGATTTCCGAACATGACACCTACTTTTTCTCTTAATTGATTAATAAATATAACAATTGTATTGGTTTTACTGATTGAACCGGATAATTTTCTTAGGGCTTGGCTCATTAATCTTGCTTGTAAGCCAACATGAGAATCTCCCATTTCTCCATCAATTTCTGCTTGGGGAACTAGAGCTGCTACAGAGTCAATGACAATAATATTTATTGCTTCACTTTTTACTAGAGCATCACAAATTTCTAAGGCTTGTTCTCCTGTATCTGGCTGTGATAATAATAATTCATCTATATCTACTCCTAGTGCCTCAGCATAGACAGGATCAACAGAGTGTTCTGCATCGATAAACGCTGCTCTTCCTCCTTCTTTTTGTACTTCTGCAATTGCGTGAAGAGCAAAAGTTGTTTTTCCTGAAGATTCTGGACCATAAATTTCAACAATTCTTCCTTTGGGATATCCTCCTACTCCTAAAGCAATATCTAATGCTAAAGATCCAGTTTTACTTACTTCTACTTCAGCATTTTCCTGTTCTCCTAATTTCATAATCGATCCTTTACCAAATTGTTTTTCAATATCGGCCATTACTTGGGCTAAAGCTTTGTCTTTTTCTAATATTTTACTCATGTTTATCTCCTTTACTCACTGTACGAACCCTATTATAAACTACTAAAATTACTTTGTCAATATTTTATCGTACATTTGTTCGTACTATTTTTTTGATAAAATCTTTATCTTGGTGTTCTATTATCATTCAGTATTTTAAGAAAAAGAAAAAAGAAGAAAAATACTTCTTTAGATTTAACCTATATATATTACATAACTATAATAGATAACAAATAAAATTAAGAAGATAATTCCCTCTTTTTTGGTAATTTTTTGATTTTTATAAGAAAAGACAAATAATAGAATAACAGAAAGTAACATAATGAATAAATCGATTTGATTAAAAGAAACTTTGGATATTCCTCCTAAGATGGCAATGGGAATTCCTGTTACTATACCGATATTAAAGATATTACTTCCTACGACATTTCCAATAGCAATATCATACTCTCCTTTTCTTGTTGCCATAACTGATGTTACTAATTCGGGAAGAGATGTTCCTAGGGCAATAATGGTTAAGGCAATCATTTTTTCACTAATTCCTAAAAGTTTAGCTAAGTTAGAGGCATGATCTACTACAAGATTGCTTCCTAAAATGATTGAAATTAATCCAATAGCAGTAAAAATAAAGGCTTTAGATAGAGGCATATATTCTGTTTTATCATCAATATCTATCTTTTTTCTTGCCATACTAATTAGATAATAGATAAAGACAAGGAAGAATAAAATTAAAGTTATTCCATCTCCTCTAGTAAAATTATCTTTTGTATGATTAATGAGATTATCTGATAATAATACGGCAAAGAGAGTTGTAATTAAGATGGTAATTGGTAATTCTTTTTTTACGGTATTATTTTTTACACTTAATGAATGAAATAAAGAACTTACTCCTAGAATAAGAAGAATATTTAAGATATTACTTCCTATAACATTTCCTAATACAATATCGCCACTTCCTGATAGAAGGGACTTTATGCTAACGGCAAGTTCTGGAGCACTTGTTCCAAAAGCTACTATGGTTAATCCTATTAGCATTTTTGATATTTTAAAGTTTCCTGCTACAGCAGATGCTCCATCAACAAAAATATCTGCTCCTTTAATTAGAATGATAAATCCTATAATTAATAATATTAAATGAATAAACATATTGATTTCCTTTCTTTAGAAAAATTTTTATTTGTGGTAAGTTTCATGATTCAGTATTTTAAAACTTCTATAAATTTGTTCTAGAAGAATTACTCTAAATAATTGATGAGGAAAAGTTAGTTTTGAGAAAGATAATTTAAAGTCTGCTATTTCTTTTACTTTCTCTGTTAGTCCATCACTACCTCCTATAATAAAAGTAATATTGGATTTTATTTGAAATGTTTTATCAATATGATTAGAAAGTTCGATAGAATTTAGCATTTTTCCTTCAATATCTAAAACAATATTGTAATCTTTTGTGTTGATTTTTTTTAATAAAAGTTCTTCTTCTTTTTGTTTATTTGAGTCTGGTAGTTCTTCGATGATAACTTTATGATATTTACTAAGACGTTTCATATATTCTTTAATGGCGTCTTGATAAAAGGATTCTTTAATTTTTCCTATACATAATATTTTTATCATACACAAACCTCCTCTGATTCTTCATCTTGTTTGGTGATGATAATTTTTTCCACTTTTTGCTGATTTTCCTTTAATCTATTATTTAGTGTTTCATAAGCTAGGTCTTTTGTGTTATTTTCATGGGATAAATGAGCAAGTAAAATATATTTTGTATTTTCTCCAATAAATGAAGAAAGATACCTTGCTGAGTCATAATTGGATAAATGACCTTTATCTCCTAATATTCTTTGTCTTACTTTAAAGGGATATGAGCTATGATTTAGCATTTCGATATCGTGATTACTTTCCATGATATAAATTTCTTTGTTGGTAAGGAGAGGAAAATATTTTTGATTGATATATCCTGTATCTGTAATGTATACAACACTTTTATGCTCTCCTTCTACAACATAACCTACGGAATCAGGGGTATCGTGACTTGTTTTGAATACATGAATAGTTAAATTATTAATTTGAAATTCTCCATGGTTGTCAATGATTTGATAATTGTCAATGTAATCTATTTCTTCATGCATTTTTTCTGTCAAATAAACTTTTGTATGATATTTTTTTTGGAATACTTTTAGGCCTTTGACATGATCTACATGAGTATGAGTGATTAAAATGGCGTCTAGGTCTTCCGCGTTTATTTGTAAAGTACTTAATTTTTCTTTAACATATTTACAAGTATTTCCTAGATCGATTAATATTTTTGTTCCATTACACTCGATATAGGTAGTGTTTCCTTTACTACCTGATGATAATACGATTGCTTTCATCGGTATAATGTAAATGGATCGAATGGAGTTCCACCGCGGTGTGGATATCCTCTCCATGTGGCAAAGTGTAAATGTGTTCCACTGTAAGGACTATAAGAGTTTGGTGTTGGATATACTTCTCCAGTATTGCCCATGGTTGCTATTTTTTGTCCTCTGCTTACGACTTGACCGGCTTTTACTAATATTGTGGATAAATGCATATATTGAGTATAATAATTTCCTGCATTATGGTTAATTAAAATATAGTTTCCTTGTCTTCCATTACATGAAATATTTCCTGGGATACAACCACCTTTTGTTTCTACAACTGTTCCATTGTTTGCCGCATAAATATTAGAGCCATATCCTGGACCATAAATATCTAGAGCTGCATGCATACTTCCCCAACGATAACCAAAGTATGTGGTAATCGTGTATGGTGTATCTGTTGGCCATGCCCAGTGAGAAAGATCAGCAACATGAGGAATTTCTTTAGACCCTTTGACAATAATTTTATCTACACTTGGTTTTAATTCTATTGTATTTAAGTTAATGGTATCTGATAATTGTCCATTGATATACTCATATTCTCTGCTTACACGATATAAGCCATTTTCTCCTTCTTGTTTGACATATTCTACTCCTTGTACTTGGTTTCCATCATATTGAACATTCACAGAATAATTTTTTTCCTCATCACTTACACCATTGATTTCTACTACTACGCTAATTAAAGGATTAATTAAGCCAACATTGACTTCTTGACCTGTATAAAGTAAAGCATTTTCACTTTTAAAGTTAGAGTTAGCAATTAAAAATTCTTGAACATTTAATTTATTTGCGTTAGCGACAGTTTCTATGGTATCTCCTTCTTGCACTTGGTAAGTGGATTGTTTTTTTGTTGTTCCATATAATAGATATTTAGCTAGTGTACTAGAATCTGTAAATATTTCTTTATCAATCGAAAGATAAGATGATTTATAAGTAATATCTTCGTCTATAGAAATATCTTTTATTATTGTTCCCGTGTCGACGATTTCTTTTTGAGTACTTTCCATATAACTTTTATAATCATCTTCATTGACAAAAGATTTAATTAATTGGTTAATTGCATCATCAAATATTTGTTTTTTTAATACATAAATATATTTGGGTTTAACATTTTTTTCGCCTTTATTTTTTATGGAGATAGCGACTCCTTTAATCGTAAATTGTTTCTTTTTGACTATTCTTTTGTATACTTCTTCATACTCATCAATATTATTATTGTAAGTTGTAACTTCTTTTATCATTACTCCATTGGGTACTTCTACTTTTTTTACTCCATACTTTTTTTTGATGGATTCTTCTTTTTTATTGATAAATTCTTCAAATCCAGTTTTACTTTTTACTGTACCAATAATTTCTCCATCAATATAAATTTGATATACATTTTGTGGATTTTTAGTGCTGTAATGAGTAAATCCCAAGGAAAATACCAATATACCTATTAATATTATTACTAATATATAAGAGGCTCTAAAACGACTATCCGGCATTTTTATCCCCTTCTTTCTTTATCGATAAAAAGGTTGAAGTTTTTTTCTTAAATAACATATCTATTGTTGCTATTGGTCCATTTCTGTGTTTTAGAATAATTAATTGGATAGGGACTGGTAAATTATCATCTGGTGGTGCTTCTACATCAGGGGCATGGAGAGCTGCTACGATATCAGCATCTTGTTCGATTGAACCTGATTCTCTTAAATCGGATAAGACTGGTTTTTTGTCTTCTCTTTTTTCGACACTTCTCGACAATTGGGATAAAGCAATTACTGGCACTTCTAATTCTAGTGCCATTGTTTTTAAACTTCTTGAAATTTCTGATACTTCTTGTTGTCTACTTCCAGAATATTTAGAAGAGGAATCAATTAATTGTAGATAGTCGATAATGACTAAACCTAAACCTTCTCCTTGTGTGGATAATCTTCTACATTTGGCTTTGATTTCACTTGCTGTAACTCCTCCCGCATCATGAAAATAAATATTGGTATCGGCAAGTTGACTGATTGCTTCATTGATGCGACGCCAATCTTCGTTTTCTAAACGGCCTGTTTGTAATTTTTTATTATCTACTTGTCCAAGGGAACTAATCATTCTCATAATTAATTGTTCTGCTGGCATTTCTAGAGAGAACACAGCAATATTTTTCTTTGTACTTTTTGCGGCTGCACAAGCTATATTTAAGGCAAAAGCAGTTTTACCTACGGCAGGTCTTGCAGCTACGATAATTAATTGTGTTGGACTAAATCCGTTTGTTAAATTATCTAAATCTACTAATCCTGTTGTTAGTCCTGTAACTCTTCCTTTATTTTTAGCTAATGTTTCTAAATCGTTTTGAGCTTTTTCTAGAACTTCTTTAATATTTCTAAATTCACTTGTCTTTCTTAGCTTGGATATATTTAAAATACTTTTTTCGGCATCTTCTACAACTTCACTTAAATTAATATCTGTTTTGTTGGCATTTGTAATAATTGCTGTTGCTGCTTCTATCATTCGACGAAGTGTAAACTTTTCTGCTACTGTATCAATATAATACTCTACATTGGCGCCAGTTGCTACACTTTCGATAACGCTATTTAAGTATTCTACGCCTCCAATTTGAACTAGCCAACCACGGTTGATAATTTCTGCTGTTACTGTTGGGGCATCTACTGGTTTTTTATTTTGATATAAATATTTTATTACTGAAAATATTCTACTATTACTATCTAAATAAAATGCTTCTTCATTTATTTCTTCACAAACCTTTTGTAGAGCATTATAGGACCAAAAAGCAGAACCTATTAATGCCTTTTCAGCTTCAATATTATTGGGTAATCCATTTGGTCCCATGTATTATCACCTACTTTTCTATTAATTGTACTCGTAATTTAGCAATTACTTTTTTATGTAATTTGATTTCTACTTCATGTACTCCTAGTGTATTTAAATTTTGGGCAGAAATTTGTTTTTTATCAATTTTTATTCCTTTTTTATTTAGTTCTTCTCCTATTTGTTTACTACTAATACTTCCAAAGACTTTTCCTTTGTTAGAAGAAACTTTAAAGGAAATAGATAGTGCTTCTAATTTCTTTTTTAATTCCTCTGCTTTTTTGATATTTTCTTTTTCTTCTTGTTCTTTTTTCTTAATGTCTTGATTTAAGATATTTGAACTTGTTTTTGTATATTTTACGGCATAGCCATTTTTAATTAAATAGTTTGTTGCGTAGCCATCACTGACTTCTTTAATTTCATTTACTTTTCCTTGTTTTTTTAAATCTTTAATAAAAATAACCTTCATAAAAATCCCACCTTCACGCTACTAATTATACTATAATTGTACTTTTTAGTAAAGGAATTTTTTATAATGAAAAAGCAGTTCAAGAAAGTGCTTTTTCTTGAACCTTTATTTTCTTATTTCTACATAATTTCCTGAATCAAGATAGATAATTCCTAAATGATTTTCTAATTTATCTTTAATTTGATTATACTTATTTAAGGTATTTATTTTTGTTAAGGTTATATAAACTAAATTTCCATCATTCATATATAATAAAAATCTTTCTTTATCTACTTCTACTGGTTGATATTCTATTTCTGAAATTTGTCTTAAGATATTTTTATCAATTGTCGCAAATTTTTTAACAAATTTTTGATAAATCTTTTTTTCTTCTATTTCATTTGTTAATGTTGGGATATCTGATAAGTTATAGGTGTTATCTAATTTGTTTCCATTAGATAATATTAATTGATTAGCATTAATACAAATTGGAGTATATTCTTTGATATGTAGTTCTATGATATTTCCTAACTTTTTCTTTATTTTTACATTTTCTATGTAAGGATTACTCTTTAATTTATTTTTTATATCAGTACTTTTAGTTAGCAAAAAAGATGGATAATTAGATAATGAAGATAGTTCGATTATTTCGTTATCAGAAAGAATATTATTTCCATCTATATATATATTTTTGATTGGCATTATTAGAGCGTAATATATAATAGAAATAATTATTAAAATTATTAATACTAAAATTAAAATATTTTTTACTTTTAATACCCTTTTTTTCTTCTTTTTTGCCATATTATTCACCTAATCTACAATAATTTGTTCTAAAATTAAATCAACGTTAAATTCTTTTTTTACTTCATCTTGTATTTTTTTGATTAATTTTACAATATCTTTTCCTAAAGCATTATCTTTATTTACAATAAAGTTTGCATGTTTTTCTGATACCATGGCTCCATTTAGTTTATATCCTTTTAATCCTATCTTTTCAATTAGTTCTCCTGCATACATTCCTTCTGGATTTCTAAATACAGAGCCTGCTGATGGCATATCTAATGGCTGTGTTTCTATTCTTTTTACTCTTCTTTTACTAATTTTTTCTAATATTTCTTCTTTGTTTCCTTGCTTTAATTTTAAGGTTGCTGAAACGATATAATATCCTTTATTTTCCTTGAAAAAAGAATTTCGATAAGAGAAATTTAAATCATCATGACGCATAGTTACGATTTCATTATCTGGATTTACTACAGTTACGGTTTCTACTACTGAGGCAATGTCACTTTTATATGCGCCTGCGTTCATAGCAATACTTGCTCCTACCATTCCTGGTATTCCTGTTGCAAACTCTAATCCTTCAAGTCCTAAGCTTGAAGTTTCTAAAGCAAGTTTTTGTAATGAATATCCTGCTTCAACTTCTACAGTTAAATCATCAATTTTCATTTTATTTAATTTACTTAAAATAATTACTACTCCATCGTAATAATCAGTATTTAAAATAATATTACTTCCATTTCCTAAAACAAGATATTTTTCTTTTTCCTTTTTTAGTTCTTTTAGTAATTCTACAAATTCTTCTTTGGTTTTAGGAAATACTAAATATTTACATTTTACTTCTACTCTATACGTATTGTATCTTTTTAGGCTTGCTTCACTTGTATATTCATAGTTGTTTTTCTCAATAAAATTTTTTATCATTTAATATCAATTCCTTTAATATGTCGTAAATTCTAGTTGAGGAATCTTTGATTCCTAATTTACTGACATTCTCTTTTATTTTTTTGTATTTTTCTTCATCTTCTAAAATGTCATCTATCATATGGATAAAAGATATTTTATTTAAGTCTTTTTCTTCAATCATTAAAGCAGCATCTTTTTTGACTAAGTCTTCTGCATTTTTATATTGGTGGTTATTGGTAACATAAGGGCTAGGAATAAAGATAGTTGGAATTCCTAGTGCAGTAATTTCACTCATCGTGGAAGCGCCTGCACGTGATACCATTAAATCCGTTACTTTCATTACAGATGGTAATTCTTTGATAAAAGGAACTACTTTAACATTTGATGGAAATCTCTTTGATTTAATAGAGTCATAGTAATGTTCACCTGTTACAAATAAAATTTCATAATTTTTATTTCGAAATCCATATAAGTATTCTTCCATTTTTTCATTTACTGTTTTACTGCCTAAACTTCCCATAACGATTAAAACTAATTTTTTATCTTCACTTAATCCAAAATCGCTTTTTTTGGCGACTTTTGTTTGAATTGCTTTTTCACTGCAAGGATTTCCTGTTAAAATCACTTTGTCTTTTGGAAATTCTCCTAATGTTGAATCAAAACTTACACCAATTTTATCAACATATTTGCTTAAATATTTATTTGATAGTCCTACTACAGAGTTTTGTTCATGAATGAATGTTTTACACCCCAATTTGTGAGCTGCCCAAATTACTGGTGCTGTGACATATCCACCTGCTCCAATTACAACATCTGGTTTAAATTCTTCTATTATTTTTAGACATTTTTTTCTTGCTTTTAGAAAAAGAAATAAAGTTTTGAAATTTTCTAAAGTTAGTTTTCTAATAAATCCTGTTATTTCTATCCCTTCATAAGGAATTCCTAGTGAGGGAATTAAATCTTTTTCCATTCTATTATGGGTACCTATATAAATAAATTCACTGTTTGGTTCTTCTTTTTTTATTTTATTAATGATTGCAAGAGCTGGATAAATATGTCCTCCTGTTCCTCCTGCGCTAATTACTACTCGCATTAAATTCACCTCTTTACATGTCTTATTATTATACCAAATAACTACCAAAAAAGTAAATATCTCACTATAATTATACATTAAATGAAGTTGTTTATGTCAATGTTAAATAAAATACTTACCTTTTTTGTTTTATCTTATTTGATTAATTTTTCTAATAAATCTGTTAATTGGAGTTTTGAGACCATAATTAATATTGCTGCCATACTAAGAAATGGGCCAAAGGGAATAATATTCTCTTTATCAGAAAATAAGATGATTAAAGCAACAGGAAAAGCAATGAAAGTTGCTAAAAAGATAGTACAAATTGACATTGGTAATCCTAAAACCATTCCAAATAAAAACATTAATTTTATATCTCCTCCTCCAAGAGATTCTTTTTGAAAAGCTTTATCTCCAATCCATTTTATAGCATACATGGCTAGAAAAGCACCTACTCCTGAATAAATATGATAAGCTGCTACTTCTAATCCTTTTCCAAAAATGTATAGAATGGCTAATAATAAAGTAGAAAAGATTAATACTTCATCTAAAATAATCATGTACTCTATATCACTTACAATTACTGTAATTAATGCTGATACAAATACTAGTGCAATTGCTAAGTCAAAGCTAAATTTAAATGAGTGATAGCATGCTGCATATAATAATCCTGTAACAATTTCTACAATAACATAGCTAATTGGAATTTTACTTTTACATTTACTACATTTTCCTCTTAAAAATAGATAAGAAAAGATTGGGATATTTTCATACCATTTTAAATAGTGATTACATTTTGGGCAATGAGATCCTGGGCTAATGATTGATTCATCATTAGAAAGTCGTGTTGCCACTACGTGAAAAAATGATCCCATTACTGCTCCTATAATAAAAAACATTACTTTATAAAATATTTCCAATGTATACCTCCTTGTCTTTATTAAACGATTTGTTCATACATACTAAACATTGGAACTACTACTGCTAATAGTACAATACCAACAATTACAGCAAGAAAAATAATCATAACTGGTTCAATTAAACTTTTTAATTGTGCAATTAAATTTTTCTGTTCTGTGTTATAATATTCCGACACTTTTGCCATCATAGCTCCTAATCTTCCAGTTCTTTCTCCGGTTAAAAGCATTTCATAGGCAATTGGTGGAAATGCCCAATTGTCTTTGAACGCTGGTGACACTCCATTTCCATTACTCAGGTTAATGACAGCATCTTTAATTAAATTTTTATATATTTCATTTGAAGTTACTTTTCCCAAAATTTCCATACTATCAGTAATGAAAACATCGTAATTGATTAACGAGGCAAATGTTTTGGTAAACATGATAACTTCTTTGTAGATTACAATATTTTTTACTACAGGAATATGCATTAATGTCCATTGTGTCCAATAACGAAATGTAGTGACATTTTTATATAAAATCACTAGTATCGTGAATATTGCTATGATTACTAGAATTACATATAATAAATTTGCTGCTAAAAAATCACTGAGACTAACAATCATTGTTGTAATAGGAGGTAATTTACTTCCTATTTGTGCATACATATCTGTAAATTCTGGTACAACGAATAAAACAATATATACTAAAACAACAATAGCGATGATAAAAATAACTGTAGGATATGTCATTGCACTGATAATTTGTTTTCTATTTTCATCTATTGTTTTATAATAATCTGCCATATCATCTAATACACCAGTTAAATTTCCTGTTAACTCTGAAGTTTTTATCATATTAATTAATAATTTTGGAAAAACTGCACCCTGTTTATTTAGTGCTTCACTAAAAGTTTCTCCTGTTGTTAATTCAAATACTAAACGATTGTATAAATTTCTTATTTTCTTATTTCTTGCTTGTTTTGCTAAAATATTAATGGAATCAATTAAAGGAATTCCTGCTTTAATATAAGTAGATAATTGAGTTAGAAAAAAATTTAAGTCTTTATCTTTCATTTGTCTTGTTGTTAACTGTACTAATCCTAGTTTATTAAATAATTCATCTTCTTCAATTGTTAGGACATCATATCCTTGATTCATTAAAAAGGAGTGAACATCTAATTTAGAAAGTGCATCTAATTTTCCATCAGATATATTTCCTTGTTTATCTCTAACTTTATATCGATAACGGATATTTTTGGTATTTTTAATAGCATCTTGGGGAGTTAGTTCCATTACTTTTAGTTTTAAATTTTTTTCTCTTTTTGCTTTACTTGCTTTATCATTTCCTTTTGATCCACCGATTGGTTGGTTTAAGGCTTGAATTATTTTTTTTAAACTTCCCATAATATGCCCTCCATATTCTATTTGATAAATCTATTTTAGCACATTTTTTTCACTTTTCCTAGTTTTTTACATAGATTATAGTAAAGAGGTGAAATGAAGATGTATAATCAACCTTTTTTTATGCCAGGATTTTCTCCATATATGATGGCACAGCCGATGGCTAGAGGAATGATGGGAGCCGCTCCTGGATTAGTAAGAGCTGGATCACTGGGGACTGCTGGTGGTGCTACTAGAGGAGCAGGATTAATAAGAAGTTTAGGGAACGGAATAGCAGGTCTTCGTTCTATTAATTGGAGTGGATTAATTAATGGAACTTCAAAAACTTTGGGAGTAATTAATCAAACTATTCCTTTAGTTAAACAAGTTGGTCCTGTTATGAATAATATGAAATCTATGCTTAGAGTTGCTTCTGCTTTTAAAGATGAAACAGATCGCTCTTATAGAAGTAAAAGAAAAAGTTATATCAATACTAATCAAAACATATCTCATCATCAACATTCTTCAAATTTAAAAGAAAATTATTCCCAACCGCAAGAAAAAGTAGAGTATTCTAATCTTGAAGATTATTCCCCTACTTTCTTTGTTCAATCTTAATTCTTATCCTTTTGTAATATTTTTATACAGAAGGATTTTTTATTCTACAATTTCATTGTTTTCAAATTTAATATCTAAAAATTTTCTACTAGCTAAGAAATCACACATATGAACAAATCTTTGTTCAGCAGTTCTTGGTTTGGGTAATACTTCTTTTTTCTGGTAATTATCATATGTCCATTCTCCCATGTGAGATTCTATCATTGAGCAAACTTTTCTAATATCATCAATTTCCATAGATAATTTATCTTTATTTTCCATAATTAGTTTGGACGCTAATAAAGGGTGGTCAAATTTTGTATATTTGCTATGTTCCATTCCACTTTTTACCCCATCATGTAGGGTTAATGCAATGATAATTAAATCTTTGTCTTTACTATCAAATTTAGCACCTACTGTGTTGTTATTTAAAAGTTCGTATGCAATTCGTACTGCTGCTTTAGTATGGCGTACTAATCCTTTTTCTCCTAATGAAAATGATGGGTGATATTTTCCTGTAGATGATGCTGGTATTTCAAAGAAATAGTCTGGTAATAAACCAATTAATGTTTTTAAGTCTTTTCTTCTTTCGGCATCTTTTACATAATTTATTTCTGTTTTAAATATTTCTACTTTTTCTGTTTTTCTCATTTTTACCTCACTACTTTTCTATATTGATATCAATTTTTTGATAAGGAATTTCTATTCCTTCTTTATCAAATGTTATTTTTATTAGTTTTAAGACTTCCCTTTTTATTCCAACATGTTTCATCGCGGCACAATCAATCATGATTGCGTAATTGATACTGCTATCTGCAAATTCATCTACACCAAGTAATTCCATTGAGTAAACATATTTCTTTTTTACTATTTCTTCTTTTAACCCGTTTAGGATATTTTCTAAATCTTCTATTTTTGTATTATAAGCTACTGGTAAAGTTAGTACTAATTTAGTATGATTTAAATTATAATTTACTACTTTATTGAAAGAAGAATTAGATAGTATCATTACTTCTCCCGTATATGCTTTTACTTTGGTTGTTTTTAATCCTAGGGAGATTACTTCTCCTTTAAAGTCATTTATTTCTACCCAATCTCCAACGGCATAAGCATTATCAAAGATAATAAATATTCCTGCTAAAAAATCTTTAATAATATCTTGAAAAGCAAGACCTATTACAGCACCTGCTACTCCAATAGAAGCCATGATACTAGTGGTATTTACTCCATATAAGTTTAGTATTAGAACAATAACAATAATGGCAATAATATACTTTATAATATTTTTAAATAAGTTGATTACGGTTTTTTTTCTTTTATCTATACCATTTCCTTTGCCAACTACGTGTTTAATATTTATTTTGCTTAAGTCATCAATAATTTTGGCAATAATTAAATAAATAATTATTCCAAAGCCAACATAAACAATTGGCATAAAAAATTTTTCACTTTGAATAAATTTTGTCATATATTCTCCTTTATTAAAATACTTTATTTTCTTTTGGCTTAAGATATTTTTTATCCTTTAAGATTTATCGAAGGGATTATGCTAATGAAGTATTTTCCTCTAAAAAGAATACTTCATACCACTTTAGAAAACTATATATTGCCCAAATTTTTCGATAGTTATCTCTTACCCCATTTTTATGATCTTCTAGTAGTTTCATAATATTTTTCTTTTGGAATAATTCATCTGCTATTTCAAGTGAGAAAGTATTTTTGATTTCTTGATAAAAATCATCTTCTTTAATCCATTCACGAATAGGAACGGGGAAACCTAGTTTTTTCTTCTTATAACTTTCATTAGGAATATCTTTTTTGGCAGCTTCTCTTAACGCTACTTTAGTCGTTTTATCTCTTACTTTATATTCTTTTGGTAAAGTGGATGCTACTTTAAAGACATCTATATCCGTAAAAGGAACACGAGACTCTATTGAAAAGGCCATAGTCATTTTATCTACAATTAATAAAATATTATCACTTAACCAGTAGCGAATATCGATGGCTAGTTTTTTATTTAATTCATTTTCATTTTTGTATTCTTGGTAAGTACTTTTAACAATATCTTTATTTTTTAAGTAATCTTTAAAATTTAAGATGTCATTTAATTCATCATCATAAAAATTTCTATTAATACTTACATATGATTCTTCTAATGATTTTCCTCTTCGAATTAAATATCTGGTATATTTATTTTTGGGTAATATTTTGCAAACTACTGCTACACTTTTTCTAATCCATAAAGGAAGTTTGGTATAAGGATGGTCGTCATAGCTGTTATATCCTCCAAAGAATTCATCAGCCCCTTCTCCTGATAATACTACTTTTACATCTTTGCTTGCTAATTTAGATAAAAAATATACTGCAATAGAACAAGCATCCGTTGTTGGTTCATCCATGTGATAGTAAACATCAGAGATGGCTTTCATGTATTCTTGCTTGCTAATTTTATCAGAAATATTGGTAATTCCAAGACGATTGGTTAAGTCTTTTGCATACTCAATTTCACTATATTTTTTATTTTCATAGCCAACTGTATAAGTTTTATCTGGTCTTGCTAAGCTAACAAGATAGGAAGAATCTATTCCACTAGATAGGAACGATCCTACTTCAACATCACTAATTAAATGATGTTTTACACTATCTTTCATGGTTTTACTAATTTCATTTACTACTTCATCATAACTTTTATCTGTTTTGGAGAATTCTAATTTAAAATACTTATTTATCTTTTTTTTGTTAGTATTAAGATTATAAATCATATAGTGACCTGGTTCTAATTTATAGACATTTTTGAAAAAAGTTTTTTCTCCTGGAGTAAAGCTAAAGGTTAAATATGCTCCTAACATTTCTTTATTTAATTCTTTATGAAAAAATGGGATTTCTAAGAAGCTTTTGATTTCTGAAGCAAAGAGAAATCCTTCTTTGTTTTGATAATAATAAAGAGGTTTTATTCCAAAATGATCTCTAGCAATAAATAATTCATTTTTATTTTTGTCATAAATGCAAAAAGCAAACATTCCTCTTAATTTTTTTAATAAATCATATCCCCATTCTTCATAGCCATGTACTAATACTTCTGTATCACTGTTGGTTTTAAATTTATGATTTTTTAGTTCTTTTTTTAATTCTTGATAATTATAGATTTCTCCATTGTACATGACTAAAATGCTTTTATCTTCATTATATATTGGTTGGTTTCCTCCTGCTAAATCTATAATTGATAATCTTCTTTGACCTAGTGCTAATTTTTCATCAACGTAAACTCCTTCAGCATTAGGACCACGATGGAGTATTCTATCATTCATTTTATGAATGAGTTCTTCTTTTTTTTTGATTTTACTTACTATTCCATTTATTCCACACATATCTATCCCTTACTTTCTACCACCATCAACAACAATTACTGCTCCATTGATATAGCTTGCTTTATCACTTGCTAAAAAATAAATTACTTCTGCAATTTCTTCTGGTGTTGCAAAGCGATTCATTATAATTTTTTTGATTTCTTCTTGTTTATATTCTCTGGTTAAACTTTCGTTCATTGGGGTTTCTACCCATCCTGGTGCTACGGCATTTACTCTAATATTTGGGCCTAAATCAACTGCCATATCTTTTGTTAAAATATGTAGTCCTGCTTTTGAAGCATCATAATCCATACTATATGGATAATAGGAATCTATTCCATTAGTGCTACCAATATTAATAATAAAGCCTTTATCCATTAAACTAGCAAGATATTTATAAGTCATAAAAGGACCTATTAAATTTGTACTTACTACTTTTTTAAAATCAGCAACTGTTTTATCTTCTGGTAATGTATCTATAGCAATTGCAGCATTATTAATAATTCCCGTTAATTTTAGTGAAGTATTTTTGATTTCTTCTTTCATTCTTAGAATATCTTCTTCTTTCGTAATATCTACTTTAATTTTTAATACTTTAACTTGATAAGAAGAAGTAATTTCTTCTGCTAATTTTTGGGCTTTTTCTTCATTTTGATGATATTGAAGAACGATATTATAATGATTTTTAGCAAATAATTTTGCCGTTGCTGAACCTATTCCTGAACTTGCTCCTGTTACTAAGACAACTTTATTATCCATTTGTTATTTCTCCTGTTTTAGTATCTTTTTCTATTCCAGGGAATTCTTCTATCTTTCCTATATTTTTGTAAAGATAAGTAACTTTATATTCTTCTTGTTTTTTTACTTGTTCTACAATATTAATCATAGGAGCATAATCTACTTCTACTGTAACTACATTATCTTCAATTACAATTTCAAAAGAAAGTTCTGTATCTTCTTGATAAGTTTTGATGATATCTCTTATCTTTAAATGATATTCATATTCTTTTTTTCCACTAGAATAATTGGTTACATGATCTAAACTGGCATTTTTTAATAGGAGATTAAGCATATCAAATTCGATAATATCTTCATCTATTTCTGAATAAACTGCTTCTTTTTTTGATAAAGTATAATTATCTAATTCATTTAGATAGTAATTATTATCTTCTTTAAGGAAGTAAGTTGTTGATCCGTTTGCTTCTTTATTAATTATCATTTTATTTTGATAAGTTTTTCCCCAATAGTGGGTTTGGGTGTTTGCCTCTTCTCCGTTATCATTTTTACTTTTTAAAGAAACAACAACATCATATTCGTAGTTTGTTCCAATTTCTTTTAGCCATTGTCCTAATTCTTTATCCGTTTTAGTTTCTATATTGTTATTTTCTTTAGTGGTAATATTATCATTATTTTTAGTCGTTGTATTACTTAGCTTTGTATTTTTTGCTCCTATACTTGCTATATTTAAATATACAATTAAAAATAAGATGAACAATCCATATCCTACTAATTGAACTTTAGCTTTATACTTTGAATCATTTTTATATTTTTCTTTGAAGGTTTGATTTTCTGTTTCTTGTTCGTTAGTTGATTTTTCTTCATTCAATTTTTCTTTATTTAATTCTTTTTCACTTAAATTCTCTTCTTTATTCTTTTTCATTATTAAACACCTTACCTAATAATTTTTTCCCATGGATACCATGTAAGTAATCTTTTACTAAACATCTCTTTTTTCCTTCTATGCCAATATCAATCAATTTAATTGCTCCATCTTGACACATTACAAAAATACTTTCTTCATCTATATTTACGATTTTTCCAGGATTACCTTTGAAGGTTTTATCTGTTATTAATGCTTGATAAATTTTTACTCTTTTTCCTTCTAAGAAGGCGTATGCTCCAGGTATTGGACTTAATCCTCTAATTTGATTATAAACTTCTATTACTTTTTTATTAAAATCTATTTTCATTTCTTCTTTCGTAACATTTAGGGCAAAGGTTACTTTACTTTCATCTTGTTTGGTATAAGTAGCAGTTTGATTTAAAATAGTAGGAATGGTTTCTAGTAATAAGTCTCTTCCTAGGTAAGATAGTCTTTCGTATAAAGTTTCTAAATTTTCATCTTCTTTGATGAAAGTACTTTTTTGTTTAATGATATCTCCTGCATCCATTTTTAAAGTTGTTTTCATGATAGTAATTCCAGTTTCTTTATCACCATTCATCATCGCCCAATGGATAGGGGCTCCTCCTCTGTATTTAGGAAGAAGTGAACCATGAATATTGATACATCCATATTTTGGATAGTCAATGATTTCTTTTGGAATGAATTGTCCATATGCACATGTTACAATCATATCTGGTTTACAGTCTAATACTTTTTCGTAATTATCTTTAATACTTTCTGGTTGATAGATAGGAATTTCATATTCTAGGGCTACTTTTTTTACCTCTGGATAAATTACTTCTCCATGTCTATTTTTCTTTCGGTCGGGTTGACATACAACCATTACTACTTCATAATTTTCAATTAATCCTTTAAGTGCTGGAACAGCAAATGATGGAGTTCCCATAAAAACAATTCTTAAATTTTCTTCTTTTCTTATATTATCAAAAGAAATTGTATAGTCTCCTAAATTAATTTCTTCATTTTTGCTAAAGTCTTGTCCTTTTCTATAAGTTGCCAATTCTATCACCTAACTTTCAAGTAAAATTATACCAAAAAAAAAGGAAAAATACTACCTGATTTTTCCTAGTTATTACGAATTCTAGTAATATAACGATTTACATTACCAGCCCATGCTGGGTTTTCCGCATATTTGGGATTCATGGTATCTGCTGTGGTTAGTCCATAAGCTACATAGTTTCTACTAATATTGTCAATGAATGCTCTAATTCCATCATCTAGTGTATTAAAGTATCCATAGCTTCCACAACCAGATCCTTTCATGCCTCCTACATTATTACAAGACTTAACTAAATTGCTACAATTCCAGTTACAACCTGTTTCTTCTAATGATATTGCTGCAGCTAAATAAGGATCTACTCCTTTTTCTAAAGAATATGAAGCATATAAATAACCTTTTCCGGATAATTCATTTTTAAATGAACGATCGAGTTTGCTTGCTAATTCGTCTAAGGTTAATCCTTCATATACTGCTTGCTGCTGCACTACTGTTTCTTGTTGTGGTTGTTCAGTTTGTTGTACTTCATTTGTAGTATTTGTTACAGTACTAGTATTATTATCCTCTTTAAGAGTTGTATCTTCTACTTTCGTTTCTTCTTGCGTTTTGGTATCCACTTCGATTACCTTTAAATCATTATCTATTTGCCCTTTTTCTGCTTTAGTATCAGATAATGTAACCATTCTAGTGAACATATTATGTTGTTTTGTGTCACCATCAAATAATAGTGTGACTAAGAATAGTAGTGAAGTACTTAATAATACTACTAATACTTTCTTTTTAAACATATTTTATACCTCCATTTTTGGCAAGCGATTTATATGATAACATAATTTAACATAATTGTCAAATTTGTACGAACTGTCGTTTGGTTTTTTGGAGTAAAATACTTATTCATATTATTATGGTTAAATAGATGGATAAAAAGGTTACAGAAAGTGGGAAATAAATCGAATTGTTTTTATATTTTAAATAAAAAATTTGAATAAATAAAAAAATATCCTATAAATGTCCTAATATCATATTTACATGTGATTTAACATATACAATTATGCTATTTTCTAGTAATATTCACTTTTTTTTTACAATTTATACTATATTCATTATATTCAATAATATTAAAAGGTATATCACTTTCTTTTTTTATTCTATATTCTAGAAAGTTAGTTAAAATATGAAGTTTATCTTCTAACGAAGAAAATGTATTTTCATCAGAAGAAAGATTTTGGAATTGATTATATCTAACTCCTACAATAATAGAATTGCTCGGTTTATAATATTTTATATTATCAGGTCCATAGTTTATGTTTATTCCCTTTTCAGTTGGATTTTCTAAAATTACTTTTAAATATGTATCACCGATAAATTGCCTATTTTGTGGAGTTAATTCTAAATTATTTGATTGATATATTGAAAAAAGATAATTTAATTGTTCATTAGTTAGACGTTCAATATGTATATTGTTTCTTAAATAAAAATATTTTAAATATCCTTCCGAAAGAGATTGGTAAAGATCCTTTTCAGACGAAGTAACTTCTGGAAAAGAATCTTTTCTTTTTTCTAATTCTTTATCAACCTCCTTTAAATAATATTTTTCTATTAAAAACTCAACAAGTAACTTATTATAAACACTATAAATAAGTAAATAATTTTTCATTTCTTCATCGCTTTTTATATTACATTCTTTTCGTATATTTGGTCTTTCAAGTAATAATAATTCTTCATCTACAAAATTCATTTTATTCATTTAATTCCCTCCAATTGGTTAAAAGCAATAGTAAAATTATTATTTATTAGATCTGATATGGGGATTAGAAGCCTTTTCCCCCAACTACTAACCACAATATAATCTTCAATAATTCCAGTAACACAAACTGCATGACCGTCTCCTTCTTTCCAATTATCTGTAGTAACATAAACTTTATATTCATTTTCCATAAGTCTAATTGGTATTTCGGATTTAAATATTCCTAAATTCACACTATTATTTTGATTTGCACTTAAATACTTAAATATTGTTTCAACAAATCCACTCTGACCTTTACTGTTGAAAGCAAAGTTAGAGTTAAGTTTTAAATGGACATTCTTAGATTCCAAAAAAGAATTTATTGCATTGTCATTTTGCTGCCAATTAGTTGATAAATAAACTTGACTTTTAGTCCTCAAATTGTTCACTTGTATTTTTCCATTTGAATCATAAGTAAACATATTTTTTCCATTATTATCAAAAATAAACTCATTTTTGTCATATGAATCATATTTATTACTATTTAAATAAGTATACATATCTAATATCAATTCAGAGGAATTAAGTTCTTTTTTTCCATCAATTTCAATATACATTGGATATCCAAAATCTCTTTCAAATGCTTTAGGATTTTCTCTATATGCGTTTAATATTGAATTGGCAACTGCAGCATAACTACAAACCCCTGTAGTATTAATGGCACATAAAGTTCTAATTGCATCTAAAGTATTCATTCCTGATTTATTTAACTTTGAAATTAATCTATTAAATTCATTACGTTTATCCAAAATAAAACTTTTGTCAAAAATATCAATAACATCAAATCTATTTTCTTTTATACATTTATCAAATACATACTCCAAACAGCGACTGCCAAAGCTTGCATTCAAAGTTACTGATTTTGTTTTATTATAACTTTTTTTAATATAATTTAATAATTCTTTAGCTGTTTGTTTA
Organism: uncultured Bacilli bacterium; assembly: GCA_934176955.1. Taxonomy (GTDB): domain Bacteria; phylum Bacillota_I; class Bacilli_A; order RF39; family UBA660; genus RUG11198. The sequence continues at coordinate 50,279 of CAKPOS010000002.1, forward strand.
TTACAATTACATTGATTAATTAAATAATTCAAAAAATCTTTTTTATTGGTTAACCAATCTAAATTTTTTACAATAAGTCTTGCGTACTTTGCTGATATATCTTGATCAGCACCGTAGTTTGCAGAATAATTATTTAAAAAGAATGATTCATACTCATTTGTAAATTGTAATTTAAGTACATTTTTGATCACTTGTGGTAATGAATAATTATATGTTAATCCCAATGATTTGAAATATGATGAATTTGCTACAGTTTTCAAATTAATAAATGGGTTACTATTAAGGTAATCAGTTAGTTTTACTACTTCTTTTGCTACTTCAATTGAAACATTATTGTATAGCATTATCTGCGCTACTTCTTTTGATACTTTATAATTTGCCATTATCTCTGCTACTTCTTTTGATACTTTATAATTTGCCATTATCTCTGCTACTTCTTTTGATACTTTATAATTTACCATTATTCCTGCTACTTCTTTTGATACTTTATAATTTACCATTATCTCTGCTACTTCAAACGAAACTTTATTTTCATTCATTTGTTTTGCTATTTCCAACGTAATTCCATGACCTGCTGCCACTTCATCAACTATTATTTTGGCTACTTCTTTTGATACTTTATCATTTATCATTATCTCTGCTATCTCTGATGATACATTATAATTTAGCATTATCTCTGCTATCTCTGATGATACATTATTATTTACCATTATTTCTGCAACATTATATGCGAAAGATATTTCATATCCTTTTTCTAACACTAAATCTGTTGCCTTATCAATAATGTCAGTTTTCACAACATTTGAAAATGAATTTATTAATGTTGAATTACTATATTCTTTTATTTTGTTTTTGATTAAATCCTTTAGATTTATTTGAATTTTATTATTTTGAGATGTTGATTGATTTTCAAGTGTATTAGTAAAGCCTATTCCTTTTATATATTCAATTGTTTCTCCTGTTCTACTGTTACTGACAATGCAACAAGGAAAGTAAACACCTTCAAATTTTCTGTCATCTAACCGCACAGATATTTCAGTATATTTATTCAATCCCATTTTGTTTTTCAAATAAGAATACAATTCTACCCCATCTACTTCTTTATTAATTTTCATCGTTTTTATAGCATTAAATTGTTGGTCAACGTCATTGTTAACTGTTTGATTTCCAAATAATGATTGAGCTTTTTGTAAAAGTTCTGAATAATAACCATTTCCATCCGAATATCCAATATTTTTATCCGTGTTAATAAAATTTTTTTCACAATAATTTTTGTAATTACTAGGATTTGATTCATAAATCTTAATAGGTCCTTTCCCAGACATCTCTTTAGGTATTAAAATAAATCCATATAAAGCATTTCCAAACTTACTGTTTCCTAAATCAGTTGCTCCTGCAATTGGATTAGTTGCATCTGCACTAATTATTTCATCACCAATTTTAATTTCAACCCACCTATGATCACCATTTTTTTCTTTTCCCATTAACCGAATATCTTCTTTATTAAATCCAGCAGAAAGTAGTAATTCCATATAAAGTTGAGACCACCCTTTACATATAACCCTATCACTGACTAAATTATCAAAAGATAAATTTTTATTGTATATTTCTTGAGCTTTAATTTTGTCTATTTCATTATTAGAGTAATAAAAATCTTGATATTCCAAATCATAATTTAATCTTTTATTTAATTCAATATATAAATATCTAGCTTTTTCAATAGCAGACAACCCAGTTGGTAATGAAGTTAAAATTTCTTTCTTTATTGATTTGATTCCTAATTCTGATTTTTGTTCTATTATAGTATCATTTTTTGATTGTTCTTTTTTAGTACTAAATTTTATTTTCTCTCCATTTATTGTTATTTCATGACCTGCTGCCACTTCATCAACTATTATTTTCGCCACTTCTTTTGATAATTTATAATTTACCATTATTTCTGCCACTTCAAACGAAACATTATTCTTATTCATTTGTTGTGCTATTTCCGTTGTAATTCCATGACCTGCTGCCACTTCATCAACTATTATTTTTGCTATCTCTTTTGACACATTATAGCTTGACATTACCTCTGCTATTTCTTTTGATACTTGTTTAGATTGAGATAATTTTTCAAAAAATGAAAGGGTTGATTCCTTAACATCTTTAGATACATTGCTAATACTAGAATTAATATCTGTTATACCTGCCTTTAAGTTTGAAATACTTCCCTTTAATTTTTTAGAAACATTTGAAATTATTTTTTGAGTACGATTTTTGTTATTTAAATCATATCCTCTTAAAGTAATATCTGAAAATTTTTTATCTATTCCTCGTTCTTGTAATTTTTGACTAATACTATCTTCTATACTATTTTTTTTCGTTTGCAGCACCGAGATGTTATCTTTACTTTGAGCCTTTGCGGTAGTTGTATTGGGTGAAACAATTTGAAAATATTGCTCTATTAAATCTGCTATTTCTTTTCCATAAACTGATACATTTTCTTCATATCCTCTTAAAGTAATATCTGAAAATTCTTTATCTATTCCTCGTTCTTGTAATTTTTGATTAATAATTTTTCTTACATCTGATGTTTCTACCTTTTCAACAGAAGTTATTTTTGCATTTTTACATTCATTAAAATATTCGTGTAATTTTTCTAAATTAATCTCTTTTGTTTCAGTATTAACTATATTGTTTTTTGTCAAGTAATCCATTGTCATTGGAACTACTGTACCATCTTCTAATTTTATAGAAAATTTCCCTTTGTTAAAATCTTTCATATTAGTGTAGTTATTTCCTAAGTTTATAGCATTTGTTGCACTTCCTAATATTAAAGTTGATAATACAGTTACTACTGCTGTATCAACACTTTCCTCTTTTATTCCACTAAAATCAAATGTTCCACCTGTAAGCCCATCATCGATTCTCTCAATAATATTTTGCAATTCCTCTTCAGTAACTTCACAAAATAAGTCTGCTGCGACAGTTTTCAAAGTACCAATAACTAATTCTTTACCACTAGTATAAATAGTTTCAGTACTTGCTTCAACAAATTTTTTGGCATTACTAATTCCTGGAGTACGTCCTAAAAATTTTTCAGTTAGCACTTCAGAACTAGCGCTAATCATTGCATACATTACTGCATCAGACATATCTTTTCCTGATTGAATTCCTTGTTGATAAGCACTACCATATGCTCCACCGAACATAATCATAGATGCTACATTTTGTCCAACAGATGCTAAACCAGCAAACGAAAATATTGCACTAGCTGCAATAGAAGGTAACATATTTCCAACATTTAATCCTGTATTATAAGCATATTTTATTCCTGCCTTACCAACTCCACTTTTATTTGACAATTCCTCAATATATTGTTTGTATGGTTCTTTCTCTTTCAAACTTAGATAGAATTTATAATCTTCTTCTGTAATCTGTCCATTCTTAAGCATAATGTCTAATCCTGTAGGATGATCTAATGTTTTTAAATATTCTGCTATTGTAGTATCAAGTGGATTATCCTTGTCATTTACCAATTCTTGAATATCGTTTTCATCTAATTCAGTGAACATTGAAGATAATTCTAAAATTTGTAAAAAATACTGAGAGGCATATTGTTGCACCGTTGTAGTTGTATCTCCTGTAAATGTTATAAATAAATTATTAAATGCCCCTTCCATTCCATCTTTAGTAGATATTCCAAATGACGAAAGAACTTCTTCAACAGTTGTCTTTTTTGATATTATTTTTTCCAGTTCTTCTTTTGCTCTGATTTCTCCATAATATTTATTCGCATCATCTTCTAAAGCATATATATAGTTTAGCGCTCTTTCTGAACCTTCACCTTTTTTCTTTAATAGATACAAATAATCATTTACTTGGTCATCACTCATATAAGAATATACTCTTAGCACTTTATTAAATTCTGACTGAATATCAGTTGCGTTTCCAAAACACTTATTTATAAAAGCTTCTCTTGATTTTGTTTTTTCATCACCTAAAACAGCTTTAACAAATTCATCATCCTGATAAAGGGTTTCAATTATTTCAATACAATTACTCTCGGTTATATTGTAATCAGCAAATTCTGGATCATTTTGGAGATATACATTTCCTCGTGATAAAATTGCACTTTTTAACTCTTCTAATGGAAATTCTGTTAATTTACTACTTCCTTCTGGTGTTGATAAATCTAGTTTCTCTACTTGTATTGTTCCTTCTAATTTTATAAGTTCTTTATAATCTTTACTATCTCTTAAATCAATTAAATAATTATATAAGCTCTTATTGTATTGCTGTTGTAAATTGTATCGTTGTTGTTTTAATTCAGATAATTTTTTTTTGTTTTCTGTTAATTTTTTGTTTATTTCAGATTCTTGCTTGTACAAAACCTCAGCATAATATTTAAAATCTCCATTTGAATATTTTGACAATTCTTTATTTAATTCTTTGTTTTCTTTTTCTATTTTTTCGATTTGTGAATTTACTTTTGCTATTTCGGAATAAGACATTGCTGAAATACCATTTCCTTTTTCAAATTCGCTATACAATTCTTCTTGTTCTTTTTTCGAAACATTTAAATAATTTACATAATCACTAAATACTTCCTTGTCATTTTGGAGTAGTATAATTTGTTCTTCTAAAACAGAATTATATAAACCACTGAATTTCTGTACTTCTTCTTCTGATAAATCAGAAGAGGAGGTATCAGAAAGGAATTTTCCAAACGAAACTATTATTTCAAAACTTGTTGCGTTTTCTTCTAGCTGTATTTCATGTTGTGATAAAACATTTTTCATTACTTGTACATAATAATCATACAACTCTTTTTCATCCATATCTAATTCTGATGTCTCTACATTAGTATCTGGTATTTTATACTGCTTTACTTCAATATTTTTTTGTTCATTTTCATTCAAACTAAATTTTTCACCACTATTTAGACTACTGTTAACTCCAGATTGAGATGATTTATTATTAATACCAGATTGAGATGATTTGTTATTAACACCAGATTGAGATGATTTGTTATTAACACCAGATTGAGATGATTTGTTATTAATACCAGATTGAGATGATTGGCTATTGATACCAGATAAGTCTGATTTCCCATTGGATAGGGACGAACTGTTATTAATTGATGATGTATTGCCATTGGAAATATCATTATTAGCGCTATTATTTTGAATTGTATTACTATTAGAGTCTCTAATATCATTTTGAAAAATCTTAATCTGTTGTCCCTCTTTTATGTGACCATTCTTATCTATATTATTATTTTTTATCAATTCTTCTACAGTAGTATTATTCTCTTGCGCTATTTTACTTAATGAATCACCAGATTTCACTTCATATATTTTAAAACTATTATCTATTATATTTGACTGAGAATCTGAATCTAAATTTAAATCCAAACTTTCAATCTCTGAATTATCGTTCATTACTTTAGAATATTGATAAGAAGAAGTATCATTTTTCCAATTTTTTTGACTAAGTAATTCTTTTTGATAATTATTACTTATAGATTCGTTACTAGTTAACTTTTTTCCTTCTTTAAAAGATAAATCAACGTTAACCTTTGAATTAGGGGTCGATATCATATATTATTTCCTCACTCTTTCTATTCTAATAAAAATTATTTAATATACGAATTCCCTCACTACTAGCATTTATGTAATTGTTGCATTGATCCAAAAGTATTGTTTCACAAATATTATAATAATTACAAATTTTTTTAGACTCACTAACAAAAAAATTATTAAAAAATTCAATTTTTTTTGAATTAGAAGAATCATATATAGCCTTCATTTGCTCTAAAAGTAGAGGTATCTCACTTGATAAATAGTCAATTTCTTTTCTAAAAACAGTAATTTTATTTCCAATGATTATAACTTCATTTACTTCCATTACATTTTTATCTACATTTAATTTTTTAAATTTATGACTAAACAAATCACTTTTTACCTCGCGAATATCAATTTTATTTAATGAATTATTAATATTCATTTCAATAATATCAATTTTATTACATTTTTTAGTGAAAGAATTTTTAAATTCATCTAATTTATAGACAACCTGGTTATCGTAATCATCAAACATTTTTTTTATTTCAAAAATAGCATTATAAATTTGAGTAACGTTATCCTTCTTATACATTATAAAATTTCCAATCGATATATATTGATTGTAAATATAATTAAAGATGCGAAAATATTGCCTTAAAAAACAGATAAATAATTTAGTTTCCTTTTCTAATTCAAAAACATTTTCAAAAAAAGAAGTTGAATTTGAGTCTTTCCAATATAAATTAAGAATATTTAATTGGTTAAATAGATTTAATGTATTCTCTTCATAATCACTAAATTTTTTTTTTAAAGTAATAAGCATACTATTTACCTTGTTTAATTCAATTTGCATATATATTCACCTTTTCTAAATATCTAAATTTCTTTAGATATTTAGAAAAAATGCTTATATCTAAACATTTTTTCACTTCTAACCATTGATTTGGAAATTTGAAGTATTTTGTTGTGATGCTTTTTGTGCTGATGCAAGAACATTATCTCCCATTGACTTAAGATTTTGATATACATCATCCATATAAGATACCATATTATTTTCAATAGTATTAATTGTAGAAATTAATTCTTGAGTTTCTTGACTATTTAAAAATCCTGAATTATTGGCTGCATTTCTCACACTGGTTATAGCTGTTCTAGCATGATTTTCTACTTGTAGTACCTTACTCCATAATGAAGGAAATAATCCATCATCTAATCCAGCTTTGCCTCCTTTTTGACTTTGAACAGCACTAACATCAAGTTTTCCAGTTGGTAAATTTGCTGTTTTTGGTGAATAAGAATTTCCAGTCCAAGAAGCATGATTTGAAGCATTAGTATTAATTGCTGATATTAATGAATCAATAGTATTTCTCATTGACTCTAAGTAATTATCTATTGTATTTTTATATTTCAACATATACTTCACTGCATCCTCTGTATACCACGCATCCGCTACTGCACTTATAAAATTCGATTGATTTTCATCAATTAATGCAGTTTTAAAATCAGAAAATCCATTTGAAATACCCGATATTGACGCCCAAACTTTTGCACTATCAAATCCGATTTCTGCCATTTTCTCTTCCTCCTTCTCTTATAAGGACTCTATCCTTATGGATCTATATTATCATTAAATTAAATTAAATTAAACAAAATTAACTAATAGCATATTGTTAATTTTAGTTCGTGAAGTGAAAAGTTAAATTCCGCTATTAAATGTTAAAAGATGGAACTTCATAACACAAATTTTTCTAATAGAAGTTAATTCTACAATATCTTATAATAATTAACTTAACGATGTTTTTTTGTTTCGTAAAGGAATTTGAGTATTATGAAGAATAAACATTATCTAAAAATCATATTATTTTTTATACCATGTTATTCGTGAGCTTTTTTTGACTGCATTTATAGACACAAAAGTTCACATAAAAGGAAAAGAACAAAATGTAATCAAAAACTATTGTTAATATTATAAAAAACGGTCATATGAAAAACTAGACAAATCACCTTATGTTTGCAATAGATTTACAAAAAAACTATGCGCAGTAAGTAAAAAAATTTATGACGTAGGATGTATTTCCAAAGAATATAAGGGTGCTAATATAATCAAAATGATTCTGTTGGGGAATTAAGGTTGAAAAAGCATCACTTACATTACAGTTTGTAAATTGTTCATTCATATTAGCTTTAATACTTACTGACAATGGTTCTGAATTTTCTAATCCAAACAAAATTGAATTTAATATGAATAGTGAAGATTGGTGAACAAAAATATTTTACTATGAACTTGGAAAGACCGGATCAAAAAAGTTATTGTGAAGTAAAGTATGAGATGATTAGAAAAATATTCTCTAAGTGTAAAACATTTTATAATCCTACTAGGAGATGTAAATAAAATTATGTCTCATATTAATTCTTATCAAAGAAAAAATTAAATAATTGTTTATTATTACAACTATTTAATTTATTACATGGCTATGATACATCAAAAAAAATTTAGACTTATTGAAACAAAACTAAATGAAATCAATTTTTCACCAATCTATTAAGAAAAAAATTTGAATCTATTTTATATTATATCTTTGTTTGGGCACAACTCTTTGGTATTCTTCAAAAGAGGTTAGTTCTTCGTAAAAATCAAAAATTTCTTCACTTGGATAACCCAAAAACTTTAATATACCTATTGCCGTATCCTTAGTCATAAGGAAGAAACAATCATCTCGTTCTAAAATTTTTTCTGCTAAAGCATATTTCTCGTAATCCTCATGACTTTTTAATTTTTCTTTTTTATCTTTCAATAATTTTTTTAGTATAATATTCATTTAATATACTGGCCTCCTTTTTATCAAAAGTATAACATCATATTTATTATTATACAATTAAAATATATATTATGATAGTGTAAAATTGTTTTGACTGTACAAAAAAAGAGAACTTCGTGTTAAAATTACTATAAGCCAAAAAATAGTAAAGGAAGTTCTCATATGTATATATTACCATATTTTTTAGAAAAAGAAGGAAAAAATTTATTAAAAATTAGACTTAGCAAAATAATCTCAAATATTACTGATGCTTTTATAGAAAATTTATTTATAATTAACTCTGATAAAAAACATCAAAATATTATGATTAATCTTGAAGAAAAAGTTAAAGAATCTGTCCTTGACATTCTAAAAGAAACGATTAAAATATTTGATAATTTATTTCTTAATTGTGACGCTAGAAAAAAACAATTCAATGTTTGCGATACTTGTCACCGAAGTATTTTCACCATTTTTGGTCTTTTAGAATTTGATAGAATTTATTATTATGACAAATCTGATAGGACCAAACATTTTTATTTTATTGATACATTATTTAAATTACCACAGTATGATAGATACGACTGTTTAATAAAAGGAATTTCTATTGATAATGCTATTTCTACTAATCAAAATAAAGGAGCCGAATTAACTAATAATATAGTTAATTCTCTTAAATCTATTATTAATAATACTAGAAAATGTAATATTTCTAGACAAGATATTTATAATTGGATTAGCAATTGGAATTTACCTGATATTGAATATCAGCCAATTGAAAGTGACTCCGATACTTTATCATGGTTGATGAAAAATATATTCATGAACAAATTAAAGCAATAATTGTTAAAGATAGTGAAAAAATTGAAACTAAAAATAATTGTAACATTAAGATGAACATAATTAATTTTTTAAATTTTCTTAATAATCCTAATCAGATTTCTTTGCTATTACTTGCTCCAAAAACTAAAACTAGGAATTTTATTATGAGTAAAGCATTTATAACTTTTACTGGTATTGAACAACATCATAAAAGAAGGAAACTTCTAAATAAAACTACCTTTCTAACTACCACTTCTAATCCTTGGACTGAATTTATGGACTTTATATGCAAAATATATGATTTTTCAAAATATAAAAACATCAAAGTATTAAGTGATGCAGGTACTTGGATTGTTAATAGAATTTCTAATTTAAAACTATATCCCGAAAATGAAATAATGCATTGTCTATGTGAATTTCATGTAAAACAAAAAATTAATAGGATTACTAAAGATAAAAATCAAGTCAGATTATTAATTGATTATATAAATAATAATAATAACAAAAAAGAATTTGTCTCATTAATTCTAGATATAATGAAAGGCAAAGATGAAAAAAGGAAAAGAACAATCGAAGGATATAAAAACTATCTTATAAAATACTGGAAGGCATTCAAAAATATGTTGAATAGTAAAGTTCGTTCTTCTATGGAATCACATATCTCACATAATGTAGCAAAATATTTTTCATATGAGCCAAAGGCTTATTCCAAAAGGAAAATTCAAAAACTAATAAAATTACAAGAGTATAAATCAAATGGAATAAATATATTAGGATTATATTTGAAATCTTACAAAAATCATGAAAAAGTAACATTGAAAAAAGAAGAATTAAATTTCGATATATTTAACTCCTCTTCTTCCAATGTACCAATGTTATATTCTGAAGATAACTTTACAAGACTAGCCCTAAGGGGACTAGCTTGCTAATACTCAATCCAGTCAATAAAATTTTACGATATCATATATTTATTATTTTTAAAAATACTGATGCTGTTGAAATACTTTTTTGGATATATTTATGGATAGAAATTCAGCATAAAATCAAAAACTGAAATCGCATGTTCAGAAAAAACTTTACAGTTTAATAAAATTTTAGTTCTATTGATAAAAAACATCATCAACTAATTATCTAACATTAGAATAGCATAAAATTATATTAAGTTTTTCTAAATTCAAAAAATTTATTCACTATTGAGTAAAATCTAATAATTACTTAAAATTTTTTTTAATTCATCTAATTTTTTTTCATTAAATCCTTCTTTATTAATAACTAATGTATTATTCAAACTAGATTTTAGTTTTTCTATATAATCAATTAAAATCTCTGTATTAATTTCTTTCATAATTAAGCATCCTTTCTATAAGATTACACAAATTTTTTATTAATTAATATTAATTCAGTACCATTTCTAATATCCGTATTTATTACTATTTCATTACTTTTGTAAACTCTTCCATTTAGCTTATTAACTAAAAAATAATCATCATTAAATAAATCAGGCATATTGTTTAAATCGGAAATCGATTTTACAGTTAATTTTTTTATTTTCCATATTAATTCATTCACAGGAATAAAAATATCATAAGAAATTCCTAATTCTAAAGAATAAAATTTTACAAGTACTTTATTTTCCATTTTCTTCCTCCTGTGTTTCAAAATCAATAAATTTAACAGCTAAAGCAAAATTATCATTTACTAAATATCCCATATCATTAGGAATGTTTTCCATCATTTCCTTTGTTATAGTTGAAACTCTAAATAAAGATTGTTCTGATAATCCTCTTCCTACCCAAATACCATTATTAATACTAAAAATGTTTGTAAACCAACTTTCATAAACATATTGCTTTATTTTGCTTAATTCTTCGACTCCAAACATACCAATTTTTTCGTATTTTTTCAAATTATCTACCAAATTATTTATTATTGATTTGTTGTTTAATTTTGTCACTAGCTTACCAATTCCATTAATCAAAATAATTCCTTCTTGTGATGAATTTTTTTGGATTAAATTTTCAATATAATTATTAATATTGACCATTACATCATCAAATTTAGATGTATAATAATTTGGAAATATTGCTGGTGATAAATTTAATTGATTTGAAGCATCAATTACTATTATAGAAATACTTTTAATTTTACTAAGTACTTGCAATAAACTTTTCACAAATGCATTTGTATTTATCAATTTATTAGATGAAATTAATAATCCACTATCCTGCAAAATATTAATTTTTAGTATTTCTAATTCAGCTTTTGATACAGCAATTGGTATATTTTTAATATTAGTAATTTCTTCTTTTATATAATCATACTTCACATGTTTTGGAAGGATTGGAATTTTCTTGGCCTTTGTTTGCGAAATTAACAATTGCTCCTTAATAAATTTATTAATATAATCATTTAAATCACTAAAATTCTCAACTATACTACAAGTCTGAAATTCACGCAAATCATCTAATTTACAAATTCCTCTTCCTAAAAAATCTCTTGGGTACATTTTATTTTTTTGTGAAAAGATTTCCATATATTCAGAAATATCATTTAATTTAAATGCATAATGATTTGAAAAATTTTGCGCTATTTTAGTATAAACAGAACGAGTATTTGTTGCTGTTAAAATATAATTAATTCCATATCTTTCTGTATCTCTAACCAAATCTGGCAGTTCTTCTAAGATGTTTTGATGAGAATCACTAATTGAATCAAAATTATTCATTATAACTGTAATAATTGGTAGTTTTTCAGTTGAGTTCTTAATATAATTTTTATACTCACCTCCAAAATCTGAAAATATCTTTTTTCTCTGAAAAATTTCATTTTTTAATAACTTAAATAGATTATTATATTTTTCATCTTCATCAATAAAAACCATATCCCCAACATGTGGCAACTTCATATACCTTCTTAACGACTCTGAACCATAATCTACTATGTAATAATTAATTTCATCAGAGGTATAGTTTTTAGTAGTAGAATATATTATTGAATCTAATAACATTTCACTTTCACTGCTATCATTACCATATATTATGGTATTTCCATCTTCCAAAAAATCATAAATAAGTAAACCTTGTTTTTGTTGACTAGGAGCATCGTATTCCCCTAAAACAGCCTTAACCTGATACTTATTACTAGAATAGTTGTACTTTTGTTCTATTTCATTTTCTAATATAACCGGTGGAATATTGTCAAGCCACAATTTTTTTGCAAATTTATTTTCTTTCTGTGCCGCTTTTATGATAACTTCCATAATAGAAGCAATTTGCTCCCCATATGCTTCTTTTTTCTTGTTATTTCCCGCTTGAATGCTTTTTATTTTGTTTCCACATTCATTTATGACATTTACACTTTTATCAATAGTTTTAACAATTGTATTTGATGGATAATATTTTGCCCCACAATAAGCAGACTGCCCAATAGCATAATACTCATCATACCCAACTTGCAAATAAAATCTACCAGTTTCTTTGATATGTGCGGCATCCGGTTTTTTTAACATTTCTTTACTATCTGATTCATCTTGAACTTTTAAACAAACTTTAAACTTTGAATTTGACCATATTTGGTCATTAACAACACCACTTGGTTTTTGTGTAGCCAAAATTAAGTGGATACCCAAACTTCTACCTATACGCGCTACACTTATCAAATTATCCATAAATTCTGGTTGTTGACTTTTTAGCTCAGCAAACTCATCACTGATAATAAATAAGTGAGGAATAGGTTCATTTAATTTGCCTTCCTTATAGAATCGTTGATACTTATAGATATCAATGGTCGATTCATTTAAAATATCTTTTGCTTCATTAAATTTTGATTGCCTTCTTTTTACTTCACTATCGATACTAACTAATGTTCTATCCATTTCAGCCTTATCCAAATTTGTTATGGTTCCAACAAGGTGAGGTAAAACAACTCCAGTTGCCCTATTTTCAAAAGCTCCAGTTAACCCGCCTCCCTTATAATCAATTAATATAAATGCAACATCATCTGGACTATAGTTTATTGCCATAGATAAAATATAAGTAATTATAAACTCTGATTTCCCACTTCCAGTTGTTCCAGCTATTAGTCCATGTGGTCCATGATATTTTTCGTGCAAATCTAAATACATTAAATCATTGTGCTCATCTACTCCAATTTCTGCTTTTAAACTTTGTGTAGAATCATTAGTATGCCATCTATTTAATACATTTAATTGTTCTACTTTTCCAACATTTTCCATTTCTAAAAAACTAATTGATTCTGGTAAAGATATAACTGTTTCATCGAATTTAATAGGTACATTTGAAATTAATTTAGCCAATTTCATATAATCTATATTGTATTTTATCTCATCTTTAAATTTTATTATTTCTTGATTTTCATAAGAATTTTTTAGAATTCCACTATTAGGATCACCTAAATTTATAAAGTTACTACATTTGCTTGGAAGATTACTTAATCTTTCTTCTATGATTGCTACACTAAATCCAATGTTAATATCCAATTCTGATAATGTGCTTATCAAATCGGTGCGTTTTACTTGATCATAGCCGTCAACAACAATAAAATAATGTGGTTTTAAAACAATAGATTTATCCTTATTTTCTTTAATAATTTTAAGTCTATTAACTACTTCTTGCATCAAATATTCAGAAACAACCTTGCAACTATCATGATTCGTCGAAAAAAAGCGAATCTTTTTTTCATTATCAAAGTTGTGGTTTAAATATCTTAGATACGACCACTTTTTTTCATTTTTTTTAGTTGTAAAAATAACAAACTTTAAATCTTCATAACTATAAAAAGTCATCAATTGTAATAAAATATTATTGATAAATGGAATACTCTTTCGCAAATCTCCCATTACAGCAGTAATTATATTTTCATAAAATGAATAACCAATTGGCGTTTTTTCAACATATCTAAATTCTTTTATTAATGATTCAACTTTAGATTTTAAATCACTTTCATCAATACTAAAGTCTTCTTCTTCGTAGGTTAAATTAATTGCTAATGGTGCATCACCAATTCCTAATCTAACACTTAAAAAATCACTTTGATCGTTTCTTTTGTCCCAAAAATTTATTCCTTTTGAATGAATGTACTTAATACAATCATCAATAGTAACTAGATTTTCAATCATAATATTTTGCTGTTCTAATTTTACTTTGTTTAATTCATTTTTTTTGATTTCTAGGTATTTATTATATTTTTCTTCAACAATTATTTTATTTTTCTTATCCAAATGTCCATTATACCATTGAGTAACAATCGGCCATATTAACATAGAAATTAACATAGCACCTCCACCAATTAATTGTGGCCATGTTCGATCAATAGTAGTTTCTCCATTTTTTAATTGTAAAACTGTGCTTAATAACATTGTTCCCGAAGTAATCCCCATAGTTAGCATTGGACCAACAGTCAAAATGAGTGGCATCTTATTTGTATTATCAATTTTAGGTGGAGATGATAATTTTATTTCTTTTTTCTCTATAATTCTTCTAAAGCGAGGAGATTTTGAAAAATAATCTTCCTCTTTGTATAGACTGATATCTTCAACTTCAATATTTTGTGGATTATCTTCAACAGGAAATTCATAAGGAACAAGGCCATTAATCGATAGCTTATTAGGTGTGTTTCTTATGAATAACAAATTGTCTAATACTATAATCTTCATACCAAATATAATAATTTCAGAACCAGTTTTTATTATTACCTCTTTATCTAATAATTTGTTATTATCTATATATACTAACCCATTAAAATTCTGTAAAACTAAATTTCCATTTTTAAAGAATATCTTAACAATGTATTCCTTAGTAACTACAGCATCATAAATAATATTACAACTATTATTGCTACCAATCGTTATATTCAATTTATTATCGTATGAAAAAAATTTATAAGTTTCTATAGCAGGAAGAACGTATATTAAATATACATTATTATTTCTCTCTAAATAATAATAATTATATTCTGTTAAGACAACTTCAGATACCTCAGCATTATAACCTGTTATTTTTACACTAGAAGTATTATATAAAACCCAAACCCCATTTTTTTCTTCAATATTTATAAGTTTGTGTTCTTCAATAGGATTACTATCAAAACAGAAACTTCCCGATACTTGATTAGGAAGTACAAATGTATTTATTTCTTCAAAATCATACAATAATATTTTCACAAAAACACTCCATTCTCTTATAGATAATTAACAATTAAGAAAAAATTATTTATTCCATTTTTATTATTTTTTAATCTTTTAATATGTTCCATATTGAAAAAATTACTGTGTATATTTTCATTCACCAAAATTTTATAATTAAATTAATGGTATAAAAAATATACAACTCATGATAAAATAACTCTCCTATTGTTAATTATTAGTATATCATATATCTACAAAAATGAATATTGTTTTTATCAAAAATTATAGAATTTACATAGAAATATTGGTGCAAGATAAAATTACACTCTTAAATAATAAAAGATAGAATTTTATAATACAAATTTTTTTGATAGAAATTACTTCTTCAAATCAGAATTTCTTTTTATAATTGATTATTTTTTACAAACTATTGTTTGTTTTTCAGGGCAAAATACTTATTTTTCTGGTAATTTAGTTAAATTAAAGAAGCATTTATTATTTCTTTTTATTGCCAATGATTACTTTACCATCTAAATTGCAAATGTAGCAATCCAATAATTTTGATTGAATATATTTTAATGCTTCTGTATTATTTTCTAACTTTCTACCTACTAATACTCCTTCAATTAAAGTTGGAGGTAATCCAAATATAATTGCTGATTCCCTATCTGTTGTAGATGCATTTCTTTTAAATCTTAAGTCTAAAAATTTAGGATAATATCTATAATCTAAAAAATCTTTAAGTGTTTCATCATCAAATTCTGTATTCCATACATCAGCATATATCATTTTTTTTGCATATTCTGACTCTGTATTTAAAATAAAAGCAATTTTTCTTTTATCTGCAACTAAGCTTGGAATAAATCTTGTTTCTTTGGTACTTTCACCCCAATACATCCAAATAGAATCATCATTATTAATTTTTTCTGTATATTCATCAAATTTGTGATATGGAATAAGAGCTGATTTTTCTATTGAACCTGGTCCTCGTCCGATTGTATAAGTAATGGTAAAACCACTATATAAATTGATATAGTCTTTTAAATAGCAATCGTTTTTTAGATTCCACATACCAATGCTATGTCTAATTTTATTTTTTACATTTGGATCAGTAAATTCAATCCCAATAAATCCGTTATTAATAGTCCAGTCAAAATTATCTAACATTCCTGGTATTCCATGAATAAATGTTCCTTTTTTTAGAAAAACATCTTCTCCATCTTTATATTTATTTTTATTTATACTAATGTTATCTTCATAAAATAAATTTATATTGTTTAATACTAAATCTAATGCTTTACCTTTAAATGTTTGTTTTGCATATTCTATATATTTTTCTTTCATTATTCATCACTCACTTTCATTATTATATTTTTTATTAAATTTTGTATTTCTTGTTCGGTTACTATAATACTTTTTGTTGCTATTTGACATGATAAACCATGTGTATAAAATCTTACATCTCTATATAATTCTCTTGCTTGATTTTTATCTAACCCATATTGTTTTGGGATGCTTTCTATCGTTTCTATATTCCAGGAAGAATTTAATACTTCTTCTATTGTTCTAGAACCTGCCAAATCTGACATAAATAGTGCCTTAAATATATTACTTTCTTTATAAGAAAATAGTGCATATGCATAACTTATTGTGTATAAATAGTCTTTTTTATCTACTATTTTCTCAATGAATTCATCATAATAATCATGCAAATATTTTTTTAATTCTCTCTTAAATTCAATCATTCCACTAAAATTTCTAAATAATGGTGCTGTTGAACAGCCTATATATTTACATAGCTCTCTTGCATTCAGACATTCTATTCCTTTTTCTTCAATAAAATTCTTAGCATTTTTTAAAATATATTCTTTATCAAAAGATATTTTTCTAGCCATTTTCTCACCTCATTAAATAACAGTTGTTATTTATTATAATAATCTTTAAGCAAAAAGTCAATAATAAAATAACGATTGTTATTTAAAAATTCAAAAAATAGAACTCCTTAAAGTCCTATTTGGGAATTTCTCCATACTCTCTTATCATTGCTTCTTTGGTGATAAGATAATCATGACCAATTTTACATACGTCTACTTCATTTTCAAATTTGCCATAAAATACGGCTTTTCTTAATGTGCTTTCACTTAAATTCCACAATGTACTAGCATCTGTAAACGATAATAAATTGTCAAAAGGAGTTTTCACAGTTACACCATTATTCCATAATTCATTACATGAAATATCTAGTTCATCATTCCAAACAATAGCATATCCACCTGTATCAACAGTTACTGAATTATATAGATTTTTATCTTCTTTTAAGCAATTAAAAATTTTATATTGATCAAAAAGATTTATAAAATACATCAAAAAAAATACTGTTGACAAAAATCAATAGTATTTTATTTTTTAAATCTATTATTCATATTATTTAATACATTACTTAAGTCCTTAAAATAATTAATAAGATTAGTAAAATCCATTGCCCCACTAAAATCCTCATATGCTTGCACAAACAATTCAAATTGTTCTTCTTCACTAAACACTCTTACATGTGCCCCGTCACTGCCTTCAGAACCAATAAGTCCAATTTTTTTAATTATTGCAGGTTTCGAATACATAAATAGGTCTTTTTTGTTCTCACTACTATCAATTTGTAATGTTTCAACATATTGATTATTTTCTTTATTTACCAATCCAAAATATGCCCAGGGATACTTTTTAAAAGTTTCTGCCCTTGATACCATTGCAACTGTACTTCTAGAATTTCTAGATAAAGTTTTTTGTTCACCCAAACTATTCTTACCTAATTTGGCAACCAATGAAACTTTTTCAAATGGACCATACTTTAAAAAAGTTTGTGATTTTGATCTTATTTTATAATAATTCAATAACTGTGTAGTACTATTATCTTGGTAATAAGCTGTTCTAAAATCTTTACTTGATAAGATTGTCTTTATATAATCTTCACTGTATTGTAATAAATCACAATTACCATCTATATCCGTTAAAATCCAATATAATATATCAATTGAATTCATATTTTTATTACCAGTTAATCTTTGAAAATCAGGATTACTTTTTAATTGACAAGCTGTTACTCCTAGTAAGTGTAATAATTGTTTTTCTTTTATTTGAAAATTGAAATATTCACTTGAATCTAAATTATTTGTCGTTAGTTCAGCAATTAATTCCTTATTATCATAAACTTTGTAATAAACTTGAACCGCTTCTTTCATTAAAAGTAATGTTTTCTGAATTTCACTTATGCTCATATCAACATTAGATTTATCATATATTAAATAATTACCATTTTTATCTTTTACAGGTTCAACTAATTTTCTATGATATTTATCAGCAATAGAATCATTTTTACCTTCTTTAATTAATAATTTTTCATAATACTGCTTTACACTAATAAAATAACTTTCTAATAATCCTTTGAATGTAATATTATTATCATACTTATCATTTCTTATTATATTATAGCAATCACTTTGTTCTTCCAAAACATGAATTACATCTTCAATAGAATTATTAATTAACATGTATTCACAATCATATATACCTTTTGACTTAAGTTCTTTGTTAATCATTAATATTACTTTTCTAAAATCTAATATTTGTTGAAGTTTCATCTCGATTGCTTCATTCATTTTTATCTCTCCCTTTTTGTGCTTTTTGCTATACACTGAAAATACCTTTTATAGTATTATCTAAAATAAACTTAATTGACTTGATTCTGGTAAGTCACCAAATAGATTCATCGCACGCATTTTATCTACTAAAGTTGTTGAGACATGACAACGCTTTTGAAAATCTTCAATAGAAATAAAATCATGTTTTTTTGCTTCTTCTTGAATACTTTGAGCAACGGTTCCACCTAGTCCATCGATTACTCGAAATGGTGGAATTAGAGTAATTCCATCGTCTGCTATTTGGAAATTCTTAGCATCACTTTTCATTAAATCTAGGTTACCAAAGATGATTCCTCTAGCAGTTGCTTCAAGGGATAGTTTTAATGTTTCTAATAATGATGTTTCTTTATTCGTGACATCATATCCTTTGTTATTAATTTCAATAATTCTTGATTTTATAGAGGTATAGCCTTTCATCATTGTAGTAATTTCAAAGTCATCTAATCTAGTGGAAAAGTATGTTGCATAATAGATTGCTGGATAATGAACTTTATAGTATGCAATACGAAAAGCACTAATAACGTATGCTGCCGCATGGGCTTTTGGGAACATATATTTTATTTTTCGGCAGGAATCAATAAACCAAGGTTCAATACCTGCTTTTTCCATTGTTTCAACGTGTTTTTTCCAAGTTTCTGGATCTTTTGAGGCTTTTCCTTTACGAACAAACTCCATAATTTTGAAAGCTTTTAATGGTTCTACCCCATTATACATTAAATAAACCATGATATCATCACGACATCCAATTACTTCTTTAAAAGGAACAGTACCATTTCGGATTAATTCTTGTGCATTTCCTAGCCATACATCTGTTCCATGAGATAGTCCTGATATTTTGATTAATTCAGCAAAAGTAGTTGGTTTTGTGTCAACTAACATTCCTATTGTAAAAGGAGTTCCAAATTCAGGGATACCAAGTGTTCCTGTTTCACACATGATTTGTTCTGAAGTTACGCCAAGTGGTTCTGGTGATAAGAATATTCCCATAGTATCTTTATCATCTAGAGGAACATCATCAACAACAGGGATACCTCTTATATTTTGAATTAGACGAAGTTGTGTTGGATCGGTATGTCCTAGAATATCTAGTTTTAAAACATCTTGGTCGATGGCATGATAATCAAAGTGAGTAGTTCTCCAAGCACTTGTTGGATCATCGGCAGGGAACTGGAATGGAGTAAAATCAAAAACATCCATATATCCAGGAATAACGACAATTCCTCCTGGGTGTTGTCCAGTTGTTCTCTTTACGCCAGTACAGCCTTCTGCAATTCTTTCGATTTCAGCACTACGCATTTTTATATCTCGGTCTTCACAGAAACCTTTGACGTAACCGAAAGCCGTTTTTTCGGCTACTGTTCCAATTGTTCCAGCGCGATAAACGTTATCAACACCGAATAGTACTTTGGTATAATTATGTGCACTGGCTTGGTTTAAATCAGAGAAGTTTAAGTCAATATCAGGAACTTTATCAGCATTAAATCCTAAGAAGGTTGCGAATGGCATGTCCTGTCCATCTTTAATTAGTCTTGTTCCACATTTTGGACACATTTTATCTGGTAAATCAAAACCAGATGAGTAAGTTGCTCCTAGGGCTTCGCCTTTATCATCTTCAAAAATACTGTGGAAGCATTTTGGACAGCGATAATGAGCTGGCAGTGGGTTTACTTCTGTTATTCCCATCATGGTTGCAACGAAGGAAGAACCAACACTACCACGACTTCCTACTAAGAAGCCTTCATCGTTAGAGTGTTTTACCAGTTTTTGGGCAATTAAGTAAATTACATCAAACCCTCCACCAATAATTCCACCTAGATTTTTGGAAACTTGTTTTTTTAACTCTTCTTCAGACAATTTTGTATCGGAAGTTTTTTGAATTTTTTCTCCTACTACTCTTCTTACTTCGTCATCCCCTTTAAAAATGGTATCGTGTAATCTTTGGAATGATTCTTTTTCAAAATCTTCTTCCTTTACAGTAT
Source organism: uncultured Bacilli bacterium (assembly GCA_934176955.1). Lineage (GTDB taxonomy): Bacteria > Bacillota_I > Bacilli_A > RF39 > UBA660 > RUG11198. The sequence goes on from CAKPOS010000002.1 coordinate 71,264, forward strand.
TTTCCTCTTTTATTAAATATTTAATACTGTCAAGTACACTATCTCCGTAAAGTTCTTTAGCAATTCGCTCTTCAATATTATAAGGTAGTGGTGAACCGTACCAGCTGGCTGCTTTAGTGTAAACTAAGTCAATTACGGTTGCTATAGAGTTGTCAATTTTTGGTGAAAAAGGAATGCCACCTGTGTCAATGATAACTTCATATTCCCCACATAAGTCTGCAATTTTGTTGGTATTTTCAATAACGATTTCGTGTGCAACATCTTCTCCTAGAAAGGCGAATTCTTCTAACATTTCATCGGTTGTTCTTAAATATTGGTCAGGAATGGTTTTATAGCCTTCTTGGTTTAAGTATCTTGCTAATGGATGTCTTCCTTTTCCTGGTACATTTTGGTGAACAATAATTTCCCTATATATTTTATCTTCTTTATTTAGGGTATGGGCATCACTTGTTGCAACAATTGTTTTGCCAATTTCTCTAGCACATTTGACAATTTTTTCTAGTGCATATTTTACTTCTTCCATTGTGTTAATGTCATGTCGTGCAACTAGATGAGTGTAATTGCTTGGTGGTTGAACTTCGATATAGTCATAAAATTTCATGACTTCTTTTAAATCATCTTCACATCTTGTTAGTGCTGTATTAAAGATTTCTCCATTGTAGCAGCCACTTCCAATTAGTAAGTCTTCCCTGTGTTCATTGATTAAATGTCTTGGTACACGGGCACTCTTAACTAAGTATGTTGTTGCTCCATAACTAATTAGTTTAAACATATTTTTTAAACCAACTCGACTTCTTGCGATGATGTTCACATGTTTTTCTCGATTCCAACGATTGATTTCTTTTTCGGTTGGTAAAGTTGTTAAATCTTTTAGCGTTTTAATCGTATTTTTATCGAATTGTTTTAGCATTTTAAAGAAAACATAACCAGTAAACTCAGCATCGTAGTCTGCTCTATGGTGGTGTTTTTCTCCATCTCCATCGTTTTCTTCAAAGGTAATGCCATAATTTTTGGTTAATGCGGTTAAGTTATGTCTTTTTAAATCTTTATTGATAATTTGAGAAATAACCATGGTATCTAGAATTGGGTTTTCTAGTTTTCCTAAATTATATTTATGATAAGCCATTTCTAGCATGTTTTTATCAAATTTGGCATTATGAGCAACTAGTGGTAAATCTCCTATCCATTCTTTGAATTTTTTGGTAACTTCTTCTTCGTTTGGACAGTCTTTCACCATATTATTGGTAATTCCTGTTAATTCAGTAATTTCGCTATCGATTAGAACACCTGGATTGATTAATTCATCAAAACTTTCGATTAAAGCACCATCTTTCATTTTAACAGCACCAATTTCAATCATGGAATCATGTAATCCAGGGTTGAAACCGGTTGTTTCAGTATCGAAAATAACATAAGTAGAACGATAAATATCTGCATCTGTTGGGTTTACTACTAAATCTAGAGTATCATCTGACATTTCTAGTTCTGTTCCGTATAGTGCTTTAAAGGTTGGTGCCTTCTTCATTTCTTCTTCTGTTTTGTGGATTTCTTCTTCTACTAATTTGGCTCCACAGACATCTTCTGCAGCAATTTTATCTTGATAGTTTTGTTTTAATTCTTTTAATTTATCTTTATAAGGGGATAATATTTTTTTGTTATAACCTGTTACTTCGTTAAAGACATGCGGGAAAGCTTGGCATCCGTCGTGGTCAGTAATGGCAATTGCTCTATGTCCCCATTTTATGGCTGTTTTGACTAATTTGATTTCATCAATAACGCCATCCATTTGACTCATCATGGTATGAGCGTGAAGTTCAACTCTTTTTTCAGGGCTTTTATCGGTTCTAACCCAGTCTAGTTTGGCATCAATTGGGGTTACATCTCGAAATCTGGTCATGAAGACTAATTCGTTGTTGGCAAAATTATCTTCTTTTACTCTTCCGTACATTGAATACCAAGAATCTTTTTTTAATAAATCTTTTAAGCGTTTAAATTCTTCTTCATCTTTGGTGAATATCTTAGCATACATACTATCCGAAAAATCTGTTACTTTTAAAGTAAATATTTTGTAGCCACTTTTTGCTTCAAATAAATCAATACCAAAGATTTGAACCTCAATATTGACATTATCTGTTTCATATAATAAGTCTTTTATTTTTGTTACTTCTGTACTTTTTTTAGGGCGATAAAAGCTTTTCTTTTCTTGACTTTGAGGAGCTACTTCTTCTTTTTCGTGAGATTGTGTTTTTGGAGTTGGAATATTTTTCATGGCAGAAGTATCTTTTTCTTGATTAATTCTATCTAACAGTTCTTGATCTTTATGTTCTTCTAAAATGATATTAAAGTCAATGTTAGCAAAGCCATATTCTTTTAACTTATTGATTAATTCTCTTTCAATGTTTTTTAAATTTAATTCTTCAATTTTATTATAGACTGGATATTCAACTTTTTCTTCGTTAATTTTGGCCTCTCTATCTAAAAAAACATTATAACGCATAGAGACGTTAGCATATTCTTTGATAATTTCTTTGATATATGGGTTAATTTCTTGATAAGTATTTTTGGAAGATATTAATGTTAATTTAATTTCATAATGAAAAGCTTCCTTTAGGGAAGTAAATAAATCTTGGTAGACTTGGTAAGGTAATGGTTGATTTACTTTGATAAAGAAGTGAAAACGATTGGTTTCTTTGCTTACTTTGACTTCTTCGACATTGCTTTCTTCAAAATAAGTTAGGTAGTCTTCGTTCATCCCAATTTGATTTAAAAATACTTCCATTTTCTTTTCCATAAATATACACCTCTTACTGCTATTAAATAATTATAGCAAAAAAAATCTCGTTTGGAGATAGTTTCCTTTTTAGTTTACAAAGAAAAAAATCATAGTGCTATGGGGTAATTTTTTTGTTTTACTATGATTTTTGATTCTATTTTATATTTTTGGTTTATCCACTATTTAATTTATCCATAACCAATTTACCTTGTTTTTTCATCTGATAAAAAGATATATTATCTCTTATTTCTACTTTTGATAAGAATTCTATAATCATTGCCTAAACTTATATTCCTTTTTGCATAGCAATAAAACTTTTTAATCATTTGTAACTTTTGGATTTTATCTGGACATCTTATTGTAATTAAATTTAAATACATATTCACAAACTTAGTATCTGGATTTTCTTTATAGACTGAATTTCTGTAATTTTCATCAGTATAAATTCGGTAAACTTTTGAGGTAGGTATTTTCGAAATACCAATACTCTTATGGTAGAACTTTCTAATTTTATCAATAGTTAAATGCGATAAATGCTCAAACTTATCATCATTATCCATTGCCAATTTTTCTAATTTTTCTATTCTATTATTAATAATGGATATTTGCTCTTTTGCATCTTCTTCACTTAAACAAGGCATAGGAGTTGAAAATCGATTTAATGCATATTGTTGTAAAAAACTTAACTCATGATTTCTTTCAAAAACAATTGCACCTTTACCAATGATTGAAAAAGGTGCATTATTTTGATTGGAATAGCCGTTTTCAATTTCTAAGTACATATCCTGAATTGGCCTTTCAAAATATTCAATTTTCGTATCATCTATCATTTTACTTCCCCTAATCAAACGATCAAGTTCTTCGTTATCAAACACTATTTGCAAATCAATATCCGATATATTTGTATTAAAACCTGTTAAACTACTACCATAAACAATTATTCCTAAGCAGTGCTTATTTTCTAAGTAATTCATTTTTTTAATAAACTTTAATACTTTTTTTAAAGTAGTTGGGGGAATTTTCATCCCATTTTGCCTTTTAAATGTCGTTGGTTCGGTTATCGTAGCATCAAAGCCAACATTTCTACTTTTAATTGGTATTCTATAATCATCTTCTAGAATAATATTACGTTTTGTAAATTCATACATTTTATATAATGAATTATATTTTGAAATTTTATCTGAACTTGTATCTAAAATTAATGTAAAATACATTTTGATAAAAGTATCTTCTGGAATTTTATTCACACAAAATGCTTTTCTATATTTATCATCAATGTATAGTCGAAATCCTTTAGAAGTCTCTATTCTAGGAACTCCCATTACTCTATGGTAAAAGCGCCTAATTTTTTCAATCGTTAAATGATATAAATGTTCAAAATATAAATTATCATTTTTGGCATATTCTTTTAATTTTTCCATTCTATTATTTAAAATGGATACTTGTTCTTTTGCTTCATCATCACTTAAAGGTGGTATGGGATTAGAATATTTATTCACTATATATTCTTGTAGTTGCTGGAGTTGATTATCTTTAGCATAAATAATTTTAGAAGTCCCAAAAATTGTTAATGTTGCATTATTCTGATTGATATAATCTTCATCAACTGTCCGGTAGATTTCTTCAAGTGGCTTTTCAAAATATTCAATTCTCATGCCATCTACAACTTTATTTCCTCTAATTAAATGATTGGGATCTTCATTGTCTAATATGATATGTAAATCAATATCAGAATTTGCTGTATTTAGTCCAGTAAAATAACTTCCATAGAAAAGGATTCCTAATACATGTTTATTATTTAAATACCCCATCTCTTCGATGAAACTTGAAATTTTGTCTTGAATTGACATCCATATCCCCCATTTCAAAAAAAACGATTTTCTTATTCTTTTATTCTTTTTAATTTATTGATTTCATAATTTCACTAGTTTTAATCATAAAAGTATTATTATTTTATATTTGATTTATTAATAAAGTTCTTGATGTATTCATATCCTTTATTGATTTTTTCTTCTATTTCTATATTTTTGTTATATATGTATTATAGTCTTTGATTACGACTTCTTCTACTTTTTTCATGGATAACTTTTTTTGAAGAAGAATCTTTTTTTTAACTCAGGAAAATAATTGATTGTGCAGTGAGAACATCTAAATTTTTATTATTTTCAAAACAAGTCACTCAATTGCTTCAATATTTTCTGCTAACATAATTGGAATAAATTTAAGGTATATTCATACATAGCTCTTAAAAAATGTATTATCTACTTCTTGTTTTATAATATTTCTTTGCTTCTTCATACAACTTTGGAGTTTCTTTATTAAGTATTTCAACATTTGATATTAAATATAATATATAATCTTTTCCATAATTATCTATAATATATTTAAACATTAAATAATAATTATAGTACTTCGTTGTACCATTTATCATTTCTTCTTCGGTGGCATCAAATATAAATTTATTATCTATATTGTCATATTGGCCTGATAAAGTTGTTGCTAAACCTTCTGATAACCACCGAACATATATACTATTAGAATTAGCTTTAAAATGACAGCTATGAATAAATTCATGGATTATTAATCTACACAAGTTATCTATATTAACATTTTCATGAGACTTTGTTTTTCTATATTCACTCAATGATAATGTTTCAATATATTTGTTATTATATGCAAATCCACATACCCAATTTTCAGGTATTCGTTTATATACTTCGTTATATTTTTTTCTAAAATTATCTAAATTACTATGTAATGTGATTTCAACTTTTTCACCAAAATTACTTAATTTAAAAAAATTAACAATTATTATCTCATTTCTTTGTAAATAATCCAGTAAATATTTCATATATTCTCTATCTTTTTCTGTATAATTTATAGTCATATATTTTGTAGATATTTTCATTTTTTTACCTCTTAAATATTATTTTGTATATTCGAATTCATAATCAAGAATTTTTACAATATCTCCTTCTTCTATTCCCATTTTTTCTAATTCATCATCAATTCCCATTTTTCTTAGTTTACTAGAGAAACGGAAGAAAGATTCTTCTGTGTTAAAGTTGGTCATCTGGAATAGTTTTTCAACTGTTGCTCCTTTGATAATATAAGTATTGTTTTCTTTAATAATTGTAAATGGTTTTTCTTTCTTAAATTTATATAAGACATGACTTTCTTGAACTTCTTCTGGGAATAATACTTCGTCTTTGGTATTTTTTACTAATTCTTTTAGGGCTTTTAATACTTCATCTAAGCCTCTATTTTGGATAGCACTTACTTCATAGATAGGGACTTTTACTTTTTGTTTGAATTCTTCTAGGTTCTTTTTTGATGATTCTATATCCATTTTGTTGGCGATGATGATTTCTGGTTTTTGGATTAATTTTGGGCTAAAATTTTCTAGTTCTTTTCTAATGGTAAGGTAATCTTCATAAGGATTTCTTCCTTCTATTCCTGACATATCAATAATATGGGCAATAATTTTGGTACGTTCAATATGTTTTAAGAATTTGTGTCCTAAACCTAGTCCATCGGAGGCGCCTTCGATTAATCCTGGTAAATCAGCGATGGTATAAGAGTAATCTTCACTTGTTACTACGCCTAAATTTGGAGATAAGGTTGTAAAGTGGTAACTTGCTATTTTAGGGTTTGCGTTGGTTACCATGGATAGAATGGTACTTTTTCCAACACTTGGTAAGCCTACTAGACCAACATCTGCTAGCATACGAAGTTCTACTTTTACTTTTCTATTTTCTCCTGGTTCTCCATATTCACAGTATGATGGGCATGGGTTACTTCTTGTTGCTAAGGTTACGTTTCCTCTTCCCCCTCTTCCACCATAGGCTACAATTACTTCTTCTCCATTTTTGGTTAAATCACCAATAATAGCACCTGTTTCATTATCCTTTATGGTTGTTCCAAGAGGAACTTTTACAATCATGTCCGTAGCATTTTTCCCATTTTTATTTTTTCCTTGACCATTTTCTCCGGATGAGGCTTTAATGTGTTTTTGATATCTTAAATCAATTAGGGTTCTTAGTCCTTCATCGACTTTAAAGATAATATCGCCACCTTTTCCTCCGTTTCCACCGAATGGTCCTCCCATTGCTACATATTTTTCTCGTCTGAAAGCCATACAACCATCTCCACCGCGACCTGCGGTTAATTCCACGATAACTTCATCAACAAACATGTTATCCCACCTTTCTTTTTTCTTAAATTATTATACACTATATTTACTAAAATTGAAAGAAGAATATTACTAGTGGATAACTTTTAGATGAGAAAAATACTGAACAGTATTTTGGACAGAAAAAAAAGACTCCCCTAAAGAGAATCTTTTTATTTATTATTATTCAATAATATCAGATACGTTACCAGCACCTACTGTACGTCCACCTTCACGAATTGAGAACTTAGTTCCGTTTTCAACAGCGATTGGAGCGATTAATTCTACTGTCATTGTAACGTTATCACCAGGCATAACCATTTCAGTTCCTTCTGGTAATGTGATTACACCAGTAACATCAGTAGTTCTGAAGTAGAATTGAGGTCTGTAATTTGAGAAGAATGGAGTATGTCTTCCGCCTTCTTCTTTAGATAATACGTATACTTGTGCAGTGAATTTTTTGTGTGGGTGAACACTTCCTGGTTTAGCAAGAACTTGTCCTCTTTCAACGTCATCTCTTGAAATACCACGTAATAATACACCAGCATTATCTCCAGCTTCAGCATAGTCTAGAGTTTTTCTAAACATTTCAATTCCTGTAACAACAGTCTTTTGAGTGTCTCTAAGTCCAACGATTTCAACTTCATCATTAAGTTTTAATTGTCCTCTTTCAACACGTCCAGTAACAACTGTTCCACGTCCAGTAATTGTGAATACGTCTTCAATTGACATTAAGAATGGTTTATCAACATCTCTTTCAGGAGTTGGAATCCATTCGTCAACAGCATCCATTAATTCATTAATCTTTTCTACATATTTAGGATCTCCTTCAAGAGCTTTTAATGCAGAACCTCTAATGATTGGAGTATTGTCTCCATCGAATCCATAACTTGTTAATAATTCACGAATTTCCATTTCAACTAAGTCTAATAATTCTTCATCATCAACCATATCACATTTGTTCATGAATACTACCATTCTAGGTACACCAACTTGGCGAGCTAGTAAGATGTGCTCTCTTGTTTGAGCCATAGGTCCATCAGTTGCAGCAATAACTAAGATTGCTCCATCCATTTGTGCTGCACCAGTAATCATGTTCTTTACATAGTCAGCATGTCCTGGACAGTCAACGTGAGCATAGTGACGTTTGTCAGTTTGATACTCAACGTGTGCAGTATTGATAGTAATACCTCTTTCTCTTTCTTCTGGTGCTTTATCAATATCAGCATAGTCTTCAAATTGAGCATAACCTTTATCAGCTAATACTTTAGTGATAGCAGCAGTTAAAGTAGTTTTACCATGATCTACGTGTCCAATTGTACCAATATTAACGTGTGGTTTTGAACGATCAAATTTTTCTTTTGCCATAAATATCTTTTCCTCTCTTTCTTAAGTTACATAATCTATTTTATCAAATTTTGGAAATTAATCAATAGTATCGATTAATTTCCTCCATTTTTTTTGATAATCTCTTCTGCAATTGATTTTGGTACTTCTTCATAGTGATCCAAAGTCATTGTAAAGCTTCCACGTCCTTGTGTATTTGAACGTAAGCTTGTTGCATAACCGAACATTTCAGCTAGTGGTACCATAGCTTCTATTGCTAGAGCATTACCACGTGATTCTTGTCCCATTGGTTTTCCACGACGTGATGTAATATCTCCCATAACATTACCTAAATATTCATCTGGTACAATAACTTGTACTTTCACGATTGGTTCAAGTAATACTGGTTTACATTTGTTTCTTGCTTCTTTCAAAGCTAAGCTTGCTGCAATTTTGAAGGCCATTTCTGATGAGTCAACATCATGGTATGAACCATCAAATAAAGTTGCTTTTACATCTACCATAGGGTATCCGGCTAAAACACCAGTTGTCATTGCTTCTTGTAAGCCTTTATCGATAACGGAAATATATTCTCTTGGAACTACTCCTCCTACGATATTGTCTACAAATTCATATCCTTTATCAGGATTTGGTTCAAAACGAATCCAAACATGTCCATATTGTCCACGTCCACCAGATTGTTTAATGTGTTTTCCTTCACATTCAGCAGTTTGAGTAATGGTTTCACGATAAGCAACTTGAGGTGCTCCTACGGTTGCTTCAACACCAAATTCTCTTCTTAATCTATCTACTTGAATATCAAGGTGTAATTCACCCATACCAGAAATTACAGTTTGACCTGTTTCTGGGTCAGTGTGCATTCTAAATGTTGGATCTTCTTCTGCTAATTTTGTTAATGCTAATGTCATTTTATCTTGATCTGCTTTAGATTTTGGTTCTAGAGCTTGTGAGATAACTGGTTCTGGGAATTCCATACCTTTCATGATACATGGATTTTTCTCATCACATAGTGTATCAGCAGTTGTTGTATTTTTAAGTCCAACGATTGCTCCGATATCTCCAGCGAATACTTCTGAAATCTCTTCTCTGTGATTAGCGTGCATTTGTAGGATTCTTCCTACTCTTTCTTTTACATTCTTTGTTGAGTTTAATACATAAGAACCACTCTTTAATGTACCTGAATATACTCTGAAGAATGTAAGTCTTCCAACAAATGGATCTGTCATTACTTTAAATGCTAAAGCAGTGAATGGTTCAGAATCTGATGGATGTCTTAATACTTCATTTCCTTTAGAATCCATACATTCAATTGATGCAACATCTGTTGGGGCTGGTAGGTAATCTACAACAGCATCTAGAAGTAATTTTACCCCCATATTTCCTAGGGCAGTTCCACACATGAATGGGAAGAACTCTGCAGATAAAACACCTTTACGAATTGCTTTCTTTAATGCATCAACAGTAACTTCACCACCATCTAGGTAAGTCATCATTAATTCTTCATCAAAGTCTGCAGCAGCTTCAATTAAAATGTTTCTATATTCTTCTGCTTTGTCTTTTAAATCTTCTGGAATTTCAATTTCTGTATAATTTTCTTCTTGTTTTCCATCAAAGTGATATGCTTTCATGGTAACTAAGTCAATTACACCATTGAATTCTGATTCTGCACCAATTGGAAGTTCAATAGCAGCAGTTTTTGCTCCTAATCTGTCACTTACGCTTTGTAAGCTTTTGTAGAAATCAGCACCCATTTTATCCATTTTGTTAGAGAAAATGATTCTTGGTACTTTATATTCATTTGCTTGTCTCCATACTGTTTCACTTTGTGGTTCAACACCAGCTTGTGAATCTAGTAATAAAACAGCTCCATCTAATACTCTTAAGCTTCTTTGTACTTCGATTGTGAAGTCTACGTGACCTGGAGTATCGATGATATTGAAACGATAGCCCTTCCAGAATGCTGTTGTTGCAGCAGAAGTAATGGTAATACCACGTTCTTGTTCTTGTTCCATCCAGTCCATTTGGGCTGCTCCATCATGAGTTTCCCCAATTTTGTGGATTTTTCCTGTATGGTATAAAATACGTTCTGTACAAGTTGTTTTACCAGCATCAATGTGTGCCATAATTCCAATGTTACGAGTATTTTGTAACGAAATTTTTCGAGCCATATTGTCTTTTCCTTTCTACCATCTATAATGAGCAAATGCTTTGTTTGCTTCTGCCATTTTGTGAGTATCTTCTTTTTTCTTAACAGATGCACCAATACCATTTGAAGCATCAATGATTTCGTTTGCTAATTTTTCAGCCATTGTATGACCACTTCTTAATCTTGCATATTGTGCTAACCAACGAAATGCTAGTGCTTGTGCACGTTCTGGTTTAACTTCTACTGGTACTTGATAGTTTGCTCCACCTACTCTTCTAGATTTTACTTCTAGATTAGGTTTGATGTTTTCCATTGCACGTTCGAATACAACCATAGCGTCTTCGCCAGTTTTTTCTTTAATTATATCAAACGCATCATATACAATTCTTTGTGCTGTTCCTTTTTTTCCGTCAATCATGATTTGATTGATTAATTTTGTAACAACTTTCGATTTGTATAATGAATCTGGTAATACGTCTCTTTTTATTGCACGTCTTTTACGCATTTTTTCTCCTCCTTTTCTTATTATATTTTTATTTTAATTCTTATTTTTTAGGTCTTTTTGCTCCGTATTTAGAACGTCCTTGCATACGATTTTGTACACCAGCAGTATCCATTGTTCCACGAATGATGTGATAACGAACACCGATTAAGTCTTTAACACGTCCTCCACGAACTAATACAACTGAGTGTTCTTGTAGGTTGTGTCCAATTCCTGGAATATAACAAGTTACTTCCATACCATTTGATAATCTAACACGAGCATATTTTCTTAATGCTGAGTTTGGTTTCTTTGGAGTCATTGTTCCAACACGTACACAAACACCTCTTTTTTGAGGAGAGTTTTGATTTACAGTTTTATTGTTTACTGTATCTAATCTTGTTAGTAATGCAGGTGATTTACTTTTTCTTCTTTTTTGTCCTTTTCCTCTTAGTCTTTGGTTAATTGTTGCCATATGTTTCCGCCTCCCTTCTTTACACATATCCAGGTGTATCATATTTTCTTTAAAAGATAAGCATTGTCAAAACGACAACACTTAAATTTCACAAGCATGATTAATATATCACTAATTTTTGTATTCGTCAACTGGTTGTTTTTATTTTTATTAGAAAAATACTGATAAAGAAGTTAATTATTGATTAGTATTTTTTGTAAATAAGATTAAATATTTTTCTTTAAATAAGATAATACTTCTATTGATTTAGAGGCTATCTTTTTATTTTCTTGTTTTAATTTTTGGTGATTATTTTCAAGACATAAAATCATTGCTTTATCTAAATTTTCTTTGGCAAGTCGCCTTTCTTCTTCAATTTGGGGGTAATTTTTACCAGGTTCAATTTTATCTGCGATAAATACTATTTTATCTAGAGTACTCATGGGAATATCTCCTATAGTATGAGAGAAAATAGCATGAATAATATCCTCATCTAGATGGTATTTTTCTTTTGCATAAACAGCTCCTACTATAGCATGATTTATTCTGGGCGTTGAGTTTTTATCTAGGGAGCAACCATTTCTTTTTATGATTTCTTCATTTTGTTCTTTCGTAAATTCTTTAGCAATATCATGAATTATTCCTGCTAAATAGGCTTTTTCTTCATCTACATGATAAATATGGGCTAATTCTTTTGATACTTCTCCTACTCTTAGGCTATGCTCATAACGATAATCTGATAGGGATTCTTTTAAATCTTTTTTTATTCTTTCTATTAATTCATTCATCAATATTCCTTTCTATTCTGAAACAAAATACTTAATAATTTGGCTAGTACCTACTTTTTTTTCTAATGTTTTTGGATAGAAGCCATCTAATGAAAATGATTCTTTTAATTCTTCTTCCTTGGAACTTGTGGTATAGAGACTAATTAATTCTAATTTAGTATTTAATTCGCATTCTTCTGTTTTAAGGATAATTTCTAGTTCACGATTTCTTATTTTTCCTAATTTAACAGAAAAGTTGTCGCTTTTTTCATGTTCCCAAATATCATCGTTATTTACAGATATCGTTACACTTCCAATATTTCCAGATAGTTCTTTATTTTCTAAATCTTTTAGAGAATGAATATCTTTCATGTCAACTTTTATGTCAAGAGCTCCACTTAAAATACTGTCGTTTACAAACTTAGGGTAAAATTCAATCGTTGCCATTAAAGTGATGTAACTAGTTCCTTCATAAATCCTTTGTCTTAAATGTGCTTCTGCAAACTTTTCTTTAAAGTTTATATTTTTAATTTTTAGCATACTTCTCCTCCTTCTTGTAACCATGGATAGTATAACATAATTTTTAGAATTAAAATACTGATTAGGAATTTTTCATCAAAAAAGATTCTTTTTGTGAATTCTAGTTTACATATTTTTTAAATGTAGACATTGTAGTTGTGTTTACAATTACATATCTTGGAATTTTATATTTATCTTGGCCTACTCTAACTTTACTATCCTTTAATTCTCCGGCAAAAGCCATAGTAAATCCAGCTTTTTTTAATAATTCAATAGCTCTTTCGTTATAATCATAGAAAGGATAACAAAAATAAGTGGTATTATTGAGAGATTCTCTACTTTTCTTTAAGTCTTCTAAAATAGTATTTTCATCTAAGCAGAGTATTCCGCCTCTTCCAATGTTAGATGGACAATCTCCAATTTTATGCATATTCCATGTATGGGAATGAATTTCTAGATAAGGAGAACTATAATCAGTTGGACTAGCAAGGCTACCAATTAAGAAAAGCGTGCCTGTCATTTGATATTTGGTTAAGATTTGAATGGTTCTTGATACATACCAACCATCATCAAAAGTTAATGTTACACTTTTTTCTGGTAATTGTATTTTTCCATCAATATAAAGTTCTAAATCCCGCATAGTGGTTGTATAAAAATTATTTTCTTTTAAGTATTTTATGTGACGGTCAAACATGGTATCAGTAATACAAATACTTTGTTTGCACTCGGTTTTTTCTCCATTTTCGTTATTATCACTTACAACATAGTGATAATTTAAAACAGCAATTTCGTTGGTATAATTTTTAGAAGTATTAGTAGATAAAATGATTTTCTCTACATCTTCTTTTGATACATAGACTAGAGAGTGATTAAACTCAATTCCATATTTATCATCATTTTTGATTAAAATAGGAAAAGTTCCTTCTTTTAATTCATAATAAGAATTATCACTTAAATAAAGTTTTGCTTTATTTTTTAGAATGATACTTTCATGATAAGGAATATAATTTTTATAGGTTTTATATTCTCCAGATAGTGGGGATAAAGTATCTATTTTTTTAGTATCCATATATTTAATATAGTAATTGCTGTCTTTTATTTTAAAGTATTCATCTTCGATTATATATTCTGGATCAAGAGATAATTCTATTTTTCCATGAACAGTTGCTATTTTCTTATAAGTATTTTTATCTTTTAGATAGAGACTACTTCCTTCTTTTAAGATAATATTATCTGCATAATTTTCTTTTATTTTTTCAAGGTTATTTCTTGTTACGGGAATAATTTTTTTACTTGCGATTACTTTTTCTTTTTCAGTATCATCTTTTAATAATATTACTACTAAAATAAGAAGAACAAAAGTAAGGATAAAAATGATTAATTTTTTCTTTTTTATTTGATTATGCTTCTTCATCGAATTACTCCTCCTTATTTTAGTATGGAAAAAATAAGGAGATTCATTCTTATATTTAAACAAAAAAAAATAAAACAGGCTCCTAAATTTAAGAGTCTGTTAATGTCATAATGGCGCTTAATGTAGGGCTCGAACCTACGACCTATCGGTTAACAGCCGAGTGCTCTACCGACTGAGCTAATTAAGCAGTAATCTCACAAGACTTCTTAAGTATATAATATTTTTTTTAAGAAATCAAGTGATTTTTTATACTTTTTTATTATTTTTTACTAATTTTGAAGTTTTATACTATTATTTAGTGATTTTTTAACATTATGATGCATCTTTATCAGTATTTTTTGTCAAAAATACTTGGTAAAGTGTGTCTGTCGCTTTGGCATTTAATGTTAAATCTCCTCTTACTCCTTTTAGAGCGGCGTAATATGCAGCTGCTCCTATCATGGTTGCATTATCAGTACAATATTTTATTTCTGGATAAGAAAGGTGAATGTCATTTTCTTTTGCCATTTCTTCTAGACTTTTTCTTAATCCTTGATTGGCTGCGACGCCTCCGGCAACAATTAAATTCTTTACTTTATATTCTTGTAGAGCGTGTTTGGTTTTTTTTGTTAAGATAGAAACGACTCTTTTTTGGAACGAGGTACACATATCATCAATTCGAATTTCATTACCTCTTTGATGTTCATTGTGAACTAAATTGACAACGGCACTTTTGATTCCACTGAAACTAAAATTAAAGCTGGCATCATCTAGAGGATATGGAAGGTTGTAAGTATCTGTTCCTAATTTGGCTTTTTTATCAATTATCGGACCTCCTGGATAATCTAATCCTAAAATTTTAGCTACTTTATCGTAAGCCTCTCCTACAGCGTCATCTAATGTAGATCCAATTCTTTTAAAGGAATAGTCTTCTTTCATATAAACTAAGTCGGTATGTCCACCACTTACTACTAGTGCTATTAAAGGGAATGTTAATCTCTCTTTTAAATTGTTTGCATAAATGTGTCCTGCGATATGATGAACGGGAATTAGAGGTTTTCCTGTTACAAGAGCTATGGTTTTGGCACATTCAACGCCAATTAAAAGGGAACCAATTAATCCGGGACCGTAAGTTACACCAATAATATCTATATCATCCATATTCATTTTAGCTTTCTCTAATAATTCATCTAAAACAATCGTAATACTTTCAATATGACTACGGCTAGCAATTTCAGGAACAACACCACCAAACTTTTTATGAATATCAATTTGAGTAAATACGACAGTTGCTATGTCAGTATTTCCATTTTTAACAATACTCATACTGGTTTCATCGCAACTAGATTCAATTGCTAAACAATAAATATCTTTCATTTACATCACCTGCTTTTCCATTAATATGCCATCTTCATTCCCATAATAAAATTTTCTTAAAGCTACTTCTCGAAAGCCGAATTTTTTATATAAACCTCTTGCAATTTCATTCGTGATTCTTACTTCAAGCGTAATATTTAGAACGTGATTCTCGATTGCTATTGCTACTAAATAACTCATTAATTTTTTACCTATTCCACATCTTCTATAATTTTCTTCTACAAAGAAATTATCAATTTCCATTCTATCATAAATAAGAGAATATTCTAAGTATCCTAAGACAAAATCATCTTGATATAATTCTATTCTTTTTAAATAAGGATTAGGACTTTCTAACTCTTCTACTTCTCTAATCATGTTTATCCTCTAGAGCTTGAGGTAATTTTAAGTAATTTGGTTTTATTGTAAAATAGTTTTCTTCTTCTTTTTTTTGATAATAAGCAATAATTTTAGAAATATCTAATTCTTGTTTCATTGATTTTATTTCTTCATTGTTTATTTCTTCTGCTGATACAATTGTTGGATGATATTTCATGATAATTTCTAATACTTCTTCTTTATTTCCAAAGTGTTCTTTGATGATTTCTTCTTTTTCTTTGTTATATAAGCCTAGGTAATAATTATCATGTTTGGCATCAATTAGGGATAGGATTGTTTCATTATTGTTAGATAAGGCTAATATTTTTAAAGAAGATACAGCTGTGATAGGGATTTTTCTTAAATAGGCATAAGTTTTAGCGATGGTTACGCCAATTCTTACTCCGGTAAAGGAACCTGGACCTGTTACAACATAGATTTTTTCTACCTTATCTGGAGTTAAGGAAGCATTTTTTAAGACTTCATCAATAAAAGGAACAACATATATGGAATGTTTATTGGGAATATTTTTATTGATTTTGCTTAGTATTTTTTCTTCTTTTAAAATAGCAATAGATACATCACTTGCGGAAGTATCTATAAACAAACTTATCATAATGCATCCTCACAGACACGAAGATATTTTTCTCCATGTGGCGTAATTACCATTATTCTAGAGTTTTCTCCAGTAATTTTAAAAGTTATATCTAATCTTTCTTCTGGAAGAATATCTTCGATCATTTCAGCCCATTCAATAATGGTTACGCCTCCTTTATCAAAATATTCTTCAATTCCTAAGTTATCGATTTTACCGTTGGTTCGATATACATCTATATGATATAGAGGTAATTCCCCTATATATTCCTTTATGATATTAAAGGTTGGAGATGTTACATCTTCTATTGCCATGGCACTAGCAAAGCCTTTTGTAAAAACAGTTTTTCCACTGCCTAAGTCTCCATTTAAACAAATTACCATATTGGGAAATTTTTCTGATTCTAGATTTTGTGCTACTTCAATTGTTTCTTCATCACTTCTTGTTGTTATTTTATATGTATTATTCATTTTGTTTCACCTTTCCTCTTTCTATAAATTCATTATACAAATTATTAAATCAATTGACAATAGATTTTTTTGATTAAAGTACTTAAATTGATTTCTCCTATTCATTATAAATAGACTAAATAAGTATTTTTAAATTCTACTTTACATTATATTAAATATTTATTATATTATAATTAAGAAAGGAGATGGATGATGACTAATTATGCTTTTGGAATGGGTGCTCTTTTTGGCGCTTTAGGAGGATTGATTATTTTTTTCCTTTTGATTCTTGTTGCCGTTTCTATTTTTGAGATTATTGCTACATGGAAATTTTTTCAGAAATGTGGTAAGAATGGTTGGGAAGCAATTATTCCTATCTATAATTCTTGGATAAAAGTAGAGATTGCTGGATTAAACTGGTGGTGGTTTTTGTTATTAATTTTCTCTGTTATTGTTCAACTATCTGGTAGTGATGATTATAAAATATTGATTAGTATTATACCGTTATTTGCTAATTTTGTGTGTAATTATAATTTAGCTAAGAAATTTCATCAAGACACTGGATTTGCTATTTTAATGACTTTATTTTCTTGGGTAATAATTCCTATTATGGCTTTTAGCAACAAATATCAATATGATAGTTCTGTTATTGTTAGTAAAAATGGGATATTTAAAGATGATTCTAATGTGGAGAATTCTTTTAATAATAATATGAATACTAGTGCTAATGAAAATAATAATTTTAGTGGTTCTTACTGTATTAATTGTGGAACAAAATTAAATGAAAATGATAAATTTTGTCCTAACTGTGGTAAAGAAAAATAAATTTTAAAAAGTATTTCATTTATTTAAGTAAAATGTTATATTTTGACAAAGTTGTATATTTTAATTAAATATACTTCTTTTTTTAATCATTTTCAATTTGATAAAAAGCATTAAAAAAGGAGTCAAAATTCTGACTCTTAAATGGTTATTGATATTGCGAATTTTTAATATTTCTTCTTAATCAAGAAACAAAAATTCCTTATTTTAATAATTTGGTAACCTTCTCTTTATCGTTATTTATTAATCCGCTATAAAATATTTTCGTATCTTCATCTATATTTTCTTTTTTTGCATCATCAATAACAGTAGGTATATTATTTTTTTTAATATAGTTAATAATTCTTTTTACTAGTGCTTCATCAAAATTTAATGTATTTTCTTTTGTTTTAGTTTTTTTCTCTACTGTAGAGGAATAATAATAATCTTTTACTATTATTTTTTTCTTGTAAATATTAATTATATGTTTAGCTCCTGGATCGTAATTTTCATGATATGTAAGAGTATACACAGGATTAATTAAATTAAATAAAGCAATTATTACTCCAATAACAGCAATAGCACTAATAATCAAAATTACAGTTTTTGATTTTGAAAATTTTTGTATTTTTTTCATCAATTTCTCCTTTTAAAATTTCTTTAAGCTTTTATTTTACTTATTACTTATATTATACATATTTTATTGATAGACTGTCAATTTATTTATTTCCTTTTTATTTAACTTTGTTTCTTTTAAGTACTTATTTTTACTTTTTTGATAATTTATGATACACATTTTATTTTTTTGTGATACAATTTAGGTAGAAAAAAAGAAATAAAGGAGAACATTATGGAAAATACAGATAATTATTATGTTCAACCAGAGGGTATATGGATTATTGATGAAGAAAAAAATACAGCATTTAGAATGAAAGGTGGAATAAAGGTAGAGTTACCTATTACTACTGAAATATTAGAAGAAGTAAAAAAACAAATTGAAGCAGAGAAATATTTTAATTTATTTCAAGATGTTAAAGACAAAAATGAAATGATAATTGGATATTTAAAGATGATGTTAGGGGATTATTATAATTATTTAAGTCATCATCATCAAAAAGAATTTTTGCAACAGATTCAATCAATTTCTCATTTAGTTGATGATAAGAATTCTTCCTATCTTCAAGAAATTTCTACTTGCTTAAAAAAGCAAAATTTAGATGCTTTTTATGATGTTAATGAAGAATTTCAACAGTATAATCAATCTTATTTTAATGGATTAAATGATACTAAACAAGAAGGACGACATTTATCTTAATTGTGAATTAGTAATTTTAGAATTTCTAAAGTTACTTTTTTATTTGTTTAATAAAAAAAGACGATAAGCAAAGTTATATGCTTTATCATCTTTTTTATCTTGTTGTATCTGGTGTAACTGCAACGTAATCACCAAATCTAGAAGTTACCTCACTTCCTTGTGCTGAAATGAATGTTACTGTTCCTTGGAAGAAATTATCTGTTGAAGCCGGCGTACTTGCTACTCCTGAGCCTGCTGTTTGGTTAGTTCCTGTTTCACTTAACCATACTACAATGTAATATACTTGAGCGTCAGTAAATGTTGTTGAACTATCTCCTGTATCATTAGCTGTACTTGCATCTTTTGGTGATAAAAACTGATTATATACTAGTGCTGATGTTATATCAGTTGCTTGAACATACCCTGTTCCTGTATGTTTACTTACACGAATGAAATTTTTATTAATTATTGTATGAGGGTTTCCCTGAATTGTTGCACTTTTTGTTGCAGATGCATAAGCATCAATGATTTCTGCTTTATCTAATTGACTTGTCGTTCCTGAGCCTAAGGCTGTCCAAGTAAATCCTGTTGCATCTGTTTGTCTTGCTGTTGATGTTCCTGCTGTTGTACATGAGGCTAGGTTTCCAGATGTTTCTGTACAAAATGCTTGTGCCCATCTCATTGTTGTGGCAGTTGTACTTCCCCATGTTGTATAATCTGTTGGTACTCCAGATCCTCCGGTTAAAGTTACATAGCCATCAAAATACATACCTGCTGTACTACTATTATTAATCGTTATTTTATATACTTGACATACAGCGTTTCCGTTATCATCTAAACAAATTCCTTTTGTACTTGCATTAGATACTGCTTTTTGGACCATAGAATTGGTCATTGGTATTAATCCTCTTGTGTTGTCTACATTTGTTTTTTTAGCAACACTAATATTAAATCTAATTGTTGCCATGTTACCTGTAATTACATTATTTATGGTAGATGTTGCGGTATAGTAAGCAAATGTTGCTCCTGTTATGGCAACTATCAAGGTAAGAACAGCAATTACAATATAAATGATATTGTTTTTCTTTTTCTGTTTCTCCATTTTTATATTCCTCCTATTTTTTTCATTATAGCAAAATCCATTAAATAATGCAATATAGCAAAATTAATATTTCGATTATTTTTTTAGCCTTTATTGAAAAGCAAAGTTCATTTTCAGTATTTTTTGAGAATAAAAAAATGAATGAATTTATTGGTTTATCTTTTACTTGATAAATAAAATTCTTTACTTTATATCATAATTATTATATAATTGGTTAACGAAAGGGGAAGTGAAAAAATATGGAAAAAGTATATGTTTTTGGGCATCGTAATCCAGATACAGATAGTGTTACAGCAGCAATTGCCTTATCTCATTTGAAGAAAGAACTTGGGGTTAATGCTGTTCCTGCTGTACTTAGTGGAATTAATTTAGAAACTAAATATGTTCTTCAGTATTTTGGGGTAAAAGAGCCAATATTTTTAAATGATGTTAAAATTAAGGTTAAAGATTTAAATTATACGAAAAATTATAGTGTTACGGAACAAGACTCTATTAATGATGCATATCATAAAATGAATGAGGCTGGTATTAGTAAAATTCCTATGGTAGATGATCATAAAAAATTACTTGGAATTATTACGATGAAGGATATTGCTAAAGAACAATTTAATGAGAATATTGATTTAGTTGATTCAACATATGATAATATTTTAGAGGCTATTGATGGAAAGGAACTTCTTCGATTTAATGAAGATATTAAAGGAAAATTAACGGTTGCTAGTTATCGAAGTAAAACAATTATTAGTTCTGTTCCTTTAGATACGAATTCTATTTTAATGGTTGGAGATAGACATAGTGTTATTGAATATGCAATTGCTAGTGGAATTAAATTACTTATCATGACTGGTGGTCATCAGATTAAGGAAGAGCATTTGAAACTAGCAAAAGAGAAAAATGTGAATATTATTGTTACGCCTTATCCTACTTTAATTGCTGCTCGTCGAATTAATCTTGCTAATAGTGTATCTACGATTAATTATGTTAAAGATATTCTTTGTATTAGTGAATATGAAAATGTTAGTGATTTTATGGGAATTGCTAATAAAACTAGATATAGTTATTATCCTGTTATTGATGAGAATGAGAAATGTAAGGGAATTTTGAGAATGTCTGATGTTAGTTATGATAATCGTAAGAACGTTATTTTAGTGGATCATAATTCTTATGAGCAAAGTGCTATTGGGTTAGAAGAGACTAATATTGTGGAGATTGTTGATCATCATAATATTGGTAGTATTGGTACGAATATGCCAATTAATTTTAGAAATATGCCAGTTGGTAGTACTAATACAATCTTATATATTATGTATCATGAAAATAATATTAATATTCCTAAAGAGATTGCTGGTCTTATGTTATCGGGAATTTTATCGGATACTTTAATTTTAAATTCTCCTACTACAACAGATATTGATAGAAAGGCTGTTCAAGAACTTGCAGATATTGCTGGAGTTGATTATCAAGTATATGGTCTAAAGATGTTAAAGGCTGGTTCTTCATTAAAAGGAAAAACTAAAGAAGAAGTATTATATACGGATTATAAAAACTATCCTGTTGGAAATTATCATATTGGTCTTGGTCAAATTTCTACGACAAATCCAGATGAAATTCTTGAAGAGAAGAAAGAATATGTTGATTTATTAAATCAAGTAGCAGATGGAGAAGATTACTATTTTGTTGCTTTATTTGTTACCGATATTATTAAGAAGGGTTCTTATGTTTTATATAGCAAAAGAGCAGAAGATATTTTAAAGAATGTTTATAAATGTGAAGATTTAACACAAGGAACTTTCTTAGAAGGTGTTGTATCAAGGAAGAAGCAGATTTTACCTGGTATTATGTTAGAAATGGGAGAAAAATAAAATTATTAGAATATAAAAAGAAGAAGTTACATTGTTTTCAAATGTTTCTTCTTCTTTCCTTTTTGTAAGGAGCAAATAATGACAATAATACTTAAGAAAGCAATTACTCCTATTGCAATCATGGTGTATTCTTTTAATTGTTTTAATTCTTGTTTGTAAACTTTTACTTCGGGATTGTAATATCTGCTTAAGGTTTCTTCTTCCGTATCATAGACATAATATCCTGTATTTCCTGTTTTGATGTTTGTTCCATAAATTAGACCTATTTTATTTTTTTTATTGATTTTATAGTAATCAATGGTTTGATTTTGTATTTTAAGAGTATCTTTTAAGTATTTTTCTGGAGTTTTTGAGGGAAGAATTTGTAAGGTTATGTTTCCTACTTTGATATAATGATATTCTTCATATTTTTTGGTTTGTTCATTATAAGTATAGTATGCTAGTTTGTTATCTTTATCTTTTAGGATAACTAATAATACATTTGTTTTATTATTTTTATAAGCTATAACATCTTGATCATCTATTTTAATCGTTACTTCTTCATAGTTTTCTAATTTATCGATTAGATTATTATTTTTTTTCACTACTGTATAAGTATTTTTGCCAATCTTTACTGAAATAGGATGTTTATCTTCTACGGTAACAATAATTTTATATACTTTTTCATTTCCATTTTCAGCAGTTACTTTAATTTCAATGGTATTCTCTCCTTGAGATAATGTTTTTTCTCCTGTTCCCGATACGGATGCTTTACCACTTTCTGCTGATGCTTGAACATTTATTTTTTCGATTGATTGGTCAAGAGATAATTTATACTCTGTTGTATCTTTGTTAAATGCTGGTTCTATACTTTGACCATCGATGGTTAATGATTTTAAGTTATTGTTAGAGTCATATTCTTTTGGGGTAACTTTAGCAGGCTCTACTACATTAATTGTGGTAGAAGCATTATTTAAGGCATATTCCGATTCTTTGCTTAATTCTCTAATGGAAACATTTGATGTCGTACAAGTAATTGTTCCTGTTGTAGTTGGTTTTATATTAAATGAAAATGTTTTTGATTTAGCACTGGTATTTAAATCTTCAAAATGTAAGTCTGTTCCTCCTGATGCTCCTGCTCCACTACAGGAAGCACTTCCTCCTATTGTGTAAATACCACCATCTGAGTTTACTCTTACTGTTATTTTAACAATATTTCCCTTAGTAATGCTACTTTGACTGGGGCTAATTGAAACACTGGAAGCGTGTACTTGTTTTGTCCCTATAACTATTGCCAAAGTTGCTATTAATAATTTAAGTCCTTTTTTATTCATTTTTTCTCCTAACTATTTAAATTTGTATAGCCATTTAATTGTCTTAAGATAGCTAAACAATCATCTTTATCTACTTTTCCATCTTTATTAGCGTCGGCAGCTTTTCTATAAACTCCATTATAAGTTGTATAACCATTGATTTGTCTTAAGATAGCTAGACAATCATCTTTATCTATTTTTCCATCACCATTAATATCTCCATAAATTAAAACTTGATATTCTTTTGTTTCTTTAGAATTATTAATAGTAATGATATCCCCTGTTTTAAATGTTCCTGATTTAGGGTTTCCATTTTTATCTTTGATACTGACACTAACTACTTGATTTACTTGTTTAATATTATTAATTAGGCTATCAACATTAGTATTTGGATTGATGCCAAAGATATAGTTGTCGTTATATTTTACGCCACTTTTATTTATAATATTTGGAATACTAATGATATTATTATTTTCTTGATTATTATTTCCATTATTATTATTTCCATTATTATTGTTTTCATTATTTCCTGGAGTTTGATTATTATTTGTGGTTCTTTTTACTTTAATTTGATAAGTTCTTGTTCTTGTGTTTTCTGCTGTTACAATAACATTAATGGTTTGGTCATCTGAAGTAATTTTTACTTCTCCTGTTCCATCAGCAGTTGACTTATCTGATATTCTAGTGGCATTGATATTTATAGAATTAGTACCTGCTGGTAAGGTGATTTCATAATTATATTTATCATAATTAAAGCCACTTATAGTTAGGTTATTTACTTTTAAATCTTTTAGATAGTTATTTGGATTTCCTAATCTTGGAGAAGTAACAGCGGTTTCGCTCATATTATTATATACTGGAATAGTGAAAGTAATTTCTTTTGAGATATAGTTTCCTAAATTAAGATAAGAATTATAAGTAGTGTTAGTTTCTTGAATAGAAGCTGCTAAATTTTGCATATATTGGTGGGTATAATTAATATTTGGTCTAGATACATCAAATTTTTCATAATACATGGTATCTTGATTGTTTTTTACATAATTGCTATAAATAAAATTACTTCCTCCATAGATTCCATTGTATGGGGTATTCCATCCATGATTTAGAGCGTAGATCATTCCATTTAAAATTTTATTCGTTCCATAAACATTGATATTAAAGAAATTGTAATAATTAGAATAGTTTGTTCCATTATAATTAAAATTTCCTCCTAATCTTGGATCAGTTGTGGAAACGCCAGAAATTTCTTGTCTGATTCTACTTGCTATATGAACAGAGCTAATGCCTATTTCTTTTGTTGCTTTTACGATATCATCTTGGACATTTCCTTGGTATTTGCTATAGATAGATGGCCAAAAGCTTTGATTAGATAAGATTTTGGAAACGGTACTAGCGTCATGATAACTGCTATAATTTAGGGTTTCAAAGGCAAAGATATATTTTTCATTTAAATAATTTCTTGGATCAAGATAGAAAGCTATGGCTTCACTTGATGCGTTGTACCAGCCTTTTTCTGTTGCATAATCTCTAAATGAATTGGATAAGATATCATAAGTATTTAAGTCCATTGAACGATAATTTTCATTGAATGCTGATCCTTGTAATAAGCTTCTTCCATTATAAGATTCGTTATTTACGATATCTTCAAAGTTTAAATTGATTTTTTCCGCATCAAAATTCCAATTTGGGTGTCTTGCGTGAATTTCTGCTAAATATGGTAAATAGCTGTCAGGAAATCCTTTGTTTTTTAGGGTTGTATAATACTTTTCAAGACTTTCCTTGGTGGAATAATAATTTTTTGCGGTAGAAGATAAATTGGTCGTGTTGATAAAGTATCCACAAGCCCAACCAGTTTCATTTTTTTCCGTGGTTACATTGTAGTAATAACCACATTTTCCACTACTTTCTTTAATATTATTGATTTTAACATTTTGTCCACAGGATAACTTTCCTGTTGTCGTTCCACTTCCGGCTTCTGATTTTAGGGAAACATCTCCTGTATCTTCATAGCAAGCAGCAACTCCATCGTTGTATCTTTTGTCATAGTTTGACTTTTGATAAATATTATCTCCTGTTGTTGATTTTCCGACATTAACATTAGAAGAAGCATTGTTATTTGAACTTGTACTGCCAACATATTTGCCACAGGCATAGCCAGTTGTTCCACCTGATTCTACTTTATACCAGTTAGAACATTTGGAATTATTGGCAACATTTTTTTCAATAATATTCATTTCTGTTCCACAGGATAATGATTTTAATTTTTTTGTTTTTTCGATATCTGACCAAATATTTAATGGAGAATTATCTTCGATACAAAGTGTTTTTCCTTTTTCATAAGTACTGTTATCTATTTTTACATATTTACCACAAGCATAACCTGTTTTTCCGTTGTATTCTACTTTATGCCAATTATCACAACTTACTGTTTTTCCTGCATTTTGCTCTAGGATATTTATTTTACTTCCACAAGAAGCTTTTGTTGAAACCGTTCCTCCAGGAGTGTTTCTAATTGTTAATGGGGTATTATCATCTGGACAGTATACACTTCCTGTTAGGGCATATACATGAGGAGTAAAGCTACATACGATTCCAAGCGCAATACATTTTAAAATTAGATTTTTTCTTGAATTTTTTTGCATATTTTATACTCCTTTCCATTCTTACCCCCATTATAGCAAATATCGACAATTTTTGCTACTAAAAGATTGTTATTTACAAAAAATACTGATAAAAAATTAGCAAAAAAAGATAGATTAATCTAGGGATGATTTTTCTATCTTTTAGTTTTTTATTTCGTTTGTACACTGTTTGGAATTTATAATATAATATTTTAAAATCTATCTTTAATCCAATTAAGAATTAAATTCCCAATTTCTTTTTCTTTATTTTGATATGTATGCGTAGTATTTTCTATAATTTTATATTCAAAATCAGGACATTTTGTGGCTTTTTCTTTTAATAAATCTAAATGTAGATAATAATCATCTTCATCTGATCCTGAGAAAGTAAAAATAGGGATATCAATTGTCTCAAATTGTTCCCAATGTTCAGGATTAGAAAGGATGGGCAAATTGTTTAAATTAGATTTTTCATTATACCAGTTATAATAAGTTTGTGAACTCATATACATATAATTCTCTATCATTTTATGAAGTAATTTTGTTGGGTGATTCTTTATGATATTTTCTTTTGCTTCTTTAAGTAATTGTTTATAATCAGCAGATTGTACAGATAAATGAGCACCAATCATATCGGGGGCACTTGCAAGAATTATTCCTAAAATATTTGGATGCTTTTTGTAATAATAGTAAATAACTTTATTGCATCCATAACTATGTCCTAATAGAATAATTCTTTTATAACCAAATTCTTTTACTTTTTCTATAGCTAAATCAATATCATAAATACTTTCCTCAAATATTTCATACATACATCCACATCTTTTAAATGAACCATCTTTCATCGCTATATCATTTTCAATAGAATGCCCCCTATTATGCTCGTAAACAAAACCTATACCATTTTTTGATAAAATTTTTCCCCATACAGTGGCAAAATAATTATCTATAATTGTCTCACACATTCCATGGATGAAAATAACACATATATCCTTTTTGTTACTTTCAAAATGAATTATAGGTAGTCTTAGTCCATCTTTGGTATAGGCATCATTAATAAAATTTATATTATTCATAAATTTCTCCTTATCTAATTTGTATTTTACACAATTTATTAAATTGATTGTGTTACTAGTTTATATCTAAAGATTTTTTATTTGAGTTAAATTTGCTTTTTTCTTTTATTTTTTCTCTTGCTTTTTTGATAATTTTTTCTACTTCATTATAATCTTCATAAAAAAGTTCTATCCTAAAGTTTTTTACTCCATAAGAAATATAGTTAGAGAGATTTTCTAGTTTATCTATTACTTTACTTTGCAAAATATGAGTAATACAGTTTTCTCTTATCATAGGGTAACGATTTTTTTCTTTATCTTCTAAGTAGAATTTATCTTTGCTATTTTTACAATTTTTGCAGTAATTTAGACATTTTTTTAAAGGGCAATATTTCATGACCATGAGTTCTAATCTGCCATAGATAATTAATTCGGCTGGATAATTTGTTTTCATAATATTTTTTATTTGATTATCCGTTAGTTCAACAGATAGTGTTACTTTTTTAACATTATTTTTGGTTAATAATTCGATTGAGTTATGATTGGTTATATTTAGAGTATAGTCACTAATTAAATGATTATTCTTTTGATAATGATTTAGACTGCCAATTTCCGTGATAAGTAGATTCTCATTTTCTAAATTGGGATGAGTATTTATTATTCTTGGTAAGCGATAATAAATGTTGTTGTAATCTTTATAAGTATTGTATAGGTTATAGTCCGTGGTATAGATTGTGTCTATTTGATTTTCTAGGGCACATTTTAACTGGGTTTCATTTCTGGTTAAAATACTGATATTTATTTTATCTTGGAATGGATATTTATCTTGGGTTGTGGATTGTTTCTTAGTATAAGAAGGAGAAGAAATTTGATGAGGATGAATTCTTTTACTTGTTAATTCTTGGACTGCTTTTCGTCTTAATTCATTGATTGATTTAATATTGATAAAAAGATTGGTATCTATATTTACTTCTATGAATGATGCTTTATAAGGGGTATTACCTAGTTTGTTTAATTGATGTTCTACTTCTTCTTGGGTGGTACTTCTATTTATTGCTAGTTCTGGAATATTTCCTAATACTTCTACTTTATTTTGATTATCTTTGATTGTAATAGACATTTGTTTATTTTTTCTTGCTTCAAAATAGATATCTACGGGTATTTTTTTCTCCATTACTTGTTCTAGAGATTTGGTTAATTTAAAGTCTGTTGTTTTTAAGATTATATCTTCTCCATGAATATGTTTGGTATTCTCTACATAGGCAATATGAGGAGATGAGATACTGTTTTTTAAAAGACTTTTATCATCATAAAGACGATTAATGATCATTCCTGTGTTATTATTTTGAAATCTTATTCCATCTCCTTGATTTAGGAAATCATTGGTAACTTTAATTTTTATTTTATCTTTAGTAGTAGAAAGAACTTTACCTACTGGAATTCCTTGATGATTAGGGGTTTTGATATTCATAATATCTGACTCATGAAAAAGATATCCTTTGGTAAATTCACGATTATATAGTTTTTTTAAGTTGATTTGTTCTTCCTTAGTTAAAGTTAATGGTTCATTATTGTAATATTTATCAATTAGGGTTCGATATAATCTAGTGACATAACCAACATAAGATGGAGATTTCATTCTTCCTTCTATTTTTAAACTGTCAATATTAGCGTCTAATAGTTCTTTTAAGTTAGGGAGTGTATTTAGTTCTTTGGTACTTAAAAGGTACTGACCATCTGTTTTTACGACTTCATTATTCTTTATTAATTGGTAAGGCAAACGGCAACTGCCAACACATTCTCCTCGATTACCACTTCTCCCTCCATTTAGGCTACTGAAAAGACAGCAGCCAGAATAACATACACATAAGGCACCATAAACAAATACTTCTTTTTCGATAGGAATATCAATTTTCTGGATTTCTTCTAAGGACATCTCTCTTGCTAAAACGACTCTTTTTAATCCTAATTTTTGAAAGAAAGAAACTGCTTCTTTGTTATTGGTATGACATTGGGTAGAGGCATGGAGTTCTAGATTAGGATAATATTCTCTTACTTTTTTGATTAAACCGATATCTTGGATAATAAGGGCATCTACTTGGTTTTGATATAAAAAACCAATATATTCTAAAATAGAATCTAATTCTTCTTCATAGGTTAAGGTATTTACGGTTACATAGACTTTTACTCCATAAGTATGCGCATAATTGATGGCATTCATTAATTCTTCATTGGTAAAGTTACTTGCAAATTTTCTAGCTCCATAATTTTTTCCTGATAAATATACGGCATCTGCTCCATTATGGATGGCATAATATAACATCTCTTTATTTCCTACTGGACTTAATAATTCAACTTTTTTCATGATATCACTTCCAAACTACTAATATCATAACACATATTTAATAAAAATACTGATAAAGATTAAATGTCTATATCAGTATTTTACTTGTATATTTTTATAAATCACCATTATAAAAATATATTTTCATGGCTTCTTCTGAATATTTTGGTTTAGATACATCGATATCCATTCTTTTTCCAAAATAATATATAATTAATTGAGACGCTATTAATAAATCAAACTCAGCAAGAATTCCATTATAAGGACTTTCTATAATTAAGTTATTATCTTTTAAATATTGTAATAGTGCAAATTCATACTTGCTTGTAGTTTTTTCTTTAAAGTAAACAGAAAAATTATTGTTTAAATTTTCATAGTTTATAAATCTACCATGAGAAAAGTTTTTCTTTTCATGAATTATGCAATTAAAAATACCTGATTCTATTATTTTACTTTCTAAGTCATAGCAAGCAGTATCCCCATAATCTCCACGAAATAAATTGATTATTTTTTTATTGGTTATTTTTTCTACTAGATCTTTACTTATCATTTTATCTAATATTTTATTCCAATAATCCATCGATTTTTTTAGAAAATTATCAACATCAAATTTGGTATCAACTTTACTGTAATAGTATTTTAAGAACATTGCCGCGGGTGCTACTGCTCCTTCGAAAGATAAAAAACCTCTTTCTTTTCCTTTATTTGATGATGTTCTATAACTTAAAATGTTTTTCTTAGAAATTTTTGTTTTTTGTACAATATTTTGTATTTCTCCTTTTGTAATCATATAAATATTTTCTTTAGAAAAATCTTTAATACTATTTATAATGTCATTTGTTGTTCCAGAATAGGAAAATAGTATAACTTTATTTATATTAGTATTATTTCTGTATAAAACGTCTCTTGGATATAATGAATAAGTATTGCAACCAAATAATAAATTTATTACTTTAGCGGAAAAATATGTTCCTGCAAAGGAACCACCTGTTCCAATAAATAAACAATTATCACTTGCTGAAAAATTTAATTCTTTTATTTTTATGATGGCTTGAGAATGAATAGCATTGATTACTCTTTTTTCTAAATTATTGATATTGATATTACATCTTTTTATTTTTTTTCTTTCATTATAAGTAAATTTATCACATGAACAATAATCTTTCATCTTTTTGATTTTGAATAATGAATTTAAATGTCCTCTTGCTCCCATTTTTGAAACTACCTTTGCGGTTAACTTATTAGAATTTTTATACCATTTTTCAAATAAATTTTCATGATATTTAAAATCACTCTTTATCCATTCTTTAATTATACTAGAAATAAAAGCATCTCCAGCACCAGTTGAATCTATGACATCATTTTTATCTAATAATTTAAAATGATGTGCTTTACCTTGGAATATAAATGTTGCACCGTTTTCTCCTTTTGTAATTGTCATTAATTTTGGGCTTAAAATATGATATAATTCTAATTCACTATTACAGTTTAACTTGGTTATTAAATAATTAGAAACTCTTTCATTAAAATTTATTATTTCAAATTTATTGTTTATTTTATCAATTATTCTGTTTTTATCTGACCCTTCAAATTCAAAATATTGCCCCAAATCAATTATTTTTTTATTGTTTGTTTTATCAATTATTTCCTGATTACATGGATTTAAATTATCAAATACTAAAATATCATCTTCTTTTATGTTGCTTAATACATCATTACAATCAATTAAACTGTTATCATACCATTTTTTCTTTTTACAAAAGGGACATCTTTTTTTTGAAGTAAAGGATAATTGATTTCCTTCTTCAAAATAAGAGACATGGAAACATCTTGTTCTAATGCCATTTATCTTTTTTATATTACTTATATCAACTTTTAAT
This sequence comes from uncultured Bacilli bacterium, assembly GCA_934176955.1. Lineage (GTDB taxonomy): Bacteria > Bacillota_I > Bacilli_A > RF39 > UBA660 > RUG11198. The sequence goes on from CAKPOS010000002.1 coordinate 102,344, forward strand.
ATTTCTAAACTTTTGGTTGCAAATTCTCCTTGTAAATCATTTCCGCAGACTCCAAAGACAGATGTTTCAAAACCAAATTTTGCTAAATTTGCAATTATATTATGACAAGTCATGCCCCCATTTATTCCTAATAATTTTTCATTTTTATAATAGTAATCTATTACTAAATCTCCAATACTTACTACTCTCATTTCAATATTTTTCATTTATCTAATATCCTTTGTTCAGAATCTAGAATAACTCCATCAAAGTCAATAAATGTGTAATTTTTCATTATGGACTGCCTCCTTCGATGGTATTATATCACGAAAAAGTGAAATATTTTGTCACTATTATTTTATGCTAATGATTCTTTTTATTTCAAAGTGACGAATATCATTTCTTAATTCACAGAATGCTGTTACATATTTTTCTCCATTGTATGAAAACAAATAGATTGGATGAATGATTCTTTTGGATTGACTTCCATCGACATCACTATAAATAATTTCTATTTTGTCATTTTTTATGATGGTTTCGTTAATTATTTTTTCTAATTCATTAACATCTTTTAAGTTTATATTAAAGATATATTTACTTTTTTCATCATATATAGAATAAGTTGTTTTCATTTTTTTAATTAACTCATTATATTTATCAATATATTTAAAATTATTCTTACTTAATATTTTAGTAATACTTTCTAATAATTGAATATCATACTTATTTACCGTTGTGTAATTTTTTATTTTATCAATCATAAAGTATCCACCATTTGGCCCTTTAAATGATTCTATTATTATTCCATTATTACATATTTCATCTTTATAATATCTAATCATTCTTTCAGTTACACCTATTTTTTGAGATAGTTCATGAATAGTATATACATTTCCTGAATTTAATAAATCAATCATATAGAGCATGTTTGATAATTTTCCCATAATATTCCTTCTTTCAATTTAAAAATATCATAACACATATTTAATAAAAATACTGATAAAGATTAAAGGTCTATATCAGTATTTTACTTGTGATAAGTATTAGTATCTATATTAAATTTATCAGAAATTCCTGGTAACTCTACTTGATTTCCATATTCATCTATTTTTTCTCTTTTAGGGAATTGGACATGTTGCCGCTGATTGTTTATCTCTATGGTTTCTTTTAATTTATTCTGAAGTTCTTCCCCTTCTAAGTGATAAGCTTTTTGATAAACTTCACTTACTGCAGACATAATCGTTTGTCCTGATACTGGTTTATTGACTTTGGTTAAAAGATACTCCCCTATTTCATAAAGAATTTCTTTTTCATTTGGCCAAAGATTAAAAAAATCTTGAATTTCTGGATATTTTTCTTCTAGCTTTTTGATAAAATTATTGTCTAGTTTTCTTATTTCATCTATTGAATTAGATATGAGATTTTTTAAATTAGATTCTGGATTTCTATCTAAATAGAAGTTTATTTTTTGATAAAATTCCTCTATTGATTGAATATTCATTAATTCTATTGATGAAGAGGAAACTGAAGTTGGTAGAAAGTTATATCTTTTGGTTTCTGTTTCTTCTTCATTGGTTAATAATAAGTGGTTGTATAAATCATTTTTTAAGTCATTATCCCAAGTAGGATCTGCTACATAAAAACCATCTATTCCATATTTAGGATCATTGATATAAACCAATCTTCTAGCATGACCGTTCCAATTAATTTTTACTACTTCTTTCTCATCTTTCTTATCATAAGAATCATCTACTCCCATACTTCTATATATACTTTTTATTCCGGATTTATTTAACAAATCTTCTAGCATGTGAGAATATCCAACACATACCATATATTCATTTTCTAAAATGGCGTATAGTTCTCTAGAAGCAGATTTATTTTTTTCATTTTCTTTATACTGTTTATATTGTTTTACTACATTATAAGCATAAATATATCTCTCAAAAGGACTTAAATTACAAGCTGGTTCTACCATTTGATATAAAATTTTTTCTAATCTAAGGTATTCTTTAATTGGTATAATATCAAGTCCTATTCGTATATCTGTGTATCCATTTAAATAATTCGTATTTGATAAAATTTTAGGGGTTACTAATTCTTTATTGTTTATATCTATTACAACATGATTTTCTTTTCCTAATTCTTTTAATCTAGTTGTAATTACAATAGCATCTTCTATATTTTCTTCTTCTATTATTATTTTTGTTTTATTATTTGTTAAATATTTTAAGTTTTCTATTTCTTCTTTAGTAATTTTCTCGTTTAAATAAATTTGTTCTTTGGATAAGTCACTGTATTTGTTATAACTAATTAAAAATCTATCCACATTATAAGAAATCAATGAATCAAAATTATCTTTTAGTTCTTCTGAGACACCAGATGTCTTTATTTTCTTTAAGTTAGATTGCTTTAAGATATTATAGTCTTCTTCTGTTAAAAGATAGTTTTCTTGTGCATATCTTGCAAGTTCTATTTCTTCTAAGTTAGGATTGCTTGATATTGATTTTAATATATTTTTTGTAATTAATGCATTAGAATCGATGACAAATGATTTCTCTTGCGTACTGCTTATTATTTTTGTTAATAATTCTTCTACTTGCTCCTTGTTTTTTAAATAATAATCTGGATTAATATATAAAACATTTCCTTGTTTTCCTATTAAAAAAGGATTTGTTTCTGTGGTATAAATATCTTTAAGAATATCCTCTTGAAATCTTAAAATTTCTTCTTTTTTTAATTCGATTTCTGTGATGTTATATTTTGATAAATTAGATACTATTTCTTCTGAAGTTACTGATTGATATTTATCTGTTTGTTCATATAAATTTTTTATTAGTTCCATAACTGCCTCCTATTTAAGTTAATCATAGCAAACATTTTATTTTAAATCTATAAAATAGGCTTACTTTGTTTTATTTTATTATTAATGTAAAATACTGATAAAGATTTTTCTTCTCTATCAGTATTTTTTTCTAAAAATTATTCACTTTTTCCTAAAGTAAGTTTAGTTTTTTGTTCTTTTCCATCTCTTATATAAGTTACTTCAACGGAATCATTTGGAGAATGTTTGTATAACTCATATCTAAATTCTGCTAATGATTTTGTATCTTTTCCAGCTAATTTTGTGATGATGTCACCTTTCTTTATTCCCGCTTTATCTGCTGGTGAGTTGCTTTCTACTTTAACAACTGCAACACCATTATTAACATTTTCAGGAACCATAATTCCTGATTGCCATAAGTAATAACTGTTACTTAAATCTAACATCGATATTCCAATGTATGGTCTTGATACTTTTCCATCTTTTTCTAGGACTTCTGCTACTTTTAAAGCATCTTCAATTGGAATTGCAAATCCCATCCCTTCAACAGTGTCATCAACTAATTTCATATTGGTAATACCAATGACTTCTCCATTTGTATTGCATAGAGGGCCGCCACTGTTTCCTGGATTAATAGCAGCATCTGTTTGTAAAACTTGCATGTAATAATCAGAAGTTTGTGAATTACTTAGAGCAACTTCGACTAGTCTATCTTTTGCACTTAATATTCCTTTTGTAACTGTTCCAGCATAATCTGAGCCTTCTGGAGAACCTACAGTAAAGACAGTATCTCCTACTGTGGATTTATCAGATGCTCCTGTTGTTGCAGCGACAATTTTATCAGAATCTTTTACACTTAACACGGCAATATCAGAATAAGTATCACTACCTACAGTTGTTGCTTCTAATTCATCCCCATTTTGGAATAATACTTTTACTGTTTTTCCTCCTGATATAACATGATTATTGGTCATTAAGTAAGCTTTCCCATTTGCTTTTTTATAAACAAATCCTGTTCCTGTTGATGCTAGTTGATTATTATTATATACTTCAACAACAACTACTGCATCATATACTTTTGATACGGCATCAGAAATACTATTGGTTTCTGTTAATTTTGCGGTCGATGTTGTTATTCCATTTGTCGTTGTTGAGGTATTTGGTCTTGTCGATATCATTAAATAAGCACCTAATCCTCCACTAATTAGGGATAAAACAATACATAAGCCAATGACAACTGGTATACTTACTTGATTATTATTTTTTATATTTTGTTGATTAGAAGAGGAATAAGATGAATAAGTATTTTCTCGTACAGTATCATTCTTATTTGTCTCTTCAGGTGTTACATCAATAATGATTTCTTTTTCATTTCTTAACTTTCTTGGTTTTATTCGCATAAACTCTCCTTCTTTCATTTAAAATTATATGGAGCAATTATGATTAAAATATCTAAGAATTATGTGATATTAAGGGAAAACTTTATATTTATTTAATAGTTTTGTTGTAATAAGTAAATAGATTATTGAGATAGAATATCCTGTTAAGACATCACTTAAGTAGTGAACTCCTAGATAAATTCGACTTACTCCTATTAATATAATTATAGCAATATTTAGGGTAATTAACAAGATTTTTAAGTACTTATTTTTTACTAATCTTTTGGTAATATAGATAAGTAGACCATAAAAAGCAAGAGATACCATTGCATGCCCCGAAGGAAAACTATATCCTGACATTTCAATTAAGCGATATCCATTTGGTCTTTCTCTTCTAAAGATAAATTTAAGTATTTGATTAATTATAGTTATTCCTGCTAAATTTAGGATAATTCCTAGAGATAATTTTTTGTTTTTTATTAGTTTTGTACAAAAGAAGATAGAAATAATTGCGATTACGAACATGACTTCTGGATTACTTAATTTAGTTGCTAATTTCATGAATGTGGTTAATTTATCATTTCTTAGTTTTTCTATGAATAAGTGATAAGCTAATTTATCGATATATAATTCTCTTCCTGCTATTACTTTTGCTGTAATTAAAAGAATAATGAGCAAAAATGGAATAGAGATATAAATGATATATCTATTATTTTTAATTTTGGTTTTTATTTTTTCTTTCATCTTACACCTTACTTCCTATCTTAATATTATAGCACAAGTTCATTTATTTAGAATCTTTTTTTAACGTGAAAAAGGGTTAAGATTTTCTTAACCTAAAGCAACATCTAATACCATCATTAGAACAAAACCTGAAATAAGTCCTAATGTAGATAAGTTTTTATTTTCAGAAATAGATTCTGGTAATAGTTCACGAGATGCAACCGTTATCATTGCTCCTGCTGCAAAAGATAAGAGAATGGGTAAGATACTTCTTACTGCTAAAACAAGTATAACACCAATTACTGCAGATATGGGTTCTACTAGAGCTGAAGCCTGACCGATGAAGAAACTTTTCTTTCTCGAAAATCCTTCTTTTCTAAGAGGAAGTGAGACTGCTGCTCCTTCGGGAAAGTTTTGAATACCAATACCAACTGCTAACATGATAGCACCAATTAAAGTCATTCCTGATACACCACTAGAGATTCCTCCAAAGGCAACCCCAATGGACATTCCTTCTGGAATATTATGAAGAGTAATAGCAGATACTAATAAAATACTTCTTTTTAATGAATCTTTTTTTATACTATTTTTATCACTTAAAGTCTTGTCTAAGAATTTGTCAGATAAGAGAACAAATAATCCTCCAAGTATAAATCCTAATGCTGGTAGTCCCCATGCTATATATCCTAATTCTTCTGATAACTCTATTGAAGGAAGTAATAAAGACCAGAAAGAAGCTGCTATCATTACCCCAGCACTAAAACCTAGTATGGTATTTAAGGCTTTTTTGTTTACTTCTTTGAAGAAACAAACAACTAAAGCACCTAAAAGTGTTATTCCCCAAGTAAAAGTTGTTGCGATTAATGCTTGTAAAATAGGATTTAAATCTCTAAACCAAATCAATTTTATTCACCTCTATAAATATAGTATGAAAAAACTAAAAAGAAGTGCTTTTCTTGTGTTATAATGATATTAATAAGATGATGGAGGAGAAATGAGAAAAAGGGAAAAAAATGGTTTTAGAAATTATCGTTTTATTTATATTAGTTTAATTATCTTAGCTGTTCTACTTTTAAGTGTTGGTTTTTCTGCCTTTCAAAATAATTTATCTATAGATGATACTAAAGCTATTGTAAGAATTGATAAAGATATTAGAATAATGGGTGTTAGCATCGATAGTGTAAATGATGCTGATAGTAGTTATGAAGAATATAATGCATATAATATTCATTCTAAAGTTAATTTAAGGAATGCTAATTCTTATGTAATTTATAATATTGATGTTTATAATTTAGGAAATGTTTTAATGGGAGTTAAAAATATTAGTATAAATTATGATAATTTAAAGTTTGAAGTGCTTAATTATGATTTAAAGTCTAAATTATGTGATGATGAAGGGAAATGTAGTTTAGGTAGTAAAAAAGAAGTGAAAATTAAAGTTTCTTATCAGGATAATGGTTATAATTCTTCTAATACTTCTTATGATCTTCGATTAGACTTTCTTTTTGGAAGAATCTATTCTATTAGTTATTACGATATTGATTCTACTAATCTTCCTCATGAAATAATGGAAGGAGAAGAACTAAATATAACAATTTCTAATCATATTGATTATTTTTTAAATGTATTTATGAATAATAAGCGATTATCTAACGAAAGCGATTATCAATATAAAAATGATATTTTAATACTTCCTAATGTTAATGGAGATATTCGTCTTTATTTTAAGATGCCAATATGTCAAAGGGCAACTATCCTTCATACTGAAGAATGTAAGGGTAACTATTGCTCTGGTATGGGTTATAAAGTTGATGGTAGTATGGGAACTAAAACAATAACTTATGGTTCTTTGGGAACTGCAGGAAATTTGATATCAGGAGATGCTTTTGATTGTGATGTGAATGGTGACGGAAATTATGATGCAGAAACAGAAAGATTTTATTATGTTACTGATATGGAAAATAATAGTAATGTAGCCGTTTTAATTTATTATAATAATGTTAGTGGGGGAATGCCAAATAATGAGAAGTATTATCCATATGATAGTTCAAAAGAAAATTGGCATGGACCTAGAACTGCTATGGAGCAACTTCCTACTACTAGTCAATGGAGTAATGTTAGTTTATTTAATGCAGAAAGAAAATTAATTAATGAATATGGTACTACTAGTACAAAAGATGGTCATACCTTTCCTGAAGTACTTAGTTATTCTAAATATGCTGCTCGTCTTTTGACTATTGCCGAAGTGAAGAAGCTTGTTAATTTTTATATTCCAACTTGGAAAAATGGAGAATTAGATAATCATATTTATCTTGTTGAAAATACTAATTTTTCAAAGAAAGATAATTCTAAATTTGATGGATATTGGTTAGAAACACCTAGAAATACGATATCAAATCATGGTTGGATAATTTATGCTACGGCAAGACGTGTTCATAGTATAGAAGTACAAAGAACAGATGTTTTAGTTGGCGTTCGTCCAGTAATAGAAGTATATAAAAGAGATATTGCTTATTAAAATGAAAAAAATACTTATTTAGAAATACTCTTAATTTAAGGATATTTCTTTTTAAGTATTTTATTTTTGAAATTGTGAATTATAAATATCTGCATAGAAACCATTTTTCTTGATTAGTTCGTTATGTTTTCCTTGCTCAACGATATTTCCGTCTTTCATGACTAGAATAAGGTCGGCGTTTTTGATGGTTGATAGACGATGAGCAATAATAAATGATGTTTTTCCTTCAGTTAGTTTATCCATAGCTTTTTGGACTAGCTCTTCTGTTCTTGTATCAACATTGGAAGTAGCTTCATCTAGAATTAGGAATGGAGAATTGCTTAACATTCCACGAGCAATGGTAATTAATTGTCTTTGTCCTGCGGATACGGAATCGTTATCACTAATTACTGTATCATAGCCATCTGATAGGGTATTAATAAAGTGACTAATTCCTACGGTATCACATACTTCTTCAACACGACCCATATTTACATTTTCACGATTATAAATAATATTTTCTTTAATGGTTCCATTGAATAACCAAGTATCTTGTAGCACCATAGTAAATAAGGAATGGACATTTTCTCTGGTTAAATCATTGATAGATACACCATCGATTTTGATATCTCCTCCATTGATTTCATAGAACTTCATCAATAGATTGACCATTGTTGTTTTACCAGCTCCGGTAGGTCCTACGATTGCTACTTTTTGTCCTGGTTTTGCTACAGCACTAAAGTTATGAATAGTTGGTTTATCATTTCCATCATATTGGAAGACCACCTGATTGAATTCTATTTTTCCTTTTACTTTTTTTCTATCTAAAACTTTTGTTTTATTTTCTTCACTAGGCATTTCTTCTTCATCTAGGAATTCAAATACTCTTTCACTTGCAGCTGCTGTTGATTGTAGTGAGGTCATTGCTTGGGCAATTTGTGATAATGGAGAAGTGAATAGTCTTACATAAGCAATAAATGCTACGATTACTCCAAATGTTGTTAAATCATTCATGGTTAGTAGAGCACCTACAATACATACAGCTACATAACCAAAGTTTCCAATAAAGTTCATCATTGGAGGCATTAGCCCTGATAGGAATTGACTCTTTCTATTACATTCATATACTTTCTTATTTAATTCATCAAATTTTTGATCTGATTCTTTTTTTCCATTATAGGCTTTTACGACATTTAATCCAGAATAGATTTCTTCAATATGGCTATTTAGGTTTCCTAATTCTACTTGTCTTGCAGTAAAGTATTTCTGAGATTTTCCTAAGATTAAAAACATAAAGACAAAGCCTAATAAACTAGAAACAATAGCCGTAATTGCCATAATCCAATTGGTTACAAACATCATAATAATGGTACCTATAAATAGAGTTATTGCACTAACTAAAGTAGATAATGATTGGTTCATTGACTGAGCTATGGTATCTACATCATTAGTTACTCTAGATAAGATATCTCCTGATTGATGGGCATCAAAGAATTTTAATGGTAATTTATTAATTTTCGTAGAGATATTGCTTCTTAGTTTTTTAGCAAATTTATTAGCAACTATTGTCATAGAGATAGATTCTATATAACTAAATAAAGCACTTAGTAAATAAACTATTACTAAGAATAAAGCAATTCCTTTAATTTTATTCATATTCATTGTTGGTTCGATTACTTTTTTGATATTCTTTGGTAATTTATCTAGTTTTGTATATAATTCTTTAGTGTTAGTTTTATTTCCTACTCCACTCATTATTGTTAAAAATTTTGCTTGGTCACTGGAAGTTATGGTAGTACTCTTGATTTTAAAATCTTGGAAAAGTACTTTTTGAATACTTTCTGGGATTTCTAAAGTGGTACTTGTTTTATTTTCTTTATCCATCATTTGGGTAATACTTTTTAAGAAAGTGACTTTTTCAGGAGAGGTAATTTCTATTCCTTGATAAGTAGAAGTTTTCAAGATACAAGTTAAAACATCTTCTGGTAAGTTAGATAATTCTTTCATGATATCTTGTTGATTGGTCATGGTACCAATTTTTGTCATGCCATTTTGAAAAGCTATTTTAGATTCTTCTTTAATTGATGGAGAAGTTAAGATTTCTCTTGCTGTTTCTTCGGATAAATTTATTTGTAAGATTTGGGGTAATATTGCTTGTAAATTTTTTTCTGAAACTGATGCTGTTACTTTTTCTGTTATTTCTTTCATAACATCAGTTTTAATGACTAATCCTTTGGAGATTTCATCAGTTAAGTCTGATAATTTGTTTGGAGAAATAATAGAAAGAACGGAACTTAAAGCTGCTAAAATTAAAGCTACTAAGATTAGAGCATGAAAGCTTTTTAGTTCTTTAAATAATCTAGAAATGGCACTTTTAAAGTTCTTGGCTTTTTCAGCTGGTGCTGGGCCCATACCTGGTCCGCGTTGTCTTCTTTTTGGTTGATTATTTTCATTAGGCATTTTCTAATTCCTCCTTTGATAATTGTGATAATGCAATTTGTTTATATACTTTACATGATTTTAATAATTCTTTATGTGTTCCCATTCCTACACATTTTCCGTTGTCTAGAACGATAATTTTATCGGCATTCATAATGGTACCTATTCTTTGAGCAACAATTAAACTTGTCGATGTTTTGGTATGTTCTTTTAAGGCTTTTCTTAGCGTTGCATCAGTTTTATAGTCTAGTGCAGAGAAACTATCATCAAAGATATAAATTTCAGGATCTCTAGCAATAGCTCTAGCGATTGCTAATCTTTGTTTTTGTCCACCAGATACATTGGTTCCTCCACTGGCAATATGAGTATCATATTTATTATCCATTTTTTCAACAAATTCTTTTCCTTGAGCAACTTCAATGGCTTTTTTAATTTGTTTTTCTGTTACTTCTGGTTTCCCATTTTCACCGTAAGCAATATTAGTATTTACCGTTCCATCAAACATGACTGCTTTTTGAGGAACATAACCAATTTTGTTGTGTAAGAATTCTTGAGTGTATTCTTTAACATTAATTCCATCTACCAAAACTTCTCCTTCAGTAGCGTCATAAAATCTTGGTACTAGATTAATTAAAGTTGATTTGCCACTTCCTGTTGAACCAATGAAAGCAATTGTCTGGCCTTCTTCTGCTTTAAAAGAGATATTTCTTAATAAGTATTCTTTGGCATCAGGATATTTGAAGGAAACATTTTTGAATTCAACAGTACCTTTTTCTTTTGTCGTCTCCTTGTCAATACTGCCATCTTTGATGCTCTCTTCTGTATCTAGTACTTCATTAATACGATTTGCAGAAACGCTAGCACGGGGTACCATCATGAAAATCATAGCCAACATAAGGAAGGACATGATGATTTGCATAGCATAAGTACTGAACACGACCATATCTCCAAACATTGTTAATTTGTTGGATAAAACTGTTTCTTTGATTAAAGAAGCTCCAACGAAATAAATACTTAATGTTAAAAAGTACATTACTAGATACATAATAGGAGACAAAATTGCAAATGTCTTTTGATTGAATAGTTGTTGATTGGTTAGACTATTATTAACACTCTCAAATTTATCTTCTTGATACTTTTCTGCATTAAACGCTCTAACAACACGAATTCCTGTTAGATTTTCTCTTGTTACATTATTTAAATTGTCAGTTAATTTTTGAACAATTTTAAATTTTGGTAGGACAATAATCATAATGATTCCTATTGTTGTTAGAAGAACGGCTACTGCAATAGCAGTGATAATACTCCATTCTGTACTTTTATTTAAGATTTTGGTAATTGCCCAAATAGCTGTAATAGGTGCTTTTATCATTAATTGTAATCCCATTGCGATTAACATTTGGACTTGTGTAATATCATTGGTTGTTCTAGTAATTAAGCTGCTTGTTGAAAATTGCTTTACTTCATGCATAGATAAATTTTCAACTTTGTTAAATATTTTTTTTCTAACTTTCATGGAGAAGGTTGCTGAAATATTTGAGATTAAATATCCAACAATAATTGACGATAGAAGGCTTCCAAAAGCACAGGCTAACATATAGCCACCGTTTATTAAAATATCTTTCATCTCACTGTCTTCACTTTGGACTAAGATTGTAATTTCTGACATATAATCAGGCATTTTTAGTTCTAGCCAAACTTGACTTACAATTAGAGCAAAGCTAATGATAATGAAAAGCCATTGCTTTTTACTAATATTTTTTAATAGTTTAAACATATTCTTCTTCCTTTCTTTTCTATTTTTTGTAATATAAAGAGCTACATATTCATTATATTACTCTTTATTTTTTCAGTTACCTTAAAAAATATTTCTAGTTCTTCGTTTGAAATATTTTCTTTTAATTTTTCTTCAAATAATTGACGTTGTTTTAACATTTTGTTGTAATATCCTTTACAAGATGATGTTAATACGATTTGTTTTTTTCTGGCATCCTTCTTGCTATCTACTCTTTTGATTAAGCTATTTTTTTCCATTGTATTTAAAATGCCAGATGTTGTTGACCGACGTGATTCAATTAGTTTTTCAATATCATTTTGATAAATAATTTTTTCTTTATTTTTAAAGAGATAGTGTAAAATTCTAAATTGAACTGGTGTCAATGTAAATGTCATTTTTAAATTTTTTGCTTTATTTATAATATGTCTGTTAATCATATTGTCCATACATTTTATTTCTAATGCAATATTTTGTTTTGGATTCATTTTCCACCTCTTTTTGTAAGGTAACTAACATTAATGATTATACAAAAGATGATGATTTTTTGTCAATAGAAATAGCTAAATATGGGAAATTATGGTATTAAAAAAACTGTATCTTCTTTTGATACAATTTTGTATAAGTATTTTAAGTTTTAAATTTATCCAATACTTTTTTCTTTTATTAATATTTTTTTCTTAATTTGGTTTTCCCTTTTGTATTTTTCACATTTAGATGCATATTTTGAATTAAAGAAATAACTATTATATTTCATAGAATTTACTTCCTTTTCAAAATTACAATCCTGTAACATAAATAATTGATTTGTTTTAAGATGCCGAATCATTTCATTGTATACAAATAAACTATATTCACATCTATTTACTATCTCAAACATATTAAAAAATTCTTCTACTTTTTCATTGAAGATAGCAAATTCTTCTTTTTCTAAATTATTCATTAATTTATATAATTTTTTTAAATTAATTACTGCCTCTGTTCCTAATATTTCTTTGAAACAAGTCTTTAATTCTTGAATTGAATAAGTATCTGTAATTCCTATAGATAATAAATCCGATTTTAAAATTTTTAAATCCAGTAAAAATTTTTTGAATTCAAATTCACTGATATCTTCTTTTAATTTCACTTTTAAAGTTACATAATTTTTTTCGTCTTCGTCGATATAACTTATGATTTTTGGATATTTTCCATTTAAATATAAAATTGTCTCTATCATAAAAATCCTCCTTGTACTATGATATACTGCTCATCATTTTGACAACTACAACATTCTATTGTTTTAATTTATTTATATGTTAAATCAATAGAAGTGCTTTTTATTTTATTCTATTTTTTGCTTCTGTTTCTGCATTTATGCTTTAATGATAGAAAATCCATTGAAAAAGATATTTTGTTAATTTGTAGTTGTCAAAAAAAGTGTAACTATTCACACCCTAAATTATAGGATATTCGCATTACTTAAAATTTAGGACGTAAATAGTTATAAAAAAGTTTTAAAAGAGACAAAAAAAAGAATACTATTCTGTACTCTTTTCATAAAAAGTTCCTGTTTCTTCAAAAAATACATTTGGAGATAATGTTCTTAACTTATCTAATATTCTTACCTTTTCATTTCCTTCTTTTATAGAAGTGTATTTCTCTTTTTGTTGACAGGGAATAATTTTATATTGAAACTGTTTTTCATTGTTAATTATAAATTGAAATATTGCTGTGTCTTTTGTTTCATGATTAAAAATAAAATCTCCAAGATTATATATGATGGCTTTTCCTTGATAAAAATCGATTCCTTGCAATGTATGGGCATGAGTTCCTACAATAAGGTCACTACCTGCTTCAATATATTGTTTTGCTGTTTCTACTTGAACATCTTCTAAACTACTTGAATCTTCTTTTCCCCAATGTAACAAGGTTATAACAATATCACTATTCTGTCTTACTTTTTTGATTTGCTGAATTAACAAACTAGGGTCATAGCATCGAAATACTCCGCCTGTATCATTTGTAGCTTCTGGCGTTAAAATTAATTTTTCTGCTCTTGTCGCGTTTAGAAATGCTATTTTATACCCATTAACGATAAAGTAATATGGTTGTATAGCTTCATCAATATTTTTTCCTGCTCCTACATAAGGAATTTGAAAGTCTTTAAGAGCTTCTAGTGTATCTTGAAATGCTTTCTCTCCAAAATCATAGACGTGATTATTAGCAAGGGTTACCAAATCTACTCCCATTTCTTGATAAATACTAAGGTTATTTGGAGATGCTCTGAAGGTATAATACTTACCAGGCATTTTTTCTCCTCGGTTACTTATAGTAAATTCATTATTTGCTATTGTAAGTGTACTATTTTTTAAAATATCTACCGTTTCTTCTGATAAAATACCATAAATATTTTTCCCTCTCTCTTGATATTTTGGAATAATATACCAATTATCTGCTAGGGAAACATCTCCTATAAAACTAAGCTGTGCTTGATTTGTTGAAGTATTTACTTTCTGGATATTACTTGCATTAGAATAAATATTATTGTAATTATCTAGCAACACATTTAATGAAGAATGATAAATATCATGCCAGATGTTTTCTTGATTATCACTTTTCAGTTTTTCTTTTAATAAAGATAATTTTTGATTCCCATATTCTTTTTCTAACCAATTCAAAAATGACTTATTTATTCTTTCTTCATGATTTTCTTCTAAAATTTCTTTAATTATGTTTTTTTCTTTAATTTTTGGATAACCTTTAGAATTCATATTTCTTTGTTTAAAGAAATATAAAAATATTAAGAAAACTAGAACAATAATTAATATTGTTAATAATACTACTATTAATTGTCTATTTTTTTTCATATAAAAATTCTGATGGGATTTCTTTTAGTTGAAGATAATCTCCTATTTTTAAATTTTTGAACGTGCCTAATGGCAATAAAATCGTAGTAGTCGCATTTTTTTCTTCGATAAAAGTATTTTCATGCATATCTCTTTTTATATATAGTATTTTTAAATTATCATCTGTCATTACAACATCAATTCTTTGTTTATTGGATATTGAACTATATCGGTTACATTTTTTAATCATAATTGCGTAATATAATTTTTGAAAGTGATATTTTAGAAGGTTAGGATTTGTTGTGCTCGTTACCATTATTTCAGTATTTTGATACTCTATTTTCATTTTAAAAAAAATTAATAATTTATTTACCTTTCCATTGCCAATTTTGAATTTCTGGCATATCTTTTCCATGCTCGTAGATATATTGTTTATGAATGACTAATTTATCTTTACATAGTTGATTTAAAAGAGCCCCCCTGTTTCCTAACTGTGGAAGATGTTTTAAAGCGGCTAAAACAAGATGATATCTATCTATTCCATTTTGAACACACATGTCAAATCTAGTGGTAATTGTTCCTTCTTCTTTATATCCATGAACATGCATATCTTTGTTGTTTCTTTTATAAGTTAGTTGATGAATTAAATTTGGATATCCATGAAAAGCAAAGATAATTGGTTTATTTTTCGTAAATAAGGCATCATAATCTTCATCAGTTAATCCATGAGGATGTTCTGTATTAGATTGTAGTCGCATTAAATCTACAACATTTACTACTCTAATTTTTAACTCTGGAAAATATTCTCTTAAAATAGAAGTTGCTGCTAAAGTTTCTAATGTTGGAGTATCTCCACAACAAGCCATAACAATATCTGGTTCTTGATTTTCATCATTACTTGCCCATTTCCATATTCCAATTCCTTGAGTACAATGAATCACTGCTTCATTCATATTTAACCATTGTGGTCTTGGATGTTTTGAGGCTACAATGACATTGATATAATCTTTACTTTTCATACAATGTTCAAAACAAGATAATAAACAATTCGTATCTGGTGGCAAATAAATTCTTACAATATCTGCTTTTTTTGTCACTAAATGATTTAAAAATCCTGGATCTTGATGGGTATAACCATTGTGATCTTGTTGCCATACATGAGAAGTAAGAATGTAATTTAATGATGATATTTTTTGTCTCCATGGCAATTGTTTGCATACTTTTAGCCATTTTGCATGCTGACTTGCCATAGAATCGACTATTCTAATAAATGCCTCATAACTTGTGAAAAATCCATGTCTTCCTGTTAATAAATATCCTTCTAACATGCCTTGGCAGACATGCTCTGATAAAATAGAATCAATAACTATTCCACTACAATCTAAAAACTCATCACTATCTTTTTTTAAAGCATTCCATTTTCGATTAGTTTCTTCAAAAACATAATTCAAACGATTAGATAAAGTTTCATCAGGGGCAAATATTCTAAAATTATGTTTCTCTTTATTTAATTTAATAACATCTTTAATGTACTTTCCTAATTCTATCATGTCTTGTGCCTGGGTTTTTCCATGTTCTGTGACATCAACACCGTATTCACGAAAATCTGGCAAATTTAATTCTTTTAATAATTTTCCTCCATTTGCATTTGGATTTGCTCCCATTCTTTGGTCCCCTACAGGTGCTAATTCTTGTAATTCTTTAATTAAAGTTCCGTTTTTATCAAATAATTCTTCTGGTTTATAACTTCTTAACCAAGATTCTAATATTTCTAAGTTTTCTTTATGGTCTTCATCAACAATTACTGGTACTTGATGTGCTCGAAATGAACCTTCTATTTTCTTTCCATCAACTTCCTTTGGACCAGTCCAACCTTTTGGGGTTCTTAAAATAATCATTGGCCAAATTGGTCTTTTTGTTGTTTTTCGATATTTAATATCTTTAATTTTTTCAATGACTTCATCTAAGACTTCTGCCATTCTTTTATGCATAGTCATTGGATTATCTCCCTCTACGTAGTAAGGAAGATACCCACTTCCTCTAAAGTAATCATCTAATTCCATATCACTGATTCTAGAAAAAATGGTTGGATTTGCGATTTTATAACCATTTAAATGTAATATTGGTAATACTACTCCATCTGTTTTAGGATTCATAATTTTATTAATTTGTAAGGATGCTTGAAGAGGACCAGTTTCTAATTCTCCATCTCCGATAACACATGCAGCAATTAAACTAGGATTATCTAGAACTGCTCCATAAGCGTGAGATAAACTGTATCCTAATTCTCCTCCTTCATTGATGGAGCCAGGATTTTCTGGAGCGGCATGTGAAGAGATTCCTCCAGGAAAAGAAAATTGTTTAAATAATTTTTTTAATCCGTCTTCATCTTGAGTAATAGCAGGATATATTTCGGTATAGCTTCCTTCTAAATAAGTATTTGAAACTGTCACTTGTCCTCCATGACCAGGTCCTGAAATATATATCATGTTAAGATTATATTTTTTGATTACTCGATTTAAGTGAGTATAAATAAAGTTTTGTCCTGGCACAGTTCCCCAATGACCTACTACATTTGGCTTGATATCTTTTAAGGTTAATTTTCTTTTTAATAATGGATTATCTAGCAAATACATTTGACAGGCAGACAAATAGTTTGCCGCTCTAAAATAAGCATCTATTTTTTTTAATTCTTTTGTTTCCATATTTTTCTCCATTTCTATATTAGTTAAAAAAAGTCCACTTCTGAACTTTTTTTTGATTTTATAAAATTACTGATCAATACTTTCCAATTTTTTATCTAAATCATCTATAATTGTTTGAAGTCTATCATAATTTACTTTTAAATTTTCTTGTTCTTTTTTTATTCTACTCTCTTCACTAGTTTTATAATGAATAAATTTTTGCTTTTCATGAGATAATCTTTCTTTATCTTTTTCTAGTTCAGCACTTGATTTATGAATGCTCACTCTCATTTCTTTTAGCTCATCAATGTACTTATTTATTTCACCTACTCTAGTTTGTAGCGCATCAAACAGTTCATCAAAATCAGATAATTTTTGTTCTTCAAATGATTCATTTTTTAGTTTAGGAGATAATTTTTCATTATTAATTAATCGATATTCGGTCCAAAATTGCTTTAAAGAGGCAACTTTTGGTTTAACAACAATACCTTTTTCAGCATAATTATTAAAATAAATTACATTATCAATTTCATTGTCGATTGGAGAGATTTCTTTTATTCCTTCATACATTTGATTGATTCTCTCACGATATTCTTTGTGCTTTGAAAAGTTTGTCATTTTTACAGTTTCTTCTCTATCATTAACTTCAATACTGGGAGTTACTTTTTTTTCAGAAGAATCCAATTTTTCTGCTGTATTTAATTTTTTACCTTTCATCTCTCCTAAATTTGAAAACAAATTTTCTGGTAACTCTATATTTCTTATTTTGCTACTATACATTATTCTCACTCTCCATACTGTATTTAGACATCAATTTCATTATTTCTTTTAACTTTTCCCATTCTGTTCCTTCACTGATATTTTCTATATATTGATTATTTTCTTTATTAGTGATTCTTCCGGAATAGATAATTGTGTTTCCACTTCTATCGTGTTCATTTTTAGTATAAATTATATATTTTTTATTTAATTCTTTTACTTTAAAAGCACAAATTAATTCTACTTCTCCAACTTCCTTATAACCGTCAATTAATGTTATTATTCTATTGTTTCCCATCTTATTCTCCTCCTATTATGAGTGTATTATACCATATATTTGATTTAATCACAAGTAAATAATTGATAAAATTATAAAGTGCGTTTTTGTTATGTAAACGATTTTTTTTGTTATGTTTTAGTTAATTTTTTTCTTTATCGTTTGAAAAGTATATATATTAAGGTGATTTTTTAGCGTTTGTTATAAATTAAGATATAATTGAATCGTAGGTGATGATATGAAGAAAAAATTAATTAATTCTTCCATTCAAATATTAAAAAAAAGCAAAAAATATAGTGATGATCAAATAGAAATTATTATTTATGGATTAGAAGGGTTATATCTTACCTTTACTAAAATAATAATTATCTGTTTAGTATCCGTGCTATTAGGAGTGTTTAAGGAAGTATTTATTCTTTTAATTACCTATAATATTATTCGATCCCAAGCTTTTGGAATACACGCTAGTAAAAGTATTTATTGTTTAATCTCGTCTTTAATTTTCTTTGTTGGAGGAGCAATGATTTGTAAATATATAACCTTGCCATTATGGGAAATGATAATTATTGCTATTTTATGTGATATATGTTTATTTGTTTATGCCCCTGCTGATACTAATAAACATCCTCTTATTAATTCAAAAAAAAGAAAAAGATTTAAGATTTTAAGTTTTAGCTTTGGATTGATATATACTTTTTTAATTGTTTATCTCAATGGGCATGATATTACAAAATATCTACTGTTAGGTATGTTAGAAGCTGTTTTAATGATTTTACCTATTACTTATCATACATTCAAAATGCCTTATAACAATTACAAAAGATATTATAATAATGTTGAATTAATTAGTAATAATTAATTTTACATAAAACAAAAAAAATAAGAAGGAGGAACAAATTATGAGTTTTATTGCAGATTTATTAGCAAAAATTGGAGGAGGAGCTGCAATTGCTGGAACAAAGGCTTGTTCATTTTTCATCATAGATGAACCAAAAATGCCAAAAAGTTTAATTGAAAAATAGCAAACATAAAAAAAGCACTAATTACAGGTGCTTTTTTTTACTATGATAGTTTGACTATAAATATCATTTTTTATATTTCTTTTCGTTTCAAAAATATTATTTTTTTGAACAATTTGATTAACTAACAATAAGCCATGTCCACGATTTTTCCCTTTGGTTGTGAAACTCTCTTTTCCTATTTTTTCTTCATCAATTTCATTGTTATAAGTATTTGAAATAATCATTCTAAACTCATTTTCTAGGTTTGAATACGCCTCAATTCCTAATTCTTTATCTTCAGATTCTGAACTAGCCTCAATAGCATTATCAATGAATACACCTAAAATTTTAGCAAATTCTCTTTGTTGTTTTAAATCCAAATCAAAAACTGTAGAATTTTTAATTTTTTTGGAAATATTAATCGATACTTTTATTCCTAATTCTTCTGCTTTTTGAACTTTAAAATAACATAGACCTTTAATTCCATTTGCGGGTAGGTAACCAAATTTTGCATATTTTTCTTTTTTTACAGAGTAAGTGTCACCTAGTATTTCATCAATATAATTAATAATCTCACTTTCTTTTTCTTTATCACATATTTTTGCTCTAATTGCCAAAAATTCATTTTTAGTTTCATGTCGAAGAGTCCTTTGAGTTTCAACTTCTTCCTCATATGTTGTCATAAATTCAAGTAATTGATCATATTCTTTAGTAATTTTGTTATTAATTAATGTTTGTTTTATTAAATCTAATAATACTGATACTAATATTATAATAATCAGTATATATACCCAAAATTTTTGACTAATACCATATTCCTGCCATATTTCATAAAAAAATATAAAAACACTTATTAATGTTAAACTAGAGAGAATGATTATTTTCTTATTGTTATCAATTTCTGTTTTTACTAAATTTTGAAAATGTTTTTTTAATATTATCGTTATTATCACAAATAATATACAAGTGGTTAAATTTGCTACAATAGTTCCACCATACCAATTATAGCAAAAATTCATATCTAAATTTAAAATTTTGGTTATAAACACCATTTCTAACATCTCTGGTATTAATATTGTGATCATGTATATGCAAGTTAGAAAAAGAGATTTTTTGTAATTTATTTTGAATTCCTTATTAATAAATATAATATTAATCAACGTAATTAAAAGAGATTTAATTGTATCATCAAAATTTAATTTAACTATTGTTTGTGGAATTGTAAATAATAGAATTAGTATTATATCTTTTAGTAAATTACTAGTATCTTTCTTTTCTAATACTATTCTTCCAAAAATGTATACTCCTACCATCATTATTAATAATCCAATGTACTCACTAATAATTTGCCACATATTCTTTCAACTCCTTCTTCTTCCTATTGGATAGTAAATATACTGTTTCATTATTAAGAAAAGTTATTGTATTTTCTGAATAGTTTATTCGTTTAATCTTTTCCACATTAACAATACATGATTTGTGACATTGAAAGAAACTATGTCCTAGTTTTTCTGCAAGTTCTATTATTGACATGTTGGTTTCAAATTCTTCTCCATTTTCTGTTTTAATAATACACTTGGGAACATCTTGTATTTTTTCAATGTATAGGATATCATCATATGGAATTCTATACAAATTTCTATTGAAACTATAAATAAATACTCCCTTCTTATTTAGTGTTTTGATGATATAATTCATTGTGTCTTCAAATCTTGATGGCCATAGCTTATCTTTTGGAATATAATCTAGTGCTAATAGTCTAGAATAAAAGATGTCATTTTTGCATTCACTATGATTTGTTACAAATAATATTATGCTCTCTAAATCATTTTCTCTAATTTCTGATGCAATTTCTAATCCCGATACTTCTCCTAATTCAATATCTAAAATGTAAACTTTTTGTTCTCTTTCCTCGTTAATAATTTCATGAATAACCTTATTATATTCTGTAAATTCATTTATTTTATATTCAAAATTATAAGGCATCATTACTTTTGTTAGAATATTGTGAATTTTAGCTGAAAATTCCTTGTTATCTTCACAAATAATAAATCTTACCATAGTTCTATTCCCTCCTAGCGAACAAGTTCATTATATCATAAATTGATAGAAAAACTTGCTATCATATATTGAAATATCGGATTTGATGTCTAAAAGGGAAAAAATTTATCTATTAGATTACTTTTTTGATTAAAAAAAAATCCATATTTATGGAATTTTCTTCTTAAAATATATTATTTACTCACTAACTCTAATGCTTTTTCTAATTGTAAATCAACATTATCTTTTATTTCATATTCTACTGTATTTGTTGGTTTTACTCCTTCTTTATCTATCCAATTATTATTCGGAGTTAACCATTTTTGAATAGTATATTTTATCATACTGCCATCAGATAATTTTTTTGTTTTTTGGACTGTTCCTTTTCCATAAGTTTGGGTTCCAACAACATATCCACCGTAACTTTCTTTGATTGCTGATGCCAAAATTTCCGATGCAGATGCACTATTTTTATTTACTAATACCGCAATTGGATAAGTTCGATTTTCTTTTGTTTTATCTTTAATTATTTCCTTTTTATTATTATCTTCTAATTGGTAAATAATTTTTCCTTTTTTTAAAAACAAACTACTGATATCTGTAACAGCACTTAGGTAACCACCAGAATCATTTCTTACATCTATAATTAATGCATGAATTCCTTTCTTTTCCAATTTAGTTAATTCTTTTTTAAATTGTTCATACGTAACAGCTGAAAATACGGAAATATCTATATAACCAACTTTTTTATTATCTTTTTCTAATATTTCACTACTTATAGAAGGAACTTCTACTTTTCTTCTATTTACTGTGATTTCTTTTTCTTCTCCATCTCTTTTAATGGTTAATTTTATTTTCGAGGCCTTACTATTCTTTACATAATTTGACATATCATTACTTGTTTTTCCTTGATAATCTTGGTCATCAATTTTTAATATAATATCTTTTTCTTTTAAACCGGCTTTTTTTGCTGGGCTATTATCAAAAATATTAATAATTACAATATTATTATTTTCATCCATAGATACCATACATCCAATTCCTTCATAAACTCCATCTACTGTTTCGAGAAAGCTAGATGCATCACTTTTAGAAGAATAATTAGTATATTCATCTCCTACTTCTGATAACATCGAATTTACTGCGTTATCAATCATATTATTTTTATCTAAATTTCCATAATAACTAGTGGTAATTGTGTCATACACATTAATTAATTTGTTTAGTTCTCCATATAATTTGATAAAATTTTTCCCACCACTTAAAATAAATAAAATAATTAAACAGATTATAGCACCCATTACTTCAAATAGAATAACAGATAATATTTTTTCTTTTATCATTTTTTTACTTTCACATTTGGGATCTTCTTTTTGTATAAAATTTCTTTTTTGAAATTTTTTTATGTTTTTTCCAAATTTGGATTGATAAAATCTTTGAAGCTTTTGCTCTTTAATTTTTTCTTTTTCTTCTTTAATTTTTTTCTTTTCTTTTTTTATAATTTCTCTTGATTTTTGAATTTTATTATTTCTATCTTTTTTGATTAAGTTCATTCTTATCACCATGATATAAGTCTATCATAAACAATTTATAAATACAATTCTTTAAAAAAAACTTTACACGATTGGTTATTTTCTCTTGTATAAAGAAAAAAAGAAGAACCATTATGATTTCTCCCCTTATTTTTCCGATTTTACTGTTTTTTTAGCAGGCTTTTTATCTATTTTTTCTTTATTATTTGGTGATTGTGCTAAAAATGTAACTTTTTCTGCTACTATTTCTGTTTTTTTCTTTTTACTACCGTCATCAGCAGTTATTACTCTTGTTTGAATTCTTCCCTTTACGCCGACCATATCTCCTGATTGACAATATTCAACAGTGTTTTCTGCAACATTTGTCCACAAAGTACAATCTAAAAAATCAGTGTCGTATTCCCCGTTCATGTTTTTATAATTTCTAGGGACAGCTAGGGTTACAGTTGCTGTTTTTTTCCCATTTTCTGTTGTTCTTAATTCTGGTGTTTTTACTATTCTTCCAACCAAGACAATTTGATTTAACATATTATCCCTCCTTTCGTGATGAATATAACACTTCATTGAAAAAGAGACAAATTTTTAAAAATTAATTCTTTTACAGTATTTTTAGTTTTTTATTTAAAATACTTATTTTGAACTTTTCCTTAAATAAAATTGAAGGTAATTTTTTTCATTTCGGCAATGAAGTAGCTAAATAATGAAATTCAAAATTTAAAAAAGGGACTTTTTCATTTGACAGAAATTTGACAAAAAAAAAGACTAATTTTACTTTAGTCTTCTATGATTCTATATTTATTTTTAATAATCGATTTAATTCAACTGCATATTCCATTGGTAATTCTTCTCTAAATTCATTGATAAATCCTAGGATAATTAGTTCTTTTGCAGCTTCTTCTGGTAAACCTCTACTCATTAAGTAAAAAAGTTTGTCATCACTAATTTTGCTTACTGTTGCTTCATGTTCTAATAGTGAAGTTGAATTGGCAACAATATTATTTGGAATGGTATCACTTTTTGATAATTTATCTAAAATAATGGTATCACATTTGACACTAGCTAAGGAATCATGTGCATTTTTTGTTATTTTTACTGTCCCACGGTATGTAGCATTTCCACCGTTGGAAGCAATTGATTTGGAAACAATATTGCTTTTGGTATACGGAGCTAAGTGAATCATTTTTGCACCAGTATCTTGAATTTGATTTTTTCCAGCTCCTGCTACAGTAATACAAGTCCCCCTTGCATGTGGTCCATTTAAAATACAGGCTGGATATTTCATATTTGTTTTGGCACCAACATTTCCATCTATCCATTCCATTAATCCATTTTCTTCTACAATTGCTCTTTTAGTAACTAAATTATAGACATCACTTGACCAGTTTTGAATAGTTGTGTATCTACATTTTGCATTTTTTTCTACGAATATTTCTACTACAGCGGCATGTAGGGCATCTTCTGTATAAGTTGGTGCTGTGCAACCTTCAATATAGTGAAGTTCACTTCCTTCATCAACAATAATTAATGTTCTTTCAAATTGTCCCATATTTTTGCTGTTAATTCTAAAATAACTTTGTAATGGTCTATCTAATTTTGTATATGGAGGAATATAAATGAATGTTCCGCCACTCCAAACAGCTCCATTTAAGGCAGTAAATTTATTTTCATCATATTTTACTAAGTGATTAAAATATTTTTTAAATATTTCAGGATGTTGTTTTAGTGCACTGTCGGTATCTAAAAAAATTACATTTTTTTCTTCTAATTCTTTTATCATATTATGGTAAATAACTTCACTGTCATATTGAGCACCTATTCCATCTAAGTATTTTTTTTCGGCATCAATTACTCCTAACTTGTCAAACTCATCACGAACGGAACAGGAAATATTATTCCAATCATTTGTTAATTTCTCTTCTCTTTTTTTGTAATAATTTATACTATTATAATCAATATCTAATTTTGGACCAAAGGATGGGTCTTTACTATTTTGAAAATATTCAAAAGATTTTAATCGAAATTCTAGCATCCATGAAGGTTCTTCTTTAATACTAGATATATTTTTTATGTCATCTCGTGTTAATTTCATTGCAATCACCTTTTTTCTATCCTTATTATACCAAAGATAGGTAAAAATAAAAAGTTATTTTGTTTTTCCAAAAATATTTTTGAAAAGAAAATAACTTATTTTATGCAATAAAGTAAATAACCAATGCAAACTGAAAATATTGCTATGATAATTAGTCCTATAATCATTTGAATAATGTTTACATATCCAGAACTGCTGCTACTTGTTTCTAGTCTGCTTCTTTCTCGATTTAATCGTTCAAAGTAATTTAAATTGGTAATTATATTATTTAATACCATATTATAATTACTTAAGTCTAGGTTGTATTTTAAGATAATATCAATATTTTGAAGATATTTATCTTTTTTATTTAGAATACTGTCTACCCTATCTTTTATTTTATCATAATAGTTATAAAATAAACATTCAATTAGTTCATAGCGATTGCAAGTAATTCCATTGACAATAATAATATCATTATTTTTTAAAATTGAAGGAAAGACATTATCAAATAAAGGAGCAAAAGAATATCTTTTAGTTTCTTTATCACAAAGAATTCCATAATCTTTGAAGTTTCTCTCACTTTGATTAATTATGCTGTCAAATAAAAGCATATCAAAATATTTTTTTTCAATTTTTTGATAATCTTCTTCAAGCATACTAGGAAGACTTTTTAGAATGTTTAGTCCATAATCAATAATTGTTTTATAATCTTCTTTGGTGTTTGCTACTTTTAATTGTTCTGCTGCATCTACCCATTTTTCTTTTTTTAGTTTTCCACTGGTAATTAGTTTTAAAAATCTTTTTTTTAGGTTTTCTACATCATAAAATTCATCATCATCAATAATATCTCTAATAATAATGGAATCTTTTTGTTTTGTTGCATTGTAAACTCTGTATTCTTCTACAATATCAATATTTAATAATTTTCCAACTTGGCAAATAGCAATTTCTAAATCATCAACTTGTGTATGTTTTTGATAGCCTTTAAAAGTATTTTCAACCAATACTTCTGAAGATTCTGGATTAGTTACTGTAATAGATATTGGTTGAAGATAAATATTGCTATTGCTATCAAATGCTGTCAAATAGTAATTTTTTCCTGGATTTAAACTAGGAGTATTTTGAATCGTAAATGCTAACTTATTTTGATGCATGTAATAATTGGCAACATTTTCTATTTCATGTTTGATATTTTCGATATTTCTTGTATCATTTTGATACTTAACGATTAATTCGTTAACTTGTTCTTTAGTTAATCCATATTTTGAACTAATACTGTTAATTAAATTCACAACATTATTGATATTTCCATTCATCTATTATCACTATCCTATTTTCTATTTTATGTTTTTAGTATATCATTAAATTACATAAAAAAAAAGAAATATTTGCTATTTTTTAGAAAATATTTCATTGGAGTAAAATACTTAAATATTTCTTTTCTATATTTAAAGAAAATCTTAATTTAAGGAATAGGATTTATCAGTAAATTTCTTTTATTCCTAATTTATTTTAGTAATACTTCTATGATTTTTAATAAATTTTTTGATGCCAGTTGGATGAGGAAAAGCAACAGTTATAATTTTTTTATCTACAGCAGTTACAACGCCTTCGCCATAATCTTCATGTCTAATATTATCTCCTATGCAATAATCAACATCAGTATTTTTATACATTCTTTCTTTATTGATTTTAGCTACTTTAGTAAAAATGGATGTTGTTTTCTTTTCTCTTTCTAAATATTTATCATCAATTTCGTCAATAAAACGACTTGGTGCATTCATTTGATTTTGTCCATAAAGCATTCTTTTTTTTGTATTAATTATCCAAAGTTTTTTCTTGGCTCTGGTAATGGCTACATAGCAAAGTCTTCTTTCTTCTTCTATTGCTTCATTGGTTCCTTCCATAATAGAATTATAATGTGGGAATATTCCTTCTTCCATCCCAATAATAAAGACATAATCATATTCTAGACCTTTAACAGAGTGGACAGTCATTAGACTCACTTTATTATTTCCTTCTTCATGTTCAGTAACATCAGAAACCAAAGAGATTTCATTTAGAAAATCATCAAGAGATACTTCACCATATTCATTTTCATAATTTTTCGTAATGGATTTAAATTCTTCTAAGTTTTCTAAACGAATCTCATTTTCAAGTGTTTTTTCTTCTGATAATTCTTTTTTTAAGCCACTTTTTTCTAAGACAAGTTCTACCATTTCTGTTAATGTTTTATTTTCGGAAGAAGCTTGTAATTCTTCAATTAACTGTTTGAATGCTAGTTCTTTTCCTGAAGTAATTGCTTCAAACATTGATGTATTATTTTCTTCTGCTTTAGCATTGATATTTGCTATTGTGACATTCCCAATTCCTCTTTTGGGAACGTTAATTACCCTAGTTAAACTAACATCATCTTTTGGATTATTGATAAGTCTTAAATAACATAATAAATCTTTAATTTCTTTTCTATTATAGAAGTAAAAGCTACCAATAATTCGATAAGGAATATTTGATTTTAACATAGATTCTTCTATTGCTCTTGATTGGGCATTAGTTCGATATAAAATAGCAATATCATCATAACTTGTTCCTGTTTCTGCTATTTTTTTGATCTCTTTAACAACATATTCCCCTTCTGCTTTTTCATCATCAGTTTTGATATATTTTATCTTATCTCCTTCTTCGTTATTGCTCCATAGATTTTTATCCTTTCTTAATTTATTATGCTTAATGACACTATTTGCAGCATTTAAGATTGTTTTTGTGGAGCGATAATTCTCTTCTAAAAGAATAGTTTTGCAATCAGGATAATCCTTTTCAAAATTTAAAATATTTTTATAATTTGCTCCTCTAAAGGCATAAATGGCTTGGTCATTATCTCCTACAACAAAAATATTTCGATATTTTTTACTAAGCATTTTACTAAATACGTATTGTGCTTCATTAGTATCCTGATATTCATCAATTAAAATATATTGATATCTTTCTTGATAACTATTTAAAATATTTGGACTTATTTCAAATAATTTGATTGGTAAAACTAATAAGTCATCAAAATCTACAGAATTTCCTGCTTTTAATTTTTGGCAATACTTTTTATACAGTGTTACTACTTTTTCATCAAATTCTTGCTTTTTAAATTTCTCAGGAGGAATTAATTCATTTTTAGCCGAACTAATTTTACTTCTTAATTCTCTAGCATTATAGAATTTAGGATTCATATTTAAGTCTTTCATTAATTTTTTGACTACTGTTAAAGTGTCGTCACTATCAAGAATAATAAAATTTTTATCGTACCCTAAGAATTCATAATTTTCTTTTATGATTTTTAATCCAAAAGAGTGAAAAGTAGAAATTTGAATATATCTGGCATCTGAACCAATTAATTTAGTTACTCTTTCTTTCATTTCTCTAGCTGCTTTATTGGTAAAGGTGATGGCTAAAATATTAGCTGGAGATACTCCTTCTTCTATTAGGTAAGCAATTCGATTGGTTAAGACACTCGTTTTTCCTGAACCTGCACCTGCTAAAACTAACATTGGTCCGTCTTTGTGGATAACTGCTTTTTGCTGATTTTGATTTAAAAAACTAATATCCATGATATGTTCCTCCTTTTCTAAAATACTTCAGTCTCTTTTTCCTTTTAAAAAAAGATATTTTTGATAAATATCTTTAAATTGTTTGTTCTGTTAAGTTATCAATAAAGGGAATTTTTTCATTTAAATATAATCCTATTTTTTTGTTTTCTAAACTTTTAATTAATTCTTCTTTTGGTATTTCAACAAAACTGTTTCTAGTATAGTTGAAACTATAATATTTTTGGGAAAAATTAATTAATAAGAAATGTTCTTTTTTATGGTTATTGTTAATATATAAATTGTTCATTGTTATTTTATCATTTGGACAATACTGATTAAATATTTCCTCAAAGATAATTTTTAATTCAATTGGTTTTATGTTACTTGCTCCGATAATAGTAGCTGTCTTGTTTAGAATTAGTTGAAAGATATTTTCTTTACTATAATCTAAGTTTGATAATATTTTTTCTAATTTATTATCATTATAATCATCTATTAAATAGGCAATTTTTTTGTCTAATATTAAATTATCATTATATCTAGCAAAATTTTTTGTTTTAAAATTAGCTTGAATAAATGGAATATCTTGAGTAATATTTGTTGACAATTCTCTATTATTTATGGTTAAAATATTTTTTTGATACCCTAATTGTCCTGTTGTTATAATTTTACAATTAATATTCATAATTCTACATAAAAATAAATAAAGTTTACTTAGGGAATGATTTGTCCCTTTTCCATAGTAAAGACTTCCCCATAAATTATTAATTGTACTTATTGTTTGTAAATTAAAAGTTTCATTTTTATCTGGTAAAATATTGATGTCATAGCTGATATTTTTTCCAATTGTAATATATAAAAATCTAGCAATTTCTAATTCTGATAATGAAGTGGGAATGCTATTGATAATATCTAAAATAAAAAGTTGTGATTGTTTAAAAATATCATAAGAAACATAGATATATCCTTTTATTTCTTCTGATAGATCAGAATAAGAATATTTTTCTCCATGTTCTAGTAGATAGTAAATTACTTCTAAATTGGGGTTCATGATATCTAGATTAATGTATTTAATCGCTGGATTATTTTTTAATTGTTTAATATCGTCCATTGTTTTTATATTCATTCTTATTTGGGAGCTATCTTTCATACTATCACCATTTTAATTATAGTATAGGTTAATAAAAAAAGAAACACAATTATACTTTGTGTTTACAATTTTTATTTTTTTGTTTACTTCAAGTAAAATACTAATAAAGATTTTACTACTTATCAGTATTATTAATAAAGCAATTATCAATTTTTTCTTTAATTATTTCTTTTGTAAAAGGTTTTGTTACACAGTCTGTAAATCCTAAAAGTTGATATTTTTCTTGTGCTCCACTTACCGCATCGGCAGTAAGTGCTATTACTGGAGTATTAAAATTATTCGTTTTCTTTAATTCTTTCATTGCGGTTACTCCACTCATTATGGGCATCATAATATCCATTAAAATAATATCATATTGTTTTTCTTTAATTTTCTCCAATGCTTCTTTTCCATTGTAACACTCATCTACTTCTTTGAAATTTAAGGAAGCAATAGCTCTTTTTGCTACTTTGATGTTTAATTTATTATCATCGACAATTAAAATAGATTTTTCTTGATATGAAACTTTATTTTGTATTTGTTCTTGATTTTTATTCTTTGCCGTTGTTTCTAATTCTTTTGAAGAAGCAATTTTTTGGGGCAAAGTAACTATGAACATTGAACCTTTTCCATAGGTAGATTCAACATTGATTTTTCCTCCTAATAATTCGACTAATTTTTTGGTAATGGCAAGTCCTAATCCTGTTCCCTCTGTTGTGGTATTTTTTTCAACATCAAGGCGTTCAAATTTATGAAATAGTTTATCAATATATTCTTTTTTTATTCCTCTTCCTGTATCTTTAACAGTCATGAATAAAAGGGAAGTTTCTTTTTTGTTAATACATTTTATATTTAACTCTATTGAACCTTGATCAGTATATTTGATTGCATTGGATAGTAAATTATTTAAAATTTGCTTTACGTGTATTTTATCTCCTTTTAAGTATTTTGGAATATCTGGGGCAATATTTAATTGATAATTAATTGGTTTTGTTCCTATCCTCGTACCATTTATCTTAAATAATATTTCTACTTCTTCTTTAAAGTCATAAACGACTTCACTTACTTCTATTTTATCACTTTCAATTTTATTAATATCCATAATATTTCCAACGATTTCTAAAAGTGTGTGGGAAGCTGATATAACATCTTCAACATCTTCTTTCATGCTACTTGATAATTCTTTGTTATCAGCCATATCTTCACATAACCCTACGATAGCATTTAATGGGGTTCTGATTTCATGAGACATTGAAGATAAAAAATCACTTTTCGCAGCATTTGCTTTTTCTGCTTGTTCTCTTGCAATATTTAATTCTTCTATCATTTTAAGATCAGGGTTTTCAATGGTGTGATACATTAAAACGGTTACAATGGTTTGCATAGATATCATCAATGTTAATTCTGGATAGCGATATTGGATTAACATCACAATAATGCCTAAACTTATAAATAAAAAGATAGGATAATATTTTTTATTAAAGATTTTTTTTATATTACTTATCAATTCTAATATCCAAATGAAAATACAAATCCCACTAAATAAATAGGTGTAGTTTGCAGCAGCTCCATAGGTATAAGCGGTTCCATTTTTACTATAAGCATATAGTGGTAAAAAATATATTATTCCTACACTAATTATAAAAATAGTTATTAGTATATATTTACTCCAGTTAATAATTTTATTCTTATATTTATCTTTTAAAGAAATCACGGTTACATAATAAGTAAAAAGAGAAATCCAAATAATAAAGTATACTAGTATTAATTTTAAAATTAAAATAGCTATATGTTCATTTTTAAAAAGTAATACTCTAATTGCATAAGTTGCGGGAAATATCTCTATAATTAACCCAATTAAATTGGTAATTAATAGTTTTCCATAAATTTCATTTTCTATATTTTTTTGCTTTTTTTTAGGAAAATACACGCCTATCATTAGAATGCAATAAAACAAACTGATGATTGAAAAAAATATTCCATTCCTCATACAATCCCTACTTTCAAAAACATTATAGCACAATATACATAAAATTTTATTTTTTTTAGAAAAAAAGTAGAGATTATTTTTCTCTACATTGTTTTACTCTCTGTTTGATTTTATTTTTTTTGATTTCTAATTCATTAATGACATTTAACTTTTCTTCTATTCCTATGGTTAAACTTAATTCTTTTGTTTCCTCTTCTATCTTTTTGTAATCAACTTTTCCAACTTGCGTTCTTGGTAAAGTGCTTTCTACTTTTATAATATTTGGCCAATATTTTTCTTCTAAATTGGTTTGAATGGTAGTTTTTATACTTTCAATAGCTATTTCTTCATCTTTAACATAAAATTCATCTAGAACAACATACAAAATAATTCTATTATTGTAACTATTTAATTTGCAAATTTTAATATTTCGATCAGTTTTAATTTTTTCTACAATATCTAATAATTGTATCTCATGTTTAATTCCATCTTTATCTACGATTTCTATTGGTTTTGCAATTCTATCTAACACAAAAAGATTTCCATTTGTATCCATCCTAGCATAATCTCCTGTATTATACCAGGTTATTCCTTTATCATCTTTTATTAGTGCCTGTTTTGTTAAATCCTCTCGACCATAGTAACCATTCATTAAACATGGTCCTGTAATTAGTAATCGACCTGGAGTATTATAAGAGACATCTTGAAAACTTTCATCAACAATTTTTACATTATTAAATGGTAATGGAATTCCCGCTGATCCACTAACATTACAATTAGGATTTGCAACACTAAAACATGTATTTACTTCTGTAGCTCCATATCCTGTTTCTTGAATAATACCTGTTTTTTGATAAAATGAATCTGCTTGATTTTTTTCACATCTTTCTCCACCAATGACTACTTTATGAAGATGATTAGAAATTTTTTCTAAGTCTTTTTTAGGAAGATGAAGAATTGAATCCCACAAGTATTGTGACCAAATTCCATACTGTGGTAAATATTTTAATAAGTATTTGGGGATTGACTCATAACTTAAATTTAATTCTAAAATATTTTCTATTCCCATACACATTGCCATATGTATCATATCCGCATCCCAAAAAGCTAGAAATGGAGGAACTAAAACGAGGTGCTTTTCTCCCCTTTTTAATCCTAAATTGGCAAGTTTGTGTTGATAAGCTAGAGCATTATTTGCATCATGTGATAGTAAAACTGCTTTATTTATCCCTGTTGTACCACTTGTAAAGGAAATGTTGCTTGGTAATCTAAAATCATAGATGCTTTCAACGTGTCTTTCGGTTTTATTTTCTAATTTTAAGAATTTTGATAAAGATATTGCTTTTTTTACTGTTTTCTGTTGAATTTGATTAGAAAGATTTAATGTTTTTACTTTTAATTGTTCAACTGTAAAAATAGGCATCGATTCTTCAAGTGGCATTCTAATTTTTTCAATCTCTTGAAATTCTTGTAAATTTAGTATTTCATAAATATTACTTTCTAGAATGTCTAAAAAGAATATTGCTCTTGGATTTAATAACTTTATTTTGTTATACAAATCATTCAAAGCGCCATTGTTTTCTTGAGTACTCATAAAATTAAGGTTTGACGTGATAATTCCTGAGTTTAAACAAGCATATTTTAAAAATACTAACTCTGGTGTAGAAAGACCAATTGTACAAATAATATCCCCTTTTTGGTATCCCTTTTCTTCTAAGGCGATAGCGTAATCATTTGCTTTTTCACCGAGTGTTCCAACAGTAAATTTTTTTTCACCTCGATTGTTTAAAATAATTTGGTTTTCATATCCTTGATTGCACTCTAAGAGATAATCTTTTTGATTTTTTTGAGGAAATGGTTTTTCAAACACTTCCTTTTCATACCATTGTTCCCAAATTCTATCTTCTTGTATTTTTCCCGTTACTGGACGATTTAGTTTTCTTCTTTTGTCTTCTCTAATTATATCCATAATTTCCCTCACTTCTAAAAAATTTGAGTTTTATTTTAAATGTAAGTTTACTAATTTAGTTTTTCTCTAGTTAAATATATCATTTTTCTTTCCTAAAAGGTTCTTTTTTTTCTTTTAGTTAACAAAAAAATACTGATGAAAAATTATTTTCAAATCAGTATTTTATAATTATTAATTGATTAATATTAATTTTCTAAGGAAATAGAAGAAGATTTTAATGAACATTTGATAAAATCTTTGGTGCGTGCTAAAATTTCACGAATTTCTCTTTTCCCTTGATTGGTATATTTTCTTTGGTTAGAAGGGATACCATAGGCATTAATATTTAATGCCTTAGCAATATAAAGTGCTCTAGGTAAATGATACTTTTGAGTTACAATAATCATATTTTTAGCATGATAAATATATTTTGCTCGATAGATGCTGTCATACGTAGATATTCCCAAATCATCTCTATCAATGCTTTGTTCAGGAATATTATTTTCTAATAAATAATTTTTCATTACATTAACTTCATCGTAGTCCTCATTAATATGATCTCCACTGACTAAGATTTTTGGAGAAACTTGTTCTTGGTAAAGATTGATGCTTCTTTTTAATCGATCTTCTAGCATAGGACTTGGTCTTTTTGCTTTGATACCTGCCCCTAAAACTAAAATATAATCTATATCATTTAAGTCTTTTGCTTTATTTTCAGAAAGAATTTGGTTTTTTGTTGTTTCTAAAATATATAAATTTGTTCCCAGAATAGAGAGAATAAAAAGAGCAATAAGAATTTTTAAATATTTTAAGGGTTTTAGAAACATGATATCACACTTCTTTCTTACAGATAAAAAATACTTCTAAAGAATATACTACCTGTAAAAAATTATAGCATGAATAAATAATAAATTCAAATTTGATTGATATAAATTTTTTCACAAAAAAACTACATTAATCAATGTAATTTTATAATTTAGGGGATAATACATACCTTATTTTCTTGTCTACTGGTGACAAAACCTCTTGAAAATTTGGGATATTTTTTTCTCTTAATTCAATATCATTTATTTCTTCTAACAAAGTATGTACTTTTAATGGCACTATTCTACCTCCATAAAAGAGTGATTAGCTTCTACATTTTTTGCTTGATATCCTTTTGCTGTACTAATTAAATTAAATGTTACCTCTTGTCCAGGTGCTAATGTTTTATATCCATCTGCTTTTATTGCAGAATAATGTACAAAAATATCTTCTCCTTCATTAAATT
Organism: uncultured Bacilli bacterium; assembly: GCA_934176955.1. GTDB lineage: Bacteria > Bacillota_I > Bacilli_A > RF39 > UBA660 > RUG11198. The sequence continues at coordinate 137,045 of CAKPOS010000002.1, forward strand.
CTATAAAACCAAACCCTTTTGCATCATTGAACCACTTTACTCTACTTTTCATTCTTGTTCCTCCTTTTATACTACTCTTTCATTATGTCACAAAACATTATATTAAAACTGTAATTTTTATGTATATAAATTAAATAAAATATATCTATAAAAAAACTGTAATGTTTCTGCCATGATATCATTTATTTTTTATTAATTCTGATTTATTCTTCTTCCTTTTGGGAAGAATATTACTATGAAGTTGTGTTACATCATATATTTTCTTTAAAATGGCTATTTCTTTATTTACTTGGTCAACACTTAAATTTAATTCTTGTGCTTGTTTTACAATACTATAACCACCTACTCTTGTTCTAATTATAAATTCTTGTCTTGAATTTAAATTTCCTTCTTTTATAAATGTTTCTAAAATTGATTTTGTCCATAATACCTGTTTTGTCATTATTCATCATACTCCTTACTTTTTTGGAACATTTTTTATCATTTTACAATAAAAAATATGATAATAAGTAAAAAAAATTTTAGAATATATTATTAATTCATTAAACGACATTGTTTTTACTAAAAGTTAATTTTGTTATAGTTCAGTTAGATAAAATAAGATTTTAAATGATATTTTTTTAAAAAATATACTAAAATAGTCTTATATTGCTAATAAATTGTATGAAATTCTATACATTTATTATTGCTTTGTTTATTGAACTTTTTACAAATTTCTTTATTTATAATGGGTTAGAGTTATTTTATATTTTCTTGACTGAACTGTAACTTAATTTTACGTTTTTGACTTAAAAATGGTTGAAAATTTATTTAATATATGGTACATTATATTTATCAGTAATTGATGTAGTAATTTGTTATAGGGAATTAGTTCAGTTGGTAGAACGCAGGTCTCCAAAACCTGATGTCGTGAGTTCAAGTCTTACATTCCCTGCCATTAGAAATGTTCGCTTTGTAGCGATTATATAGTTTGAACCTTTACGGGTTCTTTTTATTTTGGTTAATACTAGATAGAAACTAAAAAAACACATAGTGTTATCTATGTAATTTTATTTTGATTAAATAATTTTTATCAATCTTTATTATTGATTTTGAGGAACGGTATTATCTACAATATTAGTAATTGTAGTCCATTCTTCTTTGGTCGTTGGTTCTCCTATAAATGGATTAGGAAGAGTGGGATTATAAATTGCAGCATAAAATCTTAATTTATTACTATTGTCTACAGTATTATCTGTATAAATCACGTAATCTTTATTATTAGTTGAATTTTTAAAAGTTAAAATTACATCATATTCAACCTTTGTTCCATTTGACAATATGGTAAATATTTTTTTATTTTGTAGCATTGCTATCACCTGTTTTCGTGAGTTTTTTTATTAATCCTTGTCTTTCTGTATTAATTTTTGTAAGTTCTGTTGTTGCTTGGGTTTCTTTTCTAATAAATTCTTGAATATCTTTGTTTCTTTCTTCTATTAATGTATAAATTTTTTCATTGAGTTTTAGTAATTTTTGATATTCTTCTTTTGAAACTATTATTGGACTTTCTTGATTAGAAGAAACATTTTGTTGAATTAAGTCATTTAATTGGAATGGTTGTGGGTTTAATATTGTGGATAAGTCTAAGTTAGTATTATTATTTAAATAAAATGTATAAATTTTTCCTGATTGAATATGAGGATTTTGAGGAATATCATATATTTTTATGGAATTATTCATTACTACCTCCTTTTTTATAATATAACCATTTTGTTGATTATTATTTATTTTTTTAGTGCTGTGTGTTAAAATTAAAATGGGAGGATAAAAATGAAGAAGTTGTTAATTATTATATTTTGTATTTTTTTATTAAGTGGATGTGGTGGAACAAAAAATACTGATTCTTCTGATGGGTCTGTTAATTATATGGAAGCTAAAGAAAAAATTATTAATGATGGTGCTATTCTTTTAGATGTTAGAACGAAGGAAGAATATGATGAAAAACATATTGATGGAGCTAGTTTATTACCTTTAGATATAATTGATATAGATAATATTTCTCAAATAGTTAGTGAGAAGGATACTCCTATTATTGTTTATTGTAGAAGTGGTAATCGTAGTAAGCAAGCTAGAGAAAAATTAATCGCGTTAGGTTATAGTAAAGTTTATGACTTAGGAGCAATGAGTAATTGGAAAGAATAAAGTTATCCACAGGTAACTGTGGATAACTTTATTTAAAAGAAATAAGCAATGTAAGTATTTTTCCCTTATATTGCTTATTATTTTTTATATTTTTTGTATGTTGATGCTTTTACAGCCAAACCTTTTTCTTTTATTTTTCGAATGCAGTGAATGATAACATTAATCCACCTGTAGTATTTGTTTGGTCATCATCTGTGTAACCATATTCACCGAAAGTAAATGCTACTAAGAATGGAACATCTCCTGCTTCTTTCTTTAATTGTTCATATACTTCGTTCATTCTATCTCCGATTCCTAAACGACGTCCTCCACAGTGAATTAATAAGTAACCAGCAGCATTTGGACATTTTTTCTTTAATTCTTTTAAAGTTTTTCCTGTTGAATTGATTAATTCATCAACAGTTGCTTCCATTCTGATTACTGTTGTTCCTACTGCTAAATTTGCACCAATGTTCATTGATTTATCATCATTTCCGTTCATTGGGTGACGAATTGCAGTTAAATTTCCTAATCTATCTTTTACTCCTAATGGACTTGTAATTGTTGTTACTAAAAGATTTCCACCAGTTACTGCTTCATCATCTAGTCCTCTCCAATTTTTATATTTGTCTAGAGCTGGTTCTCCATCGATTTCTGCTAATACTCTTGTATCATTTAGTTTTGTGATGATACCCATATCTTTTGTTTCATTATATGCTCCTGTATATACAGTGGCAATGTCATTAGCAGTATAGAAGAATGCGGCTACAACTCCATCATTGAAAATTGTATCATTATAGAAAATTGACCATTTTCCTTCTACTGTGTTATCGGCAGCACTACCTCCAAAACATGGTACACGACCAATAATATCTTGAATACCTTTAATATATTCTTCTTCCTCAGCAGGTGAAGCACTCATAAAGAAATAATCTGGTGCATAATCAAGTCCTGCTTTTTCTAAAGCTTTTTTCGCTACTTCACGTCCTGTTTCTCTAGCACTTTTTCCTTTAGCCATTCCATAGCATGCTACTGTTAAATCATCTCCACCTAAAGTTAACATACCAGCAGTACCGTCTTCATCAATCATATATCCATCTGGTGTAATAATACCTGCTGATGAAGTACAACCAATTACATCTACATCTTTTGCTACAGATTTAATTCCTTCCATTAATTTTTTTTGATCATATCCTACAGAATTGAATAATAAACCAATTTTAGCACTTATTCCTTCGGTTGCTTTTGTAGCAGTTTCTTTTCCTGCTTCGTAAGCATCTTTATTTTTACTATAACCAACTTTTGAGTTTAACATAAATATTCCTCCTTTTTAGATTATTATGTCTTCTTAATACCCTCCGGTATTATAGTTAAATTATAGCATAATAAAATTTCATTTGTAAATAAAATTTTATCAGTTTACAAAAATATCAAATTAGATAGTAAAAAGATACCTAAAGCTATGCTCAACGCCTAAGATATCTCTTCATAATTTTCATCATAGATAGTTTATGGCAAAATCAGTATTGTTATTTCAAATTAAGGGTTAATACTTTTCTTTTTTCTTTTGGATATTCAATAAATTTAACATTGCATTTTTCTAACATCATTTTAGATGCTTTTGTTCCTTCTGTATGTTGATATTTATCTGATAAGTAAATAATTTCTTTAATGCCATTCTGAATAATTAATTTTGTACATTCATTGCAAGGAAATAAAGTTACATATAATTTTGCTCCTTCTAAATCTTTTTTATTGCCTCTAAAATTAGAAATTGCATTTAATTCCGCGTGACAAACAAATGGATATTTTGTATTTAAAAATTCTCCTTCTCTATCCCATGGAAAATATTTGTCTTCAAATCCATTTGGGGCTCCATTATAACCAATTGATAAAATTCGATTATCACTACTTACTATACATGCTCCTACTTGAGTTGATGGATCTTTACTTCTTTCTGCTGATAGTCTGGCTATTCCCATGAAATATTCATCCCAATCTAGGTAATCTAATCTCTGTTTATTCATTTCTTTCATTTTTTACTTCCTTTCTAAGTTTAAGTTTATCATAAAAAATGAATCGCCAGCATACTATTTACTGGTGATTAATAATGTTTACTTTAAGAGATGCTGTATATGTTGCTAATGAATTGGGTATTACCTTTGACCATTTTTCTATTCAAGATTTGATTACTGGGTTAAATATAGAATTAGAACATGGATATCAAAATCCAATTACGAATATTACCAATAATGATTTATTATTTACTGCTAAAATTGTACTTGCTCATTTAATGGAATTTCCTAATTATTATAATGATGAGTATGGGCTTCCTGCTATGGAAAGAGAATTGAAGAAACATCTGATGGAAGAATATTCTTGATAGATAAATTAATTTTTATTTTGAAATAATTTTGAAATATTCTTTCTAGGTACTAATATTTTCACTTCTTTTTGAATTTGTATATGATAGGTATCATTTTTGCTTTTTTCTAATTTTTCTCCATCAACGCACCAAGTTTTATTTTCTGCATTATTAATGGTTAATTTTATTTCATTCGTTTTATAAAAATAAATTCCTGGTACTTTACTTGGATCATAAAGAGTTAGAAAATAAAGGCTTCTTAGGATATCTTTCTTTTTACTAATGGTACAAAGAACAATTTCAAATTTGCCATCATCTAGTAAGGCATCTTTATAAATATTTTTTACTCCTGCTATGTGATTGGCATTAGAGATAATGATAAAAGAAAATAGGCCTCGATATTTTTCTCCATTTACTTCATAGCTGACATCATATAACTTAGTTTTTTGAAAAAAAGTTTGGAATGCTCCTTTTAAATAAGCTAAATGTCCTATTTTCTTTTTTAATGGTCTTGGAGTATCATAGGCAATGTTGGTATATTTTCCAAATCCTGCTACATAAATAAAGGGATGTTTATTGATTAATCCAATATCAAAGTCTTTAATTTTTCCATTTAATGATAATTTTACATTAGATAGAATATCTTTTGTATATCCTAACATTGCTCCAATATCATTAGTTGTTCCTACTGGAATGTGTGTTAATAATAAAGGATTTTTTCTTTTTAAATTTCCGGTCATTACTTCATTGAATGTGCCATCTCCACCAAAAGACATTACTAAATCAATATTAGGTAATTTTTCGACAATTTTAATTGCATGACCTTTATATTTTGTCTTTTGAAAAACTACTTCATCATACTTAGTTTTTACTATTTTTTCTATTTCTGGTAAGTATTTTTCTGCTTCTTTTCTACCAGAATTAGGATTATAGATAATTATACATTTTTTCATTGAATACCCCTTTCTTTTTTTATTGTAACATATTTTTTAGCAAAATATCTTTAAACATAGAAAAATCACATCTAAAAATCGAGATGTGATTGATTGTTTCTAAATATAGAAAATTTTTTATTTATTATTTACAAAATGGAATAAATCCCATGAATCTTGCTAATTTTACTTGTTTTGCTACTTCTCTTTGGTGTTTAGCACATGTACCAGTAACTCTTCTAGGTAAGATTTTTCCATTTTCACTAATATATTTACTAATGATTGGAACATCTTTATAATTTACTGATTTTCCAGCACACATATGACATATTTTTTTTCTTCTTTTACTACGAAATTCTGCCATTTATTTTTCCTCCTTTTTAGAAAGGTAAATCGTTATCACTAATTTCTATTTCTTCGCCAAATGAAGCAAAAGGATCTTTCTCTTCTTCAACATTCATTGTTGGTTTAGATTGTTGTACTTCATTTGTTGACTCACTATTACCAGCAAAATCATATGGTGTTCTTTCTACTGGTGGTTCTGGCATAGAATTAAAATTGTTTCCTCCAGATACAGCATTTCTTGACTCTAAGAATTGAACATTAGTTGCTACAACTTCTGTAACATAAACTTTTCTACCTTCGTTATTATCATAATTTCTTGTTTGAATTCTTCCTTCAACGGCAATTAATCTTCCTTTAGCCATATATTTTCCAACATTTTCAGCAGTTTTATCCCATACAACAACATTAATAAAATCTGCTTCTCTTTGTCCAGATGCTTGATTGGTAAAAGGTCTATCAATTGCTACGGTAAATTGACATACAGCACGATTAGAACTTGTATATCTTAATTCTGGATCTCTGGTTAATCTTCCGATTAATATTGCTTTGTTCATCAAAAATCCTCCTTAATCCTCAATTTTTAATACTAAGTGTCTAACAACATTTTCATCAATTCTCGCAACACGATCAAATTCTTTTGTTGCTTCATTTGTAGATGTTTCAATGTTATATAGATAGTAATAACCAGATTTCATTTTTTTAATTTCATAGGCAAATTCTTTTTGACCTAGTTCTTTTGATAATGTAATTGTAGCTTTATTGTTTGTTAATGTTTTTTCTAAAGCAGAAACTGTTGCTTTTCTTGCTTCTTCATCTACATCTGGTCTTACGATAAACATAATTTCATATTTATTCATCTTTTCCACCTCCTTATGGTCTGTTCGGCTTAATTTAAAATTAAGCAAGGAACTTTCGTTCGACTGATATTATATCATAAATTAATTAGATAAGTAAATGATATTTTTATATTTTATTAAAATACTGATATGGATTTTATTTCTTGGTATTAAGTATTTTTAATGTATTTTATTTTTTTCTAATGATTCTGAATAAATATCATAACTTTTTGTTTTATAATCTATTTCTAATGTTTTAAAATCTCCAGGAGCATCAATTGTGAATTCTCCCTCTATTCCTAAATATTCTGAATAAAATTTATACTCTCCTGGAGATAGTGTTGATGTAGGGATATTTTCATCACTAATTACTACTCCATATCCTACTCCTTTATCATCATAGAAAATTAATTCATCTGCTTTTCTATTTAAATCTGAATTTATTTTATCTATATATTCTATATTATCAAATTTAATATCTAAGGCACCTTTTGTTTTTAATTTTTCTTCTAATGGTATTTTATAAGAAGCTATATCATTTTCTTCTGATTGTTCCATCTCTTCTTCATAACTGTATGTATTCCCACACCCAGTTAAACTTGCTCCAATTAAAACTCCTACCATTAATTTGAAAGTTTTATTTTTATATTTTTTAATATCATATATTTTTAACATTTTATCACCATCATTCTTATTTTTTAAATAATTTATTAACAAATCCTTCAACAAGTCCTTTGGCAGTATAATGAACTCCGCCACCAAATCGTGCCATTTTTGTTGGGAGAGATGGATTATATTTTCCTGATGAACATTTTTCAACTAATTCATTCATGGTAATTCTAGATGTGTTTTTTGTTCCAGTTTCATAACACATTGTTAGTTCATTCCCTTTTACTGTGATTCCTTCTAGTCCTTTTTGAAGACCTGAGTATTTTCCAACTTCTTGAATAGAATTTCCATTTTTTTCATAAAGTGTTATTTGGGAACTTGTAAATCCAATAGACTGTGTTGTAACAAGATAATCTTTATTATTGTAATTTACTTCGGCGATTCCTTGAGTTCTTGGCTCAATTTCATATTTATTTGTTATATGAGATTGAAATGTTTTTGCACCTGATGTATTTTGTGCTACTTTTGTTTCATACTCTACAACTTCTCCTTTATGTATTCCATCAAAAGTTGCAACATATAATTTTCCATCTTTTTGATACAAAGTTGCTGATTTTCCAACTTTTGTTTGAATTGAACTTTTATTATTTGCTTCTTTTTTATTAATTGTAATATTATTATTTATTGTGGTAGAACTTGCTTCCATATCTGCATTTAAATCTACTACCTTTGATTTAGTTAAATTTTTCTTAATTTTATTATAATCATAAATATTTACTGTACCTTTTGAACCTGCAACATAAAGAATATTATTTTTTTCATCATAACTTATTCCACCAACATGTGCTCGATTATTTAATATTATTTCTCCTGTTAATTTTTTTGTTACTTTATCATAAATATAAATTTTTGAATTTTCTCCTTTTTTATAAGCAGATACAAGGTAATTATTTCCTACTGTTGTTATACTTTGTGGAGTGAATCCTTCTTTTTTTATCTCAGGATATTCTAGTGTTTTATCGACAAGCATTTTAAAAAAAATAACTGTTGAAGTTTCAAAATTGTTATTGCTTGATAAAATTTTTTCTATTTCTTCTCTTAATCCATCAATTTCACATGCAGTAGAAATCATATTATTTATTGATTGAGCAAAATATTCATTTGCTGTTGTTAAATTAGAAATCATAGTTTCTAACTCACTTATGTCACTTTCAAGACTTTCATATCCTGTTATTTGCCATTTTGAATATTCTATTTTTTGAGGAGTCGTTTCTGTTTTTTCAATAATATGAGTTGAACCAGCAACTTTAGCTCCATTATATTCTGATAATTTATTTATGTTATTTTGCAAATTACTTGAAATTCTTGAAAGGTTTGATAGTTTTGTCGATATTTTCTGGGATACTTTCAATATATTATCACTACAGTTAATAATAGCAGAAGCAGATACTTTTTTTGTTACACCCATATATATTTCACCCCCTTTTATTTAATCTATTCCATTATATTTATTGTTGTATAATTTATTTTATCATCTAAAACTGCAACTTTTTTTGATGATAAATCTCCAACTTCTTCCAAAGTATTTTTGATTTGATTTATACTTTTTATTCCACCATCAGTTGTCCAATTAATTTTTAATATTTCTGTTTGATCTATAATTTCAGATATAGATTTTTGAATACTATCCATTGTTTCATTAATTTCATCTTGAAGAATGGTTATATTATCAATTGTAGCTTTTACTTCCTCTTCACTTATTTCTTGCATAATCTTAACTCCTTTATATTTAATTTTTATTGATAAATTTATTTTATCATAAATTGATATTTGATTTATCTAATACTTTTATTTTTTTCTCAAAATACATTCATTTGACAAAAAAATTACCTAATATTAGGTAATTTGACTATTCATTTATTAACTTTTTAAATTCGTTAATTGTGTCGTTAAACATATTTATAGCACTTTCTACTACTTCTTTTTTGGTTAAATCAACTCCTGCTAATTTTAGAGAATCAATTGGATTCTTTTTGCTACCACATTTTAAGAATGATTTATAATTTTCTACAGCATTTTCTTTTCCTGACAAGATATCATTTGCAATGTGGCAAGCTGCTGATAAACCAGTTGCATATTGATAAACATAAAAATTATAATAGAAATGAGGAATCCTTGCCCATTCATACTGAATTTCTTCATCAATTGTGACGTCACTTCCGAAGTATTTTTTATTTAATTCATAATATTTTTCTGATAAATAATCTGCAGTTAAAGGAATATCATTTTCTGCATCTTGATAAATTGCTTGTTCAAATTCTGCAAACATAGTTTGGCGATAGATTGTTGCTTTAAATAAATTCATTAATTTATCTAGGATAAATAATTTTTCCTCTTTGTTATTACTTGTTTTTAATAAATATTTTGCTAGTAGAATTTCATTTGTAGTAGAAGCTACTTCGGCAACAAAGATAGAATAATCTCCATATTGGTACGGATTATTTTTTCTGGTGTAATAACTATGCATTGAGTGACCTGCTTCATGGGATAGAGTTGACATGTCATCATATTTTTCTTGATAGTTAAGGAGAATATAAGGAGCTGTGTCATAAGAGCCTCCTGAATAGCCCCCTGTTCTTTTAGAAAGACTAGGATATACATCCACCCAATTATTTTCTAATCCTTTTGCTAAAGTACTGATATAGTCTTCTCCTAATATAGATAGGGCTTTTAAAACCGTTTCTTTAGCTTCTTCGTAAGGATATTTTTTATCAAAATTTTTTACGATTGGAGTATAAATATCATATAAATGTAATTCATCTAATTTTAACATTTCTTTTTTTAGTGAATAATACTTATAAAGAATATTCATATTGTTAGAGACTGTATTAATTAAATTATTGTAAATTGTTTCATCTAATTCATCATGATATAAGCACCATTCAATAGTAGAATTATATTTTTTTATTCTAGAAATTGTTATATTTTCATTAATGTTTCCTGATAAAGTAGAAGCAAAGGAATTACTAAATTGTTTGTATGATTTATAAAGTGTTTGGAAAGCATCTTTTCTTACTCTTCTATCTTTTGATTCAATATAAATTGAATAATTACTTTCTGTTAGTACTACTTCTTTTTGTGCTTCATCTAAGATAGTTCCAAAGGTCAAATCTGAATCTTTTAACAATTCATAGGTTTGACAATTATTATTGAGCATCTTTGTTAGATTGGAAAGAAGCTTTTCTTCTTCATCAGATAGGGTATGTTCTTTATAACGAAATTCTCTTTTTAAAATAATTTCATAATCTTTTAATTTGGATTCTTCTATGTAATATTTCTCTATTTCTTGTTCATTTTTCTTTAAGATTGTTGGAGTAACAAAAAAACTGGCCTTACTCCATTTATCTAATAAATTAGATACTTTTATTTTTAAAGATTGATAAGTATTATTTGAAGTATCTGTATCAGATAATAAGTTTGTATAGACGTAAAGTTTATCAAGGGTTCTTGTAATTTCATAATAAGTATTTATTGTTTCATAAAAATTTTTAGCATTTTCTCCCATGATATTTTCATATTTTTTAAAGTCTTCAATTAAAGTTTCTGCTTTTTTATAACATTCTTCAAACTCTTCAGTTGATTTAAAAATTTGTGTTAAATCCCATTTATATTTTTCATCAATTGTATCTCTATTCATTTTATCCCTCTTTCTTTTTAAACATTAAATCTAAAGTGACAGATATCTCCATCTTGCATAAGGTAGTCTTTTCCTTCTAGACGCATTTTTCCTGCTTCTTTTACTTTTAGTTCATTTCCACAGTCAATTAAATCTTGATAGCTCATGACTTCTGCTCGGATAAATCCTTTTTCGAAATCAGTGTGAATTAATCCTGCACAAGCAGGGGCTTTCATTCCTTTTTTAAAAGTCCATGCTCTTACTTCATCTGGTCCTACAGTAAAGTAAGTGGCTAGTCCTAAAAGAGAATAAGTACTTTTAATTAAACTAGCAAGTCCACTTTCTTCGATGCCTAGTTCTTTTAAAAAGGCTGTTTTTTCTTCTAGTTCTAATTCTGCTAATTCGCTTTCTATTTTGGCACAAATCATTACTACTTCTGTATTTTCTTTTTTTGCATATCCTCTTACTTCTTTTACGTACTCATTTTCTCCTGCCATGATGGTATCTTCATCAACGTTTGCAACATAGATAATAGGTTTTGCAGTGATGAGACGAAAACTAGATAAGATTTTTAATTCTTCTTCTTCAAATTCTAGTTTTCTTGCAGGGATATTTTTTTCTAAGTTTTCTTTTATACGAAGAAGTAAGTTATATTCTATTAAATCATCTTTATTCTTCGAAGTTTGTGCTTTTTTGGCGATTTTGTTAATTCTGTTATCAATAATTTCTAAATCAGAAAAAATTAGTTCTAAGTTGATGACTTCGATATCACGAATAGGATCAACATTTCCATCGACATGAATGATATTTTTATCTTCAAAGCAGCGGACAACTTCAACAATTGCGTCTACTTCTCTGATGTGTGATAAAAATTTGTTCCCTAATCCTTCACCAGTAGATGCTCCTTTTACTAATCCTGCAATGTCAGTAAATTCAAATGTTGTGGGGATTGTCTTGTTTGGCATATACATTTTTTCTAATACTTCTACTCTTTTATCAGGTACAATTACTGTTCCTACATTTGGTTCAATGGTTGCAAATGGATAATTTGCTGCTAATATTTCTTGTTTTGTGATTGCATTGAAAAGCGTTGATTTTCCTACATTTGGTAGTCCTACAATTCCTGCTGTTAAACTCATGTTATTCCTTCTTTCTTTTTGTATTATAGCATAGTTATCTACAATACTTCAATTCTTTTTTTGATTTAAAATACTGAATTAAAATAAACAAAAAAAGAAAGATAACTTCTTGGTATTCTTTCTTATCTTGCTAATAATCCACAAGAAGGAATTCTAGTTAAGGTTGGATTGTCGAATGATATAGCTGGTCTTGTTTTCTTTTTTAGTTTAATTCTCCTACCTAAAAGATGATTGTTTTTTGATACTGGTTTCCTTACAATATGTTCTTTAGCAATATCTTGTTTTGCCATTTCCCTTACGTGTAATAAATTGACATTTAATTCTTTTACTGCGTCTTTAAATAAGATACCAAAAGCAATTTCTTTGTTTCGATTTAACCTTCTTTTGGAGATAAATATTGGATTTTCTTCTAAAGAACGATGAATATTTTTGGTTAGATTATTTAAAATATGGTGATACTTTTCTTGTACTTGTTTTGAAACTTTACTCCAAGTTCCAAATTGAGTAGTTGGAAATAATTTCTTTACACATTTGGAATAAATTTGTGCTTCATTTAATTGAAATTTTACTTTTTCTTGGTTTATTGTACTTAAATTCATTTTATCTCCTACTTTCTATTCTAATAAGTTTATTATAGCATATTTTTTATTTTTTGGAGAAAAAAACTTCAATGTTTTTTTCAAAAATGAAAAAGAAATTATTTTCATCTTAGGAAAATCCCTATTTTCAAATAACTTCTTTATCAGTATTTTAAGCAAATAAAAGAAACAAATCTTAGAAAAGAAATGTTTCTTATAGTGTTACTTTTGTTGCAATTCCTATTGGAATACCTAAAGTATAGAAAATAATTACAATTGCTAACCATAAAACAGTAAAGGCTACTGTATATGGTGTCATTAAAGATATTGCTCTAGAGATTGTTACAGGGTCATCTTTCTTTTTATTATAAATTTGAAGAAATCCAATTAAGATAACGAAGTAAGTAAATAACGGGGTAATTCCTTTTACTGAACTATCTGCTGCTCTAAATACAGCTTGAGCAAATTCTGGAGTTAAGGAACTTTGCATAAACATTGGTACAATAATTGGAGTGATGATTGCCCATTTTGTTGAAGCTACTGGTACTAAGAAAGTAGAAACTAATGTTAAGAAAAAAGTTACTAATACTAAAACGATTCCTGTTAATTGTAAATCATTTACCCAGTTGGTTAGGCTTGCTACTACAAATACTCCTAAATTAGTTTGTTTAAATATTAAGCATAGTTGGGCGGCAAAAAAGATTAAAACAAGAAGTGAAGATAAATCTTTTAAGTAATAATTCATTCCATCGACAAAATCACGATTATTTTTGAAAGTCTTTACTCTTAATCCATAAACCAATCCTGCTAACATAAGAAGAAAACTAAAGATGAATACCGAACCTTTATAAAAGTAAGAATTACTTCCAAATAGTTGATTAACATAGCCTGAATCTTTTAGGTAAAGAAGTAAGCCAGAGAATGGTAATCCTGGAATAATACAATAAATAATAGGGAGAAGAATTGCAACTACTGAGATAATTGCAATGATTAGTCCTTTTATCTCTGTTTTAGTTGGTTCTTGTTTTCTATTTTCAATTTCTTCTTCTTCAAAATTATATTTTCCTAATTTAGGGATAATTACTCTTTCTGTAATAATGGTTCCAATATAAGCAACTAATAGTGTGCTTACTAGCATAAAAATAAGATTTCCATTGGTATTTACTTTATAAGTTGCATCTAGGATAGTTGTTGCTGACTTGGTATAAGGTAGAAGACTACTATCTAGTGAATTTGCAACAATATTTGCCCCTGATCCAAAGGTAATTCCTGCAAATGCTGCACAGATTCCCGCGGACGGGTGTCTTCCTAAATCTCTAAACAAAATGGCAGCCATTGGAATTAGAATGACATAGCCAACATCATAGAACATTGAGAAAATTACTCCTAATAATACAATTAAGAAAGTTAACATCTTTCTTGGAAATACTTTGGCTATAACTTTATTTAATGTATTTAAGAATCCTGATTTATAGGCTACTCCTATTCCCATTAAGCCTAAGATAAAAGTGCCTAAGGGGGCAAAATTCATAAAATTAGATAGTAAATTACTGATTAAGTATTGAATTCCTGTTCGATTGAAGAGATTATTGATATTAACAACTTGAGATTCCAAATCTCCTGTTACTGTATTTACTGTGTAATAGTTTGTTTCTAGATTTAAAATTCCTCCAACGCTGCTAATTACCATAACTGCTAAGGTTAAGACTAAAAATACTAGTGCTGGATGAAATTTTGTTCGTTTTATTTTTCTTTTCATTGATTAATCACCTTTTTTAACTTTTTGTTAAATTCTACTCTTGGTAGCATGATGGTTCTTGAGCATTCTAGACATTTTATTTTGATATCTGCTCCTACTCTGATAATTTCCCATTTGTTGGTTCCACATGGGTGCTGTTTTTTCATCATAACAATGCTACCTAAATTATAATTAAGAGCCATTTTATCCACCTCTTTTTCTAAATCATTATAACATTTTTGTGGTTTGATGTAAATATTTGATGAAATAGATATTTACTTTCAATGGTTTATTTTGTTGATTAAAAATACTTCAAATTCTGATTCCTTGAAGATATTTCTTGAGGTTTAAGAATGCACTTTTTTGAGAAAAAAATTAAAAGAAGATTAGTCTTCTAATAACCAATCTTCTCCTTTATGTGGTTCTGTTTTTTGTAAGGATGGGTAATCTTGTTGCCTTAATACTTCATAAGTTGCAACAGCAACACAGTTAGATAGATTTAAGGCTCTAACACTAGAAGTGGTAGGAATTCTTGTGCATCTATCTAAATAATTTCTTAATATTTCTTTAGGAATTCCTGTAGATTCTTTTCCAAAGATTAAGTAGATTTCTTTTTCTTTATCTGAAAAGTTAAAAGATGTATGTGGTTTTTTTCCATATCTAGTAAAGAAATAATAATCTCCTTTATTTTTCTTTGTAAATTCATTAAAATCTTCATATACTTGATAGTTTAATTTATCAATATAATTTACTCCACTTCTTTTTATTGTCTTATCATTTAAAATAAATCCTAGTGGCTCTATTAAATGAAGTTTAGCTCCTGTTGCTACACAAGTACGCATAATATTTCCTGTATTTTGTGGAATTTCTGGTTCATATAATACAATATTAATCACTTTCGTCTGCTCCAATTCTATTTAGGTATTTTATTGTTTTTTTTGTACTATAATTGTTTTTTCCAATGCTATAAGTATCTGTTATTTTTCCATTTGTATAAACGACTAAATAAGGAAAATTTGAATCTATATTTAATTTTTTCATTGCATCATTTTTTTCTTCGTTTGTAATATCTAAATATAAAATATTATTTCTTAAATTACTATTGGCAATACTATTTTTGAATTGTTCTTCAAATCGATTAATTTGTTTATCTCCCAATATTGATACATAAAGGATGGTATTTGGTGTTTCTGTGATATAATTGTTTAATTCATTATAATTAATCACTGTTAAATATTTATTCATGATACTGGTATATAATTTATTTTCATTGTAAGTTTCATACCATCTATAAATATAGAATAGTAATAAAAGGCTACCTAATAAAATGCAAAAAAGGTAAACATAATTTTTTAAAGGAACTTGTTTTTTACTTTCTTCTTTGATATTACTCATTTTACCATCTCCGATAGTTTTATTTTAACAGTTAATTCTATTTTTGTAAATATTTTATACTAAATATTATGAAATTATCTTCTAGTTATGTTATAATATTTTTTGAGTGAACTAAAATTTTAATGATATAGAGAAAGGGAGGTTTTGGAATTAGGATTGTTCCTATTTTAATTGTATGGAAAAGAAGAATTTTGATAAAGAATTAGAAAAAATTATTTTAAAAAACCAAAAGGAACATTTTGTTCCTACTTTGCTTTTACATAGTTGTTGTGCACCTTGTTCTAGTTATGTTTTAGAATATTTAAGCAGGTATTTTAAAATTACTATATTTTATTATAATCCAAATATTTCTCCTATTGAAGAATATTTAAAGAGAAAGGAAGAACAAAAAAGATTAATTAGCGAGATGCCTTGTTCTTATCCTGTTTCGATTATCGATTGTGATTATGATAATTCGTTATATGAAGAAAAAATTAAAGGATTAGAAAATGAGCCAGAACGAGGAAGAAGATGTTCTGTTTGTTTTCGTCTTCGACTTGAAAAAACAGCTTTAAAAGCTAAAGAATTAGGGTTTGATTATTTTGGAACCACTTTAACAGTAAGCCCTTATAAAAATGCTAATCTTTTGAATACAATAGGATTAGCGTTAGAAAATACTTATCAAGTTTCTTTTTTGGTTAGTGACTTTAAGAAGAAAAATGGATATAAGAGGTCTATTGAACTATCTCGAGAATATCATTTATATCGGCAAGATTATTGTGGATGTAAATATTCAAAGTTAGAAAGGGGGAGATTATTATTAGACAAGAAGAATTAAAAATTTTTTATGCACTAGATGAAAAAAAATACATTATTCAAAGAAATAATTTACTAAAAAAAGATTTTCGGTCATTAGAATTAAATGAACATTATCAACTTAAAGATGTTCAGCAATTTATTAATAAGTTAATTGCTTGGTATACCATTAAATTTAATGATGGTTATTTAGAAAAGGTTTTGGATGAGCGGGTAAAAGAGGATAAAGATATTTTACAGATTATGGATTTTGATACTTTAAAGAATAATTATACTGCTTTTGAAGATTCTCTTTTTCAAAATAAAGCTAGTGATAAAAAAGTAAATTTTCAAAAAAATATTGTCTTGGCTGCTGGATGGGGACTGATTTATCATCATGATACTTCACCAGAATATGGCTATTATCGGGCTACTAAATTGATTGAAGATTTTAATCGTGTTTATCATTGGAATTTAAATAGTTCATTTTATCAAAGTGTTTTTAATAAAAAATATACTTTAGAAGATGAAGAGATTAAGAGGAAGTTAGTAAAATTACAAGAATTAGAAAAAAAAGAACAAAAAAAGAAAGAACCTAAAAAGAGAAAATTAGCTAGAATTCGTTCTTTCTTTCGAAGATAAATTATTTTTGCTGATTAGCTTTACAAGATGATAGAGATCATTTTGTTTTTTTGTCCAATTCTCTGAAATTGCTTCTAAAATTGTTGATTTCATTTTCTTTAGAGAGGAGCATTCTTTTTTAAAATATTCATAATATAAATATTTGAGTAAAAGAGGATCTTTTAAATTGCTAATATAATTTAAAAGAAGATCTTTTTTTTCTTTTTCTACTCTTAGTTTATTTTCATGTTCTTGTGGGATGTTTTCTTGATAAGTAATTTTAGTAAGTGGAAGAGTTGATGCAAGATGATTAGCTTCATCTTCTTCTTCGTAAATTAGGCTACTCCTTTTTAAGAGAGTTCCTTCTTCGTTAAATAAAAGTCCTATAGTTAATTTTTGATTGGATACTAGGCAGATTGTTTTTTGCTGTTTTTGATTGTTTTCTTTAATTTTATTTATTAAAGAACTATCTACCTTTATTTTATTATTTTTAAAAGATAAAATATCTTCATCACTGATATGGTAAAGTGGAATTTTTGCTATATTTTTAATTTTGTCATGTCTATTCCATTCAAAAAATTGATAATAGTTTTCTTGAAAATTTAGAGCAACATCATAAATATAGTTCATGTTTTTGCATCTCCTTTTATCATTAAAGTTAATAATACCATAATGAAACCTATGATAGTATAATAACATTCTATTCTTCTAGTTATAAAATGAACATAAAAAGAAAATTTATACCCTAGTGTTAAAAGATTGAGATAAAGAATGTCAAATGCTAATCCTAGTACCATGAGAGCAAAACCGACTAGAAAGAAAAAAATGCGTATCATAAATCCTCCTAATTAATAGTATTTTTAAGATATGCATTTTAGAATGATTATTCAATATAATCTTTATCTTTTATTTCTACACTGTTGATAGAGTCAAAATGTTTTGTAATTTTATCAGTGGTAATATTAATATTTTCAATATCTTTGTTTACGGTTTCTATGCTTCTTGTTAGTTTATTCCATCTTTCTTTATACCTAGAAAATTCTAGTCCTAATTTATTTAATTCTTCATGAATAATGGAAGAATACCTATCTCTTTCTAAATTTTTTAAAATAACTTGAATGACTGTTAAGGTAGACATTAGTGTTGTGGGAGAGGTAATCCATACTCTTTTTTTGTTAGCATATTCAATTAACTCTGTATGATATGCATTTAGTTCGGCAAAGATTGCTTCAGCGGGAAGAAACATAATGGCTTGGGAGCTAGTTATCCCTGGAATAATATATTTAGTACTAATAGCATCGATATGTTTTTTTACATCGATTTTAAATTGTCGTTCTGCACTAACACGTTCTAATTTATCTTTGGTTCTATCTACCATGATACGATAATTTTCAAGAGGAAATTTAGAATCAATGGCAATTGTACCTAGCGGTTTGGGGGCAAATATAACGGCATCTGCTATGGTATTATTAGGAAATGGATATTGGATTTGGTAAATTCTAGTATTATTTTCTCCAAAGATATTGGTTAAGATATGATTTAAATTGACTTCTCCAAAAATTCCTCTAGTTTTTTTATCTGTTAAAATACTTTGAAGAGAAACAATATCAGTAGAAAGACTATCGATTTTCTTTTGTGCTTCATCGATTTTAGATAGTCGCTCTAAAATATTGGTAAATGTTTTATTGGTTTTGGCAAAATTTTCATCTAATCGTTCGTTTACTTTTTCATTAATAACAGTTAAACGATATTCTAGCATTTCATTTAGATTATTGAAGTCTTCATTCATGGTTTTCATGATATCTATTTTAAAATTAGACATTTCTTTTACTGATGTTGTTTCTAATTTTCCAAGACGTTCTGTAATATTTGATTCATTAATATTTTTAGAAATAGAGATAATTAATAAAATAATGATAATGATAATTCCTATTAAGATGATATATTCTAACATACTAACACTTCCTATTCTTTTTATTTAAAATACTTATATCTTCTTCGATTAAATATAAATATTTTATCAAGTATAAGTTCTTTTTTTCTATAATAATTATATCATGATGAATCATTTAGCTGCAAGCAATGGTAAAAACTTATCAAGAAATTTTAGAAAGTTGTCAATATCAGATATAAGGCTTGTTGATAAATTTAGAATATGTTATTATAAATTAAGAAAGAGGGTATACAAATGAGAACAAATGATGCTAATCAATTAGATGAACATATTCCTGGGTTAGTTATTACCCCTGAAGGACATTTTATTACTATGGAAAATGAAAATTACGAAACTTTTTTTCAAAATATTCTTGGTCCTTTACTAAAAAAAGAAGGAATTAGTCCTAGAACAATTATGAATGAACATAATCTTGTTACTTTGATGAAGTTACTTCTTAATGAATTTCATTATCTTCCTTATCAAGGTTGTACTTCTGGAGAAAGATATTTTACTGGTGGTATTGTTTTTGTACCTGATCTTAAAGAAGTTTATACTCCTCAGTTAGAGTCCATTTTAGCTTTAGTAAATCAAATGAACGAGCATTATAATATTTCTATTTTTCAAATTAATCCAAATGAGGAAGAAGAATTAATCCTTGATCAAAGTGATATATTGAATGAATTGAATTCTAGAGGTCAGAGAATAAAATAAAAAATACTTCTTTAGTTTTTCCTAATATATAGGGAATTTTTTAAGAAGTATTCTTTTTTTGTATTAATGATGATGTTTAATATTGGTTTGATTATTTTTTTCAATTATTTTTTGAACATATTGATTGGTTGTATTTCCTACACTTTGTAATGATTTTAATTCAGATGCATCAGTTAGGTTATCAAATAAAACAGTTTCTCCTATTTTTTGTAGTTTACTTAATCCTAAAGAAGATTTTAACCTAAAAAAAGTTGCTGCTCCTTCTATGATTTGTAGTGAATCTAATCCAATTGCATTAAGCAAGCTAGGAAAGTATGCATTTTTTCCTATATGTTGTAATGAATCTAATCCTTCAGCTCTAATTAAACTATAAAAATATGCATTTCCTCCAATATTCTGTAATGATTCTAGGCCTTTGGCATTTGTTATTTCATCAAAGTTTGCATCTCCAGCTATTTTTTGTAATGAAGTTAGTCCTTCAGCACTCGTTAATCTATGAAAATATGCATTTCCTCCAACATTCTGTAATGATTCTAGGCCTTTGGCATTTGTTATTTTATCAAAGTTTGCATCTCCAGCTATTTGTTGTAATGAAG
>CAKPOS010000003.1 GCA_934176955.1 uncultured Bacilli bacterium
TTGAAGGATTCAGAAATGAGGAAGAATTCGGCTACATGGCAGGATATGAACCGTGGGAGAAATTAATTTTTGACAGATAAGTTTTTTGAAAACTGTCGTTTGGTAAAATCTATTCCATTTTTAAAAGCCTTGCGATAAAATATGTTCTGTGAGTCCATAGTTTTGTTAAAACACTGCAAACCCTTATAAAATAGGATTTTTGATTTCTTGTAAAATTATCAGGTAATACATGAAGAAGAAATCTTCTGATGAATTCTTTACAAGAAATAGTTATAAGTTTTATTTTTTAATAAAGAGAAAAAATATATCTTTTCATTTCACAGATTTTATGTATACCAATTTAACACTTTTTAAGTATTTTTTGTTTAAAGCTAAAGACTTTTTGTCAGAAATTTGGTACAATACCAATCAAAGAAGAGGTGATTATATAATGCTTACTAAATTAAATGAAACTGTAGAAAATTTTTTCCAATTAACAGGGAAAGATTTTAATTATGAGGAAATTCAAAAAAATTTTGATTTTGATGGTAAAGATGAAAATGAATATGGAAATTTATTACACGCTGCTCTTCATCAACATTTTGATGAGGAAAAGGTTTTGAAATTTATTAAATTACTTTTAGAAAATGGATATGACGTAAATTATAAAGGAAAGAGTACAGGGTACAATTTTATTCAATTGATGTTATACGGTTATACAGATGATGAGGGAGAGGATTATTCCTATTCTCAAGAATTCATTTTAAAATTAATTTCACTTGCTAAAAAATATAATTTAGATGTGAATACTAAGGATAATGATGGGGATAGCATAGTTCATACTGCAATTGCCAGTGAAGTATATGAAGGAGAAATTATTCCCATATTAGATGCTTTAGGGGAAAAATTTGATCTTCAGTGTAAAGATAATAAGGGAAATAATTTAAAAAGTGCTTTTGATTTATATAAATCTTTAGCAAAAGAGGAAAATTTAAATTGGTATAGTAGATTAGAAAGAGAAGAAAAGGCACTAAAAAATAGATTAAAAGTTACTCAAAAAAGTACATTATTGCCCCCTCAAGAAAAAAATACTCAAATCTTGGTAGAAAATCAAAAAAAATCGGGAAGTGTATTAGAAAAAGATAGTTCTATAGAAGAAATAGGAATTAGCAAAAGTTTAGTAGAAGAAAACAAAATAAGCAAAAATTCTATGGAAGAAACAGGACTTAGCGAAAGCTTGGTAGAAGACAAAATAAACAAAAGTTATAGGAAAGAAAAACAAGAATTTGATAAAAGTACCTTAGAGAAGAAGAAAGGAGTTGTTCAATATATTGAGGAAGAATGTACGCAAGAAAATTTAACTCATGAAATAAAAACAGAATTGACTCTTGCCAATGGAATAATTTTTATTCAAAAAATCAATCAATTAAATGATAATCAAGCGAAAAAAGAACTCTTATTATTGTTGAAAAAATTAGATAATCAATTGTCTACAATAATTGAAATAGTAAAAGAACAAGAAGAATTAATGAAAGAAATATCAAAATCATCTGATGAGATAAATTATCATAATTTAACCCTTAAAGAATTAAATTCTCTTCTAGAACAAAATAAGGAATTTCTTTTAAAAAATAGGGAATCTATTTTAGAGAGAAAACAAAAAAAATTAGAAATTTGTATCCAAGAAATATTGGATTTAGAACAAATGGAAATTTTTGAAGATGAGGAATTATGGAATGTTATTTTGGATACAGCATTGAGAAAAAATAGAATAAAAAAGAAAAAATAAGATTTAAGTTGGGGGATTTAAGATGAATGAAGAATTATTAGAAAAAGATTGGCTTGAAATAAATTTTTTTACGTTACTGCATTCAAAAAAAGAAAATATTAATGAACTGTATGAAAAAAAATTAAAAAGAATTGTACAAGAAAAGCCAAAATTATCTTCTAGTAATATAAGAATGATACTTTTAGATATTTTAGAGTATAAAAAATTGAGAAATTTTTTATCTATAACCAAAGAAGATAGAGAATTTATTGGACAGTATTTTGATAAAATCTATAATCTTTATAGAGATAAAATTACAGGGGAAGAATTAGTAACTTTATGTACAAATATTAATGATAAAAAATTGTGTGAAAAAATAATAAGAGAAAATTACAAAAAGATTAGGTTAGAAATGAGAAAAACATTATATGTTCCACTAGAAGAAATAAGTGAATTAGATAGTATTTGGGAAATAAATGAATTAAGAGTAAAGCCAAAATGTAACAGAAAATATAAGGCGTCGATTATTAATACTAATTCTAGTGTATTTCATTTATTTTATCGATATTTTGAAGCTGATATTAAGATTTTTATTAACAATAATATAGAAAAATATTCTATGTGGAAGTTAAATGTTGAAAATCTTTATCACCTATTAGAATGGAAAATTAAAAATAATCATTTAAATAAAGTCCAAAAAATAGTAGAAATTTTAAGTAGTCGAGATTTTCAGTCCATTGATATTGTTTCAAGTCTTTCTAATATGGATTGGTTTAATATATTAAAAAATGAGAAATTATTAAAAATATTGTTGTATGAAAATATTGAATTAGCAAATTATTGTGATAATAAAAAAGTGATATTTCAAGATTTTTTTTTGAAATTATTAATTAGTAATACTAGAATTAATAGAATGAATATAGAAAAGATAAAATTAAGAGGAAATGAGTCAATATATAGTTTTAAATTTTTAATGGCAATAAATTTGTTAGCAAAGGAAAATTATAATGATAATAAAAGTAATGATTTATTTCTCATTTGTTTTAAAATTTTTCTAAAAGAATTTTTAAAACATTATAAAGATATATTAACAAATGATGATATAGTATATTTAGTAAGAATATTTAGGAGAGGTATTCAACGAAAAAGTATTTATAAGATATTTTTGATAAATAATAGGAAAAATTTAATTTATAATTACAAGTCTGATAGATTGTTGAAAGATACATCAAAAATTTCTATTGAAGATTTAAAGAATTATAACGCTAAACAATATAATAGTATAAAGAAAATATTTCAAGAGAAAGTAAATAAAGATAAATTAGTGGTTATGTTCTTTTCTAAATTGGTCAATGATGAATATGATCAGTATATTTTAATTTCACTTAATTTATTGAATTATGAAGTAACAAGGAAATTAGTATATTACGATATTGATAATTTAGAGGGGATAACTGAATATTTAAAAGGTAAATCATTTGAGTTTATAGAAGCTTTTAAAACTTTTGTTTTAGAAACAACAAATACTGATGAAATATTAAAAGATTATTCCTGTAAGGCATATTTATCTGCGTTTGAAAAAATATTTTTGTCTGGACAAAAACCAACTTTAAATAAAATGAATAAAATAATAAAGTCTATAAAAAATTTACTTGTTCCCTATAATGCAGATATAGAAGAAAATTTAAAATTACTTGATAATGTTGTTAAAGGAGAACCTTTTTTGGAAAAAATTAATGGAATAAAGCTATATGAGATTTATCGAAAAAGAATTAAATCATCTATTCCCAATAATTATGGTAAATATGGGGATTTAGATTATGGTTTAGTTTCCTTACATGATAAAAGAATTATTTCGAATGGTATAGGTAAATATCTATTGTCAGATAATAAAAAAGCATCTAGTTGTTTAACACCTAATGGTAAAGCAAAGACTTGTCTTGAACATGGGGCAATAAATCCTAATGGAAGGTTTTTTAAAATAGAAAAAAATAATGAGATTGTTGCTTATAGTTGGGTATGGAGACGTGGAGATATCCTATGCTTTGATAATATAGAATTAACAGAAGAAATCAAAAGTATAAGAGATTTTGAAAGAGTAATATATGAAATTTATTTACATGCAGCAAAAGAAATCGTAGAAAAGACGAGAAATGAGATGAATGGGGGAATAAAGTTAGTACTGATTGGTAGAAATGCTATTGATGTAAAAAATCAATATATAGATAATTTACAAAGTTTAAATGAACTAACGGATGAAAAAATTGTGCCATTTAGTAAAAAAGAATTGTATTTAAAAGATTCTGAACATAAAGTTATATTATTTGGAGAATATAATGATAAATTAGATACAACAGATGTAGAACCAATTTATTTATATGAACGATTAAAAGTCAAGAAATTTGATGAATTAGATAAATACCAATTAAAAATTCAAATCAATTCTATATATTATGATTATTGCCTTCAAAATAATGTGAAATATGTAGAAATAGAGAATAGATATAATAATGGATATATAGGAGAAGATTGGTTTATCGGATATAAAGATAATGGTAGATATGATTTTTATTATGCTGATAATGATAAAAGACTTTTTTATGAAGCAAAGCGTTATATTAAAAATATAGAAGATAAGAAACCAAATATTTATATTCCAAGTGATAAGAAAGAAAAAATATTAAACATGGAAAATATTAGTATTGATATTGATAAAATAGAAAATTATTTAAAAGAGTTAAATTATCATGATTATAAAATACCAAATACTTATTTTTCCCATACAACGAAGTCTATTCAAACATTAAACAGTATTTTTGAAGATGGAGCAATTACTTCTTCTTACTACGGAAATCATGAAGGAGGATCGGGTTCAAATGGAAAGCACTATATTTGTATTGCAAAAGTTGGTTCTCCTGTATATAATTCATATAAGAAAACAGGAACAATTATTTTAGATGATAATATGCAAATATTTAATGGCGAAGATATTGCTATTCCTAACAATTTGATAGGTGATTTTCAATATACAAGCTATCCTATTAGAATGACAGGAACTGAGGGAGAATATCAAGTAAAGAATATAATATCAAGAGAGCATTTTGATAGCTTGTTAGCAACAAAAGGGGATATACTAGGCCTTGCTCAGGTAATGCTTTTAAATGAATTGTATGATTTAAATTTGCCAATAGTATTAGAATCAACTATGTCAAAAATAGATACTGCATATGTAAAAAAATATATAAAAATTTAGAAGTATCTATTGATTGAAGATAAATTTTCCTTATGAATGGTTGATGGAATATTTCAAGATATTTATAGATGGGCTAGAGATATTGTGATTTGTAATATAGCCCAAAAAATAAAATTATCAGAAAAAGAAAAACAAAATATGATTGATAATACTATTTTAATTATAAAAATAAAATATGGTATGAAATTAATAGATTTCGCGAAAATAGAATTTGAAAAAATAATTCCTTTTTTATATTACAAAACTGTAAGGTAAGATCTACCTTATTCGTGGTATAATAATTTATAAGAAATGTGGTGAAATAGATGAAGAAAGTTATGATTATTGAAGATGATAATGCAATATGTAACGAGTTATCAGAACTTTTAGAAAATAATAATTATAAACCTATTATTTTAAGAAACTTTAAAAATTCCTTAAATGAAATAATTGAATTTTCACCAGATTTAATATTACTAGATATAAACATCCCTTATATAAATGGCGAAAAATTATTACAAGATCTAAGAAAAACATCTAATATTCCTGTAATAATGGTAACTAGTAGAAATTCTGAAATTGATGAGGCATTATCTATTTCTTATGGAGCAGATGATTATATAACTAAACCATATAATCCTAATATACTTCTTCTAAGAATTGGGGCAGTATTAAAAAGAACAAATGCAAAATCAAATGTTCTTTCATATAAAGATTTAAAAATAAATGTCCAAAAAGGAATTATAAAAAAAGAAGATGTAGAAATTATTTTAACTAAAAATGAGATGATAATATTTTGTTTTTTACTTAATCATCAAAATAAAATTGTTACTAGGGATGAACTGATGACAGATTTATGGAACAATGATGAGTTTATCAATGATAATGCTCTA
Organism: uncultured Bacilli bacterium; assembly: GCA_934176955.1. GTDB lineage: Bacteria > Bacillota_I > Bacilli_A > RF39 > UBA660 > RUG11198. Next base: position 5,873 of record CAKPOS010000003.1, read on the forward strand.
ACTGTAAATATAAGTAGATTAAGAGCAAAATTAAAAAGTGTTGGCTATGAAAATGCAATAGATACTAGAAAAGGAATGGGTTATATTTTATTATGAAATTTGGTAGATATTTAAAAGATAAACTTTATGCACTTCTTCTATCACTAATTAGTATTGGTATCATATTGCTTATATTCTTTGCTTTCAAAATTGATAATGGTGTAATAATTGCCACAATATTTGTATTAATCATTTGGAGTTTATCGCTTTTATTAATTGATTATTTAAGAAAGAAAAAATTTTATACAGAATTAATTTCTAATATTGAGGCATTAGATAAAGGTTATTTAGTATTAGAAACTCTTGATAAACCAGTATTTTATGAAGGCGAATTATTGTATCAAGCACTCTATGAAATTAATAAATCAATGAGTGAAAATGTTAATAGAATAGAAGAACAATGGGATGACTTTAAAAACTATATAGAAATGTGGATCCATGAAGTAAAAATTCCGTTAGCAACTTTAATATTGATTAGTAATAATCATAAAGATAAATTTGATAAAAAGACAAAATCACAACTAAAACGATTAGAGGATTATGTAGAGCAAGTATTATATTATGTAAGAAGTGAGAATGCAGAAAAAGATTACTTGATAAAAGATACAGAATTATCAAAAGTAATAAAAAATGTAGGTCTTAAAAACATGGTTGACCTACTAGAAAATAAAGTTGATTATAATGTTGAAAATGTTAATGTTAAAGTCTTAACCGATTCTAAATGGTTAGAATTTATATTAGGTCAAATTATTAATAATTGTATTAAATATAAAAGAGATATTAATAATTCTTACATCAAAATATCTGTAAGAGATGAAAAATATAAAACTACACTTATAATTGAAGATAATGGCATAGGAATAAAAGCTTCTGATTTAAAGCAAGTATTTGATAAGTCCTTTACAGGAGAAAATGGAAGAAATACAAGTAAATCAACTGGTATGGGATTATTTATTGCTAAAAATATGTGTAGTAAACTAGGGCATAAAATAAATATTGAATCAAAAGCAAATGAATATACACGAGTATATATAACATTTGCAAAAGACAAATATTACGAAGTTTTAAAGTAATATTACAAAATTGTAATGTTTTGTAATATTGAACGAACGACAAAATAATATTTTTAATTTATTATTATTTATGGAAGGAGAAATTATATGGAAAATATTTTAAAAGTTGACAAAATTGAAAAATACTATGGTAGTCGTTCATCTTTAACAAAGGCGATTGATAATTTATCATTTGAAGTTGATAAAGGCGAATTTGTTGCTATCATGGGAGCATCTGGATCAGGTAAAACTACTCTTTTAAATGTTATTTCTACTATTGATAGAGTAACATCTGGGCATATCTATGTTGGTGGTGAAGATATAACAAAATTAAAAGGAAACCAACTTAATAAATTTAGAAGAGAAGAATTGGGATTTATCTTTCAGGATTTTAACTTGTTAGATACTTTAACTGCCTATGAAAATATTGCACTTGCTCTATCTATTCAAAATGCTAATGTATCAGAAATTGAAGAAAAGATAAAGAAAGTTGCTGATGAATTAGATATTAAAGATATCTTAAAGAAATATCCCTATCAAATGAGTGGAGGACAAAAACAAAGAGTTGCATCTGCTAGAGCAATTATTACCGATCCAAAGTTAATACTTGCAGATGAGCCAACAGGAGCATTAGATTCTAAATCTGCTAAAATGTTACTTGAAAAATTTAATCATTTAAACGAAGAACTTTCAGCAACAATTCTTATGGTAACTCATGATGCTTTTACTGCCTCTTATGCACAAAGAGTGATCTTTATCAAAGATGGTAAAATTTTTAAAGAGATTCATAAAGGTAATGATTCTAGGAAAGAATTTTTTGATAAGATTATTGATGTAGTAACATTACTTGGTGGCGATTTGAATGATGCTTTGTAAATTATCAATAAAAAACATTAAGAAAAGTATGAAAGACTATGCCATCTACTTTTTTACTTTAATTCTTGGTGTAGCAATATTTTATGTATTTAATGCACTTGGCTCACAAACAGTAATGTTAGATGTATCATCATCTACTGAAGAATTAATTGAACTTATGATGACAATGTTATCTGGAGTTAGTGTATTTGTGTCATTTATACTAGGATTTTTAATTATATATGCTTCAAGATTTTTAATAAAAAGAAGAAACAAAGAATTTGGTATTTATTTAACTCTTGGGATGAGTAAAAGAAAAATATCTATGATTCTATTCTTTGAAACACTATTTATTGGAATTATCTCATTAGCAGTAGGTCTTGGAATAGGGATTATTCTATCCCAATTAATGAGTTTAGTAGTTGCTAATATGTTTGAAGCAAATCTTACAAAATTCGCATTTGTATTTTCTAAAGCATCTTGTATTAAAACTATAATTTACTTTGGAATTATGTACTTACTTGTAATGATTTTTAATACTTATAGTGTAAGCAAATGTAAGTTAATAGATTTATTAAATGGTGCAAAAAAAAGTGAAAAAATTAAACTTAAAAATCCAATTTTATGTATAATTATTTTTATTATTTCATGCTTAGTTTTGGGTAAAGCATATCACATGGTAACAGTTGAGTTTCTTACTTTACAAGATGTTAAAGATATATTAAAACCAATAGTAATGGGAGCAGTATCAACATTCTTTATTTTTTGGTCTTTATCAGGACTTATTTTAAGAATTGCTATGAGTATAAAGAAATTTTATTATAAAGGATTAAATAGTTTTACTTTAAGACAGTTTAGTAGCAAAATCAATACAACAGTTTTTTCAACAACAATTATTTGTTTAATGTTATTTATTACAATATGTTTATTATCTGCTTGTCTAACAATGAAAAATTCAATGAATGCTAACATAAGAGAACTAGCACCTGCTGACTTTGAATTTACAATTAATATGAACATGGATAAATACTATGATAGTTTTAGAAATTATGGTTATAATGATAATCAAATTAAAAATTCTCATTATACTGCATTAGAAATGTTTGATGTATTCAATTATGATATTACTAAAGATATAAAGGAATATATTGAAATTAATACTTATGCAACACCAGACTTAACTATGAATCAAACTCTAGGATCGAAACTAGTTGAAGTAAGAACAAGTTTTCCTTTTTTGCAATATGATACAAAAGAATCAATAATGAAAATAAGCGATTATAATAAAGTGGCTAGGTTTTATGGAAATGAAGAATATTCTCTTAAAGATGATGAATATATGATAGTTGCAGATTTTAAATCAATGGTTGAAATTAGGAATATTGCTTTAAAAAATGGGGAACAAATTAATTTGTTTGGTCATACATTAAAACCAAAATATGATTCTTGCCGAGATGGTTTTCTAGAAATGTCTAGTAATCATATTAATACAGGAATTATATTAGTTTCTGATAATGTCATAGATGAAAATTATTTAATTCAAAATCATCTTATAGGTAATTATATTGCTACTGATAAAGAAGAAATCATAAAAATAGAAGATAATATTAATAAACTAGCAAAAAATCCAAAAGCAAACGATTATTTACTTCCTAGTGGTTCTACTAAGTTATCTATCAAAGAGGCAACAACTGGATTATCAGCAATGGTAACATTTATTGGGTTATATTTGGGAGTTATCTTTCTAATTAGTAGTGCAGCAATACTTGGATTAAAAGAATTATCTGAAAGTAGTGATAATAAACAAAGATTTAGAATGTTAAGAAAAATTGGTACAGATGAAAAGATGATTAATAAAGCATTATTTAGACAAATTGCAATATTCTTTATGCTACCATTAATATTGGCTCTAATCCATTCTGCATTTGGAATCATGTTTGCTATGAAAATTTTAGAGGTATTATTTGGTGATGAACAATTATCACCATCAATTATAATGACTGCTATATTTATAGTCGTTATATATGGAGGATATTTCTTAATTACTTATTATTGCAGTAAAAATATTATTAAGGAGCGACACTAATAGAATATAGGCAATATTCAAAAATAAAAGTTACAATTTAGATTAATGGAGTAATTAGAATACTCCATTTTTTTAAAATTTCATTTCTATGCATATTAACACCCTCGTACTTATTCATTTCTTCTTTAGAATAGACAACACTTTTTTATATTCTTTTGTAATATATTTAACTTTAGTTTTTACATTCTTCCTTGTTAAGTGTTCCATAACTTTTATACAAATTTGTCTTGTAAAAGTAACATTCCATTCCATAATTTTTCAAGTTTTAATAATTCCTACATAACCCCATTAATAGTTCAGTTGCAAAATAATTGTTCTGTTTCAAAATGTGAATCAGTATATGATTTATCTTCTATAATTTTTTTAATATCAGTTTCAAGTTCAGGATAAATTACTGTAATCTTTTTTTCTTTCACACTTATTTTTATTAGTCTTAATTTCAAGATTATTTTTTACTATCAGATGGTATTTTCTTACAGATTTTCTGCGACCATTAATTTTACTAGCAATTGCAGAAATGCAATGTCGGCCAACAACTAATACTAAAGCATCTATTTATCTTATTTTAGATTCATGATTTTTTTTCATTTTTTATACTTTCAATTTGATTTTTATGAAATTTTTCTAATTTTTGTGATATACCCATATTAACAATTTCCTACTGCATTTTTTTAATTTTAACAACAGTTTACAAAGTTGTTTTTATTTCGTCAAATTGTAACTTTTATTTTTGGATATTGCCTATAGAACTTTATTATTTAAATAAGATATAATGAAAATCACATCTAAAAATATAGATGCGATTTATTAGAGTCATTGATTTTTGAAGAACCATTTTTTAGTAGGTTTTAATTAGAATTTTTTCAATATAGTTAATCAATAGATACATAAGATAGGATACAATCATTAATATAATAATACCAGTAATTACTAAATCTAAATTAAATACTTGAGAACCATACATGATTAAATATCCGATGCCTTCTTTGGATACCAGTAGTTCTCCCATAATGATGCCAATTAAAGACATACTAACATTAATTTTTAAGCTAGAAATAATAGTAGGGTAGTTACTAGGAATAATTAAGTATTTTAAAATTTGAAATTTACTTGCTTTAAATGATTTTAATAATTTTATTTTATTTTTATCAGTAGCATTAAATCCATTATATACAGTAATAATAGTAATAATTAAAGAAATTAGTAGGGACATTACGATAATGGATTTTGTATTTGCTCCTACCCAAATAATCAAGATGGGGCCTAATGATACTTTAGGTAGAGAATTAAAGATGGTGAGATAAGGATCAATAACATTAGCAATAAATGGATTATACCATAAAAGAATAGCAATCAAAATTCCTAAAATTGTGCCTATACTAAAACTCAGTAATGTTTCATAGACTGTTACAAAAATATGATGAATAAGATGATTATTATAGTATAAATCAATAATTGTTTTTAAGACATTTTTAGGAGAAGAAGTAATAAAAGAATTAATCATATTATTGTCTACTAATCCTTGCCATAGAATTATCAGAAAAAGAAAAATAAAGATTTGACTAAATAGAATTAGAAATTTATTTTGTCTAATTTTTTTTAAGTATTTTTGATAACCTTCAGACTTCATGGTCGAACACTTCCCATATTTTTTGATAATACTGATGGAATTCTTTAGCCATTCTATTTTGAATTGGACCAAACGTATCTTGAAGAGTGATATCAAATATTTTTTTCACTTTTGCTGGACGTTTAGAAAGAACAATTACTTGGTCTGAAAAGGCAATGGCTTCTTCGATGTCGTGGGTAATAATAATCACCGTTTTTTTCTCTTTTTTGATAATTTTATAAACATCATCAGATACACGAAGTCTAGTTTCAAAATCTAAAGCTGAAAATGGTTCATCCAACAATAAGATGTCAGGATCTGTAGCTAATGTTCTGATTAAAGCAACTCTTTGTTTCATACCACCAGATAAATTAGCAGGATAACTATAGATAAAATCTTTTAGTCCATAATTATTTAAAAGAGAGATAACTTTCTCTTTTTTTTCTTTTGTGAGTTCTTTTTTGATTTTTAATCCCAATAGACAGTTATCTAAAATATTTAGCCAAGGAAATAAGCAGTCATTTTGAAACATATAGCCTATTTTAGGAATTTTTTCTTGAAATTGAATTTCTCCTTTTGTCTTTTCTTCAAGAGAACCAATAATGTTTAAAAGTGTCGATTTACCACAGCCAGATGGACCAATGATTGCGGTAATACTTTTTTCCATTAAAGGGAAACTAACATTATCAATCGCAAGGATTTCTTTTTCTTTGGTATAATAGGTTTTGGATAAATCTTTCACTTCTAGAATTTTTTTCTTCATGAATGAAAGTTGGTTGTGTCAATTAAATCTTGATAAGGGGCATAAGTATCTAGTAATCCAGCGGAAATAATAATATCTTGAATGTGTTTCCATTCTTCTTCATGAATTGAAATATCTTTTTTCCAAGCATCACCTTTTTTGTATTCATCAACAATGGAGATAAGGTCATTTAATGCCGTATTAGGGAAATAATCAATAATATGGTTCGCAATAGTTTTAGCATCTTCTTTTTCGGCATACTTTAATGCTTTATCAATAGCTTTTGAAAATCCTTTAATAATTTCTGGATTTTTTTCGATATAACTTTTTCTAGCATTATATGCAGTATAAGGAACTTCTCCTCCTAAGGCACCTAAGTAGGCTACAGTGTATCCTAAGTTTTGCTTAGATAATTCTAAGGCATTTGGTTCAAATAAAGTAACAAAATCTCCTGTTCCTCCAATGAAAGCTCCTGACATTGCAGAGAAGGCAATAGAAGTATCTATGGTTAAGTCTTTTTTAGGATCAATGCCATTTTCTTTTAAGGTATATTCTAAAGTCATCTCGGGCATTCCTCCTTTTCTACCTCCTATAATATGTTTTCCTTTTAAATCATTTAAAGTAAAATTATCTATTTTTGTTCTTGATACAATGAAAGAGCCATCTCTTTTCGTTAAGCCTGCAAAAGTCTTGGGATAATCTTTTTCTCCCTTGTTGTAAACATAGGTTGTTGCGTTTGAAAGAAAATTTTTAAGATTATCGATTGAAAATCTATTTTGGGGAAATATTGCATTGACGTTTCGTTTGGAACTTTTTGTGCTATAATTTTATTAGATTAATGGGAGGGATATAATGGCAAAGTTGGAATGGAATTTACAAGAAATTATTATTGATAATCAATCATTTTATGAGGAAATAAATGAAGTAAAACAATTGTTGGAAGAGGTTAAAAAATATAAAAGTACTGATTTAGATTCTAACTTATTATTAAATTTGTTAGATAGGAAATGGAATATAAAAGAAATTTGTAATAATATTTTGATTTATGGTTCTTTAATGTATTATAAAAACGTGAATGATGATGAATGTGTTAAGTTAAAAAGAGTAGCAGAAGAATTTACTAATGATGTAAATATGGCATTGAAATTTATTGATAGAAAAATATTAGATTTAGGGGTTGAAAAAGTTTCTCATTTTATTGTAGAAAATCCTAAATTAGGGATTTATCAATTAGCACTACATGATTTGTTTCGACTTGAAGGACATATACAGTCAGATGAAATAAATAAAAAGATAAAAGAGAATAATGATAAGATAAATGAGCAATTGAGTATGTATAATAAATTGCTTAGTAATATGGAATATGGAAGGATAAAAATAGATGGTAAGGAAATGAAAATAACATCGTCTAATTTTGCTAAATATATTTCCTCTAGGAACAGAAATACGAGAAAGCAAGCGTATTTTTCTGTGAATCATGCTTTTTTTAAGAAAAGGGATAGTTTTGCTAGTTTATTAAATCAAATTTATGGTTGCAGAATAGAAAATGCTGTTTTGGAAAAATATCGTTCTGTTTTAGAAAAAATATTATTTGAAGAAAATATTTCCTCTGAAATAATTAATAAATTAATTCAATCAGTAAATCATAATTTAAGTCTTATCCAGCAATATTTGAAAATTAAATCTGATTTCCTTGAGATAGAAGAACCTCATTTATATGATTTTGGAGTTCCATTAGATGATAATGTAAAAATAAAGTATTCATTAGAAGAAGCAAAAGAGATAGTTTTGAATGCATTAGAACCTTTAGGGGGAGAGTATATTGAAGCAGTGAAAATATTATTTGATGGTCATATTGATGCTGAGTTAAATGAAAATAAGCATCAGTCGATAACTTTTTCTTGGAATACTTATTCTTTTCTGAATTTTAGAGGTTCCTATATTGATTTAAAAAATATGATTCATGAAATAGGGCATATTGTTAACTACTATTTTTCAAAAAATGAACAACCATTTATATATGAGGATAGTACAATATTTGTTGGAGAGATAGCTTCTATAGTAAATGAAATTTTATTGAATAGATATTTGGCTAAAAATGCAAGTACTAAAGCAGAAAAAATATTTTATTTAAGTAAAGAAATAGAGAATTATTTTTCATCAGTATTTAAACAAACAATGTATACTGAATTTGAAAATGATTTATATAAAATTAAAATGAAATCTGAATTAACATCAGAGGTTTTATGTGAAAGATATGCTCGTATTATAAGAAAGTATTATGGAGATAATGTAATTTATGATGAAATAACTAATATTGAATGGACTCGACTTGGACATTTGTATAGATGGAGCTATTATCCCTATAAATATGCAACTGGATTATTGATGGCGAGTGTGGTTGTAGATTCTTTGATTGATAGAAAGACATTGTCAAAAGAAGATTATATTAAATTTTTATCAGCAGGTAGTAGTCAATATTCATTAGATTTGTTGAAAATAATTCATATTGATTTGATTAATACTAATGTTATAGAGTCAGGATTTAATGTAATGAAAGAGGATATAAAGAAACTACAAAAAGTTTTAGATAGTGTAAAATTTTATTGACTGAATTGATACTAGCATGCTAACCCTCGTAGGAGGGCCAGTCTTGTAAGGTTATCTTCAGAATATAACATTAGCACATTAGAATAAGAGGAGTTAAATATGTCAAAATTTAATTCTTCTTTTTTTCAATATCACTTGTTCATTATTTTTGTAAGATTTTAAATATAATCCTAGTATATTTATTCCATTTGCTTTGTATTCCTGTAGTTTTATTAATTTTTGTATTTTTCTTTTGGAATAAGATTTTGGTTCATATGAAAAACACTTAGCAACATTATGTGATATATGAGATTTAAAAGTTTCTTTAAGAATTTCAAGAACAGATTCTTTAATATTTTCTTCAAGATTAATCATCATGTTTTGATATTTTTTATCAGGATTAACTGTGAATAAAATTTCAATAAAATCATCAGTAATATTTGACACTATTTTGTTTAATTTTATTTTTAATAAATGTTTTGCTTCTTTTTCTAAAAAATATGCTCATATATACATATGAGAATTTCATTTACTATTTTTGGATTATAGTAATTTTAACACAAGTTATCTTTTTTTTTGTACAGTCAAAACAATTTTACACTATCAAAAAATAAAGATGATTTGGAATTATAAAAAATGTGTTATAATATTCAGTCAAAGAGGTGGTTTCTATGAGAAAAGAACCTACTGATAATTATATTGATTTTGCATTATTAGGAAATAATATATATGATATTAATTTTATGAATTATTTATTTAAATCACAGAATGTTAATTCTTATTATTGCAACAAATATAAAATATGTGATGATAAACAAGAAAATTTATTAAAGAGTATTGCATATTATTTTGGTACAAGAGGTCCTTTACTAATTGATGATAAAGGTCTAAGAAAAATATTTGATGATAACGAAATACCTAAAACATCAAAATTGCCTAATTTATCTTCAGAAGATATAATCAATCAGATCGACGTTTGTTTAAAATGTGATGCAGTTTATGTATGTAATTCAAATGGTAAATTAGATGAATATACGATGTTTATATTAGGATATTTAATGGCAATGGAACAAGAAATTTTCTTTTGGAATGATATAGATGAATCAGAGTGGTTAATGTCGTGTATTTCTAAAAAGAATAACAATGGTTATAAAGAAACTGTACAATTCCCTTTAGAAATAATCAGAACTTTTGCTTATCCATATTTATTTAAAAAACAAAAATTAGAATTACCAGCAGGAACATATGGTGAAATAATAGTTGATGATGAAGGAAATATAGGTGTAGATAGAAATATAGAATTTAATTTGCAAGTAAAAAATGAAGAAAATGAAGAAAATACAATTTCATTGTTAGGTAGTTTAAGAAAACAATTAATATCTATTAAAGAAAAAGCTTTGCAATTAGAAGAAACTGGATGTAAGGTTTTAGCTCCTAAATTATCAAATGTTAAAACCAATGAAAATGGATTTATAATTTTTGAGGATGATGTTAGTGATAATCCTATTGTAATAGAATCAGATTTTATTGAAAATTGTTTAAAATCTGAAGGTATTATTGTTTGCGATAAAGATGGTTATGTAGGAAATACTGTTATGTTTGAAATAGGATATTTATTAGCAAAAAAGAAAAATATAGAATTCATTGAAGAGCCTAATGAACAATGGTTAAGAGATGTTGTTGATTATTTCTCAAAGTTAAATGATAAATTACATTTATTCAAATCCAAATAAAATCGTTGTAAAATTTTACCGATAGTGTAAAATTTTATTGACTGAATTAACGCTAGAATGCTAACCCTCTTAGGGCTAGTCTTGTAAGGCTATCTTCAGAATATAACATTGGCACATTAGAATAAGAGGAGTTAAATATGTCAAAATTTAATTCTTCTATTTTCATATTATAAAAATATCCTTCCTATACTTTGTTTGGCTATACTAATTATGTCATACTTTTTACTTTATCAGTCATAAAGTTTAACATAACCTTCTAAAAAATATGGTAATATATACATATGAGAACTTCCTTTACTATTTTTGGCTTATAGTACTTTTAACACGAAGTTCTCTTTTTTGTACAGTCAAAACAATTTTACACTATAAAGGTTTTACTAATGGTTGACAAAGAGAGAAAAAAAGAGTAGAATATAAAGCCAAGTTTGGGGGATGGCTATGGATAAAATGATAAAAAAAATAAGTATTTTTCTATTATCTTTCATGATTATTCTTTTAATGATTGTAGTTTTTGTTGATAATGATAGTTTAAACGCTTTATTTATTGATTACAGTAATCAACTTTCTGTAGATGAAGTAGGGGTACTTAATGTAGACTACGATAAGGTAGTTTATCAAGATACGAATGTTACTAGTGTTGCGAATACAACATCAACCGCTAGTGTCGTTAAAACAGCTAATTCTACTGTTTCTGAAGGATGGGCATGGCCTACTGATGGAGGATATACGATTACTACTTATTTTAGTGCAGGACATAAAGCTTTAGATATTTTTAAAGGATATGGAACAAATATCTATGCAGTTAATAATGGAGTTGTTACTATGATAAAAGCTGGTTGTATAGCAGGAAATTTAGCTTGTAATGGTAAAGGAGGAAATTATGTTGTGATTAAGCATAATACTTCTAATTATTATACCGTGTATATGCATTTAAAAGATATTCATGTAAAAGTAGGAGATACCGTTTCAAAAGGACAAGTGATTGCTTCTATGGGAAATACAGGAAATGTTATTCCTGTACCTACAGCCACTGCTCCTTATTTAGGAACACACCTACATTTCTGTTTATATATTGGAGAGCCTTACCGAGGAGGATATGCAGTAAATCCTATGCGATTATACTAGCATATTCTCCTTTTTCCTTCATATTTCTATTATAGGAGGAAAAACTAATGGATATTCAAGAAGAAATCAGAAAAGGAAAAAGTATTCATGATTTAGCTTTAAGGGTAACTTATTATGCTAGAGTCAGTACTGAACATGAAGAACAATCTACTAGCATCGTAAATCAATTAGATTATTTTTCACGATATATTCAAAATCATGCACATTGGTTCTTTGTTCCTGGCTATGTCGATGAAGGAATTAGTGGTAAAGCAGTTGAAAAAAGAGAGAGCTTTTTAAAAATGATAGAAGATGGAAAAAAACATCACTTTGATTTAATTTTAACTAAAAGTGTTTCCAGATTTGCCAGAAATACGATAGATAGCATTTATTATACAGAAAGCCTTCTTCAACAGGGAATTGGTGTCTTTTTTTTAAATGATAATATTAATACCTTTTATTCTGACAGCGAATTTCGACTTACCTTAATGGCAAGCATTGCTCAAGATGAGTTAAGAAAATTATCAGAAAGTGTAAAATTTGGTTTGCGGCAATCGATTGAAAGAGGTATTGTTTTAGGAAATAACAATTTACTTGGCTATCAAAAAGAAAAAGGGAAATTAGTTATCTGTTCAAACGAAGCAAAAATTGTTCAAGATATTTATCAGTGGTTTTCTACTGATAAATATAATTACCGAGAAGTTTCTAAATTTGTATTTGATAAATATCAAAAGAAATTAGATAGCACAGGAATTAAAAGAATACTAATGAATTATAAGTATAAAGGATATTACTGTGGAGGAAAAACTAAAGTGATTGATTATAAAAAGAATAAAAGGAAAAATATAGAAAAAGAAAATTGGATAATTTATCCCGATTATTCAAATATTCCTCCTATTGTTGATGAAACTACTTGGAATAAGGTTCAAGAAATTATTAGAAAAAGAAAAAAAACAAGAACCAAGAACTTAGTAAGTATTTTTTGTATGAAACATCAAAGAACTTTTTTATGCAAGAAAAAGAAATATAAGGATACCTGTTACTTTTATTACTATTGTCCAAAATGCTGTTCTTTCCCCTTAAATTTCTTAGAAAAAATATGGCATATTTATCCCTTTTCAAAGATATGGGTATATCCAAAAGAAGATGATTATTTATTAAAAGTGTTTAGGTGTAAATAAATATTTTTTTGCTAAATCATTTTACAAAACACTCAATATAGTGTTATAATGTTTAAAGTTATTGGAAGGTATTGGTGAAGTGAATATGGATAAAGTTTGTCAATTTTATATTATTTTAGGGAATAAGGAATATCAGGGAAAAAATGATGGAAATGTTTATATTAATGCTACTGGTGTTAGAGATATTAATTTAATTAAAGATGCTATTTTTAAGTATTATCATAAAAAGAGTAAAGAAAATATTAAAGTTTCTAATCGAATTATCTTTTTAATTCCTGATTCTAGTTTAGATGCACAATGTCAGATGATTATTGATCAGTTACATTTAGTAGGAGAGATTCAATATCTTTCTCGTCCACAAGAAAAAATAGTTTCTTTAGACAATGATGGTTCTCATTTATCAGAAAAATCTTCTTCGAAAGATGCTTTAAAACCAATTGATGATTTAAGACAAGAAAGTAATCCTCAAGCACAAGATATTCCAATAGAACAGGAAACTAAAAATACTTTAGAAGAAGTAAGACAAGAAATTCAAGAGAATTCTTCGAAAGAGGAGAAAAGTACTGATCTATCTTCTCTTCCAAAAGATAATATTTATCGTGGAGATATTGAAAATTCTCTTTTGAATAAGAAAGAAAATCATCAAAATAGATTAAATGAAGAAATGAGTGAAAAAGATTCGGCTACTTATATGGGATATAATCCTACTTTAATTAATAATAATGTTCGGTCTATTGTAGGAAATCATAAAAAGTCTGCTTTTGTTTCTTTACCTGTGATTGTTTTTATTTTATCAGCTATATTATTAATTGCTTCTATTGTGATACTATTCGTTTTAGATTAGTATCTTTTTTTCTTTTTTTTGTCAACAACCTATATTGTTGCTTCTGTACCACAAAAACCGATATCAGCATCTCCTGATAAAACAGCAGACATAACAGCATCAGCACCTTGGGATAAGGTGATTTCTACATCTAACCCTTCTTCTTCAAAATAACCAAGAGCATCGGCTAAATATTGAGGGGCATAGAAAATACTATGGGTAACTTCGGTTAAGGTTACTTTCTTTAAATTGTTATTTTTATTATCTTGTTTTTGGGGATTTATTCCCAAAATAATTCCTATTCCTAAAAGAATAACGATTAAACAAATTAAAATAATCTTTTTCATTTTTCCTCCTTTTATCATTTTATTTTATTCCTAACTTTAAATTTTGGTTACGCATAATGTAGATAGTGTAAAATTTTATTGATTAGATTGATATGAGTAAGACTAGTCCTCTTACTGGTTATCTACATGTGAAAAAACTTGCTTTTTTTTTTTTTTTTTTTTGATATTGTTTAGATAACTAGAAAGTAAATAAAAAGAAGATAAAAGTAGGTAAGGTGATTGATTTGAAGAATATTATTGAAAAGTTTTGGAAATTTGTGGATAAGATAGGAAAACCAAATTTTGTTTTAGTTGTTCTAATCTTATTTTTTATTGCAATAACAGGGTTATATCAAACTTTTTCTTTATATACTTCCAGTGATGGTGCGACTATTGTGGATGGAGTAAAGAACTATCAATTTATTTTAAATAATGATAATACTGAGAATACGGTAATAGTACCTGCTAATAGTAGTAAGAAGTTTCATGTTACTATTTCTAATTCAGAAGATAAATCTTTAAAGTATGGAGTGTATTATAATTCAACTAGTGATTTATCTTATGTTAATTTAGGATACTTAAAGTATAGTACTTATCAGCCTAATGGGGTTATTTCTTCTAATGGGAAATATGAAGTATCTTTAAGAATAGATAATCATTCAGATAATGATGTTTCTATTAAAATAGGAGTTAGTTATGGGTTAGAAAATGGGGGAGATTTAGAATTAAGTGATAATAGTCATTGGTTTTTAGAAGCAAGTGATTTATTAAGTGATATGGCAATTGGTAGTTATGTAAAATATGCTGGTAATAATGGTTGTACAGGAAAATCTTGTAGGGGACAGAATGCCAATTATGTTAATGATACCAATATGGGATATTGTTATAATTCTAGTTATAAATATAATGCAAATGGTTGGAGGATTGCTTATATCAAAGATGGAACAGCTTATTTAATTAGTGCTGGATCACCTGAATGTGTATGTACAAATTCAAATGGAAGTGTAGGGAAAAGTTGTAGTAGTAATGAAACAACAGCAGGTCTTTCTAAACATATTGCAAATTTAAATGCGAAAGCTTTAACTTATTGTAATAGTACTTATGCTTATGGAGGAAAATGTGATAGTAATAGTGCATGGAATATGTCAGAAGCTGATTTTAAAGCAATAACAGGAGCTACTTTATCAACGGCTAATAATAAGTCAGGTTATGAGAGTTATTCTCTTATCAATAATGGAGGTTGGTATTGGTATGCAAAACCAACTAGTACTTCTTCAGCTTATGCGTTTGGTTGGGAACCTGGAAATCAGTACGTTAGTAGTTATACTTCATATAATGCACTTGGTAGTAGACCTGTTGTACGTCTTGCTTCTTCTGTTGAGATAACAGGAGGAACTGGTACTTATGAAGATCCTTATACAATTAAAGTTTCTAAGTTGTTATCTAAAGTAGAGGTTAATAGTTATGTTAAATATACAGGAAGTAATGGTTGTACAGGAAAGTCTTGTGAAGGACAGAATGCCAATTATAAAAGTGATACGGATATGGGATATTGTGCTAATTCTAGTTACAAATTTAACGCAAATGGTTGGAGAATTGCCTATACCAAAGAAGGAACAGCTTACTTGACCAGTGCAGGATCACCTGAATGTGTATGTACAAATTCAAATGGAAATGTAGGAACAAGTTGTGATGATTCTGAAGAAACAAACGGAGTACCTAAACACTTAGCAAATTTAAATAAGAAAGCTTTACCTTATTGCAATAGCACTTATGCTTATGGAGGAAAATGTGATCGTAATAGTGCATGGAATATGGCAGATGCAGACTTTAAAGAAATAACAGGAGATACATTAAGTACAGCTAATAACCAATCAAGTGGTCATTATGATAGTTATTCCCTTATCAACAATAGAGGAGTGTATTGGTTTGCGACGTCTTATGGTTCTTCATACCCGTACGCGTTCTATTGGTCCCCGGACCCGAGCAACCGGCGTTTGTCCATCAGCGCCTCGAACTACGCGATCGGTCTTCGCCCAGTCCTACGTCTTCAATCTTCTGTCGAGATAACTGGTGGATTTGGGACTTATGAAGATCCTTATACGATTTCAAATGGAAATACTATGCTATCTGAAGTAGCACCTGGTAGTTATGTGAAATATACTGGTAACAATGGATGCTCAGGCAATTCATGTAAGGGTCAGAATGTAAACTATGTCAGTGATACGGATATGGGATATTGTTATACTTCTAGTTATAAATATAATGCAAATGGTTGGAGAATTGCCTATACCAAAGAAGGAACAGCTTATTTGACCAGTGCAGGTTCACCAGAATGTATGTGTACAAATTATAATGGTACAGCAGGGACAAGTTGTGGTAGTGGTGATTATGAGGCCACAACCGGATTGCCAAAACACTTAGCAAATTTAAATAAGAAAGCTTTAACTTATTGTAATAGTACTTATGCGTATAAAGGAAAATGCGATAGTAATAGTGCGTGGAATATGGCAGATGCAGACTTTAAAGAAATAACGGGAGCTACTTTATCAACTGCTTATGGTCAATCAAATTATGGTAGTTATTCCATTATCAACAATGGAGGATATTATTGGTTCGCGACACCTCATAATTCATCGTCCACGAGCGCGTTCTTTTGGCTCCCTGGCAATTTGTTTGTGAACAGCACCGCCTCTGAATATGCGTACGGCATTCGTCCAGTCCTACGTCTTGCCTCTACTGTTCGGATAACTGGAGGATCAGGTACTTATAAAGATCCTTATACAATTAGTAATGGATAATTATTGATAGTAAAAAGAAAAACATTTTAGTGTCATTGATAAGGGGGATAAGAATAGGGGATAGATAATATGAATAAATTACTACCAAAAAGAGTTCATAATACAACAATTTATTTTATGTTATTATTAGTAATTAGTTTAGGTGGCTTTGTATTAAAGACAACATATGCTAAATTTACTAGTAATTATATTACCTCAGATAATATTGTAGGAATGAGTTTAATATTTGATTTGAACATTAGTGATCTTGAAGAACCAAAAGAACTAAATGTTGCCCCTAATTCTACTGAATCATTTGATATTAAAGTAACAAATAGTAGTAGTTCTAAAGCTTATTATGGCGTTTGGTATAAAATGATTAATCCTGCTAAAAAGTCTAATGATATTAGTGTTATAAGAAGTGCTGATAATACTACTACAACAAGTGGAAGTCTTTTAAAAAATAGTAATATTACGGTAACGATTATTGTTAAGAATAATACAAATAGTAGCATAAGAGTAGAAGTGGGGGTAGCTTCTTCTACTACTAGTGTGGATAAAATAGAATATTTAAATGGTAAAAACTTAATAACAGAAGTAGAGAAAAAACCAGAACCGAAGCCAACGTTTAATTTAAATGTTAGTAATATTGATGAGTATGAAGAAGTAAGCGTTGCAGCTAATTCTACTGAATCATTTAATATTAAAGTAACAAATAGTAGTAGTTCTAAAGCTTATTATGGGATTTGGTATAAAATGATAAATCCTACTAAAAAGTCTAATGATATTAGTATTGTAAGAAGTCTTGCTAATACTAATACAACAAGTGGAGGCCTCTTGCCAACGGGGAATATTACAGTAACGATTCTTGTTAAGAATAATACAAACAGTAGCATAAGATTAGAAATAGGCATAGCTTCTTCTACTACTAGTGTGGATAAAATAGAATATTTAAATGGCAAAAAGCTAATAACAGAAGTAGAGAAAAAACCAGATCCAAAGCCAACGTTTAATTTAAATGTTAGTAATATTGATGAGTATGAAGAAGTAAATGTTGCAGCTAATTCTGCAGAATTATTTAATGTTAAAGTAACAAATAGTAGTAGTTCTGCAGCGTATTATGGAATTTGGTATAAAATGATAAATCCAACTGAGAAATCTAGTGATATTATTATTGCAAGAAGTGCTGATAATGCTACTACAACAAGTGGAAGTCTCTTGACAGCAGGAGATATTACAGTAACGATTCTTGTTAAGAATAATACAAGTAGTAATATAAAATTAGAAATAGGTATAGCGTCTTCTACTACTAGTGTTAGTGATATAGAGTATTTGAATGGTAAAAATTTAATAACAGAAATAGAAAATGCAGAAGAACCAAAGCCAAAGCCAACATTTAATCTAAATATTAGTAATATTGAAGGATATGAAGAGGTAATTGTTACTCCTAATTCTGCAGAATCATTTAATGTTAAAGTAACAAATAGTAGTAGTTCTGCAGCTTATTATGGAATTTGGTATAAAATGATAAATCCAACTGAGAAGTCTAGTAATATTATTATTGCAAGAAGTGCTGATAATGCTACTACAACAAGTGGTAGTATTTCAATAGATAGTAATATAACGACAACGATTATTGTTAAGAATAATACAAATAGTAACATAAAATTAGAAATAGGTATAGCTTCTTCTACTACTAGTGTTAGTGATATAGAATATTTAAATGGTAAAAATTTAATTACTGGAACTGCTAGTGCTGATGCATAAAAATTTTATGTATATTAAAATAGAAAAAAGGGAGAAAAGAATAAATAAATATATATTTTAATGATATTAGGCAAGTCTTTATTTGCCTATTTTTTTGCTTCAAAAAAATTAGTAAGCAATTTTTCACCTCAATGCAAGATTGTTATCTACATGTGAAAAAACTTGCTTTTTTTTTTTTTTTTTTTGATATTGTTTAGATAACTAGAAAGTAAATAAAAAGAAGATAAAAGTAGGTAAGGTGATTGATTTGAAGAATATTATTGAAAAGTTTTGGAAGTTTGTGGATAAGATAGGAAAACCAAATTTTGTTTTAGTTGTTCTAATCTTATTTTTTATTGCAGTAACAGGGTTATATCAAACTTTTTCTTTATATACTTCCAGTGATGGTGCGACTGTTGCGGATGGAGTGAAGACTTATCAATTTATTTTAAATAATGATAATACTGAAAATACGGTGTTGGTACCTGCTAATAGTAGTAAGAAGTATCATGTTACTATTTCTAATTCAGAAGATAAATCTTTAAAATATGGGGTATATTATAATTCATCTAGTGATTTATCTTATGTTAATTTAGGATATTTAAAATATAGTACTTATCAACCTAATGGGGTTATTCCTTCTAATGGAAAATATGAAGTATCTTTAAGAATAGACAATAATTCAGATAGTGATATTCCTGTTAAAATAGGGGTTAGTTACGGGTTAGAGAATGGGGGAGATTTAGAATTAAGTGCTAATAGTCATTGGTTTTTGGAAGCAAATGATTTATTAAGTGATATGGTAGCTGGTAGTTTTGTTCAGTATGCTGGAAATAATGGTTGTACATTAAAAGCTTGTGAAGGACAAAATGCCAATTATAAAAGTAATAGTGATCTGGGATATTGTTATGATTCCAATTATAAATATAATGCAAATGGTTGGAGGATTGCTTATATCAAAGATGGATCAGCTTATTTGACCAGTGCAGGTTCTCCTGAATGTATGTGTACAAGTAAAGATGGAACAGCAGGAACAAGTTGCAGTAATTCTGAGACAACAGCAGCTATTCCTAAACATTTAGCAAATTTAAATACCAAAGCATTAACTTATTGTAGTAGTGCTTTTGCTTATGGAAGAAAATGTGATAGTAATAGTGCATGGAATATGGGAGATGCAGATTTTAAAGAAATTACAGGAGATAGTTTATCAGCCCATTATCTTAGTGATGGTTATTATGATAATTATTCTGTTATCAATAATGGTGGATATTACTGGTATGGAACGGGAACTAGTGCGTCTACAACTACGGCATATTCTTGGCAACCAATCTCTCGAAGTACATATAATAGTATTTCGTCCTATGCATTTGGTGTCAGACCAGTTATTCGACTTTCTTCTTCTGTATTTGTAACAGGAGGAACTGGAACCTCCGAAGATCCTTATATCATTAGTACTGGTAAATTATCGAGTGCACATCCTGGTAGTTATGTTAAATATACAGGAAACAATGGTTGCTCGGGAAAAGCTTGTAAAGGACAGAATGCAAATTATAAAAGTGATACGGATATGGGATATTGTTATAATTCTGATTATCAATATAATGCGAATGGTTGGAGAATTGCCTATATCAAAGATGACACGGCTTATTTAATTAGTGCAGGTTCCCCTTACTGTATGAGTAGTGGTAGTAGTAATAGTAATGGAGATAGGCAAGCTTTAACTTATTGTAATAGTACTTATGCTTATGGAGGAAAATGTGATAGTACTAGTGCGTGGAATATGGGAGAGGGAGACTTTCAAGTTATTACAGGAGCTGCTTTATCAAAAGTTACTGGACAGTCAGGTTATGGAGATTATTCTCTTGTCAACAATGGAGGATTTTATTGGTTTAGCAAACCTGCTGCTTCCTCGACGTCGTACAGCGACTGGTGGTGGGACTCGAACTACGATTATGTGGCTTACGGCAGCGCGCACGGTAATTATGGCGTGCGCCCAGTCCTACGTCTTGCGGCTTCCGTCTTGATAACTGGGGGATCGGGCACTTATAAAGATCCTTATATTATTAGTAATAGATAATTATTGAATAGTAAAGAGAGAAGTAAGTATTTTGGTATTTCTTGTCAGAATTAACTATAAATAAATTTTCTATAAAATCAAAAAATATGGTCATATATATATGAGAACTTCATTTTCTATTTTTTACTTATACTTATAGTAATTTTAACATGAAGTTCTCTTTTTTGATGCAGTCAAAACAATTTTACAATCATAATGTAAATTAACTTGATAAACAAATTTCTTTTTGGTAATATTGAGTAGGAGGATGATATTTTGAAAAAAATAGCAATTAATGGGTTTGGTCGAATTGGAAGATTAGTCTTTCGAATAATGGAAGATGATCCTGAAATGGAAGTTGTTGCGATTAATGATTTAACCGACAGCGAACAATTAGCGTATTTATTAAAGTATGATACGAATCATCGTGTTTATTCAAAAGAAGTTTCTAGTAAAGAAGGAGAAATGATTGTCGATAATCATCATGTTCAAATCTTTAGTGAAACTGATCCAAGTAAACTTCCTTGGAAGGAATTAGGAATTGATTTAGTATTTGAATGTACAGGAAGATTTGTCGATGCAAACAAAGCTCATGCGCATATTGAGGCAGGAGCTAAAAAAGTAATTATCTCTGCCCCTGCTAAAGGAGAGGTAAAAACAATTGTTTATCATGTTAATGATGATATTCTAGATGGTACAGAAGAAATAATTAGTGCTGCTAGCTGCACAACCAATTGTTTAGCACCAGTACTTTCTGTATTAGAAAAAAAATATGGCATAGAAAAAGGGTATATGACAACAATTCATGCTTATACAAATGATCAAGTCACTTTAGATGTTGCACATAAAAAAGGAATTCAAGCAAGACGTGGTAGAGCATGTGGAATGAATATTGTTCCCACTTCTACAGGAGCAGCTACTGCTATTGGTAAAGTTATTCCTAGTTTAAAAGGAAAAATGAAAGGTGGCGCAATGCGTGTTCCTGTTAGCGATGGTTCTTTAGTTGATTTAACTTTACAATTAAAAAAGAAAGTGACAGTAGAAGAAATTAATGATTTATTTAAGAAAAATGTTAATGAAACGCTACATTATACAGATGATCCTATCGTTTCTAGTGATATTATTTCTTCAACATGTGGAGCTACTGTTGATGGAAATTTAACCGATGTTTTAGATAGTAATGATGGTCAACTTGTAAAAGTGATAGCTTGGTATGATAATGAGATGGGATATTCTGCACAGATGGTTAGAACAGCAAAAAAATTGATGAGTCTATAACCACAAATAAGAACAAATTAAGGAGAAATTTGTTCTTTTTTAAATCCATAAGTATTCGTGATAGGATCTTTAAATAATTCTTCTTTAGGAGGAGAAAAAGTTAAAATAATAAAATTAAGATAAATTAAAATAATAAGTAGAATAGATAGAGAGTTTAAGTAAGGAATTTCTTTTGTACTTAAGATATAGTAAGAAATAAGTTGACATAAGGCATAAGTAAGTAGCATTAACAAAAGGGTTAGAGGAAGAAATTCTCCAATAAGATAATAAAGAGGAAGATAGAAGAGTAAGAAAATAAGAACGGCTAAGGTACTACTTAAAAATAGACTAAAAGAAAAATTATGAAATTGAATTTGTTCTTTCTTTAAAATTAAGTAATCAATGAGTCCATAGATAATAGTAGAAGTAAAAAGAATTTTTAAATGTTCAAAAATAGATTCATTAACAGGAAAGAAGAAAGAAATTAAAATATTTGGGAATAATTGGTAAATAAAATGACTAGGAAAGGATAAAAGAAAAATTCCTACAACAGCAATTATTCTCGTTTTAATTAGTTTTTGATTGATTTTCCTCACCTCAATAAAATATATGTTTATTTTAAAAAATACTTACCATTCTTTTTTCTTTTTGTAAATTTGAGGTTGACATGAATATTTTCTTGTCCTAAAATATGTCTTTGTGTTTTATTGAGGAGGTACTAATGAATAATGAAATGATAAAAAAAAGAATTACACAAAAGACTTATCATCACCTCATTTCTTGCTATGGTAAAGAAAAGATAGATCAGTATTTTAATACAAAAATAGAAAAAGAATTTCAAGAAAGCATCTCATTAAAAGAAATTTGGAAAAAATATGGATATTACTTAGCAAAATCGAAAAAAAATTTATTTTTTGATGTCGTTTTTCAAGAAATGAAGAGTTTTGTGAATCGAAAAGAAAAAGGTACATCTTTTTCTTTAGAAGAAGAGATTGATTATGGATTTTCCTTATTAAAAAAAGATTATATTCAACTATTTGCAAAACCTAATCAATATCTTGAACTAGATTTAGTAAAAATTTTTTCTTCTATTGAAAGTGTTCAAGGAGGAAAAGAAATTGTTGAAAAGTTTCAAAATTTTTATGCGCAATATAATAGAAATTCAAATTTTGATCAGTATTTTAAAAGTATATTAAAGAAAGCAAACGCTCTTCTTCAAGAAGAAAAAATTCCTTCATGTAAAAATTTAGGACTTTCTTCTAGTAGCAGTAAAGTTTTATTCCAAGAAGAATTACTAGAACAGATTGATATGTATTTAGATTATAGTAAAGCAGTTTATTTATTTCAAATTCATAATATTTCTTTAGTTAAATATTTTGTAAAGCTTTATTTTAATGATTGGCATATTGAAGAATTAGAACAAAGTGGTATGATAGGACTAACAGAAGCAATATTAAAATTTGATATTCGAAAATGTATTCCTTTTTCTTCTTATGCTTATTTTTATATTAAACGTTCAATCTTAAATAGTGCTTATGTAGATTATCATCTTTTTGGTGTTCCTTTAGGTATTGCTAGTCTACAAAATAAAGCAATGAAAATTACGGATGATTATTACTTTCATTATGGAAAGAAAATTTCAGATAGCGAACTTGCTTTAAAATTAAATTTTAAAGATATTAAATTACTATCATTTTTCCGGGATAGAAATCATTTTCTTTGTGAATCTTTGCAGAAACCTTGGCATTTAGATAAAAATTATTCTTATGAATACATCAATGATGCTGAAGAATTAGAAAGGATGATAGATAATATTTTTTATGATGAGGAAAAATTTTATAATGTAGAAGATATCCTTAATGAATATGATTTTTCTCTTTTTCTTAAAGATATAGAAACTATTTTATCTGCCAAAGAAAAAGATATTTTACTAAAAAGAATCGGTTATCAATTAGAGGAACCAATGAAATTACAACAAATTGGAAAAGAATATCAATTAACCGAAGAAGGCGTTAGAAGAATTTATTATCGTTCTCTTGAAAAATTAAAAAAAAGTAAAAAGATAAAAACATTTAAGCCTTATTAAACAAAATTTTGTCATTCTTTTTTCTTTTCAAAAATAAGGTTTTCGTGGTATAATAATTTTGCTTGAAAGTGGGGAAGAAAGAAATGAAATTAGAAATAAAGAATTTAACCGTAGAAGTAGAAAATAAAATCATTTTAGAGAACTTAAATTTACAGATAGAACCAGGCACCATTCATACGATTATGGGACCAAATGGAGTAGGAAAGAGTACTTTATCTAGAGTCATTATGGGAGATAATCATTATCAAGTAAAAAATGGAGATATTCTTTTTGACGGAGAATCTATCCTTCCTCTCCCAGTTGATGAAAGAAGTCGAAAAGGAATCTTTTTAGCTATGCAGTCTCCTATGGAAATCGATGGGGTAAGTAATCAAGATTTCTTAAGAACAGCTATTGCTCAAAAAAATCAAGAAAGAGTGGGGTTGTATCAATTTATTCAAGAAGTAGAAAAGGCAACGACTGAACTAGAAATGAATAAAGAATTGATTCATCGTAGCGTTAATGTTGGTTTTAGTGGAGGAGAAAAGAAAAAGAACGAAGTTTTACAAATTAAATTATTAAAACCTAGCTTTATTATCTTAGATGAGCTTGATAGTGGATTAGATGTGGATAGTCTTCGTATTGTTTGTAAAAATCTCCTTTCTTATAAAAAAGAGAATCCGGATACAGCAATTTTAATTATTACGCATTATTCGATGATTTTAGAATACTTGAAACCAGATTATGTTCATCTCTTAGGAAATAAACATATTGTAAAAACAGGAGATTATCATTTAACTTCTGATATTGAAACAAATGGATATACAAAGTATTTAGAAGAGGATAAAGCGAATGAATAAAATTATTATTGAAAACAATATCTTAAAAGAAGTAGATAATGAAGTATTTTCTGTTCATGCTAATCAAATCACGATAAAAAAGAATGGAGAATATACTATTGAATATCAAAATTGTTCTTCTCTTTCTTGTGAATTTAAAATACTGAAAAATATTTATGCTAAGATATTTATCAGTAGTGTAGATAATGATTTAGTAGTTAATCATCATTATCTTTTAGAAGAGAACAGTCAATTGTTATTATTTCAATTTTATTATAATAAGAATGTTTTAGAAAATACGGTTATTGATTTAAATGGAGAGAATTCTTCCTTTAAAGAGGGCTTTTCTAGTATCAGTAGTGGAAGTGAAGAATATCATATAATAGTAAATCATAATGCAAAGAATGTATCTAGTGATATTCAAAATAAGTGTATTGGTTTAGATAAATCTTCTATTACATTAGAAATTAATAGTGTTTTAAAAAGAGGAAACACAGATTGTATAATGGATCAATCTAGTCGAATTTTAACTTTAGGAGAAGTAGAAGCTAGAATTGTTCCTAATATGTTTATTGATGAAGATAGTGTTATTGCCAAACATGGTTCTGTAATTGGTGGATTCCACGATAGTGAAATTTTCTATTTAATGAGTAGAGGAATTTCTTATCAAGAAGCAATACATTTATTAATTAAAGGATTTATTTTTTCTAATTTGATTGTCGATATGGAGAAAAGAGCGATGATTTTTTCGATTATTGAAAATTTAAGAGGTGAGTAGAGTATGAATCGTGAAGATTTTCCAATGCTAGAAAAAAATCTAATTTATTTAGATAATGGGGCTACAACATTAAAGCCACAATGTGTGATTGATAGCGTTGTTTCTTATTATCGTGAGTATTGTGCAAATGCTCATCGAGGAGATTATTCTATTAGTCAAAAAGTAGATAGTATGTATGAGGGAGTTAGAGAACAGGTTAAAAACTTTATTCATGCTAAAGATAGTAGTGAAATTGTTTTTACCAGTGGGACAACAGATGGATTAAATCGAATTGTATTTGGCTATTTTAGGAAAAAATTGAACCCAGGAGATGAAGTCTTAATTACGGAAAGTGAACATGCTTCTAATGTCCTTCCTTGGTTTCAGTTAGCCAAAGAAAAAGAAATTGTTGTCAAATATATTCCCCTTGATGCACATCATGAAGTGACGATGGATAATGTAAAAAAGAGTATTACTTCCCGAACAAAAGTCATTTCTTTAGCTTATATTACCAATGTCATTGGAGATATCAGACCAATGAGAGAAATTATTGATTATGCTCATCAAAAAGGAATTTTAGTAGTAGGAGATGGTGCACAAAGTATGAGTCATTTAAAGATGAATGTGACTTTAGATGATATTGATTTCTTTGTTGCTAGTGCCCATAAAATGTATGGACCTACAGGTGTTGGCTTTTTATATGGAAAATTTGATTTATTAAATGAAATGGATCCTACCTCTTATGGTGGAGGAATGAATGCAATGTATTTAAAAGATGGCTATGTAGAACTAAGAGAAGTTCCTACAAAATTTGAAGCAGGAACCCAGAATATTGCTGGTGTAATTGGTATGGGAAAAGCAATTTCTTACCTAGAAAACATAGGAATGAACAAAATTATGAAGCATGAACATGAATTAAAGAATTATTTAGTTTCAAAATTAAAAGAATTCGATAATATTATCATTTATAATGAAGATACAGTAGGTAGTATTGTTACTTTTAATGTAAAAGATATTTTTAGTCAAGATACAGCTATTTATTTAGATAAACATCATATTTGTATTAGAAGTGGAAATCATTGTTCTAAAATATTAAATCAAGTTTTTGATATTAGTAATACTTGTCGTGTTAGTCTAGGAATCTATAATACTTATGAAGAAATTGATGCTCTAGTAGATGCTTTAAAAAATATAGGAAATATTTGGATGGAAATATTGTAAAGAAGGAAATAAAATGGATAGAGAAATGAAAAGAAGTATTATTTTAGATAATTATCAAAATCCCTATCATCGAACAAGACATGAAAAGGACGATAATTATTTAAAATTAAATAGTAGAAATGTTAGTTGTATTGATAATATTGATGTTTATATCAAAATGAATCAAGATAAAATAGAAGATATTAGCTTTGAAGGAGAAGCTTGTGTAATTAGTATTTCTTCTACTTCTATTATGGCCTCTACTTTAGTAGGCAAAACAATCGATGAAGCTTTAAAAATTATTGAAAACTATGATAATATGATAGAAGAAAAAGAATACGATCAATCCCTTCTTGGAGAAGCAGTTGTTTATGATGATATTGCCAAACAACCCTCTAGAAAGAAATGTGCCACTTTAACTTGGAATGGTGTCTATCAAAAATTATTATCATTAAAATAAAAAAATCCTTAAGTTTCTTTTTTTCTTCATATGATTTAATTTACAAAAAATGAAAAAAATTTTAAATAGAACAAAATCGTTGTAATTCAAAAAAATCTAGTGTATAATAATCATAAGTTATGATAAGGAGAGGATACTATGGCTTTAAGTAAATTAAAGAAGATGATTGTTGATGTTGACGATGATGAAGAAGTAGAAGAAACAGAGAAGAGGGAAGAGATGGTAAATGTAGGAACAGGGAAAATGATTTTATTAGAGCCACGAGCTTATTCAGAAAGTCAACAAATAGCCGACCATTTGAAGAAAAAAAATACTGTTGTTGTAAATATGAAGAGAGTGACACCAGATCAAGCAAAAAGAATTGTCGATTTTTTAAGCGGTACCGTTTATGCTTTAGGTGGAGATTTACAAAAAATAGGAGCAGGAATTTTCTTATGTACCCCTAAAAATGTTGATGTTGAAGGTGCAATTACCGATGATGATGATAAGGGGAAGAAGGCTAAAAATAACGATATTGACTTAGATTGGTAAAAGTTAGAAGGTGAATGATGAGGCGGTTTAGTATTGTTAACAATGGATATAACATAGAAGAAGTGAATCAATTTATTGATGTGGTCATCAAAAAGCTAGAACAATTAAGTGAAGATAATAATAACTATTTGATGCAATTAGAAGCATTAAAAAAACAATCTAGTCAAAATGCTGATGTAAAGGTTGCAAAAGCATTGATTGCTGCTCAAGAAACAACAGATAAAATGAAAGAGTTAGCTCGTACAGAAGCTGATTTAATTATTAAAGAAGCAAAAGATAATGCAAGTGCTATTGTTCATGAAGCTTTAATTTCGGCACAGAAAACAGAACAAGAATTAGAAACATTAAAGAAAAGTTATAGTGTATATAAAACAAAGATGGAAACTTTAATTAAAGGACAATTATCTTTATTAGAGAAGAGTAATATTGAAGAATAATCTCTTCTTTTTTTATTAACTTTTTTTTAAATATTTGATACAATTGTAAAAGAAAGAAAGAAGGAAGAAAGAAATGATATATTTAGATTATGCAGCTACAACCCCCGTAGATAAAAGAGTGTTAAGTACTTTTAATAAAGTCTGTCTAGAATATCCAGGAAATAGCAATTCCCTACATAAGTTAGGAATGGAAGCAAAAGAGCTAGAAGATTATGCAACGGAGAAAATTAAAGAACTACTAGAATTAAAAAATCAAGAGATTATTTATACCAGTGGCGCAAGTGAAGCAAATAACCATGTAATTAAAGGCGTTTGTTCTAAATATAAAAGTCGTGGCAAACATATTATTACTACTTTTTTAGAACATTCTTCAGTATTATCTACCGTAAATTATCTATCTAATCAAGGATTTATTGTCGATTATGTGAAAATTAAAGATGATGGACAAGTTGATTTAGAACATTTAAAAAGATTGTTAACTAGTGACACAATATTGGTAAGTATTTGTGCAGTAGATAGTGAACTAGGAATTAGACAACCTATTGAAGAAATTTCTAAAATAGTAAGGGAGTATCCAAAATGTTTTTTTCATGTTGACTGTACACAAGCGATTGGAAAAATTCCTCTTTGCTTTGATTTGATGGATTTTGCCACTTGCTCTGCCCATAAAATTTATGGTTTAAAAGGAATAGGACTATTGATTAAGAAAAAAAATGTTTTATTAGATAATTTGATTCATGGAGGAAAATCAAGTACGGTTTATCGCAGTGGGACTCCAGCACTTCCTTTGATTGTTTCCACCATGAAGGCATTAGAGTTGGTAATTCCTCATATTGCAGAAAATACTTCTTATGTTAAAGAGCTAAATCAAAGTATTTTAGAATTTTTAAAGAAATATCCTTCTATTTTGATGAATAGTACTTCCAATTCTATTTATTCTACCATTAATATTAGTATCCCTAATATTAAGCCAGAAACTTTTATTCATGCAATGGATAATTATGATATTTATATCTCGACAAAAAGTGCTTGTTCTAATACAAATGCCATGTCTGATTCAGTATATGCAGTCACCAAAGACCGAGAAAGAGCAATGCATAGTATCCGAATTAGTTTATCTTTTAAAACAACAAAAGAAGAAATAGAAGAATTCTTTCAGTGCTTTGACGCTTGCTATCAAAGTCTAAACTTGAAGGAAAAACAATGAAAAAACTTTTCACTTTTTTCCTTCTTCTATTTTTTCCCCTATCGTTTTCTTTAGCGGATACTAAAAATTCAGTAAATATTTATTTCTTTCATTCTAGTACCTGTTCTCACTGTAAAGCAGAAAATAATTTTTTAAAAAGCATAGAAAAACAATATGATAACGTAAATGTATATCGCTATGAAGTTCATGAAGAGAAAAATCAAGAAAAAATTAAAGTACTGGAAGATAGCTATCAAATTCATCTCGAAAGTGTTCCTGTAACAGTCATTGGTGATA
This sequence comes from uncultured Bacilli bacterium, assembly GCA_934176955.1. GTDB lineage: Bacteria > Bacillota_I > Bacilli_A > RF39 > UBA660 > RUG11198. The sequence goes on from CAKPOS010000003.1 coordinate 35,623, forward strand.
CTATTTTTTATGGCTTTTCTGAGGAAAAGAATAAAAGTGAATTTATTCGAGCAATTTCTTACTATTCTTCATATGGCTATCCAGATAAATTAGGACATTTATTTCAAGTAAAAACATTACCGAGTTATCCTTATTCAAAAAATACTTTAAGTTATTCTTCCTACTTAAAAAAGATGAATGTTAAAATATTAGGAATTCTTCCTATTTTTACTTTAGATAATTCTATGAATGCTAGTATTTTAGGTATATTATCAGGGATTAATATGATCTTTTTATGTTCTTTAGTTCTTTTCTTTTTTCTCATTCAAAAAGAAAAAGAACATAAAAATCGTTTATTTCTTTCTATTTTTTATTTTTTCTTTTCTTATTTAGGAAATATATATTTAATTAAACAAGGAATATGGTATGTTTTGTTTATTATTCTTTTTTTCTTTATCCTAATTTTCTATTCTTTAAAAAAGAAAGAATCTGTTTTTTATCTTGCAGATATTGGATTAGTTTTATCTTTAATGGTTACTTTAATAACAAAGTATTATTTTTCTTATACCATAGATATTTTTAATCATATTAATCATTTATATCAGTTTACAGGACTAGATTACCTTAGCTATTTGATTTGTTACTTATTTCCTCTTTTCTTAATTTATCTTATTCTTCTTTGTATCTTATGTTTAATTAATGAGAAAAAGAGAAATAATAAGATTAATTGGTAACAATAAATAATGGAAAGAAAGCATTTTAAAATTTTTAGAAATTTGAGGCGTAAAATACTTAAGTTTCTTTTTTCTTTTTGATAAAGAATTTTTAATGGGTAAGAAGAAGTGATGAAGAGTAATGGTTATAAAAATGAGTGTTATAAAATGTATGAGTAAAAGAATTAGAATATATAAAAGTGAAAAAACTTGACAACTTAGTGATATAATATTAAAATTAAGTTGTCTAGAATACTAACCTAGATTTCTAGATTGGCAAAGGAATTATGTGAGTTTAAAGGAGAGAAAATGAGAAATTATAAATTATTATTAATTGTATTTGTATGTACATTTGCAATAGGAGGATTTAATTTTGCAAGTGCATATACACAATCAAGATCTGTTTCAGGATTGAAGGCTGATTTTTTGGGAGAGCCACATTATTCACCTGATGTAATTGGTAGAAATGGTAGTGCCAAAGCAGGTATAACTAAAAATGATGATGGGGCTCAAGGAGCAAATTTAACAATTAGTGGTAGTAGGACAATAGGTGTAGCCGTTTCAAACGAGCAAGGAGAAATAGTTACTGAACGTTGGTATTCAATTGATGGTTCTACAAATGGAAATAAAAAGTTTGGAGATGCTACCTATTTAAATAGTGCAACAGCTGTGACAGGTGTAAAATTTGCATTTGCTGCGAAACTATTAGCACCATGGACGCAAGCACAAATTTCAAGTGGTACTTGGATTATAACTTATTAATTAAATAAAATATCACATAATTCCTATTTTTTTGAAAGGAAGTTAGAATATGAAATGGGAAAGATAGATAGAAAAAATGTTATTATTTCTATAATATTGATTGTAGTACCTTTGATTTTTTCTTTACTTTATTTTGTTTATACAAATTTTGTTGGGAAAGATGCTTTTTTTTCTATATATCCTAAAGAACTTTCATTAATAAGTTGTTTTTCGTTTTGGTGGTTTTTAATAAGATTTGATATTTATTCTTATTATGCATATTTATTACCATTAATAATAACATATTTAGGATGTTACTCTTTTTTTCAAGTTTATCATTCTGGTTTTGTTACTTATTGTAGTCAAAGAACTAATTACACTAAATTTATGAAAGGTATGGTATTAAAATCATGGAAAAAAAGTCTTTTGTTACCAATTTTGTTTGGAACATTTTTTTTAATATCATATCTTATTTTTCCAAATTGTAATGTAATTAATTCTAATAATTTTGATCATTTGTTATATCCATTTCAAACTGGGCATCAATATATGACTATATTAAACCCTTATTTGTTTGTTATCTTGTATTTAATAATGATATTTTTATATGGTATTTTTATAATAAACTTGGGAATGATTATATGTAAATTTGTAAAAAAGTTTTCTTTGTTTGTAATAGCCAATTATGTAGCTTTTATGGCTTTAGAGAATATATTTAATTTTTTTGTGGCACCTATTTTTAAGGCGTTGACAAATAATGAAAAAATGCTTAATGGTTTTTCTATTTTAAATTTATATTATTTAGATGGAATACCAAGTTTAATATGGGAGTTCTGTTGGGTTATTTTTTTAATAATTATAACAACATTTATTATATCGAGATTGTATTGTAATAGGGAGAATGTATTAAATGATTATGAATAACTTTTTGAAGCAGTGTCTTCATTCGTTTAAAAAGACTTTTAATTATAGAATTATTTTACTATATTTATGTTTAGGAGCTTTTATTTTTACAGTAAATCGTAGTGAATATTCTTATCTTGAATTAGCAATTCATGCATTTAGTCATCCGTTTGTTATGGGAATTTTTTTGATACCAACAGTTGTTTATAGTACATGGTTTTTTTATGATAAATATATCTTGAATTATAATTATGTAACAAGAGTAAATAGAAATTATGGCTTGAAAAAAGATTGTATCATTATAAATATTTATTTTGTTTTAAATATAATATTTTATTTTTTTGTATTTGTTTTGATTTTTACTAATCTTTTTGCAAATCGTAATTATATCATTGGAAATGACACATTTTATAATGTTTCTAATATTTTTTTACTATTATTAAGATTTTTTGAAAATATTTTATTTTTGTTTTCAGTTAGTATTTATACTTTAGATATTAAGACTAAAAAATTTAATTATAAAATTATTATACTTGTATTATTGATAAGTAGTTTTTTAGGATTTATTCCAAATTTAATAATTAAATTTTTTCCTTCCTATTATATTAGTAGTTACCATTTGTTTCCAAATTTTAACATTGATATATTGTATTCATCTATCTATATATTTATTATATTACTTTGCTCAATAGTTGAATTTGAATGGAATTGGAAAAAGGACTTATTATAATGTATTTGATTAGATGTGATATATCATTTATATTGAGTAAGATTAAAATTATAGTATTTTATCTATTTTTGACTACTTTATATATTGGATATATTAAATTGAATTCAGATTTAGTAATTGAAAAAAATTTATTGATGGTATTTTTTGAAAATATTGGTGGTTATGATAAAATAAATTCGATTTATCAATTGTCATTTATGTTAATATTTTTTACTTTTAGGATGTTCTTTGTATTAAGTTTATATACTAAGGATTTTCAAATTGGTGGTGAAAATCTTTTTTTAAGAATAAGTAAAGGTAAGTATTTTATATATAGATTAATTAATCATGGCATTATAAGTTTGATATTTGAAATGTTGTTATTTGTTTTGTTATATATTGTATATTCAATTATAGGGGTGCATTTAGGTTTAATTTTTGTTGTCAAAGCTTTTTTATGTGATTTGTTAGTAAAAACTTTTTTTGATTGTAGTTTTTTGCTGTTATATACTATAATAAAAAAATATTCATTGATATTTATTATATTTATTTTACTTGCTACATCTGTTGGAAAAAATGAATCGATAGGCTATTTTTATTATACAATTAATTTATTTACTAATATAAATATGATTTGGTTATTAATGTTATTATTTGTGATACAAATAGCACTTTTTTATTTAGTTTTTTCTAAGAGATATTATTTTTTTTGTAAAGGAAGTGACTGATTTGGGAATAAGTTTTGAAAATGTTTCGAAAGTGATAGAAAAAAATACTATTTTTGAAAATGTAAATATATATTTAGATTATGGCAAGATATATGGATTTGTGGGTAGAAATGGAAGTGGGAAAACTATTGCATTGAAAATGATATGCGGATTTGTAAAGCCTACTACAGGTAGTATATGTATAGATGGTAATAACATATTTAAAAGAAATTATTTTAATGGTGAAATTAGGGCTTTAATTGAAAATCCAAAATTTATAAACGATTTATCTGGAATTGAAAATTTAAGATTATTAGCAAGCATTCAAAAGAAAATTGGCGATGATGAGATAGAAAAATTATTAAAAAAATTAAATTTATATTCAGAAAAAGATAAAAAATATTCAAAATATTCTTTAGGAATGAAGCAAAAGTTAGGAATAATTCAAGTTTTTATGGAAAATCCTAAAATTATACTTTTAGATGAACCATTTAATGGATTAGATGAATCATCTGTTAGTATAGTAAAAAAATTAATTAAAGAAGAAAAAGATAAAGGGAAATTAATAATTATTGCTTCACACATTAAAGAAGATTTAAAATCTCTATGTGATGAAGAGATCGTCTTTGATAGTGGAAGAGTATGTAAGGCTGAAAATTAGTTTATTTAAAAAAATTTTTTTAAAATTTGTATCTTATGTTTAATTAATGAGAAAAAGAGTAATAAGAAGACTAACATTAATTTGTAACAATAAATAATAGAAAGAAAGTAGTTTAAAATTTTTAGAAATTTGAGGAGTAAAATACTTAAATTTCTTTTTTCTTTTTGATAAAGAATTTTTAATGGGTAAGAAGAATTATGCTTATTTTTAGACATAATAAAACTCTTACAGCTTTCGTAAGAGTTTTAATTCTATTAGTTAATAATTAATATTCTTTATAAATTTGAAGACATTCATTATTAGAAAAAGATTCTTGTCCCCAAAGTTTTTTAATATTTTGTATGGATAAATCATTAACATTAATTTTAGTTACATTAACTGGTGATTTATCATCGCTCCAAGTATTATATAAAAGTACAGAAAATCTATTTTTTAATAAGTCTTTAATATAATCAATAATAATTTCTGCGTTTTCGTCATTATAATGCCATTCAATATCATTTACAAATTCTTTATCAGTATACTGACTAGCATAATACAAATCATCTTCTTTTTTAATTCTAAGAGCATGATTTTCATCAATAACACTTATGCTATTATTTGCTTTACCTAGTGTAACATGCATACTATCAAATTCTGGCATTTCTTTATCACTTGCAAAAAATCTATACAAACTCATCTTCTACACCTCCTACATTTTTAACTAATATATCATAAGGCATTAATATTATGCGCACTACTACATAAATAATTGCTTATGTAACACATAATTTATCATTAAATCGTATCAAAGTCTATATTTATTTTATAATTATTAATCTTTATAATAGCAAAAAGGAACAAATCTAACTAGACTTCTTCCTTTTCTTCTTTTAAAGTTTTTTATATCTAGTTGCTTATTTAGATGTTCAAAATCTTTATGTGATGAAGAGATTGTCTTTGATAGTGGAAAAGTATGTAAGGCTGAAAATTAGTTTATTTAAAAAATTTTTTTAAAATTTGTATCTTATGTTTAATTAATAAGAAAAGAGAAATAATAAGATTAATTTGTAACAATAAATAATGGAAAGAAAGCAGTTTAAAATTTTTAGAAATTTGAGGCGTAAAATACTTAAATTTCTTTTTTTCTTTTTGATAAAAAATTTTTTACTGGTAGGAGAAAGCAATGAAGAGGGATTGTTATAAAATGGGTGTTTAAAAATAAAATGTATAAAAAAAGATAAGAAGAATTATTGACTATAGGTCGTGTTTTTGCTATTCTTTTATTAGGTAAATGATGTACATTTATGATTAAAATTAATAAAATACATAAGTTCCATAGAAGTATTTTATTAATAAAAAGAGGTGAAGAGAATGGAACAAGATATAATTAATTTATTGTCTAATCCAAGTAGACCTTCGATGAGTTCTATTGAGATTAATGATGCCTTAGGGTATAAATCAATTGATGATTATAAGAAAGTAATGAAAATATTAGAAGAATTATGTAGAAAAGGAATTCTTTATTACAGTGAAAAAAAGCAAAAATATTTATTGTTAAAGAATAGTCATTTAGTTAAAGGAAAAATGTTGATGAATCCAAAGGGATTTGGCTTTGTAGAAATAGGAGAAGGAAAGAAAGATATCTATATTCATCGTGAAAATTTAAATGGAGCTAGAAACTTAGATATTGTTTTAATTGAGCTTATTGGAGATAAAACAGAAGGAAGAGTTCATAGTATTTTAGAAAGAAATAAAGAAGATTTTGTTGGTACCGTTTATTTTAAAGATGGAAAATGTATGGTCCATCCAGATAAGAAAAATTTATTGGATATTGAAATTATCAAGGAATGTCAAAAAGGTCTAGTAGATGGTCATAAGGTTGTTGTAGAGCCTCTTGATGGAAATCAATATTTAGGAAGTATTGCGCATGTCATTGGTCATAAAAATGATGTCGGTGTAGATATTTTGTCTTTTGTTTATGAAAATAATTTTAAACCACAGTTTCCAGATGAAGTATTAGATTCAATTCAAGATTTACCAGATAATATTGAAGGAGAAAACTTAAAGGGAAGATTAGATTTAAGAAATAGAGTAATTTTTACGATTGATGGAGATGATACCAAAGATATAGATGATGCCGTAAGTATTTTAAAGAATGATGATGGTACATTTGAACTTGGTGTTCATATTGCGGATGTTAGTCACTATGTAAAGCCAAATACTTTACTAGATAAGGAAGCTTATGAAAGAGGAACGAGTGTTTATTTAGTCGATAGAGTTATTCCAATGTTACCACATCGTTTATCCAACGGAATTTGTTCCCTAAACCCAAATGTTGATCGCCTTTCGATGTCTTGTATTATGAAAATAGACTCAACAGGAAAAATTATTTCTCATTGGATTGGGGAATCAGTGATTAGAAGTAGAATCCAAATGACTTATAATAAGGTGAATGATATTTTAGATAAAGGAATTGTTGATGAAGCATACCAACCATTTGCCGATGATTTAAGAACTATGCGCTATGTATCAGATTTATTAAGACAAAGAATGGTAAGAAGAGGTTATATAGAATTTCATAGTAATGAAGCAAAAATTATTGTTGATGATGCAGGAAAACCAGTAGATATTCAACTTAGAAATGAAGGAACAGGGGAGAATATGATTGAAAACTTTATGGTTGCTGCAAATGAAACTGTTGCTAGTTCGATTTTCTATCAACAATTACCAGGAATCTATCGTGTTCATAGCAAACCAGATGAGAAAAGATTAAATAGTTTCTTCTGTTTCTTAGCTTCTCGTGGATATAAAGTAAATGGAAAGAAGAAAAATATTACAGTAAGAGATTTACAAAATGTTTTAAAACAATTAGAAGATAAGCCAGATGCAAAAATACTTAATGATTTGGCAATTAGAAGTCAAGCTAAGGCGGTATATTCTGATACGAATATTGGTCACTTTGGACTTGGTAGCAAGTGCTATGCGCATTTTACTTCCCCAATTAGAAGATATCCAGATTTAATCTTACATCGTTTAGTGAAGGATTATCAATATCATTATTCTTCAGAAGTGATTGAATATTGGCGTAAGAATTTACCAATTATGGCTCTTCACTGTTCAGAAAAAGAACAAGATGCAGTAAAATGTGAAAGAGATGTTGATGACATGAAAAAGGCTGAATATATGGAAAGTCATATTGGAGAAACCTTTACAGGAGTCATTTCTGGTGTTCAAGAATTTGGTGTATTTGTAGAACTTCCTAATACTGTAGAAGGTCTTGCTAGAATAGAAGATATGCCTCGTGGAGGATATCGTTATATAGAAGATGCTATGCGTTTAATCAATAACAAAACTAAAGATATATTTGGATTTGGGGATGAAGTCATTGTTCAAGTAATTAAAGCAAGTAAAGAAAATTCAATGATTGATTTTAAAGTTTTAGGAAAAGTCAAAAAACAAGAGAATGAAGAAAAGCAAGAAGAGCAAGTAGAAGCGAAGAAATATATTTTGAAAAAAAATAAATAGGATGTATCAATGATGAGAAAGAAAAAAAGAAAATTAAAGTTAGGCAATATTTTTATTGCGGTTAGTTTAGTCGTTTTATTTTCGTTAGTATTTGTTTATTTTCTTACTAAGTCTAGTCCAAAGAAGGAGAATGAAGAAGGTAACGATAAGGTACAAGAAGTAAAGAAAGAAGAGAAGGAACAAGATTATCAATTATCTATGGTAATGGTAGGAGATAACTTAATTCATTCTAGTATTTATAAAGATGCTAGTGATGGAAAGGGAGGCTACGACTTTCGGAAAATGTATGAGTTAGTTAAGCCTATTGTTCAAAAGTATGATATTGCTTATTATAATCAAGAAACAGTACTAGGAGGAAAAGAACTTGGTATTAGCGATTATCCTACCTTTAATTCTCCTCAAGAAGTGGGAGATGCGATGATTGATGCTGGATTTAATTTAGTTTCTTTAGCCAGTAATCATACGATGGATTCTGGAGAACAGGCAATTTTAGCTTCTAGAGCGTATTGGGATAGTAAAAGTGATGTCTTAGCAGTGGGAAGTTATTCTAGTGCTGAAGATAGGGCTAAGGAGCGTATTGTTACGAAAAATAATATTCGTTATACGATGCTAAATTATACTTATGGAACGAATGGAATTCGTGTTCCTAGTGGCAAAGAATACTTAGTGAATGTTTGGCCTACTGATTTAGAAGTAAATGATGTAGAGAAAGATACTGCTTATCAAGAATATAAAGAACAAGTGAAAAAAGATATTGAACAAGTAAGAGATAAAGTAGATGTTTTAATGGTAGCAATGCACTGGGGAGTAGAGTATACTGATGAAGCAACAGCATATGAAAAAGATATGGCTTCTTATTTAGCAAGCTTAGGAGTAGATATCATTATCGGTGCTCATCCTCATGTCATTCAACCCGTTACTTGGATTGACAAAACATTAGTGATTTATTCATTAGGTAATTTTATTTCTGCTCAATATCAAACCGATGATTATAATAAGATGGTTGGTTTAATGACAAGTTTAGAAATTAAGAAAAAAGTTAAGGGAAAGTCATCTGAGGTAAGTATTACGAATGTAGATAATGATTTGGTTTATACTTATTATAAAAATTGGCGAGGATTTAAAGTTGTACCCTTTTCTAGTTCTGAAATTGCTACTTACTTACCAGATTACCAGCGTATTCATGATAAATATGCTAAAGTAGTAAAAAAATATGATAATAATATATCAGTAAAACCTGCTTATGGAGAAGAATAATGAAGAAAAGAAGAAGATATAAAAAGAAAAAAATGATTTGGTTACTTCTTTTCTTTATTTCTCTTTTTACTTCTTTAGGGATTGTAACGGATAAGTATTTTAAGTCAATAAAACAAAATGAAGAAATAAAAACGCAAGAAAAAGAAAATAAAGAGAGTAAGAAAGTAGATAAATTATCTATGGTGATGGTAGGAGATAATTTAATTCATGATAAGATTTATCAGTATGCAAAGAATGGAGAAACTTATGATTTTAGGCCTATTTTTGCTAAAGTAAAACCGATGATAAGTCAGTATGATATTGCTTATTATAATCAGGAAACGATTTTAGGAGGAAAAGAACTTGGGGTATCTAGTTATCCTGCTTTTAATTCTCCACAAGAAGTAGGAGAGGCAATGATAGATACAGGATTTAATTTAGTATCTCTTTCTACTAATCATACGATGGATAGAGGAGAACAGGCAATTTTAGCTTCTAGAGCGTATTGGGATAGTAAAAGTGATGTTTTAGCAGTGGGAAGTTATTCTAGTGCTGAAGATAGGGCTAAGGAGCGTATTGTTACGAAGAATAATATTCGTTATACGATGCTAAATTATACTTATGGGACGAATGGAATTCGTGTTCCTAGTGGCAAAGAATACTTAGTGAATGTTTGGCCTGTTACAGGGAATAATCCTGATACAGATAAGGCATATCAGGATTATAAAAATCAAGTAAAGAAAGATATCGAACAAGTAAGAGATAAAGTAGACTTACTAATTGTTGCTATGCACTGGGGAGTAGAATATCAGGATATGCCTAATCGTTATCAAGAAGATATGGCTAGTTATTTATCTAGTTTAGGAGTAAATATTATTATTGGAACTCATCCCCACGTGATTCAACCAGTTACCTGGATTAATCAAACTTTAGTCATTTATTCTCTTGGTAATTTTTTATCTGCTCATGAGGTAGTGAATTTATCTAATCGCGTAGGATTAATGAGTATGGTTGACATTTATAAGGAAAATGATAAAATAATATTGAAGAATTTACACAATGAATTACTATATACTTATTATACTTCTTCCTATCAAGATTTTGAGATTATTCCCTTTTCTTTTATGGAAGAAAAATATTTAAGCAATTATCGTGAAGTGTATTCTAAGTATAAAGAAATTGTACAATCATTAAATAAAGAAGTGATGGTTAATTCTATAAATTAAGAAAGAGGTGTTACGATGGACGAAGAACAAAAAGAAATTAATGTTCCTAATATTGGTGTTAGCGAGAGGAAAAGACAATTTATTGAAAGAGAGAAACAAGAGTATTTAAGAGAGTTACAAGAACAAAAAGAAATAAGAAGAAAAGCCGTAAAGAGAAAAAAATTATTCAAGAAAATAGGAAAAATAGTTTTTATTACTGGTGTTGTAGCAATTGTGGGAGTAGGTCTTGATTATGCGGGAACGAAAACTGCTCAAAAAATTAAATTCCAACAAGATCCATTAGGAACAACTGCTAGTGATATTGATAAAAATATGAGTAGAGGAATGAATGCCGAAGAAGAAATTATGGATAATTATCAAGAAAAATATGAGGCGTTAGCACAACAAATGCAAGATACTGAAGAATTTAGCAATGATAGATTATCTCAAACAGCTAAAGATACGCAAAATAAAATTGATAATGAAATTTTCAAGTTATCTTTTAAAATAAAGGAAAGTTTTGGAACTGTAAGTGATGAAGAATTGCATTCTTCTTGTATAAAAAGAACAGATGACAAACAATCTTATTTTTATAAATTTTCTGCTTATGATAAACAAAGAGTAACATTAAATTGGTTGAAACAATATTTTGATGTTGCTCAAATTGAAAATGTCTATAATAGTTTATCAGAGGAAGATATTAATGCTTTGATTGTCTCTACAACTTATCGACAAATTGAATCTTATGAAGGTGGTTCAAATAATAAAGAAGAGTTCTTAAAAAATTTTGGATATAATTCTGATAAAAGTGAAGAAGAAAAATTTCAAGAAGCAAGCACAAAGGCCACTGATGTTGCATTTCGTGTTGCTAAAGCAAGTCTAGAACAAAAATTGGGATATTCTTTAGATGTGGAAGAAAAAAGTGTAGGAAAGGGTAAATAAAATGGATGAAATGGAAGTTGAATATGTTACTTTAGAAGATGGCAGTGATTACTTTATTGTAGATATTATTGAGAAGTATGTTTATTTAAAAAAAGAAGATGATGAGGAAACTTTTGAAATTCGTGAAATAACAAAGAATGAGGATGGAGAAGAATTTTTTGTTGAACTTGCTAATCAAGATGAATATGAAAAAGCATTATTATTATTTACGAATAAGTATGCTAGTAAATAATTGCTAATTTGTAAACTAAAAAGAAATATTCTTTGGAATATTCTTTTTTCTATGATATACTATTTTAAGAAATTTAAGAAAGATGGTAGATGACAATGGGAAAAACAACAAATACTTATGATGAAAATTCAATCAAAATATTAGAAGGATTAGAGGCAGTTAGAAAAAGACCTGGTATGTATATTGGTTCTACAGATAAAAGAGGACTGCATCATTTAGTTTGGGAAATTGTAGACAATGGGGTAGATGAAGCCTTAAATGGATATGGAAATCATTTAGAAATTATTATGCATAAAGATGGATCAATTAGTGTTACTGATCATGGTAGAGGAATACCAACAGGAATGCATGCATCAGGAAAAAGCACTCCAGAAGTAATTTATACTGTACTTCATGCTGGTGGTAAATTTTCCGAAGGAGGCTACAAAGTTAGTGGTGGCCTTCATGGAGTAGGAGCCTCTGTTGTTAATGCATTATCTAGTTTTATGGAAGTAACAACAAGGTATCAAGGAGAAGAATATTATATTTCTTTTAAAAATGGTGGTCATGTCGATAAAAAGTTAACGAAGTTAGGCAATACTAATAAAACGGGAACAACTGTACATTTTATGCCAGATAGTGAAATTTTTAACAGTACAAAATTTAATTTCAGTGTTATTTGTGAAAGAATGCAAGAATGTGCTTTTTTGATTAATGGTCTTAGTATTGAAATTACGGATGAAATTGAGGGAAAAACAGAAAAATACTTATATCATAATGGCCTTGAATCTTTTGTTGAATATTTAAATGAAGGAAAAAATGTTTTACATAAAGTATTATGTTTTAAAGCCAATAAGGATCATATTAATGTCAATGTTGCCCTTCAATATACCGATAGTTATTCGGAAAATATTGTTTCTTTTGTTAATAATGTTAAAACGAGTGATGGAGGTTCCCATGAAGTTGGGTTTAAAACGGCATTAACTAAGGTATTGAATGATTATGCTAGAGAAAATAATTTTATTAAAGCTAAAGATAAATCCTTTGAAGGTAGTGATGTAAGAGAAGGCTTAACAGCAATTATCAGTGTACAAATTCCAGAATCTATTCTTCAATTTGAAGGACAAACAAAAGCAAAACTAGGAACACCTGCTGCTAGAAGTATTGTAGAAGCAATTACAACAGAAAAATTAAAATTCTTTTTAGAGGAAAATAAATCTATTGCGACAATGATTGTCACAAAAGCATTAAAAGGAAAAGATGCTAGAGAAGCAGCTAGAAAAGCAAGAGAAGAATCTCGTAAAGGGAAAGATTCTAAAAAAATTGAAAAAATTTTAAGTGGAAAATTAACTCCTGCACAAACAAAAGATAAATTGTCTCGTGAACTCTTTATTGTAGAAGGAGATTCTGCTGGTGGCTCTGCTAAACAAGCTAGAAATAAAAGAACACAAGCTATCCTTCCTTTAAGAGGTAAAGTTTTAAATACTGAAAAAGCAAAATTAGAAGATATTTTTAAGAATGAGGAAATTAATACTCTAATTCATACAATAGGTGCTGGATATGGAAATAATTTTAATATTAAAGATATTTGTTATGGTAAAGTCATTATTATGACCGATGCTGATGATGATGGAGCACATATTCAATGTTTACTTTTAACTTTCTTTTATCGTTATATGAAACCTTTAATTGAAAATGGAAATTTATATATTGCTATGCCACCTTTATATAAAGTAACAATAGGTTCTAAAGAGCATTATTTATGGACAAATGAAGAATTAAAAGAACTAACTAAGGGGAAGAGTAATTATAAAATTCAACGATATAAAGGATTAGGTGAGATGAATGCTCATCAACTATGGGAAACAACAATGAATCCAGAAAAGAGAAGTTTAGTAAAGGTTAATATTACTGATGTTGCTCTTGCGGAGAAGAGAGTTTCTGTTTTGATGGGAGATGCTGTTGAACCAAGAAAAAATTGGATTAATGAAAATGTTGTATTTACTTTAGAAGATGATTATAAGATTTAATTCTTTTACGAAAAATACTTACATTTTCTTTTTCTTTATAAGGAGATTGATGATGGATAAAGATATTTTTTACATGAAATTAGCTATAGAAGAAGCAAAGAAAGCTTATCAATTCGATGAAGTACCAATTGGTTGTGTAATTGTTTTTCAAGATAAAGTATTAGCATGTACCTATAACCGAAAAACAATAGATAAAATTGCTACTTCTCATGCTGAAATCTTAGCAATTAATGAAACTTGTCAAAAATTAGAAAGTTGGTATTTGAATGAATGTACTTTGTATACAACAGTTGAACCTTGTCTGATGTGTACAGGAGCAATTCTTCAATCCAGAATAAAAAGAGTAGTTTATGGTTGTACAAATCAAGCCTTTGGCTATCTCTCTAAGTTAGAAAATTCAAAAATAGAAGTTACCTCAGGTATCTTAAAAGAGGAATGTGCCTCTATTTTGAGTGACTTTTTTCAAAAAAAAAGAAAACCTCTTAAAGAAGAAGCTTCTTAATCTTATTTTATTTTTTCTAATTGTGTCATAATCTCTTTCAGTATTTTTTCATTTTTATTCTTTTTTGGTGTGTAGTATTTTGCCTTTTTGATTTCGTCTGGTAAATATTGTTGAGGGACATAATCATTTGGATAATCATGAGGGTATTTATAATCAGGAGAGTGATTGATAATATGTTTAGGAACTCCACCGATTTTTTTGGTATGAATATCATTTAACACTTTATCGATAGCTGCTTCTGCTGAATTGCTCTTTGGACTAAGGGCTAATTCGATGACAATGCAGGCTAAGGGAATTCTAGCTTCTGGTAGGCCAAGTCTTAAAGCTGAGTGAATTGCCGCATCGACCTTTGGACCCATACTAGGGTTGGCAAGTCCGATATCTTCATAAACGATTACAGATAATCTTCTACAGATGATATCAATATCACCAGCTTCTACTAAAAGTCCAAGATAATAAAGAGAAGCATGAACATCACTTCCACGAATGGACTTTTGAAAAGCACTAATGGCATTATAGTAGCCATCACCATTTTTATCAATAATAATATTAGATTGACCACGAATGCTTTCTAATAACTTTGTTGTGATGTGATGGCTATTATTTGCATAGTAAGCAATTTCGATTAAATTATAAACCGATCTTAAATCATGATTACTACTATTTTTTATCACTTCTTTAGCATCAGAATCAATTTTAATATTTTCTAGAAGATTAGAACTTATCACTTTATCAATAGCCGTATCGATATCCTCATCACTTAAATCTTTTAACTCGAATATTTGACAACGACTTCTAATAGCAGGATTAATGGCATGATAGGGATTAGAAGTAGTCATTCCAATTAAAGTAATTAGCCCAGATTCTAAATAGGGAAGAAGTAAATCTTGTTTATCTTTATTTAAACGATGAATTTCATCTAAAATCAAAACCATTCCTTGATATAATTTGGCTTCTTCAACTATAATATCAAAGTCTTTTTTACTATTGATAACAGCATTAAACATACGATATTTTACCTTTAATTCTTCTACTATTGCATGAGCAATAGTCGTTTTTCCTATTCCAGGATTTCCAAATAAAATCATTGAAAATAACTTTTTATTTTGAATCAGATTGGTCAGTATTTTATTTTCTCCAATTAAATGTTTTTGCCCAATTACTTCATCTAATTTTTTAGGTCTTAATTTGATTGCTAACGGTTCATTCATTCTCTTCTTCCTTTCTGTTTCATTATTATAACATGGAGTAGATAGAATGTAAATTATAGAAAAATTAGTATCTTTTTTCATAAATTCATGATATACTAAACTAGAATAGTATAGTAGGTGATAAGGTGGAAAAGCTTTTTAAAACAATTGATGAGCAGTTAGATATTTTAAAAGGAAAAGGTTTGATTGTTGAAGATGAAGCTTTAGCTAAGGAAATTTTGCTTCGTGAAAATTATTTCTTTATTAATGGTTATCGAATATTATTAATGAATTCTTATCGAGATAAAACTTTTGTGGTTGGTTCGACTTTTCGTGAACTTTATTCCATCTTTTTATTTGATCGAAGTTTTCGTAATATTTTATTTAAAAATCTACTCATCGTAGAAAATCAATTAAAATCAATTATTTCTTACCAGTTATCCAAAAAATATGGTTATCGGGATAAAGATTATTTAAATCCTAAAAATTTTACTATGGATAGAAATAAATCTAGAAGAGTAAAAGATGTTATCGAAAAAATGAAACGTCAAATTCGGGTAAATGGGGCTCATCATATGGCAACTATGCACTATATGAATAATTATGGTTATATTCCTTTATGGGTATTAGTAAAAGTATTATCTTTTGGAATTGTAACAGAATTATATCTCATTTTAAAACCAGAAGATCAAGTAGCAATTGCAGATATCTTTGGAATGAATACCAATTATTTAGAAAATTTCTTACCAATTTTATCTAATTATCGAAATTTGTGTGCTCATGAAGATATTGTTTATGAACATCGTTCTGAAAATGTTATTGCTAATACCCCATATCATCAAAAACTTGGTATTCCTAGAATGGATGATGAATATATTTATGGAAAAAATGATGTTTTTGCTGTGATGATTATGATGAAGTATTTACTTCGCAGTGATGATTTTCGAATGATGATGAGAGAAATTGAATATGAAATTGAAAAATTAGATGGAGCAATTGATTCTATTCCTATTGAAAAAATATTAGATCGAATGGGAATTCCTAAGAATTATATGGATTTAGTAAATATGTAAGGAGGAAAAAATGAAAAAAAGAAATGTTAGAATAATTTTAATTATAGTCGTCTTGCTTTCTTTTATTAGTGGTTCTGTTGGCATGTATTTTGTATCTTTATTTGGTACAAATGAAGTAAAAACGGTTATTCAAACAGGAAGTTTTATTGAAGAAAAAGATACGATTGCTAAAGGTGTAGAAAATGTATATGATGCTGTTGTAGTTGTAGAAGGATTTTCTAACAATAAGTTAGCCTCTACTGGTACAGGATTTATTTATAAAAAAGCAAATGGAACAGCTTATATTATGACAAATCACCATGTTGTATCAGGAATGAATTCTATAAAAATAGTTTTAAGCGATAAAACAGTTCTTAAAGCACAAGTTCGTGGCAGTGAAGCTTATTCTGATATTGCAGTTTTAGCCGTTGATGCCAAATCAATAAAGTCAGTTGCTGTAATGGGAAAAAGCAATAATTTAAAAGTTGGTGATACCGTATTTACCGTAGGTTCTCCAGAAGGAGCAGATTATGCGGGAACGGTAACCAAAGGAATTTTATCAGGAAAAGATAGAATGGTTGCAGTTGCCCTTAGCAATGAAACTTCTTCAGATTATTATATGAAAGTACTACAAACGGATGCAGCAATTAATCCAGGAAATAGTGGAGGTCCTTTATGTAATATCAATGGAGAAGTAATTGGAATTACGAATATGAAATTAGTAGATTCTACCGTTGAAGGAATTGGATTTGCTATTCCTATTGATGATGCTTTATTTTATGCTTCTACTTTAGAAAAAGGAGGAACGATTAATCGACCATATTTTGGAATAGGAATGCTAGATTTAAATAATAGTTATTACTTATGGCAAAGTGGAATTACTATTCCTGAGGGAATAACAGAAGGTGTTGCAGTAACCGAAGTTTCTTTGACTTCTCCAGCAGGTCTTGCTGGATTAAAGAAAGGGGATATTATCCTTTCTCTCGGAGGAGAAAAAGTAAAATCTATTGCAGAATTTCGCTATGTTTTATATAAACATAAAGCAGGAGAAAAAGTATCTGTAGAATTTTATCGAAATAATAAAATCAAGAATGTTGAAGTAAAACTAGGAACAGCTAAAAATTAATAGTTAATTTCTTTATCTTTTAATCTTTTTATGATACAATGAAATAGACTTAGAAAGTTAAGAAAGGAAGGATAATTTATGGAATTAAAAGGAAGTAAGACAGAACAAAATTTAATGACTGCTTTTGCAGGAGAAAGTCAAGCACGCAATAAGTATACTTATTTTGCAAGTAAAGCAAGAAAAGATGGCTATGAACAAATTGCCGCTATTTTTGAAGAAACAGCAAATAACGAAAAAGAACACGCTAAAATGTGGTTCAAAGAATTAAATGGAGGATCTATTCCTGATACACCAGCAAATTTATTATCAGCAGCAGAAGGAGAAAATTACGAATGGACAGATATGTATCAAGAATTTGCTAAAACAGCCAAAGAAGAAGGATTTGATCGTTTAGCGTATCTTTTTGAAGGCGTAGCACAAATCGAAAAAGAACATGAAGAAAGATATCGTAAATTATTAGAAAATATTGAAGGTGGCTTAGTTTTCTCTAAAGATGGCGATAAGATTTGGAAATGTCGTAATTGTGGACATATCGTTATTGGGAAAGAAGCTCCAAAGGTTTGTCCAATCTGTGCTCATCCTCAAAGTTATTTTGAAATTAAAGCAGAAAATTACTAAGAATTGTCATGAAATTATTTCATGGCTTTTTTCTTGATAAAATGTTGCTTTTTTACGCAAAGAAGTAAAAAAATGCGTAAAAAAGCAACAAATAGTGTAAAATTTTATTGATTGGATTAATATACTAGTATCTAGTATGTAACTCTCTTAGAACTATTCTTTTAAGGATAATATTTGCATATTGAAAGAAAAAATTGATATGTCAAAATTTAATTTTTTTATATTACTTGTTCATTATTTTTTTAAGATTTTAAATATGTTTTTGGTATATTTATTCCATTTGTTTTGTATCCTATAGTTTTATTAATTTTTGTATTTTTCTCTTGAAATAAATTTTTGATTTATATGCAAAATATTTAGCACATTATGTGATATATGGTTTTTATAAATGAACTTCCTTTACTATTTTTGGTTTATAGTAATTTTAATACGAAGTTCTCTTTTTTTGTGCAGTCAAAATAATTTTACACTATCAAAATTGATTTGACAAATGAAATTAAAATGATAAAATAAGTATATCGTTGTAGAAAGGGGAAGTAATATGAATATTGAGATAGAAAAAATAATAAAATTGAAATCAGGAGATAGATTTTTTTTAAAAGCACTAATGGAATTAGGAATATCAACAATAGATGAGTTGATTTCTTTAGATACTACTGAATTATCAATTAAAGTAAAAGAAGAAATAGGAAATATGGATTTAGAAAAACTTGATCGTATTAAGAATATTTTAATTTTTCAAGTTCATCTTGCGGGATATTATTTTGCTGATGAAGATTATTCTGTGGTGGGGATAAATGGATTAATTGCAGAAGAAAAAATTAAAGTTGAAGAGTTTACATCACAAGCTAAAAAAGAGCTAAAAAAAAGTAAATTTTCTACTTTTGGTGATTTGCTAAAATGTGATGCTGAAACATTATTAAGTTATTTTACACTAGAAACTATTTTTGAACTTTATAATTATGTTCATCAATTTGGTGGTTTGTTTCTGGATGAGTA
Organism: uncultured Bacilli bacterium; assembly: GCA_934176955.1. Classification (GTDB taxonomy): domain Bacteria; phylum Bacillota_I; class Bacilli_A; order RF39; family UBA660; genus RUG11198. The sequence continues at coordinate 54,654 of CAKPOS010000003.1, forward strand.
TTTAAATCAAATATCTCCTGATTTGTTGACTCCTACTTCCAAAAAACTTGAAAAGTATTTAAAGTTAACAATGAAACAAAGAAAGTTAGTAGAGAGAAAAAAACAAATTAAAATTCGTCGAAAAATTTTAACACGAGAATTAAAGAAAAAATCAAAAATTGATAAAAGGTAACTTAGTTATCTTTGTCAATTTTTTTTCTTTAAATATTAAACATAAATTGACATATTATTTACAAAAATCTTTCTATAATGAGTTTGGTGATATTAATGAAGATATATGTTGATTTAGTTTTGTTATTAAATTTTGGATTTGATTTAATTTTATTATTTACCGTAGCAATTATTTTAAGAAGACAAACCAATTTAAAAAAATTAATCTTAGGAGCTTTAGTAGGAAGTATTACTATTTTATCAATGTTTATTGAAATGAAAAGTTTAGAACTTTTTCTTGTTAAGATACTGATTTCTATTTTTATGGTCATCATTACTTTTGGTTATCGAGATATTCATTATATGTTTAAAAATTTATTTTATTTATATACTTCATCTATATTACTAGGAGGATTTCTTTACTTTTTAAATTTGCAATTTAGTTACCATAATGAAGGATTAGTATTTTATTTTAATGGACTATCTGTCAATGTGATTGCGTTAATTATTTTAAGCCCAGTCATTTTATATTGTTATGTAAAACAAGGTTTGCATTTAAAAAATCATTATCATCATTATTATCATGTCGATATTTATTTAAAAAGTAAGGAGGTGATAGAAGCAACAGCATTCTTAGATACAGGGAATCATTTAACTGACCCCTATAAAAAAAGACCAATTCTTTTAATCAATAAAAACTTAATGACTATTGACTATGAAAAAGAATTAGCTCTTTTGGTTCCTTATGATGCCCTAAATTATCATGGACTTTTAAAATGTGTAATTCCCGATAAAATATTTATCCAAGGAGTAGGGTTTAGAAGTAATTTTTTAATTGGTATTTCTAATGAAGAAATTCATATAGATGGTGTTGATTGTATTATGGGAAGTGGTTTATTAGAAGGAGCTTAATATGAAGAAAATTATTCAATTATTAAAAAAAATCTTAAAAAAATATAATCCTGTTTTTTATTTGGGTAGTAGTGATACTCTTCCTCCTCCGTTGACAAAGGAAGAAGAAATTCATTATGTGGAATTAGCTCAACAAGGAGATCAGAAAGCAAGAAATAAATTAATTGAGCATAATTTGAGATTAGTTGTTTTTTTAGCTAAAAAATATGAAAATACGAAAGTAGATTTAGAAGATTTAGTTTCTATTGGTACGATTGGTTTAATTAAAGGAGTAAATACTTATCGATTAGATAAAAATATTAAACTAGCAACTTATGCATCACGCTGCATTGATAATGAAATTTTGATGTATTTAAGGAAAACAAAGAGAAAGAGAACCGAGGTAAGTTTTGAAGATAGCCTTAGTTTTGACGCTGATGGAAATGAATTACATTTAGAAGATGTTTTAGGAACAGAGAAAGATATTGTTACAAAAGGATTAGAAGAGGAATTAGACCGACATCTTTTATATCAAGAAGTTTCTAAGTTAGAAGGAAGGGATAAAGAAATTATTGAATACCGCTATGGATTAAACGGAAAAAAAGAACTTACCCAAAAGGAAGTTGCTAACTTATTAGGAATTAGTCAATCTTATATTTCTAGAATAGAAAAAAAAGTAATTAAGAAATTAAGTTCTATGATAAAAATATAATAGAAAAAATACACCTACAAGACGCTAGGAAGGAGTCAAGTAAAGGTGTATTTTTTCAAATTCCTATGATATCCTAGGAAGAGATTAAAAAATCCCTAGAGAAATTTCTTTCTCTAATACTATTGTAACACATATTTTGAAAAAGTATGTAACCAAATAGACTACATTGACACAATTTTTTTCTATAAAATTCCATTCTGTTACTGATATGATAATTTTTAGAAAAAGTCAAAGAAAATATTCTTCTATAACTTGATAATTCTAAGTCTTTTTGATACAATAATGAGCTAGAAAGAAGGAAGTAATATGGTTCAAACAAATTTACCCGTTTTGTTATTAAAAGATACTGTTTTATTTCCTTATAACGAAATTCGACTAGAATTTAGTACAAGCAAAGAAAAATTAGTATTAGAAACTGCTTATCAGTATTATGATCAACAGATATTATTATTAAATTTGAATGATCCCTTAGAGGAAAATCCCAACCTTGATGATTTGCCGACAATTGGTGTAGTAGGAAAAATTAAATCCAAATTATCTTTATCGAATGGAAATGAAAGAGTAGTGATTTCTGGATTAGAAAGAGTACAAGTAGTAAATTATTTAGAAAACGATTATGGTTATTTAGATTCTTTTGTCATTTCTATTCCAAGAGAAGAGATTGATGAAAAAGAAAATATTGCTTTAAGAAGAATTTTATTTAGGGATTTAAATACTTATATTGACTCTTCTTCTTTAATGAGTAATAGTGTAATAGGAAAAATTTCTGGAGTAAATGATATTGGAAAACTATCAGATATCATTTGTGCAGAACTACCTATTTCTTATGCTAAAAAAATAAAATACTTAAGACAAGTAAACCAAGTTAATAGAGTGAAACTTTTATTAGAAGATTTAAAAAGTGAAATTGAAACCATTCAATTAGAAAATGAAATTGAAACTTCTTTAAAAGATAAAATAGATACTTCTCAAAGAAATTATTTACTTCATGAAAAAATCCGAATAATGAAAGAAGAATTAGGAGAGTTCACAATAAAAGATACAGAAGCAAATCAATTACGACAAAGAATTAAAGAGAAGAAATTACCTAATCGGGTAAGAGTCAGATTAGAAGAAGAATTAAAAAGATATACTTTGTCTTCAGAAGCTTCTCCTGAAGTAACAATAATTAGAACTTATATTGATTGGTTGTTAAATTTACCATGGTATGAAGGAACGAGAGCAAGATATCAATTAGATAAAGTAAAAGAAGTTTTAAATGAAAGCCATTATGGATTAGATGCTGCTAAAAAAAGAATTATTGAATTTGTCTCTGTAGTAGAAAAATTGAAAAAAACAGAGAGTACAATTATTTGTTTAGTTGGTCCCCCTGGAGTAGGAAAGACAACTTTAGCGCATAGCATTGCTAATGCCTTGGACAAAAAATTTGTAAAAATTAGTGTTGGTGGAATTTCCGATGAAGCAGAAATTGTTGGACACCGAAGAACTTATTTAGGAGCAAGTCCTGGAAAAATTATTCAAGGGATGAAAAAAGCTGGTGTTAATAATCCTGTGTTTTTGATAGATGAAGTTGATAAACTAGGTAAAGATTATCATGGAGATCCTGCTTCTAGTCTTCTAGAAGTTCTAGATAAAGAGCAAAATCAACATTTTTGTGATAATTATATTGAAGAAGAATTTGATTTATCGAAAGTTTTATTTATTTTAACAGCAAATGATATTTCTAAAATTCCTAATGCACTAAAGGATAGGTTAGAAATCATTGAGATATCTAGTTATACAAATTATGATAAAAAAGAAATTGCAAAAAAACATTTAATTCCTAAATTACTAAAAGAGTATCGAATTAAAGATAATAATATTACTATTGATGATAATGCAATTACTAAAATTATTGAAGATTATACCAAAGAAGCAGGAGCTAGAGAATTAAAACGAAAGATTGAAGAAATTTGTCGAGTAATTGTAACAGAAGATATTCATGATATTGTCATTACCAATGAAAATCTTGATACTTATCTAGGTACTTCGAAGTATTTTCATTCTAAAAATGAAAAATTTGCAGAAAGTGGAACGATTAATGCATTAGCTTATACCATTTATGGAGGAGAAATTTTAAAAATATCTGCTACTTCTTATAAGGGAGAAGGAAAATTAAAAGTAACCGGGAATATTGGTAAAGTAATGAAGGAAAGTGTTGAAGTAGCACTTAGCTTTGTTCGAAGTAATGCAGATAAATTTGGAATAGATGATTTATTATTTCAGTTTCGAGATTTTCATGTTCACATTGAAGAAGGTTCAACGCCAAAAGATGGCCCAAGTGCTGGTGTTGCCATTGCTACTTCGTTAATCAGTTTGTTAAAGAATAAAATTATTCCTCATGATATTAGTATGACAGGGGAAATTACTTTAAGAGGTTCAATTCTTGCTATAGGGGGATTAAAAGAAAAATTAATTGCCGCTATGGACAATGGAATAAAAAGAGTATTCATCCCCATTATGAATAAACATGATTTAGAAGATGTACCAGATGAGGTAAAGAAAAGTTTAGATTTAGTTTTTGTGAAAAATTATTTTGATATTTATTATTATTTATTTAATATGGAAGGAAATCCAATCATAGAAGAGGAGCAAAAAGATTAATTTTATCTTTAAAGCTTCTTTTTTTGAAATTTTCTCTTGAAGTATTTTCCTTTTTTGAAAATTATTATATAATTAGAAAAGAAAAGAGGCTATGAAAATGGAGATTCAAAAGAGAGTAAGTGATATTTCAAAAGTTGTTGATAGTCAGTGGCAAGCCAATCACAATTATCATCAAATTAAACAAGCTAATGAACAAAGACAACAACATTTTAATAAAATGTTTAACATTAAAGATAAAAAAGAAAGGGATAAAGAAATATTAGAAGCAAATAGTATTGAAGGAAGATTAAAGAGACTAGAAGGAAATATGCAAGCTTCTAAAGGAAATGAACTATTTAGAAATAGAAATAACTTTAGGTGAAATATGGAAGATTTATATTGCTATGAAAGAGAATTAATTCAAAAAGGAATCAAAGTCATTGCCGGTGTTGATGAAGTAGGAAGAGGCCCTTTAGTAGGAAATGTTGTTGCTGCTTGTGTAGTTTTGCCATTAAATTATCAATTAGAAGGATTAACGGATTCTAAAAAACTTTCTGCTAAAAAAAGAGAACAATTTTATGATATCTTAATGAAAGATGCTTTAGCTATTGGTATAGGAGAAATTTCTCCAAAAGTAATCGATGAAGTGAATATTTATCAAGCAACAAAATTAGCAATGAAAGAAGCTATCGAAAAGGCTAATGAAAAACTAAAACTGGAATATATTTTAATTGATGCTATGCCGTTAGATTTAGAAATTCCAACAACATCAATAATTAAGGGAGATAGTAAAAGTTTATCTATAGCAGCTGCTTCTGTAATTGCAAAAGTAACAAGGGATAGAGAACTTTGTGAATTGGATAAAAAATATCCAATGTATGATTTTGCAAATAACAAAGGGTATGGAACGAAGAAACATTTGGAAGCAATTTCAACGTATGGAATCTGTAAATATCATCGCTTAAGTTATGCTCCTGTTTTAAAATATAAAGATAAAATTAATGAAATTGATAAAAACCATCTCTAGTTGAGGTGGCTTTTGGTTCTTCGAAATTCGATGGACCTAACAAAAAATATTCATTATATTTACTTAATGTGAATTTGAATTTTTTAAAGAATGATTTAGTTTTTTTAAATTTTAAGAAATAAAATAGGAGAAAATCACGCAATTTAGATGTGATTTTTTAGACCCACCTAATTTTGAAGAACATGGCTTTTTTATATTTGTAAGAAAAAAATTCGTATCATAGAAATACGAACTTAGATTTCTCTCATTTCTTCGGCATTTTTAAAAGGATCTTTAGGATCGATATGGTCATAAAATAAAATTCCATGTAAATGATCCATTTCATGTTGAAAGGCTATCGCTAGTTCTTCTCTAGCACGATACTTAATTTTATTTCCCTCTACATCGTAGCCAGTAAAAGTAACCCTAGCGTATCTAGGAACAATTCCTTCAACATCACGATTCACGCTTAAACATCCTTCTCCTCCAGAAGAATAAATTAATTCTTCAGAGTGAGAGATTAATTTAGGATTAATTAAAACATAATTTTTAAAAACATTTTCTTTTTCTTCATGACAAACAACAAAAAAATTTTTATTTAATCCGACTTGAGGAGCAGCAAGCCCCATACCGGGTCTTAAATGATATTTTTCTGCTTTTTCTTCTATTTGAGAAAAGTGTAAGTGTTCTAGCATATCATGAATTAATTTTTTATCTTTATCACTTAAAGGAAATTCCATATCTGTATTTTTAGCACGAATTCTTTTGTCTTTTTCATCTAATATATCACTTGTTAAAAGCATAAAATCACTTCCTTGTGAATATATATTATCACAAATTGAAAAAAAAAGAAAGGATTTCTTCCTTCCTTATTGCTAGACAGTAACTCTAGCACCAATAATAATAACCAGTAAAATAAATAAGACTAGGATAATTGCAGCACTATAACCAGTTCCTCCACCATAGCCGTATCCACCATAAACGGGATAGCTTCCTGTATTATTGCAACCGCAAGAATTGTTATATCCACTACTATATCCACCGTAGTAATACATAATTTTACCTCCTTTACATATCTAATATAGTTTACGCGCTAAAAGAATATATGACATTATTTTTAAATCATATTTACAATTAAATTCTTTTTTGTTATAATGACTAAAGAAAAGAGAGGGATTCATTCATGAATATTATTAGGTGCATTGTTTTAGGAATTGTTCAAGGAATAGGAGAATTTTTACCCATTTCTTCTTCAGCACATTTAATTTTAGTTCCTTATTTATTAGGTTGGAAAGAGTCTTCAATGGCTTTTGATATTGCCCTACACTTTGGAACTTTAATGGCTGTTTTAGTAATTTATTTTAAAGATTGGTGGAATTTATTCATTGGAGCTTGTAAAAATCTCTTTAAAAAGGAAGATACAACAGAAGGAAAAATGTTTTGGTATTTAGTAGTAGCAACAATACCAGCTGCTTTAGTAGGACTCCTATTAGATGATGTTATTGAAGGATTCTTTCGTAATCAGATATGGGCAATTGCTTTATTATTAGCACTAATGGGAGTATTTATTTATGCTGGAGATAAATGGGCTAGTAAACATTATCGAAAAAAAGAAGTACCTTTTGAAAAAATAACTTTAAAGCAGGCGTTTTTAGTAGGATGTTCTCAAGCATTTGCTGTTTTTCCAGGATTTTCTAGAAGTGGTACCACAATATTAGCAGGAAGATTAATGGGACTTAGCAAAGAGGCAATTACTAAATTTACTTTTTTAATGTCTGTTCCTATTATTGCAGGGGCTACAGTACTAAAAATAGGAGAATTGCAAATGACTAGTGAAGTGATTGCTGGAATTGTAACTTCTTTTGTAGTAGGAGTAATAAGTATCAAGTTCTTACTTCGTTATATTAAGAAACATGATTTTTCTATCTTTGCTTTTTATAGAGTTATCATTGCAATATTAGTATATATTAAATTAATTTGGTTTTAATAACCAATTCTTGCCGTAATAGTATAATGGTATTACGAGGCCATGGTAAGGCTTTAACGTAGGTCCGATTCCTACTTACGGCACCATTATTTTTTTATGAACCAAAAATACTTATTTAGATAATTCTTTATTTAAGAGAATGAAACTAGTTAAGTATTTTAATTGTATATAAGAAGTGTTAGGGAAGAGGGATAGAATGGCTTATGCAAAATATGAATTAAATGGCAAAAGTTTATTAAATTTAAATCATATTGGGATGGTAGATTATGATGAATATTATTTAATGAGGAGTAAAAGTATTGAAAGAAGAAATAATATTGCTGATAAATATATTTCTATACAAAATACTCATTTGCTTCAAAATGAACCAGGTATTAATTATTCAGTATTATATAAACGTTTTTTAGAAGAATTGAAAAGTACAAATCTTGAATTGTATAATCAAAAATTAATGTTCTATAATGAATTTAAGAGTGAATTAAATGCAGAAGAAAAAATGTTCGATGAAGAAAAAAGACAGCTATTAATAAAAGGATATCCATTTGATAAAAGTTTAAAAAAATATGGCTATTATATTGTTAAAATTGATGATGATTATTATCAATACAAATGGGTTACGGAAAAAACTAAAGTAGATATGGGGGATAGATTCCTTCCTCAAAATGCTATTATTAGTGGTTATCGATTTGTTCCTCTAACGATTGAAGAACTACAAGAAATAAAATTAAATATTACAAATTCAGGTACAAATGGTTTAAAGCGTTTTAGATAGAAAAATAGTTTAAATGTTTTATTATAATTCATCAAAAGTATATGGATATTTTAGGAGAAAAAAAGTGGGTAATAAGGAAAAAAATTATAAAAATCAATTTTTAGGGGTTGTTAGTACAATTATTAAAAGCATGGTTGTATTGGTAATAATGGGAGTTATAATGTTTTATCTATCTAAGTTAGGCTCTAAGATTTATCTTTATCATTCAATTGATTATGATGGAGTTAAATGTAGTAAAGGTGTATGTTGGCATGAAACTTTTTTGACTAATATTAAATGGATAGATTCTTTTTATGGATCAATAGGTATAATTATATTTATTTTCATTAATTGTTTTAGTTTTTTATTTTATAATTATATGATAAAGAAATTTAAGAATTGTAAAATTGTTGTTAGTAAAATTTTATTTATCATATTTAGTTGTCTTGTTAATTTTTCAATGTCATTGTCATATAGAATCGATGTTACCCCTTGGTTTGTTACCCCTTGGTTTAAAAATAATATTCTTAATATTTTAAATAAAATAATAATACTTCGTGGACTTAAATTGTGGCCAATAATATTTTTAAGCATTTATATTGGGGAATATCTTTATCATAAAAAGAAAAAGTTAAAGGATTCTTAAATTACTGTTTCATTTTTAGTTATAAGTTTAGATGAAGATTTAATGTGAATACTTATAATATGATTAATTTATTTTTTATGAAATTAAGGAAAGGGGAATGAAATATGTGTAAAAACAATTAAGTAATATATGTGATATATCCTTAATTGTTTTTTGTTATTGTATCAAATTTATTTTGAGAAGTCTTTAGTTTTAATTTTATTTACAAAATAAAACTTGTGTGAAATAAATTTAAATGGTAATATAAGAAATGCTTAAAAGGAGGAATTATGGAAAATAATAAATTTAAACAATTTTGTAGTTCTATTGATTATGATACTTATTATAAACTTCAAACTATTTTTGGATTTTCTAGTGTTGGGGTTTCTTTGACTAGTGATTTGATGTTATCACAATATCCAATTTTGGGTAGTTCATTTGAAGTTTTAACATATCTTTTGTTTTCTGTATATTGTGGATTGTTTTTTTCGAAGGGTAAATATTATACAAAAGATTTTAATCAAATTAGAAGTTTATATCAAGAGTTTATTACTAATTATAATCAATTAAATGAAATATTTGATTTTAATGATCCTATTCAAATTTATGTAATGTATAATTATTTATTGGAAAAAGGTTATTTGTCTGTGAATAAAAAATTTGAATATTTAAACCAAGCGGGAAAGGATATTAAAATATTATATGGTGCAGATGTTATAATGGGAAAAGGATGTTGTCGACATATTTCTGCTATGCTTACAGATATTTTAAATGATTATGGAATTGAATCTAGTCAATTAGGAGTATATTCATTTAGATATGGTGTAAATGTAAAATTTTTAGAATATCCAAAATATACAAAAGAGGAATTAATTGATTGGGTTCAAACTCATATAACTGCTGAAAATACGTATATGAAAATGATGGAGATTATTAAAAATTTAGTTGATGAAGAAGGATTAAGTATTGAATTGTCAACTAGGATTACTAAAGATAAAAATATATTAAAAAGAAAAATTGGTAATCATGCAATAACTTTTTCAGTTAAAGATGGGAAGAGTTATTATTTGGATCCTACTGAAGTGGTAATTTATAGGGTGAATGAGGAAGATAAAAATATATTGTGTGATGGAAAAGGAAATGCTATTTCAATTAAATTTTTGGGCTCAACTATTTTAAATGATTTTTCAGATTATTTGAAAAAAGAGGTATTACAGCAATATCCTAGTGTTACTCGGGAAGAAGAGAAGAAAATGATTGTAAAAACGACTATGGATTGTAAAAATAATATGGATATATTTGAAAAGTTTTATCATGAAAATAAGGATTTATATGGTGATATTTCTGATAAAATGTTAAAAATTAAGAAGAAGCCATTTATGGGCAGATAAGTGAAAAATACTTATTTAGATGATTTCTATAAAAGAGAAAGAATTTATTTAGGTATTTTTTTAATTAAATGGTTTAATATTTTTAGAAAGTGGTATTAAAAAAGGAGGTTGTATATTCTTAAAATATATGATTATTTGTCTAAATACAAGTGTAACTATTTACACCCTAAAAAAATACATAACAAATGCCAGCTACTTAAGTAGCTGGTTTTAGCTTATCTAATTCATCAAAAGTATATGGTTCACCATTTACAAGTTTTTTTATTAACTTCTTTTTGAACTTTTTCTTCAACAGTTTTATTAAAATCATCTGTTAGTGAGATATATCCCTTTTTATAATAATTTTGAAGATTATTAACTCTATTGACTTCCTTTTTTAAATCTTTTACTTTGCTTTTCAATTCTTGATTTTTTTGTTCTAATTCATCTATTTTTTTTGAAGGAATCATCAAGTTTTTTTTTTTTTTTTTTTTTTTATTTAGTTCATCAATTTGTTCTTTTTCACGATTAATATTATCATCCATGATTTTCACTACTTTCTACAATACATAGATTATAACAAAAAAGATTATAAATTAAAAGCATAAATTATAGGATATTCGCATACTCAAAATTTAGGGTGTGAATAGTTACAACGAACTAGTTATCTACATGTGAAAAAACTTGCTTTTTTTTTTTTTTTTTGATATTTTTTAGATAACTAGAAGATAAATAATTTTTAATTATAGCGGTTGGAGAGTGGTTCTAGGTGAAGAAAGATAAAAGGAAAATAATTGGGGGATTTGTTGGGATAATATTATTTATGTGTTGTGTTACTTATTTTACGTATGCTTTTTATCAATGGAAGAGTGGTAATAGTGATGTTAATTTAACGATTAAAGATTCAACTGGAGGAGGAGAATGTTCTAATGGACCTAATGTAGATGTTTCTAATATTGGGCCTGTTTTAAATGTTAGTGATGGAGTAAAAGCTAACTTTTCTGTAAAAAATAAAAGTTCTTCTAGTATTTCTTTAACTTTAGGGTTAAAGATTACTTCAATTAGTAATCCTCTTAGAGTAGAATCTTTTAAATATGCTTTATATCAAGATACAACAGGGAATGATACTTTTGATTATAGTACTAATCCTATTTTATCAGGTGATTTTAGTAAAATGCGTGTAGGAGATAATACATTATCTACTACTTTAACAGTAGAAAAGGAAAGTACTTATTCTTTTCAATTTATTGTCTATATAGATGGAAATATGGAGAATGATTCTTCAATGATGAATAGTAGCTTATCCGCTTCAATTACTTATGGAGATTGTACGAATCCTTATACCTATTTAGCAAGTGTTGAGCCGGGTAGTTATGTAAAATATATAGGTAATAATGGTTGCTCAGGAAAGTCTTGTGAAGGGCAGAATGCAAACTATGTTAGTGATACGGATATGGGATATTGTTATGGTTCAAGTTACAAATATAATGCAAATGGATGGCGCGTTGCTTATGTAAAAGATGGTACAGCTTATTTAACTAGTGCAGGTTCCCCTGAATGTATGTGTACGAATAATGATGGGACATCAGGGACAAGTTGTAATGGTTATGAAACAACGGATGGGATACCTAAGCATATAGCAAATTTAAATTCAAAAGCTTTAGCTTACTGCAACAGTACTTATGCGTATGGGGGAAAGTGTGACAGTAATAGTGCATGGAATATGGCAGATGCAGACTTTCAAACTATTACAGGTGATAATTTAATTACAGCTTATAAAAAATCAAATTATAATAGTTATTCCATTATTAATAATGGGGGATATTATTGGTTTGCGACATCTGATTTTTCGTCCATGGTTGCGTTCTATTGGTACCCGAGCAATTGGAATGTGAATAGCAGCCGCTCGGAATTTGCGTACGGTCTTCGTCCAGTCCTACGTCTTGCCTCTTCCGTCATCGTGACAGGAGGCTCAGGTACCTATGAAGATCCTTATACAATTACAAATAAAATCACTAAGTTATCTGAAGCTGGAGAAGGTTCTTATGTAAAATATACAGGAAATAATGGTTGTTCAGGAAAGTCTTGTGAAGGACAGAATGCAAACTATGTCAGTGATACTGATATGGGATATTGCGATGATTCTAGTTATAAATTTAACGCAAATGGTTGGCGTGTTGCTTATGTAAATGATGGTACAGCTTATTTAGCTAGTGCAGGATCACCTGAATGTATGTGTACCGATAGTGATGGAACAGCAGGGACAAGTTGTAGTAATGATGAAGAAACAGGCGGATTGCCAAAACATATAGCAAATTTAAATTCAAAAGCTTTAGCTTACTGCAACAGTACTTATGCGTATGGGGGAAAGTGTGACAGTAATAGTGCATGGAATATAGCAGATGGCGACTTTCAAACTATTACAGGTGATACTTTAAGTACACGTTTTAACTACTCAGGTGGTTATTATGATAGTTATTCCATTATTAATAATGGAGGATATTATTGGTTCGCGACGCCTCTTAGTTCCTCGTCCTCGTACGCTTTCATTTGGGACCCGAGCGGCTATCGAAAAGTGGCCGGCAGCTTCTCCAATATTTCGAACGGTCTTCGTCCCGTCCTACGTCTTGCTTCTTCCGTCGTCGTGACTGGAGGCTCTGGTACTTATGAAGATCCTTATACGATTTCAAACGGAAACACTAAGTTATCTGAAGTGGCACCCGGTAGTTATGTTAAATATACAGGAAATAATGGTTGCTCAGGAAAGTCCTGTGAAGGGCAAAATGCTAACTATGTTAGTGATACCAATATGGGATATTGTTATAATTTTGATTATAAATATAATGCAAATGGATGGCGCGTTGCTTATGTAAAAGATGGTACAGCTTATTTAACTAGTGCAGGTTCCCCTGAATGTATGTGTACGAATAGTAATGGTGTAGCTGGAACAAGTTGTGGTAGTGATGATGTGGAAGAAACAAACGGATTGCCAAAACATATAGCAAATTTAAATACAAAAGCTTTAGCTTATTGTAATAGTACTTATGCGTATGGCGGAAAATGTGATAGTAATAGTGCGTGGAATATGGTAGATGCAGACTTTCAAGCAATAACAGGGGATACATTAAGTGCAGCTTATGATCAATCAGGTGGTTATTATGATAGTTATTCCATTATTAATAATGGAGGATATTATTGGTTCGCGACGCCTCATAAATCCACGTCCACGTTAGCGTTCTATTGGGCTCCGAGTGATCGACTCGTGAACAACTACTACTCGAACAGCGCGTACGGCCTTCGTCCAGTCCTACGTCTTCAATCTTCCGTCACTGTGACAGGAGGTACAGGAACATATGTAGATCCATATAAGATTGAAATTAAATAAGTTAAGTTCTTATAAGTAGAGATTGACTTTTATGTGGAAAGATAATGAATATTTTATTATATGGCATGTAAATTCTTCAATGAATTTCATGTCATATTTTTTATGGATAAAAGAGTAATGATATTTGCAAAATTTAAAAACTAATGGGATAGAATATTTATAAGTATTTTACTTTTTAAAAAAAATTAGCAATTATTTCTTGACATTGCTAATATAATATACTATAATGAATCTAGCATTCGGGAAAAGGAATTGCTAAGGAGTGGTAAAAGATGATATCTGAAAGAGAAAATCAAATTTTAAGAATCATTGTAGAAGAATATATCAAAACAGCTAAACCAGTAAGTTCCTCTCATATTTGTAAAAACATCAAATGTTCTAGTGCTACCATTCGTAATGAAATGGTATACTTAGAAGATTTAGGATATTTAGAGAAAAATCATTTTGCATCAGGAAGAATTCCTAGTGAAAAGGGATATAAGTATTATGTAGATAATTTAATGCAACCAAAGAATATGACTGGGGAAGATATGTTAAAACTACAAACGATTTTTAAAAATCAATCTCTTGATTTATCAGATACGATTAAGAAGAGTATTGAACTTGTTTCAGAAATTACCAATTACACTTCAATAGTATTAGGGACAAGTGCTAAAATTAATCGGTTGAAGCAGGTAGAAATTGTTCCTCTAGAAGAAAATAAAATTCTTACAATTGTTATTACGGATAAAGGAGTTGTAGAACATAAGAATCTTTATTTACCTAATAATATTTCAACAGATGATGTCAGAAAAACAGTAGAGTTAATTAATAAGCTAGTTGTGGGTACTCCTATTAATGAGATATCAGAAAAACTAGAATATGAAGTAAAGCCGATTATTGGTAAGTATGTTAAACAACATGAAGTATTATACAATGCCTTTTATGATGCCTTCTCTGAATTTACTAGCAATAATAATGATGTTCATTTTGTAGGAAAGAATAATTTTTTAAAGCAACCAGAGTTTTCTAATATTGAGAAAGTAAAAGAAATTCTTTCTAAGTTTGAAGATGTGAGTTCTATTAAGGAAGAAGAAAATAATGGGATTCATATTTATGTTGGTAGTGAATCAGAAATTACCAATGATACATCTGTTGTTAAGACAAAATATAATGTCAATGGAGAAGAAGGAACGATTGCAATTGTAGGACCAAAAAGAATGGAATATGATAAAGTAGTGAGTCTACTAGATTATATTAAAAGTCATTTAGGAGGCGAAAATGAGTAAACATAAAAATCATCATGAAAAAGAAATGGTTGCTGCACCAGAAGAACAAGAAGTATTAAATGAAGAAAATACTAATCAAGAAGTACCTGTGAAAGAAAAAGAATGCAAGTGCAGTAAAGAAAAAGAAAAAACAATAGAATTACAAAAAGAACTAGAAGAGGGCAAAAAACAAATAGAAGTTTTGAATCAAAAAATTTCTTCTTTTCAAGAAGCACTTTTAAGAAATCAAGCAGAACTTCAAAATTATAAGAGAAGAAAAGAAGAAGAAAGTGAAAAAGTTTTAAAATATAAAAATGAAGACTTAATCAAGGAATTATTAACTGTTATAGATAACTTTGAAAGAGCAATCTCGATGGATGATAATGATTTGTCTGATGAAGTATCTAAATTCTTGGCAGGATTTAAATTAATTTATACTACAATGATAGGAATTTTAAATAAGTTTGAAGTAAAAGAAATTCAAGCCGAAGGAATAGAATTTGATCCTGAGTATCATCATGCTGTCCTAACAGACCATGATGAAAATAAACCAGCAGGTGTTGTTTTAGAAGTATTGCAAAAAGGTTATATTTATAAGGATAGAGTAATAAGACCTGCTATGGTAAAGGTAAACGAGTAAGGAGATATAAATGAATAAAGAAAAAATAAAGAATATCATTTATATTGTAGTAGCGATATTACTATCTTACTTTGCTATTCACTTTATGATTTGGGTATTACCATTTATTTTGGTTGCTTTACTTGCTTATTTCATTTATGAAAAATTAAAGACAAGTGATAAAAAAGTGAATAGCAATAAAAAGAAGAAGAAAAAAATAGTCATTATTGACGAAGAAAGTCATGATAATAAATAAAAGGAAAGGTGAATAATTATGAGTAAAATAATAGGAATTGATTTAGGAACAACGAATAGTTGTGTATCTATATTTGAAGGTGGTGAAGCACACGTTATAGCAAATGCTGAAGGAGGAAGAACTACTCCATCTGTAGTATCTTTTAAAAAAGGAGAAATTATTGTTGGAGAAAAAGCAAAACGTCAAGCTTTAGTTAATCCAGATACCATTATTTCAATTAAGAGAAAAATGGGTACTAGTGAAAAAGTAAAAGCTAATGGAAAAGAATATTCTCCAGAAGAAGTAAGTGCAATGATTTTAAGTGATTTAAAGAAAACAGCAGAAGCTTATTTAGGAGAAAAAGTAACAAAAGCTGTTATCACAGTACCAGCATACTTTAACGATGCTCAAAGACAAGCAACAAAAAATGCTGGTAAAATTGCAGGATTAGAAGTAGAAAGAATTATCAATGAACCAACAGCAGCAGCTCTTGCTTATGGACTTGATAAACAAAATACAAACGAAAAAATCTTAGTTTATGATTTAGGTGGTGGAACATTCGATGTATCTATTCTAGAACTAGGAGATGGTGTTTTTGAAGTATTATCAACATCAGGAAATAACCACTTAGGTGGAGATGATTTTGATAATCGTCTAGTAGATTATATCGTATCTGAAATTAAGAAAGAAGAAGGCGTTGATTTATCTGACGATAAAATGGCTATGCAAAGAATTAAAGAAGCTGCAGAAAAAGCTAAAAAAGATTTATCTGGTATGACTTCAACACAAGTATCATTACCATTCATTGCACAAGTAGATGGTGCTCCAGTTAACTTTGAAATGGATGTTACAAGAGCAAAATTTGAGTCCTTAATTAGTGATTTAGTTGATTCTACTCTAGAACCAGTAAGAAAAGCTTTAAAAGATGCAAAATTATCAAAGAGTGATATTGATAAAGTTATCCTAGTAGGTGGATCAACTCGTATTCCAATGGTTCAAGACTTAGTTAAGAAAGAAACAGGAAAAGATCCTTCTAAAGGGGTAAATCCAGATGAAGTAGTATCTATGGGAGCTGCTATTCAAGGTGGAGTTTTAACAGGAGATGTCAATGATATTGTCTTACTAGATGTAACCCCATTATCATTAGGTATTGAAACATTAGGTGGTGTAATGACTGTTCTAATCCCAAGAAATACAACAATTCCAACAAGCAAGAGCCAAGTATTCTCAACTGCTGCTGATAACCAACCTGCTGTAGATATTCATGTATTACAAGGGGAAAGACCAATGGCCAGTGATAACAAAACATTAGGAAACTTCCAACTTACCAACATCCCACCAGCACCTCGTGGAGTACCTCAAATTGAAGTAACATTTGATATTGATGCTAATGGTATTGTTAATGTTAAAGCAAAAGATTTAGGAACAAAGAAAGAGCAATCTATTACCATTACTGCAACAAATACTTTATCAGATGAAGAAATTGATAGAATGATGAAAGAAGCAGAAGCAAATAAAGAAAAAGATGCTAAAGTAAAAGAATTAGCAGATGCAAAAAATGATGCAGAACAAGTAGTCTTCATGACCGAAAAAGCCATTAAAGATTTAGGAGATAAAGTAAGTGATTCTGATAAAAAAGAAGCCGAAGAATTAATGGATAAAGTAAAGAAAGCTATCGAAAAAGAAGATCTTGAAGAAATCAAATCTTCAAAAGATAAATTACTAGAAAAAGCAAATCAATTTGCATCAAAAGTATATGAAGAAGCAGCAAAAGCAAATCAAACAGCAGAAGGAACGGAAAATACTTCTACAGAATCAACTTCTAAAAAAGAAGATGATGGAGTAGTAGATGCAGACTTCGAAGAAAAATAATAAAGAAAACAAGTTCTAGGTAACTAGAACTTCTTCTTTATCAAAAAATAACAAAAGAAAGTAGGAATAAAGATGGATAAAAAAGATTATTATGAAGTCTTAGGTGTTTCTAAGGATGCAACTGATGCTGAGATTAAGTCTGCTTTTCGTAAATTAGCAAAAAAATATCATCCTGATGTTTCAAAAGAACCGGATGCTGCTGAAAAATTTAAAGAATGTCAAGAAGCTTATGCTGTATTATCTGATCCAAGTAAAAGAAAACAATATGATCAGTTTGGTCATGCTGCTTTCCAACAAGGAGCAGGAGGAGCTGGAGGATTTAGCAACTTTGACTTTGGAGACATGTCAGATATTTTTGAAGACTTGTTTGGTGGCATGGGTGGATTTGGAGGATTCTCTGGATTCACACAATCAGGATCAAGAAGAAGTTCTAATGGTCCAAGAAAAGGCAATGATGTTTTGTATAGGATGACCATTGATTTTGAAGAAGCTGTTTATGGATGTAAGAAAGATTTAAAATTGGATATTGTAGATACTTGTCCAGAATGCGATGGAAAAGGTGGTTTTAATCCTAGTACTTGCTCAACATGTAGAGGTTCAGGAACAGTAACTTCTGAACAAAGAACTATGTTTGGAAGTTTCTTAACCAAAACAACTTGTCCAGATTGTAAAGGCTCAGGAACAAGTTTTGAGAAAAAATGCTCAACATGTAGAGGAACAGGTACAGTAAAAAAGAACAAAACCATAACGATTACTATCCCAGAAGGAATTGATACCGATAATCGACTTCGAGTAGCAGGAAAAGGAGAAGCTGGAGCAAACGGAGGAAAACCAGGAGATCTATATGTCGAGTTTACAGTAAGAGACCATGAATTTTACCAAAGAGATGAAGATGATATTTATATTGAACTTCCTCTAACGATTACAGAAGCCATTTTAGGATGCAAAAAAGAAGTTCCAACTCTTTATGGAAATGTTAACTTATCTATCCCTTCAGGTACCCAATCTGGTGCAAAGTTGCGCCTAAAGGGAAAAGGGGTTACTAATGTTAGTACCAAAAGAAAAGGGGATATGTATGTTATTACAAAAGTTATCATTCCAGAAAAATTAACAAGGGATCAAAAGAAATTAATTGAATCATTAAATAATACTTCATTAGATAATTCCCAAGAGTTTAAGAAATATTATAAATTTTTAAATAAATAAAGTGTCAAATTGCTTTATTTATTTTTTTCTTCTTTTTCGTTTTTAGAATTTATGATATACTTAAAAAGAATAAAAAGAAGAGGAGAGTAGTATGGATATTGTTTTAATTTTATTAGTAATTGCTATTATTATAGTAGGATTATTTTTTAAAGATTTTAAAAGTGTAGTTTATTTTCTAGGAATTATCGATATTATTTTTAGATTATTCCATAAATTCATTGAATTAGTAAAAATACAAGGAATTACTGATTTTGTAAATGGTTATGTTCCTGCTTCTTTAGAAGCAATTATTAATTATTATTCTACAGGAATATTAAATACAGTATTAATTTGGGTATTATTTTTCCTTTATGTATATTTTTTAGTCTATCTAATAAAATATTTTATCCAAAAGAAAAAATAATATCCTTTTCTTTAACCAAAGAAAAAAGAAAATGAAGTATTTTATAAAAATAAAGTCCAAAACCATAGGGATAGTAGGAGTAAATACTGAACTAGCAAAATTAATACATTATAAAAGCAAGGAATAAATAAAGTTAAAATTAATTGATAAACAGTAACAATAGGTAAAATAATAATGCAGATAATGGCTACATAAAATTTAAAACCAATACAATTTCTAAAAAAACGATTTAAATTATTTCGCATCATCAATCACCTAAAATAGTTTATGAAAAAAACTTTACATCGTAACAAAAACTTTAAAAATATTTTTAATAATTGTTCTGCATTTCTTTTATTTTTAATCATTTTATTATATAATGAAATAAGTAAAGGTGATGAAAAATGAAAAAAAGAAAAAACGGAAAAAATAGACGCTTATTTTTAGTCATTTTAATTATTGTAATTGTATCAGCAGTATTATTTTATACTATTAAAAAAGATAGAAGTCTAAATACTTTTGAAGCATTTACTAAAGATATTGTTGTAGAAGTACAAAAGATATTTTATCAACCCATTCATGGCTTTTCTAAGATGATAGAAGAATTCACTTCTTTAAAGGATGTTAAAAAAGAAAATCAAATTTTAAAATCAAATGTGGAGAAAATGGAAGCAACAGAGACGGAGAATATTGAATTAAAACAAGAAATAGAAAGATTAAAAGGGGAATTAAATATTGAACATGTTTTAACTGATTATGATTATTTAAATGCAACGGTAATTAGTAGAAATTCTTTTTATTGGTATAATATGCTAACAATTGATAAAGGAAGCCATAACGGAATAAAAGAAGGAATGGTAGTCATTAATTCAACAGGATTAATTGGAAAAATTACGAATGTTTCGACTTTCTCTTCAGACGTAAAGTTAATTACGACTAATGATACCAATAATAAAATTTCGGTAACAGTAACGAATGGGGATACCAAATTAACGGGAATTATTAATGGCTATGATTATAAAAAAGGATTATTAACCGTAGAGGGAATTAGTAATACGGCAACGGTCAATAATGGAGATTATGTTTATACTTCAGGATTAGGTGGAGTATTTCCTAGTGGAATTTTAATTGGAAGGGTTGAAGGAATTACAACAGATGATTATGATTTATCCAAGATTATTAATGTAAAACCATCAGCTAAATTTGATGATATTAACTTTGTTACGGTGTTAAAAAGGAATGATGCTTCATGATGATTGTTAGTATCATAACGTTGCTTTTTTCTTATCTTTTTCAAACGATATCTTCTAATTATGCGGGGTATATTTATCATGATTTATCTTTATTTACAACAATATATATTTTAATTGCTTTATTTGTGATAAAGCCTTATTTTGAAAACGAAAAAAAATACTTAGCAATATTGGTGATTACAGGATTTTTGATGGGCATTACTTATACCAATGCTGTTTTTCTAAATGTTTGTCTATTTTTAGTAGCTTACTATTTTACAAAATTCTTTCATTTTTATTTTCCTTATAATTATGTAACCATAAATATTAGTAGTTTAATGGGGATTTTTATTTATCATATTACAAGTTTTTTCTTTCTTTATGCTGTAGGCTATGACCACTATAGTATTGGAATTTTATTGGAAATTTTACTTCATAGTATTCCGATGACTTTAATTTATACAACGATTGTTTATTTTATTGTAGATACTTTGTTTCATCGATTGAATTTAAGAGAAATTAAATAGTTAGGAATTTACAATAAAATTGAGATTTGCTATAATAAAAAAGAAAGTTTAGGTGACTTATGAATTTTACGAAGAAAAATACTTTAATTGTTTTAGTCGCGGGTAAGGCAAGAAGTGGTAAAGGTGAGGTTGCTTCTTATATGGAAAAAATTTTAAAAAAAGAAGGAAAGAAAGTGATTTTATCTCCTTACACAAAATACTTAAAAAGATATATTGCCGAAGTAACAGGAGAAGACTTTGATGATGAAAATAAACCAAGAGATTTACTTCAAAAGATTAGTTCAGAGTTAATTAAAAAGAAGCTTTCTAATCCTAACTTTTTTATCCATAGACAACAAGAAGATTTATCTTTTTATCTTTATTTTATGGATGTTGTGATTATTCCTGATGTTCGATTTCCAGAAGAAATTAATGCAATTAAAGAGAAGTTTTCTAATGTCTTCTCTATTGGAGTAAAAAGAAAGGACTATATCAGTACTTTAACAAAAGAACAACAAGAAGATATTACAGAGATAGCACTAGATGATTATCACGATTATGATATAGAATTAGAAAATACTTCTTTAGAAAAGTTACAATCTGATGTTGGAGACATGATCAAAAAATTAGAGAAAGAGGGAAGAATATGAATAAAATCGTAGCCATTGTAGGAATGTGTGGAAGTGGAAAAAGTATCGCTTCTGATATTTTAGAAAAAAAAGGATTTAAAAAAGTTTATTTTGGAGGAGTAACTTTAGAAAAATTGAAAGAAAAAGGTTTAGAAGTAACCCCTGAAAATGAAAAAATGATGCGTGAAAAATTAAGAGAGGATTTAGGAATGGGAGCATTTGCAAAAATATTACTTCCCAAAATTAAAGAATTATCTATAGAAAACAATGTCGTTTTAGATGGATTATACTCTTGGGATGAATATAAAATATTAAATGAAGAATTAGGCAAAGACATGAAAACCATTGCTATTATTACCGATAAAAAAATTCGTTATAAACGCCTTACAGAAAGAGAAGTAAGACCACTCACAAAAAAAGAGGCTAAAGAAAGAGATTTAGCGGAGATTGAAAATATTGCTAAGGCGCCTCCTATTGCGTATGCGGATTATTTCATTTTAAATAATGGAACATTAGAAGAATATGAAAAAAGATTAGAAGAAATTATTAAACAGATATAAGGAAGTGTTAAAAATGAAACAAATGACAGGTGAACAAATTATTAGAACATATATTGACTTTTTTGTAAGTCATGGACATCTAGAAGTAGAAAGTGCTTCTTTAATTCCTAAGGATGATCCTAGTGTTTTATGGATAAATGCAGGAGTAACTCCTTTAAAAAAATATTTTGATGGTAGTATTGTTCCTAAAAATAGAAGATTAACGAGTTGTCAGAAATGTATTCGTACAAATGATATTGAAAATGTAGGGGTAACCGCAAGACATCATACTTTCTTTCAAATGTTAGGAAACTTTTCTGTGGGAGACTATTTTAAGAAGGAAGCATTAAGATGGGCTTTTGAATTATTAACTGGTAAAGAATATTTTGCCTTTGATAAAAATAAACTTTATATGACAGTATATCCTCAAGATAAAGAAGCTTATGATTTATGGATTAGTCTTGGAGTAGATCCCACTCATATTATTCCTTTAGAAGGAAATTTCTGGGAAATAGGAGAAGGACCAAGTGGACCTGATAGTGAAATCTTTTATGATAGAGGAGAAAAGTTTGATCCTGAGAAAAAAGGAATTCAATTATTAAAAGAAGATTTAGAAAATGATCGCTATATCGAAATATGGAATAATGTCTTTAGTCAATATAATGCTAAAAAGGGAGTTCCTCGTGATCAATATGAAGAATTACCAAGTAAAAATATTGATACAGGTATGGGTGTTGAAAGAATGGCTTGTATTATGCAAGGAGCAGTAACCAATTATGAAACCGATCTTTTCTTGCCAATAATGGATAAAATAGCAAAAATTAGTGAAATTCCTTATCAAGGACAAAAAGAATTTAAAGTAATCGCTGACCATATCAGAACATTAACTTTTGCCCTATCTGATGGAGCTACTTTTGAAAACTATGGAAGAGGATATGTTTTAAGAAGATTATTAAGACGCTCTGTTATGATGAGTCGAAAACTTAATATTAATAAGACTTTTATGGCAGAATTAGTTGATATCGTAATGGAAAAATATGGAAATATTTATCCTGATTTGCTTCCTAATAAAGAAATCATTAAAGAACAAATTACGAAAGAAGAAGATTTATTCCATAAAACATTAATTTCTGGAGAAAAAAGACTAGAGGAATTATGCAAAAATAATACTTCAAAAGAAATTTCTGGGGAAGATGCTTTTAAATTATATGATACTTATGGTTTTCCTGTAGAATTAACCATAGAATATGCAAATGAACTAGGACTTAGTGTAGATAAAGATGGATTCTATAAATATATGGAAATGCAAAAAGTAATGGCAAGACAAAATCGTAAAGTAGTTAGTAGTATGAATCTTCAAAATGAACAATTAATGAACTATAAGAAAGAAAGTAAATTTGTTGGCTATGAAAAGTTAGGGAATAAAACCATTGTGATGGATATCATGAAAGATAATCAATTTGTAGATTCTATCACTGATGAAGGATATGTTTTCTTAGAAGAAAATCCCTTTTATGCAGAGTCTGGTGGACAAATTTACGATATTGGTTATTTAAAAAATGATGACTGTAAAGTAGAAGTAGATGAAGTCGTAAAAGCACCTAATAAACAGCATTTATTACATGTTAAAATTTTAGAAGGAACACTAAAAAAAGGAAGTACAGTATTAACTCATGTTATGCAAGAACGTCGTGAAGAAATTATGAAAAATCATAGTGCTACGCATTTGTTACAAAAAACACTTCAAGAATTTTTAGGAGACAACGTTCATCAAGCAGGAAGTAGAGTAGATGAAAATACATTCCGATTTGATTTTACTTATCATGGAAGATTAAGTGATGATTTAATTATTAGAATTGAAAAAAGAGTAAACGAAAGAGTTGCTCAAAATGTTGACACTGTTATTGAATATTTACCAATTGAAGAAGCCAAGAAAAAAGGGGCTATGGCTCTATTTGATGATAAGTATGGAGATATCGTTCGTGTAGTAACGATTGGAGATTCAATAGAATTATGTGCAGGAACCCATGTGCCAAATACGAGTATGATTGGTAAAATTGCCATTATTTCAATTGAAAATAAAGGAGCAGATACTTTTAGAATTGAAGGAACATCAAATAAAAAGATGAATGACCTTCTTCACCGTGTTGTTGATCCTTATCAAGCTGAAATCAAAAAATTACTTTCTAAAGCAAAAAATATTTTAGTAGAAGCCAAAGAACAAAATATTCATTTGGATTTTCAATTTGATTTTCAAGATAAAGAACTATCTAGCTATGAGGGAGTAGTAGAATACAAACATAAATTAGCAGAGTTAAAAGAACAAATTAAAGAATTGGAAAAGAAATATAAAAATCTAAAAATGCAAAGTACAGTAAGTGATATTACAGCATTTACTACCAATATGGAAGTCATTAATGGAATTAAGACAAGTATTGTGATATTAGAAGATTATGACATTGATAGTATGAGAGGCTTAGCTGATGCCATTATTAGTAAATATGAAAACTGTTTTGTTTTATTAGCTAATGTTAAAGATAATCATGTCAATATCATTTCTAAATCCAATAGTGATAAAATAAATTGTGGTGTCTTTGTCAAAGAACTTTCTGTAAAATGCAAAGGAAATGGTGGAGGAAGTCCTAAATTTGCCCAAGGTGGTGGTAGTGAAGCCTTACATTTAGCAGAATATTTAAATGAATTGAAAGAACAAATTAAGAATAATTAGTGTCAACTAAGGCTAAAAATACTTAACAAGAAATTAATTTTATAGTATACTAATATTCAAGTAGGTGGAACATGAAAAAAATTTGTTGTCTTATTTTAATACTATTTCTCTTTACAGGATGTGAAAATCAAGAAGAACAAGAAAAAAATGATTATATTGCTTATAAAAACAATTTATTAAGTACAAAAGAATACTCCAAAGATCTTCCCTTAGATATCATTATTGATATAAAGAGGGAAGATGAACAAACTGTTGATTATACTGTAAAGTTAGCTAATCCAAAAGAGAATATGCACAAAGTAAGAGCAATGGTTGTTAATAATTATAGCAATGAGGCAGTATTTCCAACAATAGGTTTATTTGATGAAAAAGAAGAATTGTTGGTAGAAAATAAAGATTTCAATGAAGTAGAATTAGAAGGGACAATCGAGTCTACTAAGAATATTAGTTCTTTAAAATTAAAGTTAAAAGTATGGATAGAGTATCAGAGTGATACTGGAGAAAAAAAAGAAGTTTATTATCAGATGTAAGTTGGTTACTTAAGTAATCAGCTTTTTTCCTATTTTTCGACAAAAAAATAATCACACTTTTGAGATAATTTTTTTGGTGATGAAGATGAAAGTAAAAATTTTTGATGAATCTCATGAGAAAGATTTAGAAGAAGATATTAATGAATTTTTAAAAGAAAAGGATAGGGAAATTGTTAGTATTCAGTTTAATGTATCGAATGCAATTTATGGAGAAGAACAAATTTATTGTTTTTCTGCCCTTATTTTATATCAAGAGAAAAAAATATAGAGCCCTTTAAAACTCTATATTTTTGTTATTTTAGAAGAAATTTACCTTCACAAGCATCAATCGTAATGGTGCTATTATATTTAATTTTATCTTGTAAAATAGCATTCGCAATTAAAGATTCGATATTTCTTTGGACAAATCTTTTAATTGGTCTTGCTCCAAAATTTTCATCGTAAGCACTATCGATAATTAAATTTTTAGCTTCCTCAGTAAGAGAAATTTTTATTCTCTTATCATGAAGTCTAACCTCAATTTCATGAATAATTTTATCTAGAATATGAGTAACAACTTCTTTAGATAAAGAATGGAAAATAATAATTTCATCAATACGATTAATAAATTCAGGTTTAAATGTTTGACGAAGATCATTCATTACCAACTCATTAGCATTTTCCTTTTTCTCTAAGATATATTCACTTCCTAAATTAGAAGTCATAATAATAATGGTATTCTTAAAATCAACAGTTCTTCCTTGACCATCTGTAATTCGACCATCATCTAGGATTTGAAGTAAAATATTAAAGACATCTTTGTGCGCTTTTTCAATTTCATCAAATAAGACAATAGAGTAAGGATTTCTTCGAACAGCCTCAGTTAACTGACCACCATCATCGTAGCCAACATATCCTGGAGGAGAGCCAATTAATCTAGCAACAGAATGGGGTTCCATATATTCACTCATATCGATTCTGACCATGTGTCTTTCATCATCGAATAATTCGTAAGCTAAAGTTCTAGCCACTTCTGTTTTTCCAACGCCAGTAGGACCTAAGAAAATGAAAGAACCAATCGGGCGGTTAGGATCTTTAATTCCTGCTCTAGCTCGAATGATTGCTTCACTGACTAAATGAATAGCTTCTTTTTGACCAATAACACGCTCATTCATATTTTTTTCAAGATTTAATAATTTATCTCGTTCACTACCAACAAGTTTCTGAACGGGAATCATTGTCCATTTAGAGATAATAGCAGCAATATCTTCTTCATCAACAGTATCAGACAAAATATCATTCTTATTTTGTTTGTTTAATTCTTGAAGTTCACTTTCCAATTTAGGAATTACTCCATGACGCAATCTAGCAGCAGATTCTAAATCATAATTTGCCTCAGCTATCTCCAAACGATAGTTTGCTTTTTCAATTTCTTCTTTTTTCTTACTAATGGCAGTGTTTATCTTTTTTTCTTCTTCCCAAGCACGACTAATTTCCTGTTCTTTTTCGTGTAAAATACTTAAATTTTTTTCAATTTCTAATTTTCTTGCTTTTGAAATATCATCTTTTTCTTTTTTTAAGGCTTCTTTTTCAATTTGTAAGCGCATAATTTTTCTTGTTAAAGCATCCAGTTCGGTAGGAACAGATTCCATTTGTACTTTAATCGTAGCACAAGCTTCATCAACTAAATCAATCGCTTTGTCAGGTAAGAAACGACTAGTAATATAACGATCTGATAAAGTAGCAGCGGCAACTAAGGCACGGTCTTTAATGTTTACGCCATGATAAACTTCAAATCTTGATTTTAATCCTCTTAGAATTGTAATAGTATCTAAGACAGTAGGTTCTTTGACTTGTACTTTTTGAAATCTTCTTTCTAAGGCTCCATCTTTTTCAATATATTTACGATATTCATTTAAAGTAGTAGCCCCAATGCAATGGATTTCTCCTCGAGCTAACATTGGTTTTAGCATATTTCCAGCGTCCATTGCACCTTCCATACCACCAGCACCAACAATCATATGAATTTCATCAATAAACATAATGATATCTCCGTGGCTATCTTTTACTTCTTTTAGAACAGCTTTTAGCCGTTCTTCAAATTCTCCACGATATTTTGCACCAGCAATTAAAGCCCCCATATCTAATTCCCAAATGGTTTTATTTTTTAAACTATTTGGTACATCACCTTTAATAATACGACTGGCAAGGCCTTCTACAATAGCCGTTTTACCAACGCCAGCTTCACCAATTAAAACAGGGTTATTCTTTGTTTTACGAGATAAAATTCTAGTAATACTTCGAATTTCTTCATCACGACCAATAACAGGATCAATTTTTCCATCAACAACCATTTTAGTAATATCTCGACCATATTTTTCAAGTGGTTTTACTTGTTCTTCTTGATAATTATTTTGCATATATAACACATCCTTTCTTCATTATATGTACTTATTATAGCACTTTTTTAGCAATTGTCAAGTTAGATTGCTAATAGTTCCTTAAAAGTTAAAAAATACCTTGACAATCAGTTTTTAAAGTGTTAAAATAGTTAACCAAATCAAGGGAAATACAAAAAGAAAACAAAGGGTGAAATGAATTTTTAAGTAGTTTCCCAATTAATATTATGGGGAAGGTGATGAGAATGAATACAAAAAAGTTAAAAAATAAAATACTTTTATGTCTTATTCTAATCGTTATTGGGGTTTCTCTATTATTAAATGATTATGTTGTTGCCAAAAGAGAAAAAGTATTTAGTGCAACAAATCTAGAATTAACAGAACTTTTAAAAGAAGAAAAAGAAGCAGAAGCAAAAAAACAAGCAGAGCAACAAAAAGAAGAGAAAAAAGAGGAACAACAACCACAACAACCAGTAACAACTAATAATAATTATGAAACTTATGCGGGAATATTAGAAATTCCTAAAATTAGTTTTAATAAAGGTTTTTATCAAAAAGAATCATCACTAAACAATGTAAAATTTAACTTAAAAGTATTAGATTCATCTAGTTATCCAGATGAAAAAAACGGAAATACCATTATTATTGGTCATTCTGGAAATTATAGTAATAGTTACTTTGGAAATTTATATCAATTAGTAGTAGGAGATACAGCAACCATTACTTATCAAAATAAAAAATATACTTATAAAATTGTTAATATTTATGATGATACCAAAGATGGAACGGTAACAATTTATCGTGATGAAAGTAAAACTTGCTTAACTTTAATTACCTGTACAAAAGATGATGAAACAAAGCAAACGATTTATATATTTGAATTAGAAAGTGTTGAGTAGGGGGGATAAAAATGAAGTATACAAGTATTTTTGAAAAATTATTTAGTTTAATTTCAATAATTAATACTACTTGGATTAACTTAGTATTTTTAGGAATTATTGTTTTATCTATCATTTTCTATTCTAGAAAAAAGATTTCTAAAAAGACTTGCTTTATTTTATCCACAATAAGTACTTTTCTTCTTATTGGTTATGTTATTTTCAATAATAGTTCATCTTTAGCCACTGTATTTGATAGCATTATGGATGATTTATTTACCAATATCTATTTCCCATCAACTTATGCGTATTTGTTCGTTTATTTCTTTATGAATATTTCTATTTTAGGAAGTTTAATCAATATTAAACATAAAAGTACTTATAAAACAATTCATGGGGTATTCTTTATTATTATCAATTTTCTATTTGCTCTTATTTTAGAGTTTATTGCTAGTAATAAGATTGATATTTTTAAGAAAACTTCTTTATTTTCTAATAAGAACTTAATTATTTTACTAGAATTAAGTATTATGGTCTTTGTATTTTGGCTACTTACTTTGGGATTAGTATATTTAAGTACAGTGATTTCTGATAGAATTATATTAAAGCAAGAAAAGAAGGAATTGGAAAAAGACGCACATTTGAAAAATGCAAATGTATTAGAAGCAACAGTAGCTATTCCAGAAGAAGTAGGGGAGAAAAATACTTCATCAGTGCCTGCAATGAATACTAATTTGATTGAAAATAATGAGAACTTAAATACAGATACTACACCAAGTTATCACTTTATTCCAACGATGCCAAATCATTCGATGAATCAACAAACAACAGAATCTATTAAAGATACAATTCCACCATTTATGACATCGTATCCAACTCATGAATTTGCAACTCCAGTAAACAATAGAAATGATATCCAAGAAAACAGTTTTGACTTAAGCTCATTTATTCCTAAAAAGCCAGAGAGACAAATTATTGCTCCAATGAACAATAACAATACTGTTTTAGAGCAAATTTTAAATAATAGTCTACCATATATTCAAGAGAATCCTGAACAAATAAAATTAGAAGAAGAAAAAAATACGTATACATTAAATGATTATCGAATATTTAATAAAATGTTAAAGGATATTCGAGAACATAATCATAACAATTCTATTACAATTGATAAAAATTTAGAGTATCGTTTAATTACCAAATATTCAACAGAAACTTATGATCTTTTTAAAAGAATGTTAAAAAATTATTCTAATTAGTAGGAGGTGTATGAAAAATGTTAAAAGAATTATTATCGACTAATCCTTGGTTACTTATTTTAGAAATTTTATTTTGGATAGTTGCTATGTTATTTATGGATAAAAAGAATTTAGAGAAAAAATATAAAGTAATTTTTACTATAGGGTATATCATTATCAGTATTTTAACATTCTCCTACCTTAATGGACTTGTTGTCAATATCTTTAAATTAAAATATTTATCGGTAAAAACTTATTTAATTGTTATTGTGATAGTGAATGCCATTAGTTTATTTACGATGAATAAAAAAATAAAGCCTATTTATTCTGCATTAAATTATATTTTATTTATTACGATGATTATTATATTAGGTTCAACAATTGCAATTATTTTAGGAAATAAAATCCCTGTTTTTTATGTGATGGATGTAAATAATGCGGTAAATTTTATTGATCTTAGTATGATTATTTTCATTTTCTATTTAATTTGTCTTTGTCTTACTTATATTGGATATTCTTTCTTTGAAAATAAGGAAGAAATTCAAGAAAAAAGCAAAGAAAAATTTACTTTATGGAAAAAAGAAAAAGAGAATAAGAAAAAGCAGTTATCCTTTGTGAAAAAGAAAAAAGAATCTATTCCTTCTATAACGAAAGAAGAATTATTAATGCATGATAGAACGATTCCTCTTTATATTCATGATGAAGATTGTAGTATTATTTTTGAAGATAGTAATACAGAAAATATCTACCAAAATTATCAAATATTAGAGCATGATATTCATGCTAAAATGGTTAATGGATATACGTTAGAAGAGAATAAAATGTTAAAAAATATTTGCTTAAAATTACAAGTTACTAGATTGGCTAATATTGATATGAATAATGTTAGTATTTTAAATAAAATTAGTATTGAAGAATATCAATTATTAAGAAATATATTTAATTTAAATTAAAAGAAAGAACCAAGTAAAATTGATTCTTTCTTTTCTATTCAACGGTAACAGATTTAGCAAGATTTCTAGGTTTATCGATATCTAGGTTCTTCTTTTTTGCTGTATAATAAGCAATTAATTGAAGAGGAATAACACTTAAAATAGGGCTAGTATATTCATCTGCTTTAGGTAAGTAAATGATTTCATCATAACAATTTTTATCGATAGAATCGATGATGCCTTCTTTTATAATTAAAACAACATAAGCTCCTCTTGCTTTTACTTCTTTAATATTACTAATTGTTTTAGGTGCTGTTTCTTCGTGAGTAATTAAAGCAATAACAGGAGTATTTTCTTCAATTAGAGAAATAGGGCCATGTTTAAGTTCCCCAGCTGGGAAAGCTTCACTGTGAATATAAGTAATTTCCTTTAGCTTTAAAGAGCCTTCTAGCATACTAACATAATCGATATTTCTTCCTAAATAGAAAATATCTTTCTTTTGATAAAGATGTTTTACAA
Organism: uncultured Bacilli bacterium; assembly: GCA_934176955.1. Classification (GTDB taxonomy): domain Bacteria; phylum Bacillota_I; class Bacilli_A; order RF39; family UBA660; genus RUG11198. Next base: position 85,820 of record CAKPOS010000003.1, read on the forward strand.
TAATAGAGTAATCATATTCCATTAACTTATCTATCTTAGCTGGTAATTCTTGATAAGTATTTTTCTTTTCTCTTTTGTTTTGATATTCTAAAGCAAGTAATCCTAAAATATATACTTGAGAAGTATAAGCTTTCGTCGAAGCAACGGCTACTTCACAACCAGCATGTGTGTAGATTACGGCATCAACAGTTCTAGCAATAGAACTATTATAAACATTAATAATTCCTAAAGTAGTAGCCCCTTTTTCTTTAGCCATTTTGACACAGGCTAGAGTATCTGCTGTTTCTCCTGATTGAGAGATGGCAATGACTAAAGTATTTTTATCTAAAAAATTTCTTTGATAGCGATATTCCGAAGCAACATAAACATTGACTTCAAAATCAGTATTTTTTTCAAATAAATACTTCCCAATAAGTCCAGCATGATAAGCAGTACCGCAAGCAACAATATGAATGTGATGATAAGCAGTAATATCAAATAATTTTTCTTTTTTGTTAAAATAAAGGTCATTCCATTTTTTAATTAGATTACTTTGTTCTTTTATTTCTTTCATCATATAATGTTCTTGATTACCTTTATTAGAAATCTCTACTTCCTCATTTAAAGTTTTAACGACATAGTCTTTTAAAATACCATTATGATAAATAGAAACATTATTCATAGAAAGTACACCTATTTCGTTGTCTTCTAAAATAATATAATCTTTTGTTTCCTCTAAATAAGCAGAAAAATCAGAAGCAACAAAATATTCTTCTTTTCCTATTCCAATAACTAAAGGACTTTCTTTCTTCATGACATATAATTTATCTTGTTCCCCCCGAACCATTACTACAATTGCATAGCTCCCTTTCAACTTCTTCATCGCCGAATTTAACACATCAACCATTTTTAAAGAAGAATGCGTTTTCTTTATCCAATCAATTAAAGCACAAGCAACCTCTGTATCTGTTTCTGATTGAAATAAATAACCATTGTTTTCAAGTTCTTTTTTGATTTCTAAATCATTTTCAATAATTCCGTTATGAACAATGGTAATATTTCCTACTTGATGAGGATGACAATTTGTTGTAGTAACTTTCCCATGTGTTGCCCATCTCGTATGCCCAATACCCACATGACTAGAAAGAGAATAATCTAACTTTTTTTCTAATTTCTGAATTCTTCCTACACTTTTTTGAAGAATAATGTCTTCGTTTTGGAAAAAAGCAATTCCTGCAGAGTCATATCCTCTATATTCCAACCTTTTAAGCCCCTTAATAAGAATTGGTAACACTTGTCTTTTACCAATATATCCAACAATACCACACATAAAAAATTTAATTCCTTTCTTAAAGATATATTTTTGTTACAATTTTGATTTTGCTTTTTGAATATATCTTTCACTTGTAGCATCCGCCGAAATTTCGATAACTACAATCCTCGTCACCTGATATAGGTCTGGCGCTAGATTCCTATTTTTCTCCTTCCTGCTAGGTTAATCTTAATTTTATTATATAAGATAAATCTAAAATTTGAAGTAGACTAGACAGAAATTTTACATTAATTGATAAATTCTTTATTTTTTTTGATTTGAATAAAATACTGATAAAGATGCTTTTTTATTAGAAAGATTTAAGTTAATAATTTAAAAAAATATGATTATTTGTTATAATATAAGTAATAAAGTAGGTGTTATATATGGTAGAACATATAAAAGAAGTACTAAGAGAATCTGTAAATAGAAAAAATCCTTCTTATGCTAGAAACAATCTAACGGAAGAAGAAAAAGACTATTTTTTTAATAATTTAGATTTCTTTTTAAAAGTTAGTAATGAAGAAAATTTTAATAGAGATTCAGTTCTAAATATTATTTCAGAGATGTCCACGCAAGAGAAGGCAATGAAGAGACTTAAAAATATACAAGAAATGAATCAAATGCAAAAATTTATAATCATTAATAATTTGCCAAACGATAAACTGAAAACAGAAAATTTACCATTATTAGATGATGAAGATTCTAAGTTTAAGATAATCTGTAATATGGTAGATGATGGAGAAAAAATTAAAGTTTTACCATTATTAAATGATATTGATAGATATGTCATAATGTATGGAATGACAGATGATGAACAGATAAAAAAAGGAATCCCCTTAATTGAAAATGAAAAACATAAGGCTGAGATCATACAACGTCTGGGAACAGACAAATTAAAATATGAGACCATAGATAATTTGAAAGAAGATAAATATATAACAGATGTAGTAACAGGATTGTCATTTGAATATCAATATCATTACCTACTAAAAATACTGAAAACAGACAATAAGAATGAACTTATATATCAAATTTTATTAGGAATACCCCAAGAAGAAAAGACTAAGATTTTTTCATTGCTAGAGAATAGGGAAAAAGAAGTAATGGTAATGAATCTATCAAATAATGAAGAAAAAAAGTTTTTTATTGATTTATTGAATGAAGAATCTAAACTAAAAGTACTAAAAAAAATGTCAAATGATGAAGAAAGAATATTAGTATTTAATTCTATTTCATCTCCAAATACAAAAATAGAGAATTTGCCATTGCTAGAGAATGAAGAGTCTAAATCTATGGTAATCCAATCCCTTTCAACGGATGATGAAAAAATTAAAGGATTAAATTTCTTAAAAAGAAATTCTGAAAAATTTAATGTAATCAATACTTTATCAACAGATGACAAGAAAATAGAGGGATTAAGTCACTTAGAAGGAGATTTTGACAAAGTTAAAGTAATAAAAAAATTATCAAATGATAGAAAAAAATTAGATAGTTTACCTTTATTAACAGATGAAACTCAAAGGAGTGAGGTAATAGAGACTTTTTCAATCGATAGGATGAAAATAGAAGCCCTAAAGTTTTTAAATTCGGATTGGGAAAAGGTTAAAATAATAAAAGCGTTAACGATTGGAGATAAAAAACAAAATTTGTCACAATTAAAAAATGATAAAGCAAAAACAGAAATAATACTTACTTTCCCAGGAGAGGATGAAAAAATAAAAGAATTATCTATATTGCAAGATGATTATGCAAAACTTCTAGTAATATATAGCTTGTCGCCTGACGAAAAATTTAATCATTTGATGGAGATTAAAAAAGCAGAAAATCGTCTTATTTTAATAAAAAGTATGAATGAAGAATATAAAATTAAGGCATTAAATAAAGAATATGGATTGATATTTAAAAAAAATTTTTCTAACAATTTAAATAATAAATACAGTGATTTACAGCCAATGAATGAAAATCTATTGGCAGAAATTGTTATCTCATTAACTGACATAGAACAAAAAGTAAAATTATTACCATATTTTAAGGAAAACAATGTTTTAAGTATTGTTTATTCTTTAAAAACAGAAACCCAAAAATTAGAGGCACTTAAATATATTAGTAGTAATACTATAAAATTAGAAATACTTTCACAACTTTCTCCAGAAAATATAACTTCAGGATTAGATGATTTAACATGGTTTAGTAATGAAGAAGATAGAGGATATAGTAAAAAGTTAAAAATTATTGAAGAATATCAGAAAATGTTAGAAGAAAAAAATGACTATCAAAAAAATGCTTTTGTAAATTATATCGAAAATCATCATGAAAATTTAGAGGAAAGTTCAATAAGTCAGATTACAAATATTCTAAGTCGATTTAGTAAATCTAATTCTTTAGAATTATCTAATTTAAAAGAACAATTAACCCCATTAGTACTTTCAACACAAAATCCTATAGAATCATTTAATAAAATAGAAAAAATATTTTTAAAAAACAATATTCCTATGTTTGGAAAAGAATTTTTATGTTTTCAAAACCTATATCCAGAATTTCAAAAAGAACAAGGAGAAGAAAAAATATTTGATTTTACAGAAGGAAGTAGGATATCTCCTGAACTTCTTCATCCTACTCAAACAAGAAAAATGAAAGTAGTATCAAAAAATGCTACAAATAAAGATATTCGCTTTCAAATTGTATTCAATGATTTACTAAGAATTGCCAGTCGTTCAAATAATCGTTCTTTAATAGAGTATCTAAATAATATTGAATATGGAAATACTTTATTTTTAGGAATATCAAAAGGAATAATAACGTTTAATGACTTAGATGATAAATCAAAACAAATATTAGATGTTTTTTCCAATCATTTAGCAGCCTTATACGAAAATACTGAAAAAGGATCAGAAGAAATTTTTGAAAATTTATCTACTGTGGAAAAGATTGCTTACTTTTCTCGAAAATTTAGTCCGACCAGCAGGTATGATTTACCTGATAGAATTGTTAGAAGTTTTGCTTATCAAGCAGGAATTGAAAGTTTTGAACAATTTAAGGACATTGTGATAAATTCTGTCCGAGAAAAAGAAGTAGTTTCAAAGAAAAAATCAGAAGAGTTAAAAAACGGAAAAAAGTTAGTTTTAGAACCAGGAGATTTTATTAGAGGTATAGGGAATATTGATTGCGTGGAAAGTTCTTTAAATAATGGCAATATATGTAAAGAATTTTTAGGAACATTTTTGGGGGAAAGTAAATCTGATACGACGCCATTAGATGTTGATTTAACTTTAATTACCGAAGAAAATACGGATATTTATCATAATATTGAAAATACTCCAACAGGCTTTGGTTTTGGTAATATTTATGTCATTTTAAAAAAAGATAATCCCAATTTAAATATTACTCGTGATAAAGAGGGAAATTTAACAGGTAAAGAATATAATCCATCTAAAGTAGAAGTATTTGGAACAAATACGCAGAAAGGTGGTTATGAAGCACACTGGGGAGCGCGGACAGGAATTGCTTCATCAGACATAGATTACATTTTATTTAAAGAAGACTTAACAATTGATCCCGAAAATCCATATTCTGAAGATGGAAAAGTAAATTATATTTTACCTAAATCAGAATTTGAAAAGAAAGAGTATTATGGTAAGCATCAAAATGATTTAGCAATCTTAAAAAATGAAGTAGTAAAAAATGGATTTTATATTCCTATTGTAGATTTTTCGGGAAAAATTATTTTTACTGATGAAGAGTATCAAGAATTAAAACAAAAGATGGAAGGATTATCACATTATGAAAGTAAAGAGTATCATTTAAAACAGCACCAATATAGTGATTACACAGAAAGAATAAAAGGATTGTTAGCTAGTAACAAACAAGAAACAAAAATTCAATCACAAAAAGTATATCAAGCACTATCTAATATCATTCAATCCATTCCTATAGATGAAAATTCAACTAAAACCTTACAAGCTAAAAACAAAATAGGAATTGATTTAACGCCTGGAAGTGTAGAAGTATTAGAAACTGGATCATCAGTTAGAGGAACAAATGTTCCATATGATTTTGACTTTGACTATATTTTTAGATTAGATTCTAATATGATTAACAATGCCGAAAAAATGCATCAGTTCCGTACAAAAATATGTGAAGCATTAAATATTACTTCAGTACCATCTGGTGAATTCCGAGATGTAGAAGCAACTATTCCAGGACTAGGAACAATAAAATTAGACATTACTTTCATTCAAAAAAATGATAAAGTAGAATATTCCACAGAAATGGCTTTGCAAGATAGAATGGATACTATTTATAAAAGTAACCCAGCAGTAGGAGATGAAGTAACAGCAAATATCATACTAGCAAAACTACTTTTAAAACAAGCTGGCTGCTATAAGCCAGAGAGAAAAGATTCAAATCAAGGTGGATTAGGTGGAGTAGGAATAGAAAACTGGATTACCCAAAATGGAGGTACCCTAGAAACTGCTGCTAATAGTTTTTTAAAAGCATCTGAAGGCAAAACATATGAAGAATTCAAACAAATTTACCATATTCATGATTATGGAAAAAATCACTTGTATAAAGAAAAGAACAAATATCCTTATGATGATTTTATCTTTAATAACATGAATCGTATAGGATATCAAAAAATGCAAGAAGTATTAAGAAAATATATTCGATATTTATCAGGAGAAAAAGACCTTTTCCCAGAGTTAGAAGAAGTTTTAAATGCATTAGAACAACAACAAGAAAAAGAAGTAACAATTACACATAGTAGAGGAATAGTTTCTTTCTTTATCTTAATTAGTTTAAGTTTATTGATTTCTATCATAACCATTATTGATATCCTTTTAAGAAAATAGCGCTTGCTATTTTTTTTAAATAGGGATAAATTATGTTATAATATGAATTGGAAGTGTTAGAAATGGAAAAAAAGAAAGAAGAAAATATAGATTTGATAAAATACTTATCAAGCTTAGGATATGCGAAGAATAAAGCAAAAACTTATGTAAGGTTAGGTTTTGTTAAAGTCAATGGAAAAGAAATCAATAAATTACCTTATTTATTAAAAGAAAATGATATCGTAAAAATAGAGAAGAAAGAAGAAAAAAACTATAATATCCATATTGTTTATGAAGATGACCATTATTTAGTTGTAGATAAAGAAGCAGGCTTATTAACGATAAGTACTTCTAATCAAACCAAAAAAGAAGAAGATACCCTTTATAAAAGAGTAAGAGCATACTTAAACCATAAACATGAATATGCATTTATTGTCAATCGAATTGATAAAGAAACCTCAGGTCTAGTTATCTTTGTTAAAGAAGAAAAATTAAAAGAACAACTCCAAAAAGATTGGAATACAATTGTTAAAAAAAGAAATTATATTGCAATTGTACCAGGTGTGATGACAAAAAAAGGACATATTGATAATTATTTATATGAAGATAAAATGACTTTTACACATTCTACTAAAGTAGGAGGAAAAAGAGCAATCACAGATTATTTTCCCATCAAAAATAATCATCAATATACAATGCTTAATGTAGAAATAAAAACAGGACGAAAAAATCAAATTCGTGTTCACTTAAAAGAGTTGGGTTACCCCATTTTAGGAGATAAAAAATATGGAAGTAGAATTAACCCTCTAAAAAGATTAGCCCTTCATCATGATAAAATCTCGTTTATAGATCCAATTTCGAATAAAACTTTAACATTCACCTCAAGCGTTCCAAAGGAATTTTATGTTTTATTTCATTAGCATTAATCTCTTAAGTCTTTTTTTGTGTAAATTAGATAAAATAAAATCTATTCACCACAAGTGGAGAATTCCTGAAAAAGTATTATTAACCATCTCTCTTTTAGGAGGATGTTTTGGAATGCTAATAGGAATGCACTTGTTTCACCACAAAACGAAAAAGAAAAAATTTTATTTCGTTTATTTATTTAGCATAGTTTGGATTGTTATTTTATTATCAATTTGTTATAATTAAAAAAAGGTGCGTGATAGAGTGAACCAAGAAAAAATTAGAAATTTTAGTATTATTGCCCATATTGATCATGGAAAAAGTACATTAGCAGATCGAATCTTAGAAAAAACAAATGCTGTAGATAAAAGAGTAATGAAAGAACAAATTCTAGATAATATGGATATTGAAAGAGAAAGAGGAATAACCATTAAATTAAATGCAGTAAGACTAAATTATAAAGGATATATATTAAATTTAATTGATACCCCAGGTCATGTTGACTTCAGTTATGAAGTATCCAGAAGTTTAGCGGCATGTGAAGGAGCAATCTTAGTAGTAGATGCAACCCAAGGAATAGAAGCCCAAACTCTTGCTAACGTTTATTTAGCCCTAGATAATGATTTAGAAATTATTCCTGTTGTGAATAAAATAGACCTTCCTAATGCAGAACCAGAACTAAGACGCCAAGAATTAGTAGATACTTTTGGATTTGATTCTAACGATATTGTTTTTACTTCGGGGAAAACTGGAGAAGGAGTAGAAGAATTATTAGAAAAAATTATCACTAAAATTCCTCCTCCAAAAAAGCAAGAAGATGATCATTTAAAGTGCTTAATCTTTGATAGTTATTTTGATCCTTATAAGGGAGTCGTTGCTTATGTAAGAGTAGTATCAGGAGAACTTCATCATAATGATAAAATCATGATGAAAACGACAAATTCTACTTATGATGTAACAGAATTAGGATTTCATACTCCAAGTAACGTAAAAACAGATACCTTAAGAGAAGGAGAAGTAGGCTACGTTTGTGCAAGTATCAAAGATATTGCTGATGTGAGAGTAGGAGATACCATCACTTTAGCCAATAATCCTTGTAAAGAATCTTTACCTGGTTATAAAAAAATGAAACCAATGGTATATTGTGGTCTTTATCCAATTGACTCCAAAAAATATCCAGCCCTAAGAGAAGCCCTAGAAAAATTAAAAATTAATGATGCTAGTTTAGTCTTTGAAACAGAATCTTCAACAACACTAGGTTTTGGATTTCGTACAGGATTTCTTGGCTTATTACATATGGAAATTATCGTTGAGAGAATTGAAAGAGAATTTCATGTAGAATTAATCGCAACCTCACCATCCGTCATTTATGAAATTACATTAACCGATGGAACAATCATTCATATTGATAATCCAAGTGAATTTCCAGAAAGAGTAAAAATCAAAGAAATCAAAGAACCATATGTAAGAACAAGTATTTTTGTTCCCAATAATTATGTCGGAAATATTATGGAGCTTTGTCAAAATAAAAGAGGAACTTATTTATCGATGGAATATGTGGATGAAACAAGAGTCAATATTCATTATGAATTACCACTTTCCGAAATTGTTTATGATTTCTTTGATAAACTAAAAAGTTATACCAAAGGATATGCTTCTATGGATTATGATATTATTGGCAATAAACCAAGTGATTTAGTCAAAATGGATATCTTATTAAATGGAGAAATTGTTGATGCTTTATCGGTTATTGTACATAGAGATTTTGCTTACAATAGAGCAAGAATTATCGTGGATAACTTAAAAAAATTAATTCCAAGACAAATGTTTGAAGTTCCTATTCAAGCAACCATTGGAAGTAAAGTTATTGCTAGAGCAGATATCAAAGCTATGCGAAAAAATGTTTTAGCAAAGTGCTATGGAGGAGACATCACCAGAAAAAGAAAACTATTAGAAAAACAAAAAGAAGGAAAAAAGAAAATGAAACAGATTGGTCATGTGGAAATACCAAGTGAAGCCTTCTTATCAGTCTTAAGTACAGAAGAAATCAAAGAAGATTAAATTAGCATTTATTAGTGTCCTGAAAAAGAAATTTTAATAAAATAAAGTAGTAGGGGGATTTTTATGGGGAAATTACCAGTAAATAGTAAAGAAATTAAAAAATACATTTTAAATGTAGAAAATGATTTAGAGGGATTAATTGAGTATTTAGAAGAAGATTATCAAAATACAACAGCAGGTATCTTTAATGCTCTTTTTACCTTAATGCGGCATTATGAACAAAATAAAAGTAGAGTGCAATATTTAATCTATTTAATTGAATCGACGTTATCAGTAAAACAAAGTAAAGAATTGAAAGGACTATCAGGTCAAATTATTGATTTAGATAATAAAGTAAGTCAGCTTAAGCTAAAGGATAGGATAGCAATTCAGGAGCCATTAAATCAAATTCATGAAATCTTTCTAGCCGTCAATAGAAATGCAGATGCTGTTCCAAATGAAAAAATAAAATACTTATCTTTTCAAATATTTCAAGAAAAGAATATTCCTTTAATTGAGAGCTTTTTAAAAGAAAATCAAGGAATACTTTCTAGTCGAAATAAAGAAGGGGAAAATATCTTTGATATTCTTTTAAAACAATACTTATATCTAGATGAAAAAAATATTGAAGAAATTGCTTATTATTATCATATTATCTTACTATTTTTGAATAGTTCTTGTCGAAAAGAGATTATTCATAATAAAGAAAAATATCTTGATTTTATTAAGAAATCAAAGTTAGAATGTAGGGAGCATATCATTCGATTAATTGAATTATTTGATCCTAATTATCAGGTTACTTTAGATAAAATAGAAAAGAGATATCATGTTAATTTTGATTTTTTTTCTTCTGTTTTAGAAGAAATGAATACTTTTAAGATGGATAATACGAATCGAATAAACTTTTTACATCAAGAATGTATTACGATTGATGGAGAGAGTACAACTTGTTTAGATGATGCCCTTTATTTGGAAAAAAATTTAGATGGTACTTATACTTTGTATGTTCATATTACAGATATTCCTTCTTTTGTTCCGTATCAATCTATTGTAGATATGGAAGCCAAAAAAAGAGCAGAAACTTTGTATTTAAAAGATAGAAAAATTTCTTTATATCCAGAAGAAATTAGTGATGGAATTTGTTCATTGATTCCGAATAATCATCGTAATGTAATTAGTTATATTTTTCATTTAGATAGTAATTTTTCATTAATTGAAGATGATTTCTCTTTTGTTAAAGGGAAAATTCAAGTGAAACATCGTTTAACTTATCAAGCTGCTGATCAAATTATTTTTGGAGAAGAAAATACTTCTTTAGCTGTGATGCTAAAAAGATTAGTATTGTTTGCTGAAGTACGGAAAAAAGGAAATATTATTCGAGATATTTACCGAGAATATCAAAATGCTATCGATTTTGATCCAAATCATGAATCATTTAAAACAAGTGTTTCTCCCAGTGCAAATATTGTGCATGAATCGATGGTATTGACAAATTATCAGATAGGAAAATATTTTAAAGATAGTAGTTTACCTTATTTATATCGAAAGATTGATTTACCAAGTGAAAGCTTTATTCAAGAACAGTTATTGAAACTTAAAAATCTTGATCCTAGTTTTTTAAAAAACAAAGAATATTATCAAAAAATTAAAGATAGTTATACAAAAGCCCAATATACAGATAAACCTGTTTATCATAAAGGACAAAATCTAGAGTGCTATTCTCATTCTAGCAGTCCTGCTAGAAGATATGCAGATGCTTTTAACCAATATTTATTATATGATTTTATTTTTCGAAATGAACAAAGTAATCAAAGTATCTATAAATGGGAATACCAGCTCCATGATTTAGCCTATTATTTAAATCAAAAGAAAAAAGAAAATGAAGTATTTTCTAGTCATTATAATTATTTAGCAAGTAAAAGTTTAATTAAAAAGAAGTAGGAGTGTGAAGAAATGAATTTACCAAATATTAAAGAAGCAAGAGCAAGAACGAATAAAAAAGTAGAAATTAAAAGAGATGAATATCACCTATCTTCATCAGCAAGACAATTAGGAATAGGGAAAAATTATTGTATTTATACTTATGGTTGTCAAATGAATGTTCATGATAGCGAGAATATTTCTGCAATCATGGAAGAAATGGGATATAGCAAGAAAGAAGATATGGATGAGGCGGATGTCATTATTTTAAATACTTGTGCGATTCGTGAAAATGCACACAATAAAGTTCATGGCATGTTAGGAAGAATTAAGCATTTAAAAGAAACCAAGGAAGATATTATTACTGTATTTTGTGGTTGCATGGCACAAGAAGAAGGAATTGCTTTAGAATTAAAAGAAAAATTTCCTTGGGTAGATATTGTGATGGGAACGCATAATTTTCATCAATTACCTCTTTACCTAGAAAATGTGATGACTACAAAGAAACAAGATATTGAAGTATTTTCTATTGAAGGAGATGTTATTGAAGGAATTCCTGTAAAAAGAGATTCTAAGTACAAAGCATGGATTAACATTATGTATGGATGCGATAAATTCTGTACTTATTGTATCGTTCCTTATACAAGAGGAAAGCAAAGAAGTAGACTTCCAGAAGATATTATTAAAGAAGTAAAAGAATTGGTAAAAGATGGCTACCAAGAAGTCACTTTATTAGGACAAAATGTCAATGCTTATGGAAAAGATTTAAATCTTCAGTATGGAATGGATAATTTATTAGAAGATGTTGCTAAAACAAATATTCCAAGAATTCGTTTCGTTACCTCACATCCTTGGGACTTTACGGATGAAATGATCGATATGATTGCCAAATATGATAATATCATGCCTTATATTCATCTTCCTTTACAAAGTGGATCAACTAAAATTTTGAAAAAAATGGGAAGAAAATATACAAAAGAAGAATACAAGAAATTATTTTATAAAATTAAAGATAAGGTAAAAAATGTTTCTATTACAACAGATATTATTGTAGGATTTCCAGGAGAGACAAAAGAAGACTTTCATGAAACTCTAGATTTAGTTGATGAATTAAAATATGATTTAGCGTATACTTTCATCTATTCAAAAAGAGAAGGAACACCTGCAAGCCAGTTTAAAGATGAAACATCAATGGAAGAAAAGAAAGAAAGATTAGCACTTTTAAATAAAAAAATTAATCAATATGCTTTAGAAAATAATCAAAAATACTTAAATAAAATTGTTGATGTGTTAATTGAAGGACCAAGTGAAAAGGAAGGAAAATTAATGGGATATACTGATACCATGAAACTCGTTAATGTGAAAGCTTCGGATAAAACTATAGGAAAAATTGTTAAAGTAAAAATTACTGAGGTTAAAACTTGGAGTTTGGATGGTGAAGTAGTCGATGAAAAATAAAATGCAAGAACTATTTCAAGCTATCCAAGAATCACCAGAATATAGAAGTTATTTAAATATTGGGAGTGTCATTGAACAAGATGATGAAATTGTATCTTTAGTGAATGAAATTAAAAGACTTCAACAAAAATCAGTAGAATTAGAATATCATCATGATGAAGGATATAAAGAGATTGATAAAGAAATCGATAAGAAAGTAGCCGATTTAAATAGTAGACCAATTTATCAAGAATACTTAAGAAGAATGAATGAATTTAATAATATTCTAGCAGAATCTAGTAATCAGATTGAAAAATATGTGAATAGTAAAGTTTAGTTGATAAAAAAAGACAAAGAGTTATTATGGATTTAGGAAAAATATTATCTAGTAAAAATAATAGTGTGCTAGTAGATTATCTATTATTTTTGCTAAAGAAAAAGCAAGCTAGTATTATTTTAGAAAAATTAGATAATGAATTACAAAGTCAAATTGATGCAAATAGGACAGTGCATAATTGTGGGGCGCAATATGAAACTTATGCTTATTTAAAGAAAAGATGAAGTTTAGTCGAATAGCTAGGCTTCTTTTCTATACTTGATTAGAAATAAGTAAAATATCACAAAATGATGAAATGAAATACCACAAAATGATGAAATGAAATACCACAAAATAGTGAAATAAAATGTTTGTTTTCATACTAAAAAAGTGTATAATATACATAGGAGGAGATTTTTTATGAATTATATTAAAAGAATTGTAGACAAAGAAATTGATGAAAAATTGTCTATTATGGGTGCTGTATTGATAAAAGGTCCAAAATGGTGTGGAAAAACTACTAGTGCAAAGCAAGTAGCAAAAAGTGTTTTAGAAATGCAAAATCCTGATTTGCAAGAAAATTATATTGAATTGGCAAATACCAAACCATCATTATTATTAGAAGGGGAAAAGCCTAGATTAATCGATGAATGGCAATTGGCACCAAAGTTATGGAATGCTGTTAGATATTCAGTAGATAACATTGGACTTCCTAATCAATATATTTTAACTGGATCAGCTACGCCTAATGAAGATGATACCCTTCATAGTGGTGTAGGAAGGTTTGCTTTCGTTGCAATGAAACCAATGACTTTATATGAAAGTGGAGATTCTAATGGAGAAATTTCTTTATTCAATTTATTGAATGGAAAACGTAATATTGATGGGATTAAAACAGATTTAACTTATGAAAAAATAGCCTATGTCCTTTGTCGTGGTGGGTGGCCTAGTGCTTTAAAATTACCAGAAAAATCTGCTTTAGAAATTGCTAAAAATTATATTGATGTATTATGTAATTCTGACATTTCTAGAATAGATGGCACTAAAAGGGATCCGTCACTTGCTAAAATGATTTTAAAGTCTTATGCAAGACAAGTTTCAACAATTGATTCTAATCAATCATTATTTGATGATGTAAAGGCAAATTATTCAGATATAAGTGATAGAACGATTATGGATTACTTAAATGTATTGAAAAAATTATACATTATTGAAGAAATTGAGGCTTGGAGTCCTAATATTAGAAGCAAAACTGCCATTAGAACTTCTCCTAAGAAAAGTATGATAGATCCTTCTCTTGCTGTAGCGGCTTTAGGATGTTCACCTAAAGATATCATGATGGACATTAGAACATATGGATTATTATTTGAAAATTTAGTAAATAGAGATTTAAGTGTTTATGTAAAATCAATTGGAGGTACCTTAAAACATTATAGAGACAGATATGGCCTAGAATGTGATAATGTTATTCATTTTGATGATGGTAGGTATGCTTTAATTGAAACAAAACTTGGAGGGACTAGGATAAAAGAAGCAGAAAACCATTTAATCACTTTAAAAAATTTAATTTTAGAAAATGAACCAAAAATAGGTAGTCCAGAATTTTTAATGGTTATTACGGGAACCGATATGGCTTATACTACAGAAAAAGGAGTATTGGTAGTTCCGATTGGATGTTTAAAAAATTAATAAAAACGAAAAAAAGAATAGTTATAGTCTAATAATTCTTCTTTTCATTTAAGCTTTTATAAACATAATAAAAGTGATGAATAGTAATGAACGTAATATTAACGAGAGTTGCTGTTAATAGTCCCCACATTCCAATATGAAGTAATGATAAGCCAAATAATAAGAAGAGACGAAGAATTGAACCATAAAAAGTCCCCATCATTGCCTCTTTTGCTTTCCCCATAGCTTGCATACTAGCAGTAAGAGGTCCTTGAATATAATGAAGAAGAAAAATAGGAGCAATAACTTTAATATAGATAAGTCCTTCTTTGGTATTATAAATAAACTTTAATAAATATTCGGGAAATCTCATCAAAATAATTGTACAAGGAATGCCAATAAGTAAAGAAATTCCTATAGCTTGTTTAATTTTATATTTTGTATAAGCGTAATTTCTATTACTATAGGAATGAGAAACTACAGGAAGCAATGCATTAGAAATTGCCATAGTAAAGAAAGAAGGAAGTAATAATAAAGAATAAACATAACCATTAATAATACCATATTCAACAGTAATATAATCTGTTGTATAGCCAATTTTGGTTAAAGTAAAAGTTAAAATAATCGGTTCTAAAAAGTAAGAAAAGGAACCAATTAACCGACTTCCCGTAGTAGGAATACTAATATCTAGTAAATCTTTTAAAATCATCTTATCTTGTTTAAAATCATGAAGAGAAATCTTTTTTCCTGGAGGAATAAATGCTAAAAGAACAAAGATAGAAGCCCCTTCACTTAGAATATTAATTAAAACAACTCCAATAATCGCTCTTTCAAGGGAGTATCTCATTAAGTATTTTACTACGGTTAAAGTAAGGATAAGACGAACAATTTGCTCAATAATATTAGCAATCGTGGTAGGAAACATTTTTTCTAGACCAAAGAAATAGCCTTTCATGATAGAAGAAATACAAATAAAAGGCAAAGTCAGCCCAATAGCCATTAAAGGATAATAAGTCATTTTATTATGAAGAAGATTTTTACTTAAAAAAGGGGCAATGAAAAATAGGGAAATCATTAATAAAAAATTAAAAAGAAGAATAAAAGGCACACTCGTTAAAACAATTTTTTTATGATTTCTTTCCTCTTCACTAATTAACTTAGAAATGGCAACAGGTAGCCCTAATGAACATAGAGTAATAAATAAATTAAAGGTAGGAAGAATTAAAGAATAAATTCCTATTCCTTTTGTGGTAATGGTTCTCGTTAATACAATTTTAATGAACATTCCTAAAATTTTACTAATAAATCCGCCAATAATTAAGATAATTGTTGATTGAATAAACTTGTTTTTCATAGTAAAATATATGCAGGGGATTCAAAAAATAATCTAGTAAAATTATCATTATTAGTGTATACTTAAGAGTAGGGAGGACGAAAAATGGATAGTTATACAATTATTGTTATTATTTTTGGAATGATCATTTTAAGTATTTTAATCCTATTATATTTTTATAATAAAATTGTTATTCAAAAAGCAAAAATATTAAAAAAATATAATAATGTTAAAGGATATATTTTAGAGGAGAGAAATGCAACTTTGGAAATGATTACTTTTATTCAAAATAATTTAGAACATGAAGAAGACTATATCAGTACCTTAAAGAAAACTGTTGAGATATTTGATTATTTAAAAAATACAGATGGTGGATTAAAACAATTGAAGAAGGCTCAAAATACTTATCGAGATTTTTCTAAATTAGATAAAGTTTATTCCTCATTAAAGAAGAATAAAGAATATATTCAATTAAAAGAAAAAGCAAATACAGCTGAAGATAGATTAAAATATTCTTTTGATGATTATAATAAAGAAGTAAAAAAATACAATGCTTTTGATAAAGAAAAAGGATATGCTTTTATTAAAAAAATAGCCAGATTTCCAAAGTATGATAGTTACAAAATATGAAAGAATTTATTTATCAAGAAAAAGCATATCCTATTGTTATTGTTAGAAAACAAAATAAAAATACTTATATTCGGATTAAAGAAGAAAAAATTGTTGTTACAACTTCTTATTTAATGCCTACCATAAAGATTACTAAGTTAATTCAAGATAATCAGAAAGCAATTGAAAAAATGTTAGAGCGTTCAATAAGAAATCAAGAAAAAGAGCATCATTTTTATTTATTAGGAAAAGAATATTTCCTCGAATTTAATCCTAAATATACAGAACCTAAAATTGAGGAGAATAGGATTGGGGTAAAAGATGAAAAAGCATTAGAATCATTCCTGAAAGAATATAGAAATTCTCTTTTTTTGACTCATTTAGAGAAATGTTATTCACAATTTGATGAAAAAATTCCTTTTCCTAAGTTAAAGTGCCTTAAGATGAAAACAAGATGGGGAGTATGTAACACAAAAACAAAAACAATTACCTTAAATAGTGAATTGTTACGATACGAAGTAGAATGCTTAGATTATGTGATTATTCATGAATTAAGCCACTTACTTGTTCCTAACCATTCTCCAAAATTTTGGAGCGTTGTTGTAAAATATTGTCCCAATTATAAAGAAATTAGAAAAAAGTTAAGGAGTTGAGAAGATGTTGATTACCTCGGTTCATAATGAACATATTAAAGAATTAGAAAGATTAAAAGAAAAAAAATATCGTGATCAAACAGGACTCTTTTTGGTTGAAACCAGTCATTTAGCAATCGAAGCTTATCGTGCAGGATTATTAAAAGAATTACTAGTGGAACAAAATGAAATTTTTCCTATAGATGTTCCTATTACTTATGTTTCTAAAGAAATCTTAAAAAAATTAAGTTCTACGAAAACTCCACCAAAAGTAATTGCTGTGGTGAAGAAAAAAGAAGAAAGAGAAGAAATTGGAGAAAAAGTTCTCATATTAGATAGAATTCAAGACCCAGGTAATTTAGGAACCATTATCCGAAGTGCTGTTGCTTTTAATATTGATACCATTATTTGTAGTCCAGATACTGTTGATTTTTATAATCCTAAAGTCGTTAGAGCAAGTCAAGGAATGATGTTTCATCTTCCCATTCTTGTTCTAGATACAGAAAAAACGATTCAAGAATTAAAGAAAAAAGATTATAAAATTATTGGAACGAAAGTAACAAATGGAGAAGATGTAAGAAACGCAGCTATCTATTCTCATTTTGCTTTAGTCATTGGAAATGAAGGACAAGGAATCAGTGAAATGATTGAAAAATTATGTGATCAGTTTTTGTATATTAAAATGAATGGGAACTGTGAAAGTTTAAATGCAAGTGTAGCAGCTTCCATTTTATTGTATGAAATTAGTAATAAGTAGGTGAGATTATGGAATATATTTATTTAGGAAAAATTGTCGGTACCCATGGAATAAAAGGGGAGATAAGAATTATCTCTGATTTTCGTTATAAAGAAAAAGTTTTTGTAAAAAATTTCCCTATTTATATTGGAAAAAAATATGAAAAAGAAGTGATTGAAACCTATCGCGTTCATAAATCATTTGATATGATTACGATGAAGGGATATACCAATATTAATGAAGTTTTAAAGTATAAATCATATCCTGTATATATCAAAAGAGAAGATTTAAAATTAGCAAGTAATGAAATTTTAGATGAAGATTTAATTGGTCTTCCCATTATGGTGAATAATGAAGTAAAAGGTATAGTAGAAAAAGTTATTTTAGGTAGTCAAGATAAATTATTAATCAAAAATGGGGAAAAAATTTATTATATTCCTTATGTAAAAGAAATTGTTAAGGAAATTATTCCCAGAAAAAAAATCATTATTGAAAATATTTCTGGTTTATTAGATTAATTTTTATCTAAGGAAAAATCTTCATCAGTATTTTTCGTAAACAAATAGATAAAAAGAATATTTATTCTCAAAATAATGATATAATAATAGCAATTAGTTAGAAGGTATAATTATGAAAATCGATATTTTAACACTATTTCCAGATATGTTTACAGGATTTTTAAACGAATCCATTATCAAAAGAGCTATCGAAAAAAAATTAGTTACCATAAAAGTTCATAATATTAGAGATTATTCTCCTTTTAAAAACAAACAAGTAGATGACTATCAATATGGAGGAGGAGCAGGAATGGTGTTAATGTGCGAACCTATTTTTGCAGCAATCGAAGACTTAAAACAAGATGATACCTTCGTGATTATGATGTCTCCTAGCGGAAAAAACTTTAAAGAGCAAATTGCCAAAGAATATTCAAACAAAAAACATATCATTTTATTATGTGGTCACTACGAAGGTTTTGATGAGAGAATCAAAACAATTGTTGATGAAGAAATCTCTATTGGTGAATTTATTTTAACAGGAGGCGAAATTCCTGCTATGGCCATAACGGACGCCATCACTAGACTAATCCCAGGAGTAATCAACGAAGAAAGTTTACTCAGTGAAACATTTACTGACGATTTAGTCGATTATCCAGTTTATACTAAGCCAGCGGTTTTTAGAGGAATGGAAGTACCTAGTGTGCTATTAAGTGGACACCATGCTAATATTCAAAAATGGCGAGAGGGAAAAAGGCAAGAATTAACCAAAAAACGAAACGGGGAATAACAATGGGGAAAAATTATTACTTACATAAAAATAAAAAAACAGGTGAAGTTTTGTATTTAGAATATGATAAAATAAAAGGGTACCCCATTACGCCCAAAACGAAAATAGAAGATGCTATTGAAGTTCATAAAATTATTTTTGCTAATAAGACTTTGCAAGAGAAGTTAGTGAAGAAAAAAGTAGAAATTAAATTAAGATATTTGATACAAAAATTAGAAGAATTTGATACTTCAGATGACTCTAGTAGTGGAGAAGTTCAAAACACAATATTAGAGGCCGAAAGATTAAGAATTAATATATTAAATCGCTATGTTCATTATTTAGGGAATACTTATGCTAGCTATACCTTAAGTAAAATTCAAGTGATTATTAATCAACTAAAAGTAAATTTATATCAAAAATTAAAAAAAGAAAGATATCAGTCCTTTAAAAAACAAACGGATATCCAAAATTTATATTATTTAGATGAAGAAGAACCAAAGAAAGGTAGGGGAAGATAATGTATTATTTTATTGGAATCAAAGGAACAGGAATGAGTGCATTAGCCGTTATTTTAAAACAATTATCTTATGAAGTAGCAGGAAGTGATGTAGAAAAACATTTTTTTACAGAATCAGAATTAATTAAAAATCATATTCCTTTCTATTCCTATGATGAAAAAAATATTAAAGAAAACGATATCATTATTAAGGGAGCATCTATCAAAGAAGATAATGTTGAATTAAAAAAAGCAAGAGCATTAAATTTAAAAATTTATGAGTATAATGAAATGGTTGGAGAATTAACCAAAAAATTTAAAACGATTTGTATTGCCGGTTGTCATGGAAAAACAACTACAACGAACATGATGGCTTTAGCTTTTAGCAAAGAAGGAATTAATTATTTAGTCGGAGATGGAACAGGATGTGGAAATAAAAACAATACTTATTTTGCCCTAGAATCTTGTGAATATCAAAGACATTTCTTAGCCTATCATCCAGAAATTGCTGTAATTACCAATATTGATTTAGATCATGTCGATTATTATAAAGATATTAATGATGTTGTTGATGCTTATACTAGTTATGCTAATTTAGCTAGTAAAGTGGTTATTGCCTATGGAGATGATCCTTATACTAGAACAATGAAATTAAACAAACCTGTAATTTATTTTGGATTAAGTGAAAAAAATGATGTAAGGGCAGAAAATGTTGTTTATAGCAAAGAAGGAATATCCTTTGATGTTAAAGATTATGGACATTTTGATTTACCATTATTTGGACATCATCAATTATTAGATGCCCTAGCCGTAATCACCGTTGCTAAAGAAGAAAATTTACCTTTTGAAGAAGTTAATGCTAACTTAAAACAATTCCATGGGGCTAAAAGAAGATTTACCGAAACAAAAGTAGGCAATAATATTATAATTGATGATTATGCGCATCATCCCAATGAGGTTAAAGCAACCATTGAGGCAATAAAACAAAAGTATCCTGAAAAAAAACTTGTTATCATTTTTCAACCTCATACATTTACTAGAACAAAAGAATTTGCTAAAGATTTAGTAGAGGTATTTAAAGAAGCAGACCAAAGTTATATTTTACCAATTCATCCCGCTAGGGAAAAACAAGAAGACTATAAGGAAGTAACCTCTAACTTAATTATTGATAATTTATCTTCTGCTCATGCAATTACAATAGATGAGGCAAAAACTTTAAGCCAATATGATAATACAGTCTTTGCTTTTATGAGTCCAAATGACATTAGTAAATTAGAACAAGAATTAAAAAGATTATTAGAAGAAAAGTAGGATAGAGAGTAAAATGAAAAAAGAAAAACCATATATTATTTACACAAAAAAGAATAAAGAACAAGTCATAAAATACTTAAATAGTTTTAATACTTCTAAAGTATGGCAATTGATGACTAAAAATAATAGAGGATATGATTCAAAATATTGTTTTGAATTAGCAGATGATATTGAAGAAGTGATCTTCTGTAATGTAGAAATTCCCTCTACTTGGGAACAAAAATTTAAAATAGACGAAAATCAAACAGTAGTTTTTAAAAATTGTACTTTTTGGGGAAATAAGCTTGAATTTATTGGAGGAGAGTTCTTTGTTATTGATTCAAACTTTAAAAGTCTTTTTTCTACAATTAGTACATATGGAGTTGAAAATCTTTATCTAAAATTATTAAAAGAAGAAAAGGATAAAGAAATAAAATGCTATTTTTATCAAGGAAAAAAAGTAGAATTAGTAGCCAATAAATCGGTTAAGGAATTAGAAATTGTAGATTATCAAACGATAAAATTATCTAATTTAGATTTCTTAGAACACTTAAAATTAGAAAGTAATACGGTAGAAATTGCTAAAAAAACACATTTAGTTGTTTCAAATTTAGCAACATTAAAAGTCAAAAATTTAATTTTGGGAGAAGATTCTTTATTATACGCTATTGGTATGCAAATCAAGGATGTTGAAAAAATTATTGGTACTAAGTTTAAATTGGTTTCAATGGAAGATATAAAAATTAATACTACCAAATACTTTAATCATCATAGTGAAATTGTAACGATTACCAATGAAGATTTACAAGAAAAATCTTTAATGGATAAAAGAAGAAAATTATGTTCTCAATTAAAAGGAATGAAAGATTATTTAAATATTCAGTCTAATAAAGAATTAGAAGAACAAACTAAAATATTAAAAAAGAAATTACTGCAAAGAAAAATTAATGATCAGTATTTTCAGTAGAAAGAGATTATGCAGCGTTATTTTGTAAAAAAGAAGCAAGAATCCTTTTTAGAACTAGAACTTTCTGATGTTCATCATATCAAGAATGTTATGCGCTATCAGAAGGGAGAGAAAATTGAATGTATCTATCAACAACAAGGCTATCTTTGTGAGATAATTGACCCTAGTTCTAATCAAGTAAAAATCATTTCAACTCTCGAAAATACTTCTCTTGAAAAATGCCCACTAACCATAGCAGTAGGGTTAGTAAAAGAACAAAAGTTTGATTTAATTATTCAAAAATTAACTGAATTAGGGGTAAAGGAAATCATTCCCATTAAAATGGAAAGAAGTATTGTAAAATTAGGAGAAGAAAAAATAACTAAAAAGTTAGAGCGGTGGCAAAAAATTGCAAAAGAAGCCGCAGAACAATCTAAGAGAACGACTATTCCTACTATTTATTCTCCTCTTTCCATTAATGAACTAAGTAGGTTATCGTATGATAAAAAATTTGTGTGTAGCACGAAAAAGTGTGAAAAATTAAATGTCAATTATTTGCAGAATTTAAAAGAATATGCTACAATGATATTCGTAATTGGTCCTGAGGGGGGGATCACAGAAAAAGAAGAAGAGGTTCTTTTATCGTCTGGTTATGCTCCCATTTCCTTCGGTGAACAAATAATGAGGGTGGAAACGGCAACAATCTATGTTGCTAGTGTTGTCCAATTTATGAAATAGGGTGATTAAGATGATAGAAATTTTTTTACTATTTACCACTTTTCTTTTCTTCTTTTTTTCTGCCCATTTATGGAAAGAAAATCAAGAATTAAAAAGAAAATTAACAAAAACTGACAACAAAGAGAAAGATTTTTCCAACGAAGGCAACGATGTATATGGTATAGAAAAAATTTCTCATCTTAATCCTTCCACTCAATCGAAAGAAGCACTAAAAAAAGATTTTCAAAAAGTTCAAGAAATAATGGAAAAAAGTCATCAGTCAGAAAAAAAGACACAAGCAGGAAATCAACCGACAAAAATTTATACTATACCCCAAAAAGAACCAACTTATCATATGAATAACATACAAGCACACGCAAATTTAAATTCTGAACAATTAAATTTTCAAGATTTTATTCAAGAACAAGAAGAAAGAAAAATAGTAAATACCCGTATCCAAAATCAACCAATGGATTATCTTCAAAATTTATCTAAGAAATTAGAAGAAGAGATAAAACCACAAACGATAGAGCTTACTGATTATGAAAAACGACAAGAAGAAAATGCGATTATTAGTTATCAAGAATTATTATCTTCTCATGAAAATCAATCTCAAAAGGAAGAAAAATATGATGAGGAACAAAAAATTTTAGAAGAATTAAAACGATTTCGAGATGATTTAAACTAAAAATAAACATATACTGTAATATGGAAAAACAAAATAGAGAGACCTCTAAATTGATTACTATTACAGCTTTTTTAATTGGCTATGTTCTAATAGACAGATTAAATAGCAATGAACAAAATGCTTTAGGCAATTTTTTTATGTTAATTGGACAGACACTCTGTACATCAGGAAGTGAAAATTTTAGAAGAGATTGTAAAAATATTTCTAATCCTATCAATCAAGACGTGAATCAAAATCATCAACAAGATCTTTCAAAAGAAGATTTAGTGCGTGTACTTAAAAATGCTAGAGATGTTTTTAATGATGAGATTAATAAGTTGGACTAAAAAATACTTTTCTTTTTTTCTCGTTTTTGGTAAAATAATTATAGAATAGAAAGAGGCAAAAAAATGATAAAGTCGTTTATATTTCTATTAAAATACAAAATATTAAAAGATCCAATCAATCTATCTTATCATCCACAAGAGTTTTTTCAATTAAATAAAAATACCCAAAGAAAAGTTCTAGATCAGTATTTTCTTAAATTAGAAAAAACATTTCCTATAGATACTTACTTTAATACTAAGGAAGCAAGATATTACCAAGATAATGAAGAAGTTAGTTTTTATCACTGCTACTATTTTGACAAATTAGCAATAGAATTAAATCCTAATAATATTTCATTAATTGATAAATTTAAACTTGATCAAGAAAAACTAGATTATTTAGTGTCTTATTATTTAACTATTGTTCAAGAAGATAATCTATCCTTTAACATTGAAAATTTATTAATCTATCCTGAAAAACTTCCTTTAGCGCTAAGTCAAAATATTGATTTTATGCATTATGCTATAGAAAAAGATTTTAAAAATATAAAATATTTAGTTTACAATGAAAAATGTTTTACTCAACAAAGAGCATTAATTCAACTTTCTTTAGTCAAAGCAAGAGAAATTAATGCTCCCTTAGATATATTCTTAAAAAAAGATCATACTCTTTCTAAAGAGTTAAAAAATAACTTTGATTTTATTTTATATTTAATCGAAAATAATATTTGCTATATTGAATATTTAACAGAAGAAATTCTAAATCAAACTACTCCTACTAGTAAAGATTTATTAACAAAAACAATTATTACTTCATTAAAGAAAAATCCAGAATCATTAAAAATCGTAGAAAAGAACTTTGCTATTGCAACAGAATTAAATGAAAATTTAGAATTTATTGAATACTTAATTTCTGATAATATTCAAAATATTTCTTATATTAATTGGCAACATTTACCAGATAAAGCAAGAAATGATATGATTAATTATCTAACAAAAAAACTAGAAGAAAATCATCAGACAATTGATATTATGAAGTATCCTTTTTATCATTTCTTCTTTGAAAATTATGCTTTTATGAATTATCTTATTCAAAGTGATTTTCGCTGGATAGCAGTAAGCCAAGTAAACGAAAAGGAAAACCAAGATAAATTAATTGATTTAAGCTTAAAAAAAAT
Source organism: uncultured Bacilli bacterium (assembly GCA_934176955.1). Taxonomy (GTDB): domain Bacteria; phylum Bacillota_I; class Bacilli_A; order RF39; family UBA660; genus RUG11198. The sequence goes on from CAKPOS010000003.1 coordinate 110,426, forward strand.
GAAACAAACAAATTATAAATTTAAATTAGAAGATTTTTTAGAAGATGGCAAACACATGAATTCTCATTTAGTTGAAAATAAAAAGATGCTAGGATATTTTTTTCAAAATCAAGTTCCTATTGTTTGGTATATCAATTTTTTTCAATTAAATCATCCTAAAAATGTTGTGGAAAATATCCTCTTTTTCATTGAAAAAAAAGATTACGAATTTCATAATGAAGAATTTTTAGTGAATGGGAAATATCCTATTCCTTTAAGCAATAGTTATCGTTTTATGCGTTTTTGTATTGATAAGAATTTTAACAATTTAGCTTATATTGATTTATCAATGTTAGACAAAAGAGAATTAAAAAGAATCATCAATTATGCTTTTAGAATGGTCTATTACATTAGAGGAAATAACAAAAAGTTAAATTTTGATTTTGAAGGGTATTTTCAAAATTCCGATATTATTCATGATCAGTATTTTCAGGAATGTTTAAAAAGTTTATGATTTACACTGCACTAATTTTGTGCTAAAATACTTAATCAAATGAGGTGTAAAAATGAGAAAGAACAATACCAAACAATTAGAAGATTGGATTAGCATTGCAGCAACTATTCAAAAAATATATCAGGATTTAGCAAAAGATAAAATCAATCATCAAGAAGAAAAATATCAAAGTGATTTAGAAATGCTAAAAATGTGTATTGATTTAGAAAACAAAATTTATCAAAGTTTAGGAGTAACAGTAGCCAATCTTGAAGATTATTATCAACAAATTGAGCAATTAGTCCAACAAAAAAAATATTCTTTTCAAAAGAAAGAGGCTATTTGGAATCGATTAGATAGATATCTTTTAACTTTAGAATTTTTAAATCCTTTTCTTTCTATGCAAGAAGATATTAATATGAATGAACTAGAAAATGAAATAGCAATTGAAATTCAATTTGATACAGAATATCTTAAACATTTCTTTTTTAGAATAAAAGAAGAATTAAACCAAGCAAAGACTAAAAGAGAAAAAGAGAGAATCATTCATTGTTATTATGATACTTTATTTGAATTTAAGTTATCTGAACATTTATTAGCAAATCCTAGGGTATTAAAAGATTTCACTTTATCTGAAAGAGAGAAATGTCTTTTGTTTTATCAAAATCCATATGAAGTAAATGAATATTATCGATCACAAAGTAATCATTGGATTGATGAAATCATTCAACAAATATTTGATAAAAATTTTTCCATAAAAAGTATTAAAGGAATCAAAACAAAAATTAATTTAGAAGTCATTCTTTCTATTTTAACGAAAGAAGAAGCCTCTAATCTTCTTCATCAGATTTATCGAAATTTTTTAAATAATCCCAATTATAATGGCAATTCTGTTATTAAAGAAAAATTAAATTTTTTAAGTACAACAATAGGAGAATTTTATCAAAATCCAATTTCTGTTTCAAACAAGTCTAAGGTGAGAACATTATCTTAGATTCTTTTTATTTACTATTAATTAAACTTCTACCTCAAGTAGGATAGACTATGATATAATGATATTGTGATTAGGATATGAAAAAGAAGATAAATTATTATACCTATACTTTTGATATGAAATGGTTAAATATTTTAGCTATTGTCCTTTTTCTCCTCATTTCTATTCCTATTTATTGGTTAGAAAAAAAACAAATTTTCATCATTCATCTTGATATAATAGAATTATTTATTGCCATGTTTTTTTATTTAATTCTTCATGAACTTTTTCATGGAATAGGTTTTTTACTGATAAAAGATATCAATTTAAGGAATATAACTTGGGGAATAGCCTTAGAAAAAGGAGTTTTCTATTGTATGTGCAAGAAAAACATTCATAAAAAAGATATTTTACTTACCTTATCTTTACCTGTTGTATTTTTAGGAGGAGTAACTTTACTCATAGGTCTTATGATTCATTCTTATGAATTAACCTTTTTGTCCATTTTAAATATAACAAGTTCTATTGGAGATATAATGATGATGATTTATTTTTTTAAATGTCCTAGTGATATTATTTACCTTGATCTAGATGACGCTACTTCCTTTACTGTAATTTCTTTTGATGATTTATCTAAAATAAAAGTTTTAGGAATAGCTTTAAAAGAAAAGGGAATCTATACTTCTAAAATGAAAAGTCATGATCGAAGAAATTTGGTAATTTCTAAACCATCTTATTTCTTAATAGGATTTATTCTATTCTTAATTGTTTTGAAAATAGTAGGAGGGATAATGTGAATTTAGTAGTAATGGCTGCTGGTATGGGAAGTCGTTTTGGTGGATTAAAGCAACTAACGCCAGTTGGCCCACATGGGGAATTTTTGATTGATTACTCAATATATGACGCCAAAAAAGCTGGAGTGAACAAAGTAATTTTTGTCATCAGAAAAGATATGGAAGAAGATTTTAGAAAAACAATAGGAAAAAGAATAGAAAAATTTATTGAAGTTTGTTATGCCTATCAAGAATTAGAAGATACACCAATTTTAGTAGAGCAAAAAAGAAGTAAACCTTGGGGAACAGGACAAGCCTTACTTGCTAGTAGAAACCAAGTCGATGCACCATTCATGGTCATTAATGCAGATGATTTTTATGGAAGAGATGCTTTTATGAAATTAGGAAAATTTTTAAAAGAAATCAAAACAACAGAAAAAAATCATTATGCTATGGTAGCGTATTTGTTAAAAAATACTTTAAGCGATAATGGCAGTGTATCAAGAGGAATCTGTGAAATTGATGATGGTTTCTTAAAGAAAGTAACAGAATGTACAAAGATTGAACGACAAGGAAATAAAATTATTTCGTATGGAGAAGAAGTACAAGAATTAGCAGAAGATACATTAGTATCTCTTAACTTATTTGGGTTTACCAAAGAAATATTTAAAGAAGCAAGCAAATATTTTAAAGAATTTTTGCTTCAAGAAAAAGACTTAGAGAAAAAAGAATTTTATTTACCATCTATCGTTCAAAAGACAATTGATGAAGGAAATTCAGATATGAAAGTTCTTTCAACAACCTCTTCCTTTCATGGAATGACTTACAAGGAAGATATGGATAAATTAAAAGAATACATAAAAGGGTTAATTCAAGAGGGAATTTATCCCGAAAAACTATGGGAGGAAAATAATGAAAAATAACAAAAGACCACTAATTATTGTGAGCATCATCATCATCTTAATGATATGTGCTGCTTTTACATCAAGAAGTTTTCAAAATGACACATTTTATACCATTAAAGTAGGGGAATCTATTGTCAAAAATGGAATAGATATGAAAGATCATTTTTCTATTCACAAATTAGCGTATACTTATCCGCATTGGCTATATGATGTTATCACCTATAAACTATATCAACTAGGAGGATTAGAAGGATTATATCAATGTACAATACTGATTTTTATGATTATTGGTATTATTTTCTATTTGATGAATATTAAGAAAAATAAAAGTTATTTTGTTAGCTTATTGTTTAGTATTTTAGCTATGATTATGCTAGCAAGATTTGTAACAGCAAGAGCACAACTCATTACCTATTTACTATTTTTAATTGAAATTATCTTCATCGAAAATCTGCTACAAGATGGGAAAAAATGGAATCTGATAGGTTTATTCCTAATCAGTATTTTAATCGCCAATCTTCATGCAGCAGTATGGCCATTTTACTTCATTTTAATGCTACCATATTTATTTGAGTATCTAATAACAAAAATAGTTAGCAAAATAAAAAATAAACCTAAACTAGGTATCTTTGAAAAGAAAATAGACCTTGTCCAAAATAAAAATATTAAATATTTGGGATTCATTTTTCTAATTAGTTTACCTCTAGGATTATTAACACCAATTGGGGATGTTCCTTATACTTACTTTATTAAAATTTTACAAGGAAACACTATGCAATATATCAATGAACATAAACCATTAGTATTAATTGAAAACTTCTTTGTTATCGGCTATCTTTTCATCTTACTGATTCCTTTAATTTTCACTAAAGTAAAAATTCGTCTTTCTGATTTAATCATGATATTAGGCTTATTATTCATGTCATTTTTATCCGTAAGACATATTGCCTTATTAGCAGTAGTAGGAATGTTTTATTTATGTCGTTTAATCTCTAATATCGGCTTAATCAACAGCAAAAAAACATTAGATTTTGAATTGCCTTGGTATAGTGTCTTTATCGTTTTAGTAACGATTATCATTACATCAGGAATTGTTTATAACATTAATAGAAAAGAAGAGTTTATTGATACCAATACTTATCCTGTAACAATGGTAGATTACATGAAAAAAAATCTAGATATGAAAAAAGTCAAACTTTATAATGAATATGATTTTGGTAGCTATCTAATTTATCAAGACATTAAAGTATTTGTTGATTCAAGAAGTGATTTATATACTAAACCATTCAATCATCAAACCGATATCTTTAATGAATCGATGAAAATCACGGAAAAATATGGTAGAGTATTTCAAAAATATGGAATTACCCATATCTTAATTTATAAAGATACTGACTTAAATCAAATTTTAGCCGCATCACCAAATTATAAACTTCTTCATAAAGAGGGAAGATTCATGCTATATGAATATACGGTTAATGTTGAAAAGGAAGCATAATACTATTGCTTCTTTTTTAAACACATCATTTGGGCAAATTTCTCATAAACGTTATATAAATGTGCAAAAGTTGTTTCTTCTTCCTCTAACAAAAAATTATATTTCTCATTCCATTTTTCTTTATCTTGAAAAGAAAATCCATACTCTTTAAGTGTAGCATGATGTTCTTTTTCTAAAGCAATTCTCTTTAATTTTAATTCTAAAAGTTTGATTTTTGTCACAAAGTATTCATAATCATATTTGTTCATATTTGTACCACCTCTATTAAATTTCTTACCTAATTTTAACATAAATAAAAAAAATTTAAGATTAGTCTAGCTGAAAGTTAATTTTAAGAACGGAGAAGTGAAAAGTTTAACTAGAGGTTAGTTTACTATCACAAATAAAAAAATTGGCGTATAATAAAAATACTGTTAAGGAAGTGATATCGTTGAATAAGAATAAAGTAAGTATTATTATTCCTGTATACAACGGAGAACGATACTTAAAAAATTGTTTAGATTCATTAATTCATCAATCATTAAAAGAAATCGAAATTATTGCCATTGATGATGCATCAACAGATCATTCATTTTCTATATTAAAGGAGTATTCCAGGAAAAGTTCTAAAATAAAAATTTATCAAAATCTAAAAAATCTCGGTACTGGGGCAACAAGAAATAGGGGATTAGCGCTTGCTGATGGAGAATATATTGGTTTTGTCGACTGTGATGATTATGTTAGTAAAACAATGTATCAAGTAATGTATGAATTAGCTAAAGAAAATAAGTCACCAGATATCATTGAAACAAAAATAATGTTCGTTAAAGATAATTGTTATTTAAATCAAGATTTATCTTATTTATTTAACAAAGGGAATCAATTAATTCAAAAAAAAACTAAAATTACAGAGTTACCCAATTTAAGTCCATCTGTTTGTAATAAAATTTTTAAAAAATCCTTTTTAAAAGGAAAAAAATTTATCGAAAACTGTAAATGGGAAGACATTTTATTTACCACTGTATCAGGAATCAAAGCCAAAAGTATTTTAGAAGTAAGAAGTAGTGATTATTTTTATCGAAGAGATATTTCAAGGGGAGTTTCTTCAATCAATTATCAACCTAACGATAAAATTTTAGATATTTTTAAAATTACAGATGGAATCATGAATTCCGTTCACTTTATCCAAAAGAAAAAGTATCAAGAATCTTTGAAGATGATTTGCTTTGCTGCTATTTTTAAAAGAGTAGAAGAATTGGAACACTGGAATATTAGCAAGCAAAAAATTAACGAAATAAAAAAACTAATCTATCAATTGGCCTATCAGAAGTATGGCAATCTTAAAAATATTGATTTTAATCTCTTTAGTGCCATGGCAAAAGAAGACATTACCAAAGAGTATATTCAACTTGCCAATGAACAAGAAAACTTAAGTCAGCATAACTGTAAAGTTAGAAAAAAAGGGAGAAAGAATTGACAAGTGAATTTAAAAATTCATATAATGGAGATAGATAAAATTTAAAGGAAAGAAGGGAGAAAATGGGCAAAAATAAATTACAAAAAATTTTTAATATCATTACCTTAATTACAACTGTACTATTAATTGCTTTTATTATTTATGCCTTTAAATTAGGACTATTAGAAGATAAGAATATTCTTATTCAATATATGAAAAAATTTGGAATATTTGCGGGTTTATTCTTCATTCTTTTACAAATTGCTCAAGTTGTATTTCCGGTTATTCCAGGAGGGGCAAGTTGTTTAGCTGGTGTTTTAGCATTTGGACCAGTATTAGGATTTATTTATAATTATATTGGACTTGCCTTAGGTTCATTAATTGCCTTTCTTCTTTCTAGAATTTATGGAATAAAAATAGTAGAAAAATTCTTCCCTGAAGAAACAATTAATAAGTATTTAAAGTATATCCAAAATAATCGATTTACCTCTATCTTCTTTTGGGGAATTTTTTTACCAGGACTTCCAGATGATTTATTATGTTATATAGCAGGATTAAGTAAAATGAGATTAAAAACTTTTATCTTAATTATTTTGATTGGAAAACCTTTTGCCTTAATTTTTTATAGTTTATTTTCTTATTATCTACCAGCACTTTCCGATTGACAAAGTGTTTTTCTTTTTGTATGATAAATATCATGAAAGAAGGATGAAATTATGTCATGCAGTTATTACCAATTTCATGAGGGAATATTTAGTGGAGACTATTGGTGCAATAAAACAAACCAAAGAGTAGCAGAAGCAGAGTATTATAAATATTGCCGTGATTATAACTATAACGAATGTCCAATCTATCGAAAAGAAGAATCAAGTGGTTGTTTTATCACAACGGTTTGCTGTCAAATTTTAGGATTAAATGATCACGATTTATTATTGAATGATTTCAGAAACTTTCGTGATAATATTTTACAAAAAAGTGAAAAATATTATGATACCCTAAAAGAATATGATGTTATCGGTCCAGTCATTGCCAACAAAATTTTACAAGATAAAGAGAGAAAAAAATTAGCAGTTGGAATCTATCAAAATGCCTTAAAGCCTATTCATCAGTCTATTCAACAAAAAGATTATGATAAAGCCGTAGAAAAGTACTATGTTATGACATTAATGCTAATTCAGTATTATCACTTAAAACATTCCTATAATAAAATTAAAGAAGAAAACTATCATTATGAAGATTTTGTCCCAAATTTAGCAGGACACGGCAGAAAAAAAGTGAAGAAAAACAACATTCCAAAATAATAATTTACGAATAAAAATATAAATAATATAATAAAAAAAATCGAGGTGGTAAAATGAAAGTAAATATTCAAAAATATAAAATACAACTAATTATTTTTTTGTTGCTCTTCCTAATCTTTTTATGTTCATTAGTGTTATACCTTCATTTTACGAATACAGAAGATTTAATTCCTAAAAAAAATATGAGTTTCAATTTTAGACAAACAGTTCATACAAGTGATTTAATTGAAAAATTAAACGGAAGATTATTAACTAACACTTTAGTAGATACTAATACTGTAGGAAAAAGAAAGGTTCAGGTTTCTTATTATAATCATTATGGATTCATTGAAAACAAATATGTTGAAATAGAAATTAAAGACATTACACCACCAACAGTAGTTATTAATAGTACTTATTATGCTGAAAAGGGGGATAAATATAACTTACTAGATAAAATATTTTGTGCGGATGACTATGACGATAATGTAAGTTGCCAAATTACTGGAGATTATAATTTTGATAAAGTAGGGAAGTATCCTCTAAAAATTGTTGCCACAGATCATAGTAATAATGTTACAAGTAAATCTTTTTCTTTGGTCATATCAGATAAAACGGACACTATCAAAGATAAACAACCTTCTTTGGTAACAACTACAACAGATTTTAAAAATATTTATAAAAAATATAAAACCAATAATACTTTAATTGGACTAGATTTATCAAAGTGGCAAGAACAAGTTGATTTTGATAAAATAAAAGCTCAAGGAGTCGAATTTGTTATGCTGAAAATCGGTGGTCAATCAGAAAAATCTGGGAAATTAGAGCTGGATCCTTATTTTATTAACAATATAGAAGAAGCTTTAAAAAGAGAATTAAAAGTAGGTGTTTATTTTTATTCACATGCAACAAGCACAGATGAAGCTAGAAAACAAGCAGGGTGGGTAGTAAAGAATTTGAAAGAATATCCTTTATCTTTACCTATTGCATTTGATTGGGAAAATTGGAATCAATATACGAGTTACCATCTTAGTTTTCATACTTTAAATAACATTGCAAATACTTTTTTTACTACTTTAGAAACTAAAAATTACCAAACAATGCTATATTCTAGTAAATATTATTTGGATACTGTTTGGTATAAAGAAGAATATAATATTTGGTTAGCGCATTATACAACAGATAGTAAAGATAAAGCAGAATATAATATGTGGCAACTTTGTAATGATGGAAAAATTGAAGGAATTGATAATCTAGTCGACATTGATATCTTATATCTCAAATCCAAATAAGTATTTTATAAAAAAAGAAAATCACATTCTTCGTTGAACGTGATTTTTTTCATTAAATTTTTTTCAAAAATAGGGGAGTATTTTTTTAAAACGGCAATTTGAAATTTCCTTTTCCCATCATTTTCATCATTTTTTTCATTTCTTCAAATTGGTTTAAAAGTTGGTTAACTTCGGTAACCGATGTTCCAGAACCTTTAGCAATTCTTTGTTTTCTAGAAGCTTTTAAAATTTCAGGATGTTTTCTTTCATAAGGAGTCATCGAAAGAATAATAGCCTCTGTATGTGCCATCTTTTTAGGATCTACTTTGATATTATTTAATCCCATTTTCTTAGCACCAGGTAGAAGCTTTAACAAGTTCTCTAGAGGACCTAGCTTTTTGATTTGTTTTAATTGATTTAAAAAATCTTCTAAATCAAAGTTCCCTTTAGTCATTTTTTTAACCATGTCTTCAGCATCTTTTTCATCAATTTCATCCGATACTTTTTCAACTAAGGATAAAATATCACCCATTCCTAAAATTCTAGAGGCCATACGATCAGGATGAAATTCAGATAACCCATCCATTTTTTCACTAACACCAATAAATTTAATAGGTAAGTTGGTTAAATGGCGAACGGATAGGGCAACACCACCTCTTGTATCTCCATCTAATTTTGTTAAAATCACTCCAGTTAGTGGTAATTTTTCATGAAAACCAGTAATAACATTAATTGCATCTTGTCCCATCATTGAATCAATGACTAATAATGTTTCATCTGGATGAATTTCATTTTCTATATTTACTAATTCATTCATTAATTTTTCATCAATTTGAAGTCTTCCAGCAGTATCGATTAGGATATAATCAAATTGATTTTCTTTTGCGTAGACAATCGCATTTTTTGAAATTTCAATTGGATCTTTTTTCCCTTCTGTATAAACTTCGATATTTAATTCTTTTCCCAATGTTTTTAATTGATCAATTGCGGCAGGTCGATAAACGTCACACGCTACTAATAATGGTTTCTTTTTATGATTTTTTCTTAAATAATTGGCAAGTTTTCCAATTGTTGTTGTTTTACCTGATCCTTGAAGTCCTACTAACATGGTAATGGTTGGATTTTTATCGATTATTAATTGAGCTGTTTCACCACCTAAAAGTTCAGTTAATTCATCCCGAACGATTCGAACAAATTCTTCTCCTGGAGACAGTTTTTGATTAACATCTGTTCCTAAAGCTTTTTCTTTTACAGTATTGGTAAATTCTTTTACTACTTTATAATTAACATCAGCTTCTAGTAGGGATAATCGAATTTCACGCATCATTTCATTAATATTATCTTCTGTTATTTTTCCATATCCTTTAATTTTGTGCATTACATTTTGTAATCTATCACTTAAATTTTCAAACATTTTTAATCACCTATTTAAAATTATAACGTATATTTTTATTTTTTTCTATAAATTAACTAAAAATACTTGATTTTTTCATTTTTATCCTTTATAATTATAAATGTCTTGAACGAAAGACAATTTAAAATTTAGTTTTTATGCAGGTGTAGTTTAATGGTAGAATAAGAGCCTTCCAAGCTCCTGACGTGAGTTCGATTCTCATCACCTGCTCCAGATTGATAGGAAACTCGAACTTTTCGAGTTTAAGTAATAAATGCTAACTAGAAATAGTTAGTTTT
>CAKPOS010000004.1 GCA_934176955.1 uncultured Bacilli bacterium
TTTGATATAGAAGTAGAAAATATTGATTTATTCCAAACTTTAATGGAATTAAAGAATAAGTTAAGTCATTCTTGGGAGAGAATATATGAATATGCCTGCAAATATTATGAACATCACGGAAATTTGGAAGTTCCTCAAAAGTTTAAAACGAGTAATGGTTTTGAATATGATGAAGAGGGAAAAATTAAATTAGGGAAATGGATATCAAACCAAAGACAAATAATATCACCTGAAAGTGAAAGAGGTAAATCATTATTGAGTATTGGCATGCGATTTGAAAATAAAATTAGTACATTTTTTTGGAAAGAAATGTATGAATACGCGGCTAAATATTATAAACATCATGGAAATTTGGAAGTACCTGTAAAATTTAAAACAAATAATGGTTTTGACTATGATGAAGAGGGAAAAATTAACTTGGGTCCTTGGATAACAAGACAAAGAATTAGAGTATCACATGAAAGTGAACGAGGAAAATTATTATTGAGTATTGGCATGCGATTTGAAAATAAAATTAGGACACTTTCTTGGGAAGAAATGTATGAATATGCCTGTATTTATTATAAACATCATGGAAATTTAGAAGTTTCATTCAAGTTTAAAACGAGTAATGGATTTGAATATGATGAGGCGGGAAAAATAAACTTAGGACATTGGTTATTTTATCAGAGACAGAATACTTTATTAGAAAGTGAACGAGGACGGTTACTTTCTCAAATAGGGATGCGTTTTGAAAAGATAAGAAATAGATTAAGTTGGGAAGAAATGTATGAATATGCCTGTATTTATTATGAGCATCATAAAAATTTAAAAATTTCTGGTAAGTTTAAAACAAATAATGGTTGGGAAGAAGATGATTCGGGAAAAATAAACTTAGGTGCTTGGGTAGCTAGACAAAGAATTATGACGTTACCAGAGAGTAAACGTGGAAGATTGCTATCTCAAATAGGGATGCGTTTTGAGAATAAAAAAAGTACACTTTCTTGGGAAGAAATGTATGAATATGCTTGTATTTATTATGAACATCATGGAAATTTAGAAGTACCTGCTAGATTTAAAACTGATAATGGTTGGGAAGAAGATGAGTCGGGAAAAATAAACTTAGGTACTTGGGTAACCACTCAAAAGCAATTATATAAAAACAAAGAAATGTCTGAGGAACAAATTATTTTATTAGAAAATATTGGAATGAAATGGATGAATGAAAAAGTAGATAATAAGTTACAGATGGAAGAAATAACAGAAAAGAATACAAGAAAAAAACAAATAGAATTGTTAAATCGTACCAAAAGTTTACTTGTTCATATTCAAAATAGAAATATCGAAAGCATAAAAGATATCACTCAAATTAATGAACAATTTACAGATGAGTTAAATCATAAATCTAGATAAGACTTTAATTATGGGAAAATACTTATCAGTATTTTTAGTGTATAGAAAGAAGGGATAAATAATGAAAGAAAAGTTACAAAGTTTATTAAAAAATTCATATAGTAAATATTATCATTATCCAGTAGCATCGGTTATTGTGATGAAAGATGGTGTAGAGTTTAGTGGGGTTAATGTAGAAACTTCTTCTCCTGCTAGTGGAATTTGTGCTGAGAGAAATGCTTTATATAGTGCGATTACTAATGGTTATACTAAGGGAGATGTTAAGGAAATTCATGTGATGAGTACAACAGAAAATGATTGTTTTCCATGCTTTATTTGTAGACATGCTCTTAGTGATTTATGTGATAAAGAGGTTAAAGTATTTTCTCATACTTTTAGTGATAGTAGAATTGTTATGCATACGATTGAAGAATTATGCCCATATCCTTTTGGGGATGATAGTATGAAAGAGGAGAAGCAATGAAAAGTGGATTTGTTAGTATAGTTGGTCGACCTAATGTTGGGAAAAGTACTCTTTTAAACGCGATTATTGGAAAGAAAATTGCTATTACTTCAAATACTGCTCAAACTACTAGAAATATGATTCAAGGTATTTATCATGGAGATGATGTACAAATTATTTTTGTGGATACACCTGGTATTCATAAGCCTCATAATAAGTTAGGACAAGTTTTAAATAAACAAGCTTATTATAGTTTAAGTGATGTTGATGTGATTTTGTTTTTGGTTGATGTTACAGAAAAGTTGGGGAATGGAGATAAGTTTATTTTAGAAAAGTTAAAAGAAAATGATGTTCCTGTTATTTTAGTTTTAAATAAAATGGATAAAATTACTTATTTAGAACTTTTGCCTAAGATAGAAGAGTATAAGGATTTATATCATTTTAGTGAGATTATTCCTGTATCTGCTTATAAAAAGAAAAATTTAGATGATTTAATTCAAACTGTTAGTAAATATTTGAAAGATGATATTAAATATTATGATGAAGAAACTATTACTAATGTTAGTGAGAATTTTTCTGTATCTGAGTTAATTCGAGAAAAAGTTTTATATCATACTAAAGAGGAAGTTCCTCATTCTGTTGCTTGTATTGTGGATGAAATTAGTGAGGATAAATATAGTATTCGAGTAATTGCTAGTTTAATTGTGGATCGAGAAAATTTAAAGAAGATTTTAATTGGGAAGAATGGCTCTATGATTAAAAGGATTGGAATGGAAGCAAGACATGATATAGAGGAATTGTTAGGAAAAAAAGTTTATTTAGACTTACAAGTAAAAGTTGTTCCTCATTGGCGCGATAAGGATAGTTTTTTATTTAGACAACTTGGTTATGAAGATATTTCTCTTGATTAGTGTATAAATTTTTTCTATTTTGCACATGATTTTAATGGTGATAATTTATGAATAGAGAAGATTTATGGAATTTATTTAAGATGACTGGGAAAATTGAATATTATTTAAAGTATAAGAAAGACAAAGAAAGTAGGACTTGCCATGATAAGAAAAGTAACGGGGATAGTGATTAGTACAGTAGACTACAAAGAAAGTAGTAAGATTGTTAATATTTTTACAGAAGATGAGGGAATTATTGGGGTTCTTTCTAAAGGATGCAAAACAATGAAAAGCAAACTTCGAGCAGTATCTACCCCGCTATCTCAAGGGACTTTTTATTTAAGACAGTACGGATCAGGAATGTCATTACTAACAGAAGTCGATTTAGAAATTTCTTATAAAGAAATACGAAAAGATATCTTTAAACAAAATTATGCTTTATTTTTATTAGACCTTGCTAGTCAAGTTTATCGTCATGGTAAGCAAAAGCAAATTTATTCTTTATTAATTTCTGCTTTAGCAAAGATTGAGGAAGGTTATGATGCTGAGGTAGTTACCGATATTGTAGAATTACAGTTACTTAAGTATCTTGGTATTCAGCCAGAACTTTCTTGCTGTGTTAGTTGTGGGAATAAGGAAGATATTATTACGATTTCTAGTTATAAGGGAGGTTATCTTTGTAAGAGATGTGTTGGTGGGGAATTTGTTTATTCTTTAAAGATGATTAAATTAATTAAAATGTTATCTTTGGTAGATTTGGATAAGGTTAAGCGAATTGATATTCGGGATGAAGTAAAGAAAGAGATATCTATTTTTATTGATGACTATTATGATAGATATTCAGGATTATATTTAAAAAGTCGTGATATTTTAAGAGAGTTTTCTTATCTTAAATAAAAATACTGATTGAGGATGAAAGTCTATATCAGTATTTTTCTTGTAAAAATGTTTTTTGTAAAGTCGTTGTTAAGTAGGTTGTCAAGTAATCTTAGATGTGCTACACTTTAAATAGAGGTGTAGTATGGAATATTCAAGACTATTTATGATGGTATTTATTGTATTTTTATTTGTGGTTATTTTTATCCCTATTGTGAAAAGAATTGCGATTCATATTGGGGCGTTAGATATTCCTAATGCGAGGAAGGTACATAAGGTACCTATTCCAAGGTTAGGTGGTTTAGGAATTTATGCTGGTTTTTTGCTAGGATATATGTTATTTGGTAGAGAATCTATTCAGATGAATGCTGTTTTGATTGGTAGTTTTATTATTATTTTAACAGGAATGATTGATGATATTAAGCCAGTTCCTGCTCGTTATAAAATTCTTGGACAGATTGCTGCTGCTATGGTTATTCCTTTTTATGGGGGAATTGTTTTGCAAGATATGAGTGCTTTTGGTTTATATTTTAATTTTGGAGGATTTGCTTCTATTGTTACGGTTGTTTTTATTGTAGCAATTATGAATTGTATTAATATTATTGATGGATTAGATGGTCTTGCAGGAGGAATTGCTGCTATTTATTTTTTGATGATAGGGATTATTGCAGTGATGTTTAGATCATCTGGATTAGATGTGATATTAACTTTTGTTATGTTAGGAGCAACTTTAGGGTTTTTGGTTCATAATTTTCATCCGGCTAGTATTTTTATGGGGGATTCTGGTAGTTTATTTTTAGGATATATTATTTCTGTAATCTCTTTGCTTGGGTATAAGAATGTTACTTTTACTTCTTTGATTGTACCTATCTTTTTACTTGCTATTCCTATTTTGGATACTTTGTTTGCTATTATTAGAAGGATGTTAAAGCATGAATCTATTGCTATGCCAGATAAGTGTCATTTGCATCATCAGTTATTAAAGTTAAATTTTTCAGTAACAAAAGCTGTTTTAATTATTTATTTTTTTGATGTTTTATTTGCTATTGCTTCTATCATTTATGTTATGGATGATAGTAATGCAGGAGTTATTATTTATAGTTTATTATTTATAGTTGTTATTACTTTGGTAATAAGAACAGATATTATTAGTGATAAAAGAATAGAAGGGAAACTTCCATTTTTAAATAAAAATAAAAATAAGAATTTAAGGAGGATTAAAAAATGAAAGGAATTATTTTAGCAGGGGGATCTGGTACAAGACTTTATCCAATTACGATGGGGACTTCTAAACAATTATTAAATGTTTATGATAAGCCAATGATTTATTATCCTTTATCGACTTTAATGCAAGCAGGGATAAAAGATATTTTGTTGATTACAACAAGGGAAGATCAAGCATCTTTTAAGAGATTATTAGGAGATGGAAAACATTTGGGAGTGAATATTACTTATACTATTCAACCTTCTCCTGATGGACTTGCACAAGCCTTTTTATTAGGTCGTGAGTTTATTGGGGATGAGGCATGTGCGATGGTTTTAGGTGATAATATTTTCTATGGTAGTGGTTTTGAAGAAGTATTGATGAATGCTTCTCAAAATGCAATAGAAGGATATGCGACTATCTTTGGGGTTCATGTTAAAGATCCAGAGAGATTTGGAATTATGGAGATTGATTCGGATAAAAATGTTTTAAGTGTTGAAGAAAAACCACTTCAACCTAAGAGTGATTTGGCAATTACGGGACTTTATTTTTATCCTAAGGGCGTAAGCAATAAAGCTTCTCTTGTTAGACCTTCAAAAAGAGGGGAATTAGAAATTACTACTTTAAATGATATGTATTTACAAGAAGGAATTTTAAAAGCTTGTCTTTTAGATGAAGGATATACTTGGTTTGATACTGGTACAGAAGAGTCGATGGCTGATGCTACAGCGATGATTCGTTCGATTCAAAATAATAAGGATAAGGTAATTTGTTGTCCTGAGGCAATTGCTTATTATAAAGGATGGTTATCAGAGGGAGAATTAGAAAAGAGTGCTGATTTGATGAAAAAAAATAGATATGGTAAATATTTAAAGAAAGTTTTAGAAAAAGGAAAATAAAATATAAAAATTTTGTTCTGTTTGGTTAATAAGACTTTTCAGTATTTTTAGAATAAAAGGAGATAATAAATGAAGTTTTTTATTACAGGTGTGAATGGACAATTAGGTTATGATGTAAAACGTGAATTGTTAGAAAGAGGCTATACAGATATTTTAGCACCGACAAGAGTAGATTTGGATATTACGAATGAGGATGCTGTTAAGAAGATGATAAGGGAATATCGACCTTCAGTTATCTTTCATTGTGCAGCGTATACGGCAGTGGATAAGGCAGAAGAAGAGCAAGAGAAATGCTATCAAGTTAATGTTCTTGGAACAAAGTATTTGACTGAAGCAGCAAAAGAAGTGGGAGCAAAAATTATTTATATTAGTACTGATTATGTTTTTGATGGTACAAAAGAGGGACTTTATCAAATAGAAGATAAGGTTAATCCTGTGAATTATTATGGGAAGACAAAATACTTAGGAGAGAACTTTGTTTTTAAATATGAGAATCATATTATTGTTCGAATTTCTTGGGTATTTGGGATTAATGGAAAGAATTTTATTCGGACAATGTTAAATTTAGCAGAGTCACATAAAGAGTTAAATGTTGTTTGTGATCAAATTGGTAGTCCAACTTATACAAAAGATTTAGCAGGTCTTTTAGTAAATATGTTTTTAAGTAATGTTAAAGGTTTATATCATGTGACAAATGAAGGCTATTGTAGTTGGTATGAGTTTGCAGAATTTATTTTTAAAGAGAGCCGTAAGAAAGTTAAGGTTCATCCTATATTAACAAAAGATTATAAAACAATTGCTAAAAGACCATTAAATTCTAAACTTAGTAAAGAGAGCCTAGATGATATAGGGATGAAAAGATTACCAGAGTGGCAAGATGCCGTTTCAAGATATTTAAAAGAATTAAAGGAGGAGAAATAAATGAAATTTTTAGTAACTGGTGGGGCTGGTTTTATTGGTAGTAATTTTATGCATTATGAAGTAAAGAAATATCAGAGTGATATGTTTGTTTGTTTGGATGCATTAACTTATGCTGGAAATTATAATAATATTAAAGATTTAGAAGGAAAAGAGAACTTTAAATTTGTTCATGGAGATATTACGGATAGGAAATTTATTGATAAGTTATTTTTAGAAGAAAAATTTGATGTTGTCATTAATTTTGCTGCTGAGAGTCATGTAGATAATTCGATTAAGAATCCTAGTATCTTTTTAACCACTAATATTATTGGGACAAGTGTTTTGATGGATGCTTGTAGAAAGTATGGGATTAAGAGATATCATCAAGTTTCTACAGATGAAGTATATGGGGATTTACCTTTAGATAGACCAGATTTATTGTTTACAGAAAGTACGCCTCTTCATACTTCTAGTCCTTATTCTAGTTCAAAGGCTAGTGCTGATTTACTTGTTATGGCATATCATAGAACTTATGGACTTCCTGTTACGATTAGTAGATGTAGTAATAATTATGGTCCTTATCAGTTTCCTGAAAAATTAATTCCTTTAGTGATTTCTAAGGCATTAAAAGATGAAAAGATTCCAGTTTATGGAACAGGAGAGAATGTAAGGGATTGGATTCATGTTATCGATCATAATATTGGGGTAGATAAGATTGTTCGTGAAGGTGTTGACGGAGAAGTTTATAATTTAGGTGGACACTCTGAGAGAAGTAATTTAGAAGTTGTGAAAACAATATTGAAACAGATGGGTAAGAGTGAAGATTTAATTACTTTTGTTGCTGATCGAAAGGGTCATGATTTAAGATATGCAATTGATTCATCAAAGGTAGAAAAAGAATTGGGTTGGAATAGAACTTATACCTTTGATGAGGGAATTAAAGAAACTGTTGATTGGTATTTAAATCATGAGGATTGGATAGAAAATATTTTAAGTGGTGAATATAAGAATGCTTTTAAGGAGGATAAATAATGAAGAAGATTGCTACTGGATTAAAAGATTGTTATATATTGGAACCTAGTGTTTTTGGAGATGAGAGAGGATATTTTAGTCCTTTCTTTATTCAAAAAGAAATGGATAAAGAAGGAATTAAATTTTACGGTGTTGTACAGTGTAATCGTAGTAAAAGTGCTAAAGGTGTAGTAAGAGGACTTCATTTTCAAAAGAATCCAAAATGTCAGACTAAGTTAGTTGAAGTAATACAGGGAAGTGCTATTGATGTTGTTGTAGATATTCGAGAAGGTTCTCCTACTTATGGAAAACATACGGCAGTATTATTAAAACCATATGATGCTAACGATAAGGAAAGTGGAAGGCAATTATATGTTCCAAGAGGATTTGCTCATGGATTTATTAGTTTAGAGGATAATACTATTTTTCAATATTTAATTGATAATGATTATGCTCCTGACTATGAAGGGGGAATTTATTGGAATGATTCTGAACTTGGTATTGATTGGGAAGGTATGTTTAAAAAGTATGGAATAGATAAGCCTATTACTAGTGAGAAGGATACTAAGCATTTGGTATTAGGAAAAAGTCCAAAATATTTTCACTATGGAGAATAAAAAAGAAATGTTGTAATGAGTTTGTAGTATTTAGTACTACTGAAAATAACATCTAAATTTTTAGCTGTTATTTTTTTATATTATATATTTTTTTAGAGTAGCAAATTATTTAATTTCTATTTTAATATTTTTTTTAATTCATCTTGTGATAAAAATTTAATTTTAAGTACTTTTATCTTATAGTTTTCTCCATATTTATACATCAAATATGAAGCTCTATGAAGTCCATCTAATATCATGTTATTGTTTTCGTCAATAATAATAGGATATTTTTTCTTCATTTTCTTCTCCTTTATTGTATATTGAAAGTATAACTAATTATTTCGATATTTTCAAGTTTATTACTTATTGTGTTATTTTTTAACATTTTGTTTACTAAAATGATGATTTGAATGGTTATTGATTTCATTGACTTGATTATGGTATTTAATAATGTTATAATCTTTTTAGTGAGGTATTTATGAAAATGAGAAAGAAAAAAAATGATGATATTGCTATCAAAGTAGAAAATATGTCCAAAGTATTTAAAATTTATATGGATAAAGCAAATACTTTAAAAGAAAAGTTATTATTTTTTTCTCGAGGTAGAAAAGAAGTTAGAACTGTATTGGAAAATATTAATTTAGAAATTAAAAAAGGAGAGACTGTTGCTTTAATTGGTACGAATGGTAGTGGGAAGAGTACATTGCTTAAGCTTATGACAAAGATTTATTATCCAACAAAAGGTACTGTTTATACGACAGGAAAATTGACATCATTATTGGAACTTGGTGCAGGGTTTCATCCGGATTTTTCTGGAAGAGAAAATATTTATTTTAACGCATCAATTTTTGGCCTTTCTAAAAAGGAAATTGATAATAGATTAGATGATATTATAAAATTTTCTGAATTGGAAGAATTTATTGATAATCCAGTTAGAACATACTCATCAGGAATGTATATGCGATTGGCTTTTTCTATTGCAATTAATGTTGATGCAGATATTTTATTAATTGATGAAATTTTAGCAGTAGGAGATCAACATTTTCAAGATAAATGTTTTCACAAGCTATTAGAATTAAAAGAAAGTGATAAAACTGTTGTGATGGTTTCTCATAGCTTGGATTCAGTTCGTAAGTTATGTGATAGAGCTGTATGGATTTATGATGGAAGAGTGCGATTGGATGGAAATTGTAATGAAGTTTTAGATGAATATTTAAAGGTATGTAAGTAAGTGGTGATAGAATGAGTTTATTTAATGATTTGTATAAATATAGAGAATTTTTGAAAACAAATGTAAAAAAGGATATTCGTGGAAAATATAAGGGATCTTTTTTGGGCGTTTTGTGGTCTTTTATTAATCCTTTGTTATCGGTTTTAGTGTATGCTATTGTATTTAGTCAAATTATGAGATTTGATATTGATAATTATGTTATTTATTTAATTACTGGTGTATTACCTTGGACTTTTTTTACTTCTTCTATAAATATGGGGATGACATCTATTTTATATAATGCTAGTATTATTAAGAAGGTTTATTTCCCAAGAAGTATTTTACCAATATCTTCTGTTAGTAGTTGTTTAGTAAATTTTTTGATTTCTTGTTTAGTAATATTGGTATTTGTTTTATTTAGTGGAATAGGAATCACTATTCATTTGTTATGGTTACCTTTAATTGCTTTAGTTCAATATTTTTTATGTTTGGGGATTGTTTTTTTCTTGAGTGCAGTTGAAATTTTTGTAAGAGATTTGGAACATATTATTAATTTTGTTCTTAGTATGGCTTTTTATGTAACTCCAATATTATATAAAGCTGAGCAGGTTCCTAAAAATTTAAGATTTATTTTAAAGTTAAATCCGATGGCTTATATTATAGATGCTTATAGAGATATATTTTATTATGGTGTCATGCCAGATATTAGTAGTTTGTTGTTGGTTTTTCTAGTAAGTATTATTGTAATAATGCTTGGATATAAAGTTTTTGAACGTTTACAACGTGGCTTTGCAGAGGAGGTATAAAGTGAAAAAAGTACAAATTATTGATTTTACAGTTGGTGGAATAAAACATCCATTGGTAAATATTCATTGTAAAATTCATAAAAATAATAGATTAAAATTAGTTGTTGATGAAAAAGAAATATCACTTACTGATAATGAAGAAGTTGGCACAAACTATGTGAATAAACTGTTAGGAAATAAAGAATATATTGATTATAAATATCAAGCTAAATTATCTGAAGATTGTAAGCATTTGAGATTGTATGAAGTAAGTGATGGTGTTGAAACTTTAATTAAAGAAAAAAATATCGGAATGCTTGTTCGAATTAAGGATGGTATTTATTTTAAAATACTTTGCTTTTTTAGAAAGTTACTGAGAGTTCCTAGGACTATTTGCAGAGTGATTAAACTTATGTGGGAGAGACATCATTTTTTGATTCCACCGAAATTAATAAAAAGGTATGTAAAGTCTTTTTTTGGTAATATTAGTGATAATAATGTTTATGAACATTTTGCAGATCCATTGGATCAAGCGAGATATTTGGAATGGTTGGATAGTCATAATGAAAGTGAAAAAAAAGTTGATTTTAAGTATAAACCACTTATTTCTATAGTAGTTCCAGTGTATAATGTGGAAGCAAGTATTTTGAAAGAATGTATTGAATCTGTTTTGATGCAAAGTTATTCTAATTTTGAATTATGTTTAGCTGATGATTGTTCAACTAAGAAGGAAACGGTAACTTGTCTAAAAAAATATGAAAAAAAAGATAAGAGAATAAAGGTTGTTTATAGAGAGAAAAATGGTCATATTAGTGAGGCAACTAATAGTGCAATTAAGATTGCAAGTGGGGAATTTATAGGATTGCTTGATAATGATGATTTACTTTCTGAAAATGCTTTATATGAGGTAGTAAAAGTACTTAATCAGAATAAAAAAATTGATATGATTTATAGTGATGAAGATAAGATTGCCTTAAATGGTAAAAGATATTTTCCTCATTTTAAACCTGATTTTTCTCCTGATTCATTACTTTCTTCTAATTATATTTGTCATTTTACTGTTTTGAGAAAAAGTATTGTTGATGAGTTAGGTGGATTTAGAAGTGAGTATAATGGAAGTCAAGATTATGATATGTTTTTGAGATTTACTGAAAAGACAAATAACATTTATCATATTCCTAAAATTTTATATCATTGGCGCATGATAGAAGGTTCAACATCTAATGATGCAGGTAGCAAAAATTATGCTTATCTTGCTGGAAAAAAGGCATTAGAAGATGCTTTAAAAAGAAGAAAAATTAAAGGAGAAGTTCATTTAATTGGTACTCCTCAAATGTATGAAATTGAATATTTGCTAGATAAGGAGCCACTTGTTTCTATTATTATTCCTACAAAAGATAAGAGTGATATTTTAAAAAGATGTTTAGAATCTATTTATCTGAAAACTACTTATAAAAATTATGAAGTTATTGTAATAGACAATAATAGTAGTGAGAAGTCTACTTTTAAATTATTAGATCATTATAAAAAGAAATATAAGAATTTTAGAACTTATTCTTATCAATGTGAATTTAATTATTCTTATTTGAATAATGAAGGAGTAAAAAAAGCCAAAGGAGATTATGTTGTTCTTCTTAATAACGATACTGAAGTTATATCAAATGATTGGCTTACAAAAATGGTTGGCTATGCTAGCCAAGATCATATTGGTTGTGTTGGGGTAAAATTATTATATCCAACGGATACGATTCAGCATTGTGGAGTAGTCATAGGATGTGCTGGTGTAGCGGCTCATGCATTTGTTGGAACAAGTAAGGAGCATTTTGGATATTTTGGTAGACTTGTTGCTCCTCATGATTATTCAGCTGTTACGGCAGCTTGCTTGATGGTTAAGAAAAGTAAATTTAATGAAGTAAATGGATTAGATGAAAAATTGAAAGTTGCTTATAATGATGTAGATTTGAATATTAAATTGTTAGAAAAAGGGTATTATAATGTTGTGTTACCTGGTGTTCAGTTATATCACTATGAATCTATTAGCCGTGGATATGATTTAGATGAAAAAAATAAACAAAGATTTATTGAAGAAGTAAAGTACATTAGTAATAAATGGGGTAATACTTTGATGAATGATAAATTTTATAATAGTAATTTAAGTAATTATTATCCATTTTTTATTGATAGAGAGGAAAAGAAAGATGAAAAAAAGTAATTTAATATTGATTTTAGGATGTTTATTATTTTTATCCCTTTCCATTCTTTTTTATTTTTTTCCTAGAAATACTTTTACTAGTGTTTTAAAAAATACAAGAAATATTTCTACAATAGAAATATTTGGTCAAAAAACAATAAATCAACGTTTTAAGATTAGAATGACAAAACTTGAAAAACTTTATATTAGTTTAGGTGCTAATGAGAAAGAAAATTATTTTGATGGGAATGTTGAAATAATACTATTTAAGAATAAAAAAGAAATTTATAGTATTAGGAAAAATTATGGAGAATTAAAGGATGGAATTATTAGACTAGATTTACCTAAAGGAATATCAGTTTTGTCTAAAGATGACTTTTCCTTTGAGTTAAAGTGTCGTGATTGTAGTGAAAGTGCACCTTTAATTTTAAATGCATCTAATGAGATTGAAAAAAATGAAATTATGTTATTAGATGGCAAAAATGAAAATAAAGCTTTATCAATGACACTTTATGGTTATCATGATAATTATAGTTATTGTCTTGCTTGTTTTGTGATTTATTGCTTGATGTTTTTTGTATTTTGTTTTAAAAATATTCAAAATAGTAAAAAAGGTCTGGTAAAAAAATATTATGTATTAGAATTTATTCTATCTATTATTTTTTATTTTTTAATTATTGATAATTTAAGCAATTATTTGTATTTATCAAAGTTGTCTTTTCTTTCGTTTCTATTTTTAATTTTTATATATTCTTTATTGGTATATTTAATTATTTTCATTATAAAATCAAAAAATCTTCAAAAGGAAAAATTTTATTTAGGAATAGCAATTCCGATTGCTTTAGGGTATGCAATTTTAATAATTCCCAATTACGTCGCTGATGAACAAGTTCATTTTACTAGGGCTTATAATTTAGTTGATGATAACGTATTATCTACTTCTTCTGTTGCTAATGTTCCAAATGATTTCTTAGTTTATAATATGGGAAATATAAAAGATTATAGTGATTTAAAATACGCTCTTTCTAAGGGAACAAATTATAATGATGAAACAACTTTTAGTAGTGCGGGAAGTTACGGTGGTGTTCTTTATTTCTTTGCTGATATTGGTATTTTTATTGGAAAAATATTTTCTTTACCAATATTAATTACGTTTTATTTGTCACGTATTTTTAATGTGGTTGGTATGTTGTTTTTTGGATATTTTATAATTAAACTTTTGCCTTTTGGCAAAAATATTGCACTTGTGTATTTACTTAATCCTATGTATATGCATCAAGGAGGATCAGTATCTGCAGATTCTATGGTTAATTCTATATGTTTATTATTTATTGCTAGTGTTTTATTTTTTAAACAGAAGAAAAAAATCGAAACAAAAGATGTAATCTTTTTTACATTTCTGATTGTTTTGGTAGGTTTTGCAAAATATATTTATATTCCGTTAATTTTATTGTTGCTACTACTTTATAAAAATAAAGATTCTATTAGTAAAAAAAATAAGAAAATTATATTGATAGGAAGTATAATTGCTATATTGTTGTGTTTGATTTCTGTTACTTGCATGTATTTACTTCCAGCATCTAAAACTGGAACCGAAGATATAGCAGTTGGTTTAGAAAATGTGGGAATGTTTGGGCAATTAAAATATATTTTAAATAATCCTAGTTATGCTATAAGATGTATTATATCTACATTTTATTATAAATTTCATGACTATGTAGTTATGTTTTTTGGAATGAGTCTTGGTTGGCTTAATATAGGAGTGTATTATCTTTGGATTTGGATTTATATATTTTTATTCTTTTCTGCTCCTTTTATTTATAATTCTAATGAGTTTGGCTATTTTGATAAAAAGGAAAAGTACTTTTGTAATATTTTAAGTTTATTTCTTTCATTTTTATGTATACTTTCAATGTGGCTGAGTTGGACTTCTATAGGTAGTGTTCCTATTGAAGGTGTTCAGGGAAGATATTTTTTACCATTCATTTTATTACCTATGTTAACTATTTCTAATCAAAGTAATAAAGTTAAAATAAAAAATTATAATTTTAAGTTGTTCATTTTAATGTTAATAGTTCATGTTGGAACGTTTGTTTCAATAATAAGTTTTTTTAAATAAAATTTAATAGGTATTTTTTGTTTAAATGTTAGGAGTGTAGATTATGAAAAAAAATAATAAAAAAGTACTTTTTGTAATTCCAGCTTATAATGAAGAAGAAAATATAAAAAAAGTATTAGAAGAAATAAAAAAAGATGCCAGTTTTGCAGATGTTTTGGTAATTAATGATTGTTCTAAGGATAATACAAAAAAGATTGTATTAGAAAGTGGCGTAAAGTGTATTGATAATATTTTTAATATGCGCTATGCATGGGCTGTACAAACTGGGATTAAATATGCTTATCAGAATGATTATGATTATGTTGTTCAAATTGATGCTGATGGACAACATATTGCTAAAGAAGCTGTGAAGTTAGTAGAATGTGCTGAAAAAGAAAATGCAGATATTGTTATTGGATCAAGATATTTAAAGGATATGGGTTATCCTTGTCCTATGTTTAGACGTATAGGAACAAAAATGTTTGAATGGATTATTAAATGTTTTTGTCATCAAAGAATTGCTGATCCTTTGTCTGGTTTTCAATGCTTAAATAGAAGGGTTATTAGGAAGTATTCTAAGATGGGAGAATATCCAGAATTTCCTGATGCTAATTTAGTCATTGATATGTTGATGAATGGTTATAAAATTATTGAAGTACCAGTAAAGATGCGTCTTCGTGAAAATGGAGAGAGTATGCATGGTGGAATTATTAAACCTATTAAATATATGATAAATATGTTTTATACTATTTTCTTTATTGTTATTCAAAATATTGGTTGGAGGAGAAGAAAAAATCATGAATAGAAGTTATTTTATTATTTTATCAATTGTTGTTATTTTATATGTGATCAATATTGTTAGAAAGAAAAAATTTTCAATTAAAGAAAGTTTTTGGTGGGTGTTTGCTTCAGTTGTAATGTTATTATTATCAATTTTCCCTTATTCTATTGATTGGTTTGCGAAAAAAATAGGTGTTGATTATCCTCCATCTCTACTATTTGTTCTTTGTATTATTTTTCTTTTATTTATTAATTTTAAAAATAGTAGACGTATTGCTGAGTTACAAATGAAAGTAGTTGAACTTGGACAAGAATTAGCTATAGTTAAAGAAAAGGTAAATCGTGATGAAAAATAAATTTAATGATAAAAAAAATGCTGTTTGGAATACTATTGGTACAACTTTAAATGCATTTAATTCATTGTTTTTTATGATTATTGCTATACGTATAAATGGTACTGATTCTGCTGGAATTTTTACTTATGCTTTTTCTATATCTGCTCTTTTTAATATTATTGGTGTTTATTATGGGAGAGTTTATCAAGTAACTGAAAATTCTAAATTTACTGATAGTGATTTTTTTGGTAACAAGTTATTGACTTGTACATTTATGTTGCTTCTTTCAATTTTATTTATTCTTTGTAATAGTTATAATTTAGAAAAAGGATTGATTATTTTTGTTTTATCTATTTATCGGACATTAGAAGCTTTCGCAGAGGTTTTGTATGCTTACTATCAAAAAAATAATGAATTATATAAAGTTGGTATTTCTCTTGTTGTTAAAAATATTTTAGGTTTATTTTTGTTTGGATTTGTTGATTATTTAACAAAGAGTATTTTATATTCAACTATTATTTTGACAATCAATTATTTTGTTATAATGTTGTTGTATGATATGCGAGCAATAAAAAAGTATAAAATTAATATTTTGAAAATGAATAAATCTCATGTAACTTCAATATTAAAGCAAGGATTTCTTCCATTTTTATTAGCTTTCTTTCTTCAACTTTTACTTAATATTCCTAGATATATAATTGATTTAAAGACGCCTAGTGAAAGTGCAGTATGGGGAATTATAATAATGCCTGCTTCAATTATGATTTTAATTGGTCAATTTAGTTTAGCTCCATTCATTATGGAATTATTTGAATTGTACAGCAATCATGAAATCAAGAAGTATTTAGCTAAGGTTAAAAATATTTGCCTTTTCGTTTTAGGAGGAGGAATTATTGGCGTTATATGTGCATGGTTGTTTGGAATACCTGTATTGAATTTTGTTTATGGTATTGTTTTAGATAAGTATAGGATGCCATTGTTGTTGATTATTTTGGGAGCTATTTTAAGTGGACTTCAAAATATTTTATATAATCTTTTAGTTGCAATGAGGTATATTAAAGTACAAGTATATATTTATTTGGTATGTATAATCTTGGCATTCTTTATTTTTTATTTTCTTATTGATTATCATGGCGTTTTGGGTGCTAGTGTTGCTTACTTACTAATTATGAGTATTTTATTTTTTGTATATTCAGTTATCTTTTTGATATATTCTAAGAGAAATGGAGGTTATTCAAATGGTGAAAGTTAGTGTGATTGTTCCTGTTTATAATGTTGAGAAATTTATTAATAGATGCGTTGATAGTATATTGAGTCAAACGTTTAAAGATTTTGAGTTAATTTTGGTCAATGATGGTTCAAAGGATAAATCTTTAGAAATTATTGAAAAATATCGAATGGATAAGAGAGTAAGAATTTTTACTCAAAAAAATCAGGGTCCTGCTGTAGCTAGAAATTTTGGTATTTCGGTTGCTAAGGGAAGTTATATTATGTTTATTGATTCAGATGATTATATTGATTCAGATTATGTAGAAACTTATTATAATAAAATAAAAAATTGTAATTATGATGTTGTAGTCGGTGGATATAAACGAGTTGTTGATGATAAAGTTAAATTTATTTTGAAATTAAAAAATGGGGAGTTTTCTAAGTATATTGTTACTGGACCTTATTGTAGGATAATCAAAAAAAGTTTTTTGGAAAAAAATAATATTTCTTTTTTAAATACTAATAGTAGTGAGGATGTTTATTTTAACTTGATGATTTACAATACTACGAATAAAATTGGAATAATTGATTATTCTGGATATTATTATTTTTATAATTCGAATTCAATTTCTAATACTGCACACAAAGGATTTAAGAAAGAAATTAAAATTATTGAGTTATTAGATTTGATTAATGTTAAAGAAAGTTATAATTTAGAATTAAATCAATATTATGTAATTCGTTATATTATTTGGTATTTGCTTTATTCAGGAAAAACTGCTACACCAAAAAGTTTTGTTTTGGAATACCATAAATTATTTGATTGGTTAGAAAAAAATATTCCAAATTATAAAAAAAATAAGTATTTATCTATATTTGCACCAAAAGGAGAACCATTTAAGTATCGTTTAATTATTAATTTATTTATGTTTATAAGTAATATTAAAATGGTAAGCTTGTTTTCTAAAGTATATTGCAAAGGTAGGTAGTTTTGTGGATAAAATTAGTGTAATTGTTCCAGTTTATAATGCTGAGAAATTTATTGATAAATGTATAGAAAGTGTTATCAATCAAACTTATAAAGAGATTGAACTTATTTTAGTTAATGATGGTTCAAAAGATAATTCATTGAAAATTTTACAAAAATATGAAAAACAATACCCTAAGATGATAAAAGTTTTTAATCAAGATAATCAGGGAGCAGGTGCTGCTAGAAATTTAGGAATAAAGAATGTTTCTGGAAAATATATTTTTTTCTTAGATAGTGATGATTGGATTGAGCCTGATTACTTATTTAAATTATATAATGATATTTCTAGTAATGATATGGTTATTTCCGGTTTTAAGAGTTATGATATTGATAATTCATTACTTTTTACTGAAAATATTAAAGATAATCCATGGACTAAATTTAAATATTGTTCTACTACTGGAAAGATGATTTTATCTAGTTTGATTTTAGAAAATAATATTTTGTTTAAAAAATTTAAAATTTGTGAAGATGCTTATTTTTGGTTTGAATGTTATTCTAAAACAAATAAAATAAACATTTCTTCATCTTCTGGTTATTGTCGATTAAAGAACCCAACATCTATTACTCATACTTTAAATACTAAAAAAAGTAATAGTATTGTTGATGTACTAAAATGTATTGATTCTGATATAGATTGTAGCAATTTTGACAAAAGGTTATTGTCATATTTTTATCTTAAGTCCATTGTTTTAGATATTCTGCTTGCTATTGATGATTTTTCTACTGATATTTTAGTTAAACGATTTGAAGATAATGTAAAATGGTATAAACAATTTTTGAAGAAAATGGACTTAAAATTTAAAACAATTCACTTAAAATATGAAACTTTGAAGATCAATTTTGTTGTAAATATATTTGTTATTTTTTATAAATTAAAGATTTTATCTGTACTTATTTATTTATTAAAAAAAGGTAAGGTGAGAGTTGAATGAAAATTTTACATACTTTTGTAGTACTAGCCTATAAAGAAAGTCCTTATTTGGAAGAATGTTTAAAATCTGTAACAAATCAAGAATACAAAAGTAAGGTAGTGATTGCTACTACTACTGATAATGAATATATTAGAAATTTGGCTAAGAAATATAAAGTAGACGTTGTTGTTGGTAAGCATACTAATATTGGGGGAGATTTTGATTTTGCTGTTCAAACTGGTAAAACAGAACTTGTGACGGTGGCTCATCAGGACGATGTTTATAATGTGAATTATTCTAAGAGGATGGTTGATTTATATTTAAAATATCCTGATGCGAATATTTTATTTTCAGATTATTATGAGATTAGAAAGAAAGAAAAGGTAAGTAATAATACTAATTTAAAAATTAAAAGAATTATGTTGTTTCCTTTAAGATGTCATAAAATATCTAAGTTAAAATTTGTAAAAAGATGGGGAATAAGATTTGGAAATGCTATTTGTTGTCCAGCGGTTACTTTTGTTGTGAAAAATTGCCCAAAAGAGATATTTACATCAGATTACCAGTGTAATGTCGATTGGTTTGCTTGGGAGAAATTAAGCAAATTAAAGGGGAGATTTATTTATGAGAAAAAAGTACTTATGGGTCATAGAATCTCTTTAGAATCAACTACTACCGATATTATAAGAAATGGAATAAGAACAAAGGAAGATTATTCTATTTATTGTAAATTTTGGTCTAAAGGTATTGCTAAGTTATTTACTAGGGCATATATGAACAGCGAGAAGTCTAATCAGTTAAAATAAAGATAATTATTAGTTCTTCAAAATTCAGTGGATCTATAAAAAAAGATTTGTTGTAAATTTTAGTAATACTAATTTAAAATTTTTTAGAAATAGTTTATTTTTTAATATCCTTTAGAAATTTTAAAATAAGATACAATAAAAATCACATCTAAAAATTCTTTAGATGTGATTTTTCAGGTTTATTGATTTTTTTAGAAAATTTGATGATTCCAACATATATAAGTATTATGTTAGTTTCTTAATTAGAAAAAAATTAATCAAATATATCCCATCCAAGATCTAAATCGACATTTGTCTTGATTCCATCGATTTTTCCATTTTCGGAAAATTGCCATAATTTATAAGATGCTTGGTCATAAGTAGGGCTAGAAGATAATGCTTGATTATGGTTTGTTAATTTTGTCTGCCATTCAGCTAGCCATATATTGTATTTATTTTTTAAGTTATTCGTATCTAGATAATTTGTTAACCAGCTCTTATTTGCATAAATACCACATTTATATCCATTAGCCTCAATATTTTCACAAAATGTTTCTGCTATTTTTGTCAATTTTTCTTTTCCAAGATAAGTAAGTTTTGGCTCTTCCATATCAATATAAACTGATGTTTTTAAATTTGGTTTATAGTTTACACTTTTTAGTACTCTTAGCACATGTTCTGCTTCACTAGTTGCGGACTCTGAATCAACGTTTAATTTAGTTGACCCCGTAGTATTTTTAGCATATGAATATAGATAAACTGCATATGGAATATTATATTTTTCACAATGATTAACATTGGTTATAAATTTTTTATCATCCTGAGAAGTCCAATTATCTCCAATTCCAAGCTTTATTACAGCAAAGTCAATATTTGTATTTGCTACTTTTTCCCAATCAATATCTCCTTGATAAGCAGATACATCTATTCCCGTATAACTTTTTTTAGTATTGTTTGGTGTTAAACTAAATAATTGATTTTGATTTGTGGTACTACATGTTTCTGCTTGGATGTTTGACCCATTTTCTGTATTATCAGCAGTTAAACAAATATTTCCTTTTTTAGAAGTAATCAAGATATTTCCATGTCCATTATCTTTTATTTTCCAAAATTGTGCATCAGTATTATTTCTTTTATATAATTGAATATTAGTTCCAGGAGTAGTTAAGCCACTTTTTAAGTCAAGGGTTGTATTTCTATTTAAAGAACTTGTAATACTATAATAACCATTTCCTTCATATGTAAAATACCAAATTTGTGCTTTACTATCATTAGAAGAATAAAGTTGAATATTTGTCTCGTTTTTCTTTGAACCATTTGCAACTTCAATGATTTTGTTTTTGTCAATTGAACTAGAAATCGTGTAGTAACCATTCGCGATGGTTTTTCCATTTTCATTAATCTTTGTTTGTTCTATATAAAATATTTGAGTATTTTGTTGGTTAGGGGAGGTAAGATTAACATTTGTTCCATTCGCAATGTTACCATTTGAAATATTTAAATATAGCTGATTTTGGTTGATAAGATAAAACGTATTTTCATCGATATATTGTAAACTCCATTCTGTTGGTGTTTCTTGTAATAAAACATTGTTATTATTGTCACTAGATAAATATAGATTAGAATTTAATCCAGATTTGATGTAATAATTTTTATTCGCTAGTTTTTCAAAATACCACTTTTGCGCATTTGTGTTATTGTCATCATAAGTTTGTACGTTTGTATTAGAAAGTCCAATTCCACCAGTTACATCAATAACTTTATTTCGATTATGATTTGATTTGATCGTATAAATTCCACTTTCTAAAGTTTGTTCATCTATTTTTGTAAATTGAAATTTTTGGGCATTAGTTCCATTATCATAATAGATTTGTACATTAGTTCCATTTGAAGTATTGGCTCCTTCTAGGTCGAGGGATAATCTATTTTTTTTAGCCATAATTTGATAATAGCCATTACTTAAATCTTTTATTATCCAAGTTTGTGCATCGGTATTATTGCAATCATATAATTGTACATTGGTTCCACTAGTGAATGATGCTCCGTTTATATCAAGGCATTTTTTTCTATTTAATTTACTACTAATAGAATAGTAACCATTATCAAGATATTTGACTATCCATTTTTGAGCATTAGTATTATTTTTATCATATAGTTGTACATTGGTATAGTTTGCTTGATTTCCACCATATACATCAATAACTTTATTTTGATTTAAGCTACTATTTATAATATAAGTTCCATCTTCTATAGTCTTTACAGGTGTAACTTCTTTAATTAATCTAAATTTTTGAGCATTGGTATTGTTACATTGATATAATTGAATATTTGTTCCATTTCCAGTATTAGCACCTGATAAATCTAAACAATAATTATTATCTGTTGATTTTATTGTATAAATATCATTTTCTATTTGGACTAAAGTCCATTTTTGGGCATTAGTATTATTTGTATCATATAGTTGAATATTAGAATAATTTGCTATGATTCCGCTAGTAATATCAAAGACTTTATTTTGATTGATACTACTTGCTATTTGATAATAACCATCACTTTGTCTTATAAAATTCCATTTTTGAGCATTCGTATCGTTAGACTGCCATATTCTAATATTAGAACCGTTTGCTGTATTAGCACTAGTTAAATCTATTACTTTACTATTATTAATGGTGCTTTGAATCGTATAAGTTCCATCAGTAAGTTCTTCTGCGTAAGTTATTTTTAAATTAAAAATTAAACAAATCATTAAAAATGGTAAAATTTTTTTTCTTTTCATAAGTATTCTCCTTTCAAATATTTTCTATAAAATTATATCATAGTTATTTGGTAAATGTATAGAGAAAAAAATACTTTAATTTTTTTATTTGACTTAAGTTTTTTTATATTTACATTATTATTGGTAAAGCAACTGATATTTGCTTTACTTTTTTTATGATTTTTCGTTATAATATAAATAAGAAGGAGAGTTCTTTTTCAGTATTTTAATTTGAAAAAGCAAGTGTATTAAGATGGAAAAGTTATATATTGTTATTCCTTGTTATAATGAGGAAGAGGTTTTAGATAAAGCAAAGACTGAATTAAAGAAGAAAATGAATACTTTAATTCAAAATAAAAAGATTGATAAACAATCTAAAGTAATATTTGTTAATGATGGATCTAAAGATAAGACTTGGGATTTAATTCAACAATTTTATCAGGGAGATAAGCTTTTTGGAGGAATTAATTTATCGAGAAATAGAGGACATCAGAATGCTTTATTAGCAGGTCTTTTGACGGTTAAGGATGATGCTGATATTGTCATTAGTATGGATGCTGATTTACAAGATGATATTGATGCTATAGATTTAATGATTGAGAAAAGAAAAGAAGGCGCTGATGTTGTTTATGGGGTTAGAAATAGTAGAAAGAAAGATAGTTTCTTTAAAAGGACAACAGCCCAAGGTTTTTATCGGGTAATGAAGATGCTTGGCGTAGATGTTATTTATAATCATGCTGATTATCGGCTTACGTCAAGAAGAGTATTGAATTCATTAAAGGATTATAGAGAAGTTAATTTATTTTTAAGAGGAATATTTCCCTTAATTGGATTTAAGAGTGATATTGTTTATTATGAGAGAAAAGAAAGATTTGCTGGGAAGAGTAAGTATCCTTTGAAGAAGATGTTAAATTTTGCGTGGGATGGGATTACTTCTTTTAGTGTTAAGCCTATTCGTTTGGTTTTAAATGTAGGAATTGTAATTTTATTTCTTAGTTTTTTGATGATTCTTTATTCTGTTATTCAAAAAGTATTAGGAAATACAGTAGATGGATGGACTTTTATTGTTTGTTCTTTATGGCTTTTAGGAGGAATACAAATGTTATCTCTTGGAATTATTGGTGAATATATTGGAAAGATTTATAGTGAAACAAAGGCAAGACCTAGATATTTAGTTACAGACTATTTAGTTTCTAAAGATTAAAGTAAGAGGTAAGAGATGAAGTATATTTTAAAAAAATTTTCTAAAAATAAATTTAAAGATAAGTTTAGAGATAAGTTTAAAGATAAGTATTTTTTATTTCTTTTTTGTTTTTTTCTTTCTTTGCTGATTTTATTTTTTACTTCAAAGAATTCTCCTCTTTATCCCTTTAATAATTGGGTAGATGAAAATGCTTTTTATACGGTTGGTATTTCGTGGCGACATGGAATTTTACCTTACTTAGATTTATTTGAGCAAAAAGGGCCACTTTTATATTTAATTTTTATGCTTTCTTCTTGGATTCTTCCGTATTCTTTTTTGCCTATTTTTCTTTTAGAAGTTGTTTGCTATACTTGGTTTTTATATTTTTCGGGGAAAGTAATTACGTTGTTTTTAGAGAAGAAATATGTTTATTTTATTCTTCCTCTTTTTGCTAGTTTGATTGCAGGAAGTATTTTCTTTAGTAGCGGTGGTTCTGCTGAGGAGTTTTGTTTGCCGATATTGATGAAGATGTTATATGATTTGCTTTACTATTTTGTTAAGGGTAGTATTAGGAAAAAAACTCTTTTTTGGGATGGTTTTTTTGCGGGAGTAATGGCAATGATTAAGTTTACTTTCTTAGGTTTTCCTTTTGCTTTTATGATGTGTTTGTTTTTTTGTTTTCTTTTTTCAAGAGAATACTTCAAAAGTCTTTTCTCGTGTGTTCTCTTTTTACTAGGAATGAGTATTCCTGTTTTGGGATTTTGTCTTTATTTTTATTTTCACCATGGACTTGATGTTTTTATTAATACGTATTTTATTTTTAATATATTTGGTTATACTAAAAAGCTTCCTTTACTTATTCGAATAGAGATGATATTTCTTTCTTTCTATAAAAAGCTGACAACAAATGTAATTGTTTTTCATTTGATTGATTTAGGGATGATTTATTTTCTTATTCGTGGGAAGTTATCTCGAAAGGGAAAGGTATCGCTTATTTTATTTTTTTCTTTAGGGGCTTTAGGAATCTATTATGGGGCAAAGGATTTTTATTATTATTTTTTAATGATATTGCCTTTTTGTTTGATTGGTTTTATTAGTTTATTTTTATTATTGAAGGAAAAAGTTAATTTTAAAGAGAAAAAAATACGAATTTATACTTTTCTTGTTGTTATTTTTTGTTCATTAATCTTTGTTTTTACTTCTCCTAATTTGATGTATGCTAAAAATAAAAAAGAGGATTTGGTACAATATCAATTTGCAAAAATTATTCAAGAAGGGGGAGGAAAAACTTTATTGAATTATGGATTTTTGGATGGAGGATTTTATTTTGCTAGTCGAATTTTACCAAATACCAAATATTTTGAAAAGCAAAATGCATTTATTCCTGGAATGAGGGAAAAATTAGATGAAGAAATAAGAGAGCAAAAGTTTGATTATATTGTTTTAAGAAGAGGAATTCATATGAAAGAGATCAATCCTAATATTTTAAATTATTATGAATTAGTGAGTAGTAAAAAGGTTCAAGAAAGAGAATTTTTTTATACTTATCTTTTGTATCATAAAAAGAATCAATTAGAAGTCGATTCTTATATTCTTTAGTGGTGGTAAGAAATTGTTTTAAAATTGCTTTAGAGTAGGGATTAAGTGAAGAAGATATTAAAAGTAGATATGGAGAAGGTTTTTAAATTTATTGTTGATGTCGTCAGCTAGTTGATAAAATTGGATAATTATTGTATGATTAATTTGAAATTTATTTGTTATTAATAGGGAGTGAAGAAGTTTGCGTAAGAGGAGAAAAAAAGTAATATTAGTTACAGAAATCGTTTTTACGATTATGGTAGTAGGAATAGTTGGTGTAGTATTGCTTGATAGACAAAAGGAAGAGCCTCAGATAAAAGAATTGAGAGTAGAGTTAGGTGGTAAGTTAACAAATAATATTAAAGATTATTTAGGAAATGAAGATTTTAGATATGATGAATATGAGCTAAGTAATAGTGAATATAAGGATAAAGTGGGAAAGTATTCTTATATTGTTTCTAAGAAGAAGAGGAGTGTTTTAGATAAAGTACTGAAAAAGAAGACAATTTATTATGGAAATATTTATGTTGTAGATACCGTTTCACCTGTTTTAGAGGTTAAAGATATTGAAATTAAACAAGGAGAAGAAATTAATTTAAATTCTTTTGTTGAAAGTTGTATAGATTTGTCAGAATGTTCAATTTCTTCTCCTGATGAAAGTAAATTAACTGAAATGCAATCTAAAGTTGGGGAATATGATTTAAATATTGTTGGTGCTGATAAATATGGAAATACAGTTCAAAAAAAAGTTCATTTAAAAGTTAATGAGGTTCCTAAAGTTGAAGTTAAGAAAGAAGTTTCGTCAGTTGGTAAAGGAAATGGGATTGCTGTTTTAAATTATCATTTTACGATAAGTGATGAAGAGAAAAGTAGTTGTTCACCATCTTCTATTTGTATGAATGAGAATTTATTTGATGAACATTTAAAATATATTAAAGAAAATGGTTTTTATACTGCAACATTAAAAGAGTTAGAAGATTATTTAGATGGTAAGATTGATTTACCAAAGAAGAGTGTTGTGATTACAATTGATGATGGATGGTTTGTGTCACGAGCAATTTCAAAACTAGAGAAGTATGATTTACATGGTGTATTGTTTTTGATTGGGAGTTTAGCTCCAGTTACTGATTATGCGAGTAAAAATTTAGAAATTGCTTCCCATACTTGGAATTTACATGGAGCTTATGGATCATTAGTGAATGCTTCTTTTGATACGATTATTGAAGATTTAAGTCAAAGTAGGGCTTCTCTTAATGGGACAAGTTATTTTTGTTACCCATTTTATCAATATGATAATCACGTTATTGAGGCATTGAAACAGACTGGATTTACGATGGCTTTTGCTGGAGGAGGCGTAAAGGCTAGAAGAGGTGTCGATAAATATAAGGTACCAAGATTTGTAGTTGGTGGAAATGATTCGGTTGCAACTTTAGCTAGTTATATTAATTAAAAGGAGATTTGTAAAAATGAAAGAAAAAAAGAATTATAGTTTAAGTTTTATTCAGTGGGGCCTAAAAGTACTTCATTTGAATTTAAGTGAGGATAAAGTACATTTATTGGTACAAATATTTAATTTTGCGATTGTTGGGGTTATTGCTACTTTAATTGATTTTATCTTTTTATATTTATTTAAAGAGTTATGTCATTTAAATGTTGTTGTTGCAAATAGTTTATCTTTTACTATTTCTGTTATTTATAATTATTTTGCTAGTTTAACTTTTGTTTTTGATGTAGATAAGAGTAAAAATCAGGGAAGAAACTTTGTTATTTTTATGGTTTGTAGTATAATAGGATTAGGGTTGAATGATTTATTCGTGTGGTTG
Organism: uncultured Bacilli bacterium; assembly: GCA_934176955.1. Classification (GTDB taxonomy): domain Bacteria; phylum Bacillota_I; class Bacilli_A; order RF39; family UBA660; genus RUG11198. The sequence continues at coordinate 26,890 of CAKPOS010000004.1, forward strand.
ATAACAGATATTTGTCATGTTTATTATATGATATCTAAAGTTATTGCTACGGTATTTGTGATGATTTTTAATTTTGTTACGAGAAAGAAATTTTTAGAGTAGGAGGATATTATGCAAGTTGTATATATTGATTGTGAGGAAGAGGTATAATGGAACGTCAAGAAGATAATGATTTATTTTATACTTGTAGTCTAATTGAATATATTGCTAGAATAACGGAAAATAAAAAAGTGTTATTGTTTCAAAGTTAGGAAGAGAAAATATTGAAAAAATTTATCGATTAGCAAGTGTTTATCATGCTGAAAATATTGATAAGGTGGCTTCTGATTTTATAGAAGAATGTGGGATAGAAAAAGGAAATTATTGTATTCAGATTGATGTAGGAAATTCTATTCCTAGTTATTATGATATTGGTAAAGTTTATAAGAGATTAATTATAATGATAGATAATCGTCCAGAATATTATGTGGATAATTTAATAAAGGTACTTTCTTCTTGGATTATTTTAAAGATTGATAATTATAATAGTAGTATGTATTATGAGAATCCTAGTTATATTTATGCATGTTATCAAGAGGGAAAGGTTTTATAGGAGGAATGAAGATGAAAATATTAGTAACAGGTGGATGTGGTTATATTGGTAGTCATACGGTAGTAGAATTATTAAATCATGGAATAGAAACGGTAATTATTGATAATTTGGTTAATTCTAAAAAGGAAGTAATTTCTAAGATTGAAGAAATTACGAAGAAAAAGCCTATTTTTTATGAAGGAGATGTAAGGGATGAAGAACTCTTAAGAAGTATTTTTAAGTCTCATAAAATTGATGCTGTAATTCATTTTGCTGGGTTAAAAGCAGTAGGGGAATCGGTTGAAAAGCCTTTGGAATATTATCGGAATAATTTAGATAGTACTTTAATATTGCTTAGTGTGATGAGAGAGTTTAAAGTGAAGAAAATTATTTTTAGTAGTAGTGCGACGGTTTATGGGGAGTGTAAGATAGTACCAATTAAGGAAGAATATCCAGTTGGTGGTACAACTAATCCTTATGGTACAACAAAGCTTATGATTGAACATATTTTAAAGGATTTAGCTATTTCAGATAAAGATATGTCGATTGTAATATTAAGATATTTTAATCCAATTGGGGCTCATAGTAGTGGATTGATTGGGGATGATCCTAATGGTATTCCTAATAATTTGATGCCTTATATTGTAAAAGTTGCTAGTGGAGATTTGCCTTATTTAAATGTTTTTGGTTCTGATTATGATACATCTGATGGAACGGGAGTAAGAGATTATATTCATGTTGTAGATCTTGCTATTGGGCATGTTAAGGCTCTTTCTAAGGTAATGAAGGATACAGGAGTATTTATTTATAATTTAGGAACGGGAAGAGGATATAGTGTACTTGAGATTGTTAAGAGTTTTGAAGAGGTAAATAAGGTAAGTATTCCTTATGAAATAAAAGAAAGAAGAGCAGGAGATATTGCTTCTTGTTATGCTGATGTAAAAAAGGCTGAAGAAGAATTAGGATTTAAAGCTAAATATGGAATAGAAGAAATGGTTAGGGATAGTTGGAGATTTTATTTAAGGAATAATGAAGAAAAATAGGCAATATTTTCTTCTTTTTGTCTTTTGAACTTAGAAATATTCTTTTTTAGAATATGGTATTTAGTTGGGTGGTAATATGGAAAAAATATTTTATATAATATCTGTTATTTTTCTATTTTTCTCTTACTTATTATTTTTTAAATCAAAGAAGAAGTTAAGTATTGTTAGAGAAATAATTTATTCTATTTGTTTATTTTATTGTTATAATGTGTTAGTTGTTCATGTTGTTTATTTATTCAAACAAACAGGAACTTTCTTTTTATATGGTAGTATTAATATTATTATTTCTATTATTTTAGGTGTAATAACTTTAATAACAAAGAGAAAACAACAATATTATTTTAAAAAAAGAGAATTTCTTTTCTTTGGTTTATTTTTTGTATTATTTATGTTACTTGGTTATTTAAGGTTTCATGGAGGGAGATTAATTCATTATGAATCTGTAGATGCTTCTATTCATTATAGATATGCTCTTCATTTTTCAGAAACACTTTCTACTTTGACAAAAGAAAATAGTAAAGATTTGGTATATGGTAATTTTGAAAGAGGAATGTCTATTTCTTATGTAAATGGAGGTTTTTTAATTAGAATTCTTTCTTTTATTAAATCTTATCGTGTATTTTTACTTCATGATACGATTAGTTTTGCTATTACGGGATTAATCTTTTTAAGTACTTTATTTCAACTGTTTAAGAAAAGAAATTACTTTTATTATGCTTGTTTGATGTTTCTTTATAGTTTTTCTTTTTTATTGAATAGTTATATCTTTGGTTTTAGTTATTTAACTTTAGGAATGATGGTAGTAAATTTATTACTTCTAACTGTACTTTCTTATGAAAAAGAATGGGAAGAAAATGTTTGGTTTAAAATACTAATTTTGTTTATTCTTTCGTTTTCGGTCTTCTTTTCTTATTATTTATTTGTTCCTTGTATTTATCTTGCTTTAGGTATTTATTATATAAAACTTTATCAGGATAAAGAAATAAGTTTTAAACAAATGAGTTTCTATGGAATTTTTACTTTAATTCTTCCTTTCTTTATTGGTTTTTTCTATTTTGTTTTTCCAACATTCTTTAAAGTTACAGGGGGAGTTGCAACGGCTGTTTCTTCTGATGGTTATATTTATAATAATAAGACACCTTCTTACTTTTTTGCTTTCTTTTTCTTTTATTTAGTGTATTTTGAAAGAAAGTTTCAAAAGGAAAATACTTATTTAGTTCTTAACTTTTATTTTATTTCTTTTTATATTGTTCTCTTTTTTGTTTTATTTATTTTTCATTTATCAGGAGAATATTATTTTCATAAATTATTTTATTTATATTCTATTTTTGTTATTTTATATTTTGGAATAAAGTTAGAAAAAAAGAAGAAATATGTCTATCTTTTTACTTTTCTTACTTTAGGAAGTATGCTTTTGATTAGGGGGATGGATGATAATAAATTGACTAATTTATTATCTAAATTAAATGTATATAATTGGAATAGTTATAGTTTTAATCAAAATAGAACTTTAATTGATGAAGATGAACTTATTTTGATTGAAGAGAGTACTAAATATAAAGATGTTTGTAGTTATCATCATGAGTTTATTAATATTGGAAAGAAACTTAGAAATTATTGGTTTTATGCGATTACTAATGAAATTCCTTTAGCTGGCTATCATAAAAATAATAAGGATGTATTAAATCAAGAAAATATTTCTTTAAGGTATTTTGATAATTTGAAACATCCTTGTGTTGTTTATTTTTATGATGGTAATATTAAAGATCCATTGATGTCCCACTACGAGATTTTATATCAAAATCAGAAGGGAGCGATTTTGAAAAAGAAAAATTAGGATTGATTTTCTTTTAAGAATTATGTAAAATATTCAGTTGAAATGAGGGAAAATGATGAGTGATAGCAAAGATAATATTATTTTAAAAGAAAGATATTGCCAGATAAAGAAGTTGGAAAAATACTTACATAGTGATTTTTGTAATAAAAATAAATTTTTGTTTTTTATTACTATTTTTGATCATTCTTTTTCTATTGATTACTTTTATAAGGATGTTACTGAAGATGAAGTTTTTGAGATGGAAGAAGATTTCACTAATTGTGATCAATTTTATTCTATTGAAGAACTTAGTAATATGATTTTAAAAGTTTTTAATCAAAATTCTAATTTTTCTTATCAATTTATTTGGAAATATCGTGGTTCTAAATTGTCTTTTTGCGAAAAAAATGAGGAGAATTTTAAGTTAATTATTCATAAAAAATTTCTATTAAATCATCTTGATAAAGAGGTGAATCATGCTGATTTAGAAATTGCCTTTCATTTTTGTGATGAAAAAGTGAAAGAAAACTATCTTTCTGGAAATTATCAGTATAATGATGTTACTCAAAGAGTTTATGAGGCAGAATGTCTTTTGAAGTTATTTTTAAAACAAAATCATGTAAATGGAGTGAAAGTAGGGAAGTTATTGTTTACAAAACCAGTTTATCGTTATGTGAGAGGAATTTCTTGGTTTTATTCTCTTCCAAAATCATCTGAGTTATCTTCTCGGGTATTACATTCACTATTTTTGTTTACTTTATCTCTTATTATGTTTTCTGGTTTTTCTTTACTTTTATCGATTCCTCCTTTAATTTGTTTTATTGGATATGGTGCACAATATTTAGAAAAAAGATATGGAGAAAAAATTGCGTCTGAGCCTCAATTATCTTTTTATCAAGAGGGTATTTCTAAGGAAATGGTAAAAAAATCTCAACAATTCGATCAAAATTTGCAAAAGGAAGAAGGAAAAGTTGCAGAAAAGGAAGAAGTTTTTGAAGATTTTGTTTTGCAAGAATTGAATAAATTATTGAATCAAATTGAAGAGTCTTCTGAAGATATTAAGAAAGAATTATTGGAGGATGTTAAAAAAATACTTTCTGATTATTTAATTTCTTTGAAAGAAATTTCTTTAAATCAAGATACTTTTGGTCATCAAGATGATTATTTTATTTTAAAATCAGAAACTATTACTTCTATTGCTTTATTAGAAGAAAAGTTAAGAAAATTAAAAGAAGAACAGTTGAAAGAAAAGAAGTTTTATGATGAAATAGATAAAATTAATCGAAAAATAGAAAATATAGAGTTAGAAAATCTAAATCATTCTGAGAGAAAAAAAGCAAAGGGTTTAGTTTTAACCAAAAATAATGTAAAGTAGGATTAAAAAAAGTTTGTATTTGATTAAAATAATTGAAATTTATTTTCTCTTTTGGTAAAATTTTAGAGGAAGATAGATAATATCTTCAAGAAGAAAGGTGGGATAATAATGTTTAATTTAACAGGAAGAGTTGCAGTGATTACTGGAGCATCTAGTGGACTTGGTAGACAGATGTCTATTGCTTTTGCTAAACAAGGCGCAGATGTTGTTGTAATGGCTAGAAGAGTTCAAAAATTAGAAGAAGTAAGAAAGCAAATCGAAGAGATGGGTAGAAAGTGTTTAGCCATTGAGTGTGATGTTACTAATGTAGAAGATATAGATCATGCTGCTAGGCAAGTAGAGGATGTTTTTGGTAAGTGTGATATTTTGGTCAATTGTGCTGGTTCTGCTAAAAATAATGGTGTATTAGATATGACTGATGAAGAATGGCAATTTACTATGGATACTGATTTAAGTAGTGTATTTTATGTTACTAGAGCATTTGGTAATTTAATGAAGAAAAAGAATTATGGTCGTATTATTAATATTGCTTCAATGTATGGTATGGTTGGTAATATGGCTATGGGAACAATTGCTTATCATTCTTCTAAGGGTGGAGTAATTAACTTTACAAGAGCTGCTAGTGCTGAACTTGCTAAGTATAATATTACTTGTAATGCTATTTGTCCTGGATATTTTGATACAGAACTTACTCATGATACTTTAATTACAGAAGAATTTACTAATTATATGAAAGCAACTGTACCAATTGGAAGATATGGACATGAGGGAGAACTTAATGCTGGAGCTATTTTCTTAGCTAGTGATGAAGCAAGTTATGTAACAGGAGCTATTTTACCAATTGATGGAGGTTATACTGCTGTTTAAAAATTAAAAAAAAACATAGTCTAGTATAGAAGATTATGTTTTTTTTTGTTATAATTAACTTAGTTATTGTCTAGAAAGAGGGAAGTAGCATGAAAAATATTTTTATTTTAGGCTCACGTGGTTATCAAGCAAAGTATGGTGGTTGGGAGACTTTTGTTACCAATTTAGTGGATCATTATCATGATAAAAATACAACTATTTATGTGGGAGAATTAACTGATAAAAAGGAAGAAGATAAAACATTAAGAAAGATAAATGATCATTTATTTATTTATTCTTTTTATATAAAGAATAATGGTAGTGCTAAGATGTTTTTTTATACAATAAAGTCTTATTTAAGTACTTTAAATTATATTAAAAAAAATCAATTGTTTGATTCCTATGTTTATATTCTTGGATTGAAGTTAGGTCCTTTATTAGCGTTCCATCAACATTTAAGAAAGAAATATCGAATTAAGATTTATGTTAATCCAGATGGTTTAGAGCATTTGAGAAGTAAATGGAATAAGATTGTTCAGTGGTGTTTTTTATTATCAGAATGGTCGATGATCAGGCATGCTGACTTAGTAGTTTGTGATGGACTTGGAATTGAAAGATATATTCAAAAGAAATATAAAAAGGCAAAAACTACTTATATTGCTTATGGGACTAATCTTTATGATTTTTCTAAGATTGATGAGGAGAAGATATTAAAAGAGTATCATTTGAAGAAGGATGATTATCTTTTGATGGTGGGTAGATGTGTTCCTGAAAATAATTATGAATTAGTGATTCAAGATTTTATGAAGAGTAAGATAAAGAAAAAATTAGTCATTATTACAAATTTGAGTAGTAGTCATTATTATTCTGAATTAGTAGAGAAAACTTCTTTAGAGAAAGATAAGAGAATTATTTTTATTGATGGGGTATATGATCAAGTAAAGCTGGCTACTATTCGAAAGAATGCTTATTTATATATTCATGGACATTCTGTTGGGGGAACTAATCCTAGTTTAATAGAAGCTTTGTCTTTAACTGATTTAAATTTATTATATGATGTTTGTTTTAATCATGATATTGGGTTAGATACTGCTTTATATTTTAAAGAAGAAGGAAGTTTAAAAAAGTTATTAGATAATACTAAATTATTAGATCAAAAAAGAGAAGAGCTTGGACCTAAAGCTAAGAAAAGAATACAAGAAAACTTTACTTGGGATAAGATTGTAGAAGAATATAAGGATATTATGAAATAGAAGGGAATATTTATGGAAGAGAAGAAGAAACAGAGTTTTTTACAAAGAAAAGTATTTTCTAGAATAGAAAAGTTTTTCTATTTGAGTAAGAAAGCCATTTATTTTGCTTGGTATCGTCATCATTTTATTATTCCTCCAAGAGTAATGAAACAGTATATTAAGTCTTTTATGATAGCTTTAAAAAGAGGGGGAGGAGTATCGAATTTATTTACTAATCAAAGTGCTTATTTAAAATATTTGGAAGAACAGAGAAAAGAAGAGGTGGTAGATGATTTTTCTTATCGTCCTTTAATTAGTTTTATTGTTCCTACTTATAATGTTTCTAGAGTTTTATTAACGGAATGTTTAGATAGTTTATTAAATCAGAGTTATGATCATTTTGAGATTTGTATTAGTGATGATCATTCTACTCTAGAAGAGACTTTAGAAGTATTAAAAGAATATGAAGAGAAATATGATAAAGTTCATGTTGTTTATCGTAAAGAAAATGGAATGATTAGTGAGGCTTCTAATACGGCTATTTCTATTGCTAGAGGAGAGTTTATTGCTTTAATTGATAATGATGATACGATAGAGAAGAGTAGTTTATCTTATGTGGTAGAGGCGTTAAATCAGAATAAAAAACTAGATATGATTTATAGTGATGAAGATAAGATTGATTTTAAGGGAAATTATATGGAACCTCATTTTAAGCCAGATTATTCTCCTGATACTTTAATGGGCGTTAATTATATTTGTCATTTATGTGTATTGAGAAAGAGTTTGGTTGATAAATTAGGAGGATTTCGCAGGGAATATGATGGAAGTCAAGATTATGATTTGTTTCTTCGGGTAGTAGAATCTACTAAGGAGATTTATCATATTGAGAAAGTTTTGTATCATTGGCGTCAGACGGCAACTTCTACTGCTGGATATTTAGGAAATAAGAGTTATGCTTATCTTGCTGGTAAGAGGGCTTTAGAGGATAGTTTGAAGAGAAGAAAAATTAAGGGTGAAGTCATTGACAATCCTAGAGTAAGTACTTATTTGGTAAAGTATGAAACAAAGAGGCCTCTTGTTAGTATTATTATTCCAATGAGGGATCAAGCTAAGGTAAGTAGAAGATGCTTTGAATCTTTATATGAAAAAAATACTTACTCAAATTTTGAAGTGATTGTTATTGATAATGGTAGTGAAGAGGAAGAAACAAAAAATTTATTTAAAGAATATAAGAAACATAAAAATTTTAAAGTCATTCGTGATAGTAAAGAATTTAATTATTCTGCTTTAAATAATGAGGGGGTAAAGATAGCTAAAGGAGAATATTTATTATTTTTAAATAATGATACAGAAATTATTCAAGAAGATACTTTAGAATGGTTAGTTGGCTATGCTAGTCAAGAACATATTGGTTGTGTTGGGGCAAAGTTATTATATCCTGATAAATTAGTACAACATGCTGGGGTTGTTTTAGGTTTTGGAGGAGTAGCTGGTCATATTTATGTTGCGAATAGTTATCATGATAATGGCTTATTTGGAAGATTAGTTATGCCTTATAACTATACTGCTGTAACAGCAGCTTGTCTATGTATTAAGAAATCTAAGTTTAATGAAGTAAATGGTTTTGATGAAAAATTAAAAGTAGCTTTAAATGATGTTGATTTAAACTTAAAAGTATTAGAAAAAGGATATTACAATGTTTGTTTATCGAATGTTGAAGTTATGCATTATGAAAGTAAAAGTCGTGGTTATGAAGCTAGCTATGAGAAGCAAGAGAGGTTTAAAAAAGAACAAGAATATATGAAGAAAAAATGGGGACATACTTTAGATAGAGATAAATATTTTAGTAAACATAATTTTTAAAGAAAAGGGACACTTTTTAGGTGTCTCTTTTAGTGGCAGCAATTTGGTCCTGGGTTTCTATTGCAACCATTTCCCCAGAATAAAATAAAGAAAATGATTAAAACGATGATGATAATCCAGAACCAGTTGTTGCCACCGTATCCGTCGTAGCCATATCCTGCTGTAGGATAACCATAACCATATCCGTACATATGTATATCACCTACCTAGTAATAGTATATTAGAAATAGAAAAAAAGTAATATGGTGGATACCTAAATAATATAGAATAAATTTTTATCCTAAAGAAATTCAATAGATAATGGTTATTTCTTTATCAGTATTTTTTGTTAAAAAAGATGTTGAAGTTTGACATTAGATAGGGAAAATGCTATGATTATGATAAGTTTAATAGAGGATAAGAGGGAATGATATGAAGGAAAATAATGAGTTAAAGCGTTTAAATGAAATGAAGAATATTTTATTAAAATATGATTTAACTAAAGGAATTACGCCTGATAAAGTAGTTAATATTTTAGAAGAATTAGGGCCAACTTTTATTAAATTAGGACAAATATTATCGACGAGGATTGATTTAATTCCTAAAGAATATTGTGAGGCATTGTCTAAACTTCGGGGGAATACAAAAAAATTAGAAAAAGAAGAAGTTATAGATATTTTAAAAGATAATTATGAGGAGATAAATGAGGTTTTTTCTTCTATTGATGAATGTGTTGGTTCGGCTTCTATTGCCCAGGTACATTTGGCTACGCTAACGAATGGGAAAAAAGTTGTGGTAAAGGTATGTCGTCCAAATGTTTATGAACAAATGGTATTGGATGTTCAGTTATCTAAGAAGGTTGTTCGTCTTTTACATTTGAATCATTTAATTAAGGCTGTTGATTTATCTTCTATGTTAGATGAAATGTTAGCCGTATCTAAAGAAGAGAGTAATCTTTTAATTGAACTAGATCATTTGGTAAAATTTAGAGCGTTAAATTCTCAGGAAGAGGGGATTGATGTTCCTTTTGTTTATCAAGAGTTTTGTACGAAACAAGTACTTGTAATGGAATATATTAAAGGAATTAAGATAAATGATGTTTCTAGGTTAAAAGAGAAGGGATATTCTTTAGAAGAGATTTCTTATCTTCTTAGTAATCATTATATGAAGCAAGCATTAGTGGATGGTTTTTTTCATGCTGATCCTCATCCTGATAATTTAATTGTTAGGAAAGATAAAATTACTTATCTTGATCTTGGTATGGTTGGTGTTTTATCTAGTAATGATAGGGAATTGTTAAAAAGATGTATTCGTAGTATTGTAGATGAAGATTATTATGAGGTTTCTAAAATATTAGTCATGATGTCTAATGTGCGAAATACTGTAGATATGGAAAAATTAGAAAGTGATGTTTCTTCTATTTTGATGGAATATTCTAATCAAGATTTAAGTCATATTGATACGGCTAAATTTGTATCGAGTATGTTTATGATGCTTCAGAAGAATCATCTTCAGCTTCATTCTTCTATTACTATGCTTATTCGAGGAATTTGTGTGATTGAGGCTACGTTAGAAATATTAAATCCTAATCTTAATTTAGTAGAAGTTATTATGAATTATGTATTAAAAGAAGAGATGGTATTTGATTCTTCTAGAATAGCAGATGGGGCGAAAAAGATTGTTAAGAGTACAAAGAGTATGATTCAACTTCCTAGTGAGATTCATCAATTTTTGCAATTGTTTAATCGAGGAGAGGGAAAAGTTAAGTTAGAGATGTCAGCTTCTTCTCGTCAGGTGGATAAGTTAGAAAATTTGCTTCATGAATTTGTTATTGGATTGTTGGATGCTAGTTTGATTTTAGCTTATAGTTTAGAGCGGGATTTATTGGTTCGTCGGGTATTATTTTATTTTATTGTGATTCTTTCTATTTGGTTATTTATTAAGATGTTGATTGATTATATTCATAAAGGGTATTAGGAATTGAAGTATTTTTCGATTCCTAGGGTAATATTTTTAATTAAGATATCTTGATAAGTGGTTTGTCTAATTTTATAATTATCGTTAGGATTACTAACGAAACCAGCTTCTACTAAGACTCCAGGAACTTTTAATTTGGAGTACATGTAGTAGCTGTTTTCTTTTTTATATTCACGGATATTTTTCATGTTTTCTTGCATGGTAGTGGTGATGACTTCGGCTATCTTTTTATTTTCTTTTAAGATGTTGCTATAAAATATTTGGATTCCATTCCATTTTGTACTTGGGCTTGCGTTAAGGTGCATGGAAATATATAAATTAGCATTGGAATTATTGATGAGTTTAACTCTTGCATATAAATCATTTCTTTTTCTGTTATTGTTTGTTTTTGCTAGGTCATAGTCGCCTTTTCTGGTGTAGTATACGATTGCTCCTTTTTGAGAAAGGGCATTTCCTAGTTTTTGAGAGAGAAGGAGATTCATATCTTTTTCGTAAAAATTTTTGGAGATTGCTCCAGAGTCTGGTCCTCCATGTCCTGGATCGATATAGATTGTTTTTCCTAAAAGTGTATAGTCTTTTATGGTAGCATTTACTTTAGAGAAACAAAAAATACTGATAAAGAATAAGGCTATGATTAAAGTTTTATACTGTCTCATTGATTTCACCTATTTAAGTATATGATAGAATTAAAAATAACTTTACTTTTATACAACATCTGTTATTTTGTTCTCTAAAAGTAAAGTTTAGTTCTAATTTTTATGATTATTCCCTTTATATTTTGTATATCTTCCTCCAGAAATTTTGATAATTTTATCTTCATTAAGTAATTTATTTAAGACTCTCTCAATATAGTTGATGCAAATAAATGATATAGTTTATGGGAATAAAATACTGAAATAAACTTTTAGTCATTATTTTTTTATTCCTTTTTGTCCTTGATTATAAAATATTTTTTCACATAATTGTACTTCTTGAAGTTTTTGTTCCTTTGTTTTAAAATTATTAGTCATAGGATCATCTATAGGGGTAGCGTCTTTATTTTTATAATGTTCGTTGTAATTTTTGTTTAAAAATATTTTTCCATCGTAAAATGCTCCAATGATATATTCGGGAGGAAAGCCTCAGCTACCATCTTTTTGGGTTTCTAATATTCCTTGATTTCCCTTTATTGCTTCATTTGGTAAAGATAGAATGATGGTAACATAATTGGGATGATGATACAAAAGGGCAGAAACAAAAGTAGTAATAGGAGCAACTGTATTGGTAAGACTTTTTGATTTTTGATAATAAAAATCACTATTATTATATAATCTATTGGAAAAAAAGCTATTGATATTATGATTGTTTGTATTATGTAAGCCTATTGTTCTTTCATCTTCTAAATATAAGTGCTTAAAAAATTCAAATTGTTCATTAGTTAATTCAGTATCATCTATTGCCTCTTTTAAAAAAGTAATATAATTGTCTGATGGAGATTTTTCCGTTATTTTTCTTTTTAATTGAATTAAATATTCTTTTAAATTCATGTTTATCTTCTTCCTTTCTTATTTTTCTTAATTTTATTATAACACAAATTTTTTTCTTTTTTCTTTTTTTTATTTGTGATATAATTTAAATATAAATAAAGAATAGATAGGTGGTTTTTTATGGAGAAAGTTTATTTAAAATATGATGATGTACGACCATGTGTAGAGTGTGATTATGGTTTTGTAAAAGAAATGTTATATTTAGGATTTTTGTATCCTTTTCGTAAAGGGGATATGAAATTTTTTGGAATTATGTTTTCTTTACAACTTGCTGTTTGTATTTTGATTATTATTTTAGTTCCAGTACCAATAATATTTTTATTGCCTTTATGTATAATGATGATTATGATTATTAATTTGCTATTTGCTTGTAATTATAATTTACTTGTTATTGAGAGTTTATTAAAAGAAGGGTATTATCCGATGGATTATCATTCTTCGGATAAATTAATTAAAAAAGGAATTTACTTTAAATTACAGTAAGTTCCTTTTAAATATCTTTATTAAGAAAAACCGTATCAATTATGGTAAAATTATTTTTTTGATATAATTGATGAGCATATTTTCTTTTTTCATTAGAAGTCAAATTAATTTTTGTGGCTTTTTGTTCTTTACAATATTGAATGATTTCTTTTAAAAAATAATCTCCATATCCCTTATTTTGTTCTTTTGGAGTGATACAAAAACTATTAAGATAAGCAATTTTTTCGCCTTCAAGTAAGTTATCAATAAAATTAATTTGGCAAAGTCCAATTAATTCTTGTTCTTGATATAATCCAATTAAGTTTTTATCTGGTTGAAAGTTATCATTTTTCTTATTGAGATGGAAGCATTCATTATAAATTTGTAAAGCTTTTTTGTTATCTTGTTTTTCTACTTCTTTTATTTTCATTTTGATTTCCTCTTTCTAAAATACTGATAGGATACTTTCTCTTTACAAGGAAGTCCTGTTACGTAAGATAAGTCTTTAAAGATTTTGTTGATTTGATTTTGTGTAATTTCTTTTTGTTCTAGTAGTTTATTGGTATCATTGATTGCTTTTATTGCTTTTTTTTCGGCTTCTTCAAATAAGTCTAGAAAAGAAGTTGTAAAATATTTATGATTATCCCATGGATAGCACCATTCTTGGTGTTCTAAATTTAAGTATTCTAATCCAATATCATTGGTGTGATATGATAATTCTTCTAATCTGGTTGTCCATTTTGGGGTAATAGTATCTATTGTTTTATAGATTTTTTGTTTATATCCTAATGGGTCATAGTTGATGTAACGAAAGAATTTTTGCATATACCAAATTGATTTTTCATATAATTGACTACTATTTTTTAAGTGATAAGTTTCTTCGATAGAAAAATCAATACAGTTCTTTAATTCTTTAGAGAATGATTTTACTTGAAAAATATACTGATGTGGTTTAAAGAATAGGGGATTTTCTTTTAATTTTTCTTGAATAAAATAAGAATCAATTCGATATTCTATTTTTTGATGTAGGGTATTAGAAGAATAAGTACTTTTATCTTTTTTGTCAAATAATCCAGCATAGTAATTAATATAGGGATGAGCGGTTAAGTCTAAGTAATAGTGACAAATATAACCATAAAGATAAGAAATAACTTCAGGATGATTTTCTAAGTGATTCTTTTTGATATAAAAAATGATATTAGAAAAGAATTTTTTTGTTTCTTGTGTATGCATTTGATATTGTATCTTTTTTCCTTTTGTTCCTATTAAAAAATGATAAAACATAAAAGGATCTGGTCCTTGGGAAAATAATTTGAAGTATTCTAGTTTATCTTGAATTTTTTTTCTACTTTCTTGATTTATTTTTTGATAGACACTACAGGCAAAGTAAGCGTGAGTTACTGAACTTGGCATGATATTCCTACTTTCTATACGGTTTTTTTATTTTTCTTTTTTGATGAATAAAAATACTATCTAGTGCATTTATATTTTCTTCATAGACTCTTTCTATATTTTCTTTATCTCCATAAGGACCTAGAGGATTTCCTCCCATTTTAGAGAGTTCAATTAATAATACTCCTGGGTAAGTTTTTCTTAAATAATCTCCATATCCTGTAAGGCTACTTTCATCTAATAGTTGATATTGGGTTTTTTGGTTGTAATAGAAGGCTAATTCTTGATTGTATTGAAGTATATTATGATAAGTTTTATCAGATAAGGCATCTTGATTCGGTTGATAATAAATCATTCCTCCTGTTCCATGATAAAGTAGCGTCATTAAGTATCTTTTTTGTTGAATAGAATCTTGAATTAAAGCTTCTAGGATAAGATTTTCTTTTTCATAAGTAAAATAATCGATTTTTCTGGAAGAAGTACCAATAGGACCAGGAACATATTTTCGAATATTATTTTTAGGATTTGGTCCATAAATAATTTTATTTTCTTGTCTTAATAGATATCCGGGATTAAATTTTGAATTAGCGTTAAGATTAACACCAGAACCTGTAGCGTCAAAATTAATTTGGCTTCCTTTTGGTTGCTGCCAATCTTCTAACATCGTTTTCACTTCTTTTTCTAAGATAGGATTATATAAAGAAGTAGGAGAGGAGTCTTTAAACATGTCTTGATATAATTTATTAATGGTAGCTTTTTCTTTTTCTTGAATACATAATTGATAACATACATCTTTTAATTCTTGAAGAAAAAAGAAAAACATTTGGTCTTGAATAGAATGAATGAGAATTGAATCTTCTGCTTTCTTAATTGCAATCATTAATTCTTGATATAATTCTTTTTTTGTAGCAGTAGGTTTAATTTGATTCATCTGTTGATTCAAAATTTCTATTTGAGGAAAAGTTCTTGCTTGATTTAATACTGACCATTTAGGATTCGTTTGGATAAATGTTTTTATTTTTTCTGATAAATTTTCTTTAGAATCATTAGAAAATACTTTAGATAATTCTTCTATTGCTTTACTAACAATCATATCTGTTCGATATTTTAAGTAATATTCATAAGACTTTTGGGTAAACTCTTCTTCTTTAATTTCACGAAAAGTATTAGTAGCAATATCATATCCTTCAGGATTTTGCAAAGGAAGTATTTTTAGGGTAAAAACATTTGGATCAAAGCCTTTTAAATGAGGAATATTTTCGATAAAATGGAGAATAAAATCAGTTGAGATAATTTCACTTCCATGGGATCCTGCGACAAAAAAGATATCTTTTTCTCCAAACCCTACTGTAATGTAATCAATTCCATAATGATAAGTAGTTTGTCCTAAAGTATATTTTTTTAGTCCTAACGCAGTTAATTTGGGATTAGTTGTAATTTTATTTAGTTTATTTTGATACTCTTGGTAGTTAATTTTGTTGTTCATTTTTTTGCTCCTTTAGAAAAGTGTTAATGATTTCTTTTTCATTGAAGTCATATTTTTCTCCTTTAATTTCTTGATAAGTTTCATGTCCTTTTCCTAGAAGAAGAATGATATCATTTTGTGTAGCATTTTTTAGGGCATAGTAAATGGCTTCTTTTCTATCTTTAATGATAATATATTTTCCTTTAACTTCTTCTATTCCTTCAACAATATTTTGATTAATCTCATCAATATCATCGCATCTAGGATTATCGGTGGTAATAATTGAAAAGTCAGATAATGTTCCTGCGGTAGTACCTAATTCTTTTCTTCTTTCACGGCTTCTTCCTCCACCGCATCCAAATAGGGTAATTATTCGATTAGGATGATATTCTCTCATCGTTTTGATGATACTTTCCATACTAATTTTATTATGTGCAAAATCAATAATAACTTTATTCTGATGACCAATATTGATAATTTCACATCTTCCTAGTACATGAAACTGAGAAAGGCCTTCTTTGATATCAGTTATTTTGGTATCTAGTAAAAGAGAAAGAAGAATTGCTGCTGTTGCATTATAAGCAGAGAAGTTTCCAGGAGCAGGAATTTGGAAAGTATCATGAATTTTCCCACTTAATTGGAAGGTAGTTCCTAAAAAATCTTTTTCATGAGTTTGCGTAATTTTATCAATTTGTAAGTCACAATCTTTAGAACCATAAGTATAAATTGAACAAGCATTATCTTGAATCATGATGGAATAAGCAGGATCATCTTTATTTAAAATACCTACTTTAGTTTGGGTAAATAATTTTCTTTTCGAATTTTGATAATCTTCATAAGTAGGGTGTTCTCTTGGTCCAATATGGTCTAAAGATAAATTAGTAAAGATTGCATAATCAAAGAAAATATTATTTACTCTTCCTACTTTTAGGGCTTGACTTGAAACTTCCATTACTAAATATTTGGTTTTTTTATCAACCATTTCTCTCATGTATTTTTGAATTTGATAAGATTCTGGAGTGGTATTTTTATGTGGGATAAGTTTTCCATCAATAATCGTGCCAATTGTTCCAATAATTCCTACTTTTTCTCCTTTTTGCTCTAAAATATTTTTAATCATCCAAGAAGTAGAAGTTTTTCCTTTGGTTCCTGTGATAGCAATTTTAATTAAATTATTTGCTGGATGATGAAAGAGATTAGCACTTAAGTAAGATAATGTTGTTCTTGTATCTTTTACTTTAATGATGGTAATGCTTTTATCTATTTTTTCGTTTATTTCTTGACAAATGATAATGCAGTTACATCCTTTTTGAATGGCATTTTGAATATATTGGTGTCCGTTGGTATCTATTCCAATTAAGCAAACGAAGGCATCTTTCTTTTTAATTTCTCTAGAGTCATAGCAAATATCATTAACTTCTATATTGATATCTCCTTGGATAAATTTATAGTCTATTCCTTTTAATATTTCTTTTAGTGTCATTTTATCTTCCTCTTTTCTTAAAATACTTCATTATTTATTTCCTTTAGAATAAGGAAAAAGAGTAGGTAAGTACTCTTATAGTTTAAAATCATTAAAGTCATCATCTGACATATCTTTTCTATCGAAAAATAATTTTTCTTCATATTTACATAACTTTGCTACAATATTTGTAGGAAATAATTTTACTAATTTATTATATTCAGCAATATGTCGATTATAATATTCTTTACTTACAATCAAACTTTCATCTAAGTCTTCTAATTTTTTTGTAATTTCTATCATTTTTTTACTTTCTTTTAAAAAATCATATTTTTCTTTTAAAGTAAGAAAGTTATTTTCTGCTTCTATTAATTTACGATCAAGATCAAAATTAGATATTTTTTTTGTTCGTAGTCTTACAATTTCTTCAAACATCTTTTTATCTTTTTCTTCTTCAATTTTATCGTTTCCTTTAATCATAGAAACACATTTATTAATTGTATCATATTTATTTCTTAAATGGTTATCAATATTTGCCTCCACTTCATTAATTCGAATAATATAATCTTGAAGCTTATTATAAAGTGTGGTATAAATACCAATAATAATACAAATGACTAAAATCATTCCTAATAAAACTAACATTAATGAATCCAATGTACTCACTTCCTAAGTATTATTATAGCAAAAAATGTTTTCATTTGTAAATGTCTATTTTTCTATTTTACAGTTTAGTTTGGGGGAAGATAATATTCTTTTTTATAATTAATAGGTTCTTCAAAAGTAACAAAGTCAAGATAAATCATTAAAATTAAATACCATTCTCCTGTATTAGGATTAGAAACAATTAAATGATCTTTTCCTGATTGTTCAATAATTCCTTCAAATACTCGGTCTTGCCATTCGATAGAGCCAGGAACAGTAACATGAAATTTAGCTTTTTTTCCTCGATTTAATCGTAAAATATTTTCAATATAAGATTGTTCATCAGGAATATTAGAAGTATTGTACATGGCATTTGGTAATTGGGTTTGGTCATAAGTGGGAACATTACTTTGAGAAGAAGATGGATTTAAATAATTAGGATTAGGATAATAAGCATTATTATTCATCAAAAAACTCCTTTCTTTAACAATAACAGTATATGAAATGAAAAAAAGAGTATGACAAAAAAACTATATCATTGAAAACGATATAGATTAATTGATGGTGTATTGAATAATCTAAAATTAATGTTATTTACCCCAATTCCATTAGAAATATAAATGTTTTTATTTTTTATCTCTTTTTCTTTTATTTCTCTTGCTCCAACTGGAAGAAGTAATTGTTTTATTCCAGGAAGATTGATTGAACCATTAATTGAATGACCTGCTAGAATAAGAGAAGATGATTTTTTTTGCTCTAAAACATCTAAAATGGCATCAGGTTCATGAACCATAGTAATATGATAAGTATTATCTTCTAAAGAAGCATATGCTGTATCAATATCCATATTTTTTAATTTGCTTTCTAATCCTGTTAGGGATATTTTATCATTATTTTCATTATAAATATAGGTAGTTTCATTTTTAAGTAGAGTAATATTACTTTGAAGATAAATATTTTTTAATGCTTCTTCATTACTATAATCTTGATCTCCCATAATTGCATAAGCTCCATATTTAGGTGTCAGTTTCTTTAAATAAGTAATTAAAAAATGAATATCTTGATTGGTTAACTGATAATCCTTATCTAATAAATCTCCTGTAAAAAGAATAATATCCGGTTTATTTCGATTAATTTCTTCAATGACCTTTTTTACTCTTTTTTCTGTAATGACTTTTTTATAATGAATATCAGAAAAATGAATAATCTTTAATCCTTTGTAACTTTCTGGAATTTGCTCTTTTAAGGCAATTTCATGCGCAACTAATCCCGTTGTTCCTATAAATCGACTATAAAGAAGAAGAATAAAGAAGAGGGTCATTAAACTTAGAATAGTCATTAATAATTTTTTCATTATATCACCGTCGCTAAATAAGTAATTAATGCTAAAGTATTATGAAAAGTATGAGCGGTTATTGTAGAAAATATATTATCTGTCTTATGATAAAGATAAGCAAAGGTAAACCCTAAACTACAATAAGGAATTAAATATAATAAATCTAATGGTGTATTAAGAGAAGAAATGACATGCATTCCTCCAAAAATAAACCCTGATAAAAAAATATAAATATATTGATTTGAAGTTATATTTCTGATACTTTTTCTAAAGACTAATTCCTCGGTAATTGGCGCATAGATAATTAATTGAAAAGCCATATAAATAGGGTAAGTATCAATTAATTGACGAACCGCTTTTTCATTAGTTGCTATCTGATTATTCAAAACAATAGAAATCATACAATTACTAATTATCATAATCATCAGTCCTACTAACCAATATTTAAAAGAATATAAAATATGTTTTCCTACATCTTGATTAAAAAATTCTTTAAAATCTTTAATGAATGTTTTTCGATAAATAAAAATTAAAATACCCATTAATAATAAATCATTTATAAAAGATAACATAACTTTTATTGTACTAGATAAAGTATTCTCGTCGATTCCTAAGATTTTTATCCATAAAGTAGGAATAATTGACCAAACTAAAATCAGAATAATTAAACCAAAAGAAATCATGCTATTAGTGATTATTTTTTCTACTTTATTAAAAATGTTTTTTTTCTCTTTTTCCATTACTTCACCACCATATAATAATCATTATAAACTATTTTGAATAAATCGACAAGTAGTTATCTTGTAGATAATAAGTCAGATGTTCTATTCATTTATCTTGAGAAGTCAATTAAACTGCTTTCTTTTTTGGAAAAATTATAGTAGAATAATCATAAAGATGGGAGAGGATAAGTCATGAAAAAAATACCATATGGAATATGTAATTATAGAAAACTTCAAGAAGAAGGATATGTTTATATTGATAAAACTTCTTATTTAGAAAGACTAGAAAATGTGGGAAGTACTCTTGTTTATTTAAGACCTGGTAGGTTTGGGAAGACTTTATTTACCAGTATGATGTATTATTACTATGATATAAAAAGTAAATCTTTATTTGATACTTTATTTAAAAATACTGATGTCTATCAACATCCAACAGAAAAGAAAAATAGCTATTACATTTTAAAGTTAGATTTTTCAGGAATGGATACAGGAAAAGAAAAAAATAGTGAGTTAGAAGAAGAGTTTAAAAAATGTTTATGTTTAGGCTTTAATGATTTTATGAATAAATACAGTATAGAAATTAATTTTGATAGTAATTCTTCTGTTCCTGCAATGATAAAAGATTTTTTATCTAGTTTTTATCAAAATAACTTAAAAAATAATATCGATAACAAAATGTATATTATGATTGATGAATATGATAATTTCACGAATGCTATTTTAGCGGGTGATGGAACTAGATTTAGAAGTTTAGTTGGGAATAATGGGTTTATTAAATCTTTTTATGCGGCAATTAAAGAGTATGTAGGCTTAGGGGTTGTTGATCGAGTATTCATGACAGGAATTTGTCCAATAACCTTAGACTCTATGACAACAGGATTTAATATTGCAACTGATATTTCTAGAGATATTCGTTTTACAACGATGATAGGGTTAACTCATGAAGAGGTAAAATCATTACTAAATGAAGTAGAAGAAGAAAAACAAGAGGAAATTTATCAATTAATGATAAGTAATTATGATGGGTATTTATTTAATAAAGAACAAGAAGAAAAATCATTTAATGCAACTCTTGTGATGTATTTTTTAAATTATTATTATGCTTTTAAAAAAATACCAGACAGT
Source organism: uncultured Bacilli bacterium (assembly GCA_934176955.1). Taxonomy (GTDB): domain Bacteria; phylum Bacillota_I; class Bacilli_A; order RF39; family UBA660; genus RUG11198. Next base: position 47,727 of record CAKPOS010000004.1, read on the forward strand.
TTAATTGATATTAATATTGCTTTTAATTATGGTAAAGTAGAAAATTTAATCAAACTATATCAAAATAATTATTATCAAGATATTTTAAATGATTTATTTACAACAGATACGGTAACGGGAATTTTGAAAGAAAAATTTAATTTAGAATATGATTTTACGAAAGATGATATTATTAGTTTACTTTATTATTTTGGTTATTTAACAATAGGGAAAGAAAATATATTTGATAATTCTATTCAATTTAAAATTCCTAATCAAGTGATGAAAGAAACTTATAATCATTACTTTGTAAAGATATTAAATGATAGGAATATTACTTTTGATTCTAATTATTTAAGAGAATGCTATAAAGAATTAATCGTTGAAGGAAAAATTAATAAAATTACTAACTATATTAAAGAAATTCTTTTCAAAGTAGATAATCGTGATTTTATTCAATTTGATGAAAAATATATCAAATTAATGTACTTTACTTTATTATGTGGAAATAAAAACTTTAATACTTATACAGAATACCCAACAAATCATGGGTATGTTGATGTGATGCTATTTAAAAATGGAAATTATTCTAAATATAACATCATGATAGAATTAAAATACATTAAAAAGTCTGACTATCGTAAAAATAAAAAATTACTTTCTCTAAAGAAAGAAGAAGCAAAAAATCAAATCAATAATTATGTTAAAGATGAAAGAATACCAAAAGAGAATTTAAAGAAATATATTGTTATCTTCATTGGAGAAAAAGTAGAGGTAATAGAAGAGGTCGAAAAATAAAAGAGCATTTAATACTTCAAGTATTTTTGCTCTTTTTTCATAGATAAATTCTATTTAATAGAATGTTTAGATAGAATTTTTGTTTTTTTCTTTTCTACTTTCTTTGAAGCAATAGTATTATCAAGATTAGTTGCTAATAATTCTTTTATAACAATTTTATTAGCTTCTTCTATATTCTTACTATTAAGTTTAGATAATATTTTAGATAATATCTGCTTTTCTTTTTTCCATAAAGCAAAAATTTTTTCTTTAGGATAAAGATAAATATCTGTTGAAATATTCATTAATAATTGATTAGTAAGAGAAGACTCAAATTCTTCTTTTGCTTCATCAAAAGAAAGATTCTTTTCTTTAATAATTAAAGTAATGACTTCTAATTTTAATACTTCTATTCGAGAGTTAGTGCTACGATTATTTTTCATCTTTTTTACTCCTTTCAGTTTTTGTATTATAAATAAAAATAGAGAAAATATCAAGCTTTTTAAAGAATTCAAGAAAGTAAGAAAGAATAGCGATATTTATTAATGATTATCTTTGGGCGTGTTTTTTTGTATATATTTATATTATTTTATCTTTTTTTAGTAGTTTATTGATAGTAATAGATAGCGTTTAATTAATTCAATTTTATGGGGTTACTTTAAAGTTATCTAGTAGTAAAGAAAATTGATTTTTTCTTCTTTTTTTGTTATCCTTAAAATGATAGTAAAAGGATAGATAGAGGGTGAATTGGATGATAAGACAGATTATCATTTTTTTAAAAAGAAGAAAAAATTATAAGTGGATTATTGGTATAATGATAGGAATAATATTATCCTTAACAGGTGTATATGCAGCTACTCAATATACATCTAAAAATATATATTATAACAATGAAAAAAGTAGTTTATCTAGCGAGGATGTACAAGGAGCTATTGATGAATTAGCTGAGAAGGCTAAAGCCCATGCTGGAAGTGGCTGCCCTAGTGGTTATGCTTGTATCCAGAAAAAAACCACTTTAGCTTTAGGAGATTATGTTAAGATGACACCTACTAAATCTTCTTATACAATAGATAAATCTAAAACAGGATATTCAATTACGCAAACCATTAATCCTCAAGAATTAAATTTGTGGAGAGTTATCAGCATCAATAATGATGGTACAGTAGAAATGATAAGCGAACATATATCCTCAACAGAAGTTTATTTCGCTGGAAAAACAGGATATCTAAATTTAGTAGGTTATTTAAATGTTCTTGCTAGTCAATATGAAAATAGTACTTACACTAAAGGTTCAAGACATTTTGGTTATAATGGACAAACGGAGTATATCACCGATACTTCCAAATTTACTAATCCAGCACCATGGACTTGTGATACTGGGGATAGTGGTTGCAGTACAGTCGAAAGTCAAGGAGGAGGGGATACATTATATGAAAAAGATTATAATTTAATTAATACTGTTCTTGGGACTAGTTTTGCTGCTAAACCAGGTGGTGGTGGTAGTGATTATTGGATGGCATCCCGATATTATTTATATGCCTGGTCGACCTACTATCGCTGGTACGGACGTATTGTGGACGCCTCTGGAGTAGCCGACAACCGCTACTTGTATTACTATAACGATTCAATTTTCAGTGAAAGCTTAGACAGCTGTTCTCTTCGCCCAATAGTGGTTCTAAAATCTGGACTCAAATATGAGGGAGTTGGGACAGAGGACCATCCAATGAAGATATCAGTAAGTTAGGTAGTGGGAAAATTATCTCAAGAACGGCCTAAGGTCGTTCCTAAGATGGATTTTGGAGAAAAAAGAAAGAAAGGTTTATATGTCAGTAGTAAATATGGTGAATAATTTAAAAGAATTGTTTCCGGAATATGTAGTATTATTAAAAATTGGTACTTTTTATGAATGTTATAATGATGATGCAAATATAATTTCTTATTTATTTCAGTATAAGATTAAAGTATTATCTAGTGGAGATAAAATATGAAGAAATAGACAAAATGGATTATAAAAGGAAAAATAAATATAAAGAAATTCATGTTAAAGCAAATGCTTATCTTAATAAACTAGATAGAATTGATAAGATTAAAGCTTATCTTTTAAAGAATAGTGCTAAACTTAAAGAGGTAGAGAAATTGTTATATGAAAGATAAATTTTATGTAACGGAATTGATTAAAAAATTAATTGATAGTTTTGATCAATATTTAACAAATTTTCCTCATAAAGAAATAGAAATAAAAAGAGAAATTATGTCTACTTCTTATCAAATGTTGAAGATTGCTTATGAAGCAAATACAACTTTTGATTTGAATAAAAGAGTAGATATTCAAGATAAGATTGTCTCTTATATTAAATATTTAGATTATTTAGTTAATGTTTGTTATAATAAACATATTATTAATTCAAAAAGATATTTAAAATTTGGAGAAAATTTGGGTTATTTATTAAAATATGTTATTGGATGGCGAAAGTCATCTAGGGCTTAGTTGTTTTGAAAAAGAGATATTGTTATGATTATTCCTCTTCGACTTCTTATAACTGGAACGGACGGAACGTAAACACCTCGGGGTCGAATAGCAACAACAACCTGTATAACTATAACAGTTCAAGTTTCAACGCGTACAACAACGGCAATTCTCTTCGCCTAGTAACTTCTCCAAACTGAGGTAATATAAGAAATGCTTATATTAGAGATAATGGAGAAATAGACTAAGTCCAATAGATTTATTCTATAAACAATAATTTAAAATATATCTGTTAGTAATTTAGATGAAAGGGGATATATGAAAAGAAAAAATAATTTATATCAAAAGATATATAAATTTGAAAATATAGAGAGATGTTTTGATGAAATTTGTAAAAATACAAAGAATAAAAATAAAGTACAACAATTTAAAAGTTTTAAAGCAATTTATATTAGTAGAATATATAATGATTTAAAAAATAAAACTTATGAAGTAGGAAAATTTCATGTTTTTTACATATATGATCCTAAGAAAAGAAGAATTGTTAGTCAAAATATGTATGATAAACTAGTGAATCATTTGGTTAGTCGATATATTTTGTATGAAGCATTAATTCCTTGTTTAATTGATTCTAATTGTGCTTCTAGACCAATAAAGGAACATCGTATGCTTTAAAATTATATTATCAATATCGTAATATAATAAAAAGAAGATATGGTACTTATTATCTTTTAAAATGTGATATTCATTCTTATTTTGCTAGTATTGATATTGGAATATTAAAGAATAAATTAAGAAGAATAAAAGATGAAGATGCTTTAATGATAATTGATAAAATATTAGATAGTGATACTACACTTAGTATAGGGTTTATGAGTAGTCAAATATTGGGAATATTTTATTTAAATGATTTGGATCATTTTATCAAAGAAGAATTAAAAATTAAATATTATATAAGATATCAAGATGATTTTATTTTATTTCATCAAGATAAACAATATTTAAATGTTTGTTTAGATAAGATAAAAGAATTTTTAAAAAATGAAAGATTAGAACTAAATCATAAAACTAGAATTTATAAAAATACAAATAATATTATTTTTCTAGGAAGAAATAAAGAGAATAGAAGTGCTAAATATAAGGAAAAGAGAAGAAAATTAAAACGTAAAAAATATTTATATGATATTGGTAAGATAAAATTAAATAGTTATTTAGCAAGTTATATGAATTATAAAAATCTCAATAAAGGAATGGTGAAGAATGAAAAAAGAGAAAAGTTATAATAGTAAGATATTGGTAGGAATAATTTTAGGAATACTTTTATCTTTGGTGGGAGTAAAGGCTGTTAGTAATACAGAAAAAGGAACAAATTTACTATATAACAATAGTAAGAGTGGACTTTTTTCTACTAATGTTCAAGATGCTATAGATGAAGTTTATAATAATTCTTTTTGCCCTAGTGGTTATGCTTGTATCCAGAAAAAAACCACTTTAGCTTTAGGAGATTATGTTAAGATGACACCTACTAAATCTTCTTATACAACAGATAAATCTAAAACAGGATATTCAAGTACGCAAACTATTAATCCTCAAGAATTAAACTTATGGAGAGTGATTAAAATTAATAATGATGGTACAGTAGAAATGATAAGTGAACATGTATCTAGTACAGAAGTGTACTTTAAAGGAAAAACAGGATATCAAAATTTTGTAGGTTACTTAAATGTTCTTGCAAGTCAATATGAAAATAGTACTTACACTAAGGGCTCAAAATATTTTGGTTATAATGGTCAAACAGAATATATCACAGATACATCAAAATTTACTAATCCAGCACCATGGACTTGTAGAACTGGGGATAGTGGTTGCAGTACAGTCGAAAGTCAAGGAGGAGGCGATACATTATATGAAAAAGATTATAATTTAATTAATACTGTTCTCGGGAATAGATTGGCGTCTAAATCAGGTGGTGGTGGTAGTAGTTATTGGATGGCATCTCGATATTATCATTATTACTCTTCGTCCCGCTATGACTGGAGTGGGCGTGCTGTGGACGCCTCGAGAGATACCGGCAACACATTGTATTTCTATGACAGTTCGAGTTTCTACCCGGCCGACTACAGCAATTCTCTTCGCCCAATAGTGGTTCTAAAATCTGGGCTCAAATATGATGGAGTGGGGACAAAGAGTAATCCTATGGAAATATCAGTAAGTTAGGAATGGAGAATCTCGTAGAACGGCCTAAGGGCGTTCTACGAGAGGTTTTTTAAAAGAAAAAAGAGGAATAGAAGATGGAAGAAATAATTAAACTTTTAACATTAAGAGGAGAAAATATATCTACAATGGAGTCAGCTACTGGAGGATTCATAGCAAATGCTATTACTAATGTGGAAGGTGCTAGTGAAGTATTTTCTTTTGGTGCAGTAACTTATTCTAATTTTTATAAGATAAAATTAGGGGTAGATAGAAATTTAATTGAAAAGTATAGTGTTTATAGTATGGAAGTTGCTCATGATATGAGTAGAGCAATTACTGAGTATACTAATAGTAGATATGGAATTGGTGTTACAGGGAAATTAAATAGAGTAGATAGATTTAATTTAAGTGGTAAAGATAACATTGTTTATATTAGTGTATTTGACCAAATAAAGAATAATTATTTGGATAGTGTCTTAGAAGTAAGTAATTCTACTAGAGAAGAGGATAAGAAAAAAATACTTCTAGAGATTGTTATTTTATTGAAAAAGATGTTAAGTGAGGAAAGGTAATGAAAATAAAAAGGGTACGATTATATGATAATTCCTCGGAAAGTAGTTTGAGGGTAAGAAAAATACTTATAGAGAAATTTACTAAGTTAGGGATAAAGATATGTGATAAGAATTATCAATTGGCTATTGCTATTGGGGGAGATGGTACTTTTTTAAAAATGCTTAGTGCTAATCAATATAATCCTTCTATTTATTATACAGGAATTAATCTAGGAAGAATAGGAGTACTACAAAATATAGAAGAGAATGAAATAGATTTATTTTTATCTTCTCTTTCTCAAAATCAATTACTAATTAAGAAAAATTCTCTTTTAGAAATGAAAGTAATTACATCAGATAAAAAGATAAATCAGTATTATTCCTTCAATGAATTTGTCATTCGAGAAGTTGGACTAAGAACAACCACTTTATCTCTTTTTGTCAATAAAGAAAAAATAGAAGATTTAGTCGGAGATGGAGTAATTATTTCTAGTACAATAGGTTCTAGCGCCTATAATGCTAGTTTAGGAGGAAGTATTGTTTTAGGTAACCTTGAAGTAATGCAATTAACTCCTATAGCTTTAGTACGTTCAGGAATACATCATCAATTTTTTAATTCTTTAGTTTTTTCTAAGGAGCAAAAATTGATGATTTATCCTAAGGGAAGAACAAACTCTCTTCTTTTTTCTCTAGATGGGAAAAATATTGAAATGGATCAAGTAGAAAAAATTATTATTTCTCTTAGTTTGCGTAAAATTAAGATAGCTATGTTTCCTTGTTCTAGAATTCAAAAACTCACCCAAAAAATCCTTTTTCCTTCAATTGACACAACTTCTAGATAAAGCTATAATAAAACAAGAAAGGAAAGTGAAGAATATGTTTTTTCATCATAAAAAATTGATGATTCAAGTAACGGGAATGCACTGTACAAATTGTTTAGATAGAATAAAAAAAGCATTAGAAGAGGTTCCTGATGTGGTTAAAGTAAAAGGAGATTTATCTAAGCAAGAAGTGAGTGTATTTTACGATAATGCTCTTGACCAAGAACATATTAAGGAGATAATTGATAACTTAGGTTATTCTGTTACTGGAATGAAAAATATAGATTAGTAGGTGTAAAAAATGGAACAAGAGAATATTCAAAAGTTTATTAAGAAATTAAGAAAAGAAAAAAATTTAACCCAAAAACAATTAGCAGATATGTTAGGTGTAACTTATCAAGCAGTCTCAAAATGGGAAAGAGGATTAAATATTCCTGATATTAGCACGTTAAAAGAGATTAGTCGTATTTTTAATGTTGATATGGATACTATGATTACAGGGGTAAAAAAACCTCAAAAAAAGAATGTTCCTAAATTTTATTTTTTTCTTATTTCTCTTCTTATTCTTCTTCTTTTGTTCTTTATTTTTTTATATCTCAATAATCATAATTTTTATTTAAAAAAAGTTTCTAGTGGTTGTGATGATTTTACTGTAAGTGGAAGTTTTGCTTATAACAAAGAAAAATCTTCACTTTATATTTCTAATATTGATTATTGTGGAGAAGAAAATCAAACCATTTATCAAGAAATTTCTTGGGAACTATATGAAGAAAACAAAAATAGTAGAAAGAAGATTCAAAATGGTCCTTCCATTAATAATATTTCTTTAAATGATTATTTAAAAAAATTAGAAATTCATGTAGAAGATTATTCCAGTAGTTGTAAAAAAATTACTTCCTCTAAAGTTTATTTAGAAATAAAAGCAAAAGGTGATAACGGAAAAATTGAACTTTACCAAGTCCCTATTCAATTAGATAGTGACTGCTAGGAATAAGTTCTTTTTTTAATTAGTGGTCGTCATCAAGAAAGAAACTAGAAGGGAAAGAAGACTAAAAAAAATTACTTTCCCTGTTCGACTTTTGTATTAGAAAATTATACTTTAACCACTTCTACAGCTGAAGTTTTAGAAACTAGAGAAAAGAGAATATATGCTCCTAGTTTTATGAAGCTTACAGAAGAAATCCAAAAAGAAAGTGATGAAAAAATTAAGTGTGCAATCGAATGCGTTGTCCAAGAAGAGAAAGTATGTAAACCTAAAAAATGTTAAAAAATATTCATTGACTTCTAATTGATTATATGCCTATAATTTTCTTGAAAGGGATGAAAAAATGGGGAAAAAAACGGAGAAGACAAATGAAATTATCTTATTTGAAAATCAAAATGTAAAATTAGAAGTAAATATGAAAGATGAAACAGTATGGTTAACACAAGAACAAATGAGCAAATTATTTGATAAAGATAGAACTGTTATTACAAGACATATAAGTAATATATTTAAAGATGGAGAACTTGAAGAAAAAGGTAATGTGCAAAAAATGCACTTTGCTAATTCTGACAAACCAGTTAATCTTTATAACTTAGATGTAATTATCAGCGTTGGTTGTCGAGTTAAATCGAAAAATGGTATAATCTTTAGAAAATGGGCAAATAAAATTTTAAAAGATTATTTAATTAAGGGATATGCTATTAATCAAAAAAGATTGAACTATTTAGAAAAGACAATTAAACTAATTGATATTGCAAATAGAATGGATACTGAATTAAAAGGTAATGAGGCAAGTGAAATCATTAAAGTGATAAATAACTATTCAAGTGCTTTAAATTTATTAGATGACTATGACCATAAAAAAATAGTTAAACCTGAGGGAGTTATTAGCAATAAAATGATTACTTATGAAGATTGTAAAAAGATAATTCAGGAATTAAAATTTAATCATGATAGTAATTTATTTGCTTTAGAAAGAAATGAGGGATTAAAAGGCATACTAGGGTCTATATATCAATCTTTTGATGGTAAAGATTTATATCCTACTATTCAAGAAAAGGGTTCTAATTTTCTTTATCTGCTAGTTAAAAATCATGTTTTCATAGATGGAAACAAAAGAATAGCAGCTACTTTGTTTATTTATTTCTTACAGTATTATGATATTTTAATGAAAGAAAATCACCAAGTAATTGATAATAGTACATTAGTTGCTATCACACTATTAATCGCAGAATCTAATCCCCATGAAAAACAAATTCTAATTGATTTAATAATGAATTTTTTACAATAAAACAAACAAAGAATACTTAACTCAAAATGAAATAAAAAAGCACCCTCAAGGGATGTTTTTTTTACTCTTCAATAATTTTAATATTTTTCTTCCATTCTTTTACCAAATCATGAATATTTTTCTTAAATAAAAGCATATCAATAATTCCAGTAATTGAATAAACAATTAAGATAATTCCTGCAAATAATGCAATTGCAATAGAAGAATCTAATGGATTAGCAATCAAAACAATTCCACATATTATAGATAATATTGTTAATAATAAAGTAAGTATCCAAGAAGTATTATCTATTCTTCGAAGAAACGTTATAACTTTTAATTTAAAGATACTATCTAAGATAAAGTAAATTCCTAACATAATGGGAATAATAGTTTGAAAAATATTAGGATAAATTAAAATGATTGTTCCTAAAATTACAGAAATTATTCCATTAAAAAGAGTATCCATAGGGAAAAAGATGATTCTATTAGTAAATTCTAGTCCTATTAAATAGATTCCACTTCCTATTAAGATAAAAGCAATTAAGTAAGCAACTACTTGAATAGAAATATTAGGATAAATTAAAAAGATAATTCCTAGTAATAGAAAAATAATAGAAATCCCAATTGCTTCATTGATGATTTGGTTAAATTTTTTTAACATGACTTAATCCTTCCTTTCTTATTATAATTTAACATTTTTATTTTCTATTTGTCAATTTTATAATAAAGATAATCAACAAAAATTTATATTTGTTTATAGAATATCCAAAATGATAAATTTTATGAATAACCCTTTATTTTTTTCTTAATTTATGTTAATCTTATATTAAGATAATAGGAGTTGGGAATATGGAAAATATATTAGAAGATGAAAAAATGATTTTATATCGTGGATTTTTTTATGGTGTTGATTATGAAGTACAAGTGGAGAAAAAGAGTAAAGTAGGAACAATGATTATTTCTAGTAGTATATTAAGTCATCCAAACTATAAGAGTCTTTATTTAAATAGCTATCGGAAGACACTTACCAATTTACCAGAGTTAAAAAATATTGTTATCTCTTTAGAACCAACGAATGAATTAGAAAAAGAAAGAAGTAAGGAATTAACCAAAGAATTGGCTTTGGATAATGCAATAAAAATAACTCCAAAAAGTAAAAAAGAAGTGAATGTTGAAAATTATTTAAAAATGAATATGATTACGAAAAATGAAAATGGGAAAATCAATACTTATTTTACCAGAACAAAAGATCAAAATCATAGGGAATATATTTTGGAAAATGTCAGCTATTTTGAATTAGATAGAGAATTACAACAAATTTTTGCTCACCAAGAAATGGATACTGAAAATAAATCAGTAGAAGAAATTACTAATATGGTATTAGATAATGTGAGTAAAAATAAACGTCAGTATCATCTAGAAAGTAAAAATGAATATTCGGCAAAAAATGAATATGAAAAAGCAAGTATAAAGGCAACAAATTTAGATGATAAGGTTAATACAGAAATTGGAATTATTAAAAAAGATTCTACAGAAAGAACCAATAATACTTATCAAGCAGTTGAACAAGAAAATGGGCATTATACAATTACTAATTCTCGTGTTAGTGTAATAGAAGACAATAAAGAAGATAAAAATGATTATTTGGTTACGGAGATAGAAGAAAGAGAAGAAGAAAAGGTCTATTATATAGATAATACTACTCAAGATATTTATAATGAAAAATATGAAAAGATTGGGAATATGCAAGAAGGATATCAAATTAATTTTGAAAATAATCATTTAATGAAAAATGGGAAAGAACTTGGTAGTATAGGAGATTTTGAATCTTTAGGAAAAGAACATCTTCATTCTAAAAATAATGTAAGAACTTTAAAAAAAGATAATGAAGGAATTGTTGATTTTCAAACTTTTTTCTTACTTGTCTTTATTATGAGTGTATTGATGGGAAGTTTATATTTTCTTTGCAGATAGGAGGAAGAAATGGATTCTAAAAAACGATTAATTATTACTAGTACAATTTCTATTATTCTAGTATCTATTTTATTAATTGGAAGTACTTATTCTATTTTTACTTCTACAGGTGTTGATCAAGATGCAAATGTTTATAGGACAGGAAATTTAGTTATTAAGTTTGAAAATACAAATAATGTAGCTATAGAAATGAATGGACCAATATCTGATGCAAAATCTGTTACTATAAAACCTTATCGACTTACTGTAACCAATGAAGGAACAGTAGCATATAAATTTAATATTATTCTTGAATCGACAACGGCAACGGATGAAATAGCTCATCAATATATTATGACGAAAGTAGGGCAATTAGATGCACGAAAATTAAGTGATTGCAAAAATAATACTATTAAAGAAGATGTTGTTTTATTACCTGGAACTAGTGCAGATATTGATGTTCGTATTTGGCTGTCTAATACTGTTCAAAATTCAGAAATGAATAAAAGTTTTACTGCTAAATTAGCTATCGATGGAATAGCAGTTTATTCTAAAAAGACTAAAGTGGATAATAGTTTATTAGCATCTAATGATAAAATAGCAAGTGATTTTAGTTATGATAATTCTGTTACTAACTTTAACTGTACTGATGTGCAATGTGCTATAGATGCTTTAGCTAGTGCATTAGGTGGAAAATAAAGTGATATTGCTTTAGAAACTTAATACCCATGGAAACATATTATAGAGCGATAAGTTATCTGTAAAATAGATAGCTTTTTTTGTTGATTTATGATATCCTTAAATTGGATAATTAATGAAAAGAGGAAAGATGATAATGAAGTATTTTCAAGAAGCAAAAAATAATTTTTTACATATAGATAAGTTTTTATCTCCATATGCAACACTAAGTGAAGAAGCATTAAGGTTTACTCATGAAGAAGATGATATTCGTACTCCTTTTTTTAGAGATGTTGATCGAATTATTCATGCGATGAGTTATACTAGATATGCAGATAAAACACAAGTATATTCCTTTTCTGTAAACGACCATATTTCGAAAAGAATTATTCATGTTCAATTAGTTAGTAAAATTGCTAGAACAATTGGACGCTCTTTAAGTTTAAATACAGATTTAATTGAAGCTATTGCCTTGGGACATGATATCGGACATACACCTTTAGGTCATGCAGGAGAAGCTATTCTTAATGAAATTTCTTTAAGAGAATTAGGAGAATATTTTGCTCATAATGTTCAAGGGGTACGAAATTATATGTATTTAGAAAACCATGGAAAAGGATTAAATTTATCTGTTCAAGTATTAGATGGAATCTTATGTCACAATGGGGAAATCTTATCTAATCGATATATTCCTCAAGAAAAAACTAAAGAAGAATTTTTAAAAGAATATACTTCTTCTTATCAAAACTTAAAGGAAACATCAAAATGTCGTCCGATGACTTTAGAGGGTTGTGTTGTTAGATTTAGTGATATTATTGGTTATATTGGTCGCGATATAGAAGACGCCATTCGTTTAGAAAAAATTAAAAGAGAAGAAATTCCTCCTCATATTACTAAAATTTTAGGAAATACCAATAAAGAAATTATTAATACTATCGTTATGGATATTATTGATCATAGTTACCATAAACCATATCTTGAGATGAGTGATTCCGTATATCATGCTTTACTTGATTTAAAAAATTTTAATTATACTTATATTTATCAATATAGTATGACGAGTGAAGAAAGAAATTTTTATCAAGAAGGAATGAATAAAATCTACTTCCGTTATCTTCATGATTTAGAAGAAAAGAATAAAGAAAGTATTATTTATCGTTATTTTTTAGCTACTAAAGAAAATACTTATTTAGAAAATACTAGTTTAAAAAGAATGGTAATTGATTTTATAGCTGGTATGACAGATGACTTATTTTTACATGAAATAGAGAAGATAAAAGAATGAAAAAAAACTTATTTATTTCTTTCTTTATTCTAGGTATCTTCTTTATCAGTATTTTTTGTTTATCCTCTTCTTTTTCTTCTAAGAAAATACAAAATATTTCTTCTCCTTACTTAGGAACCCAAGTTACCTTCTTACGAGCAGGAGGTGGAGGCTCAACGGGAGGAGGTAGTAGTACAGGGGGAAGTCATGGTACTAGCAGTCATGGAGGATATTCTTCTTCTAATGGTAGAACTAGTTTTTTAGGAAATTTTTTATTTTATATGTTGTTTTTTCTCTCTCTTTTTTTTACTTCTATTCGTCTATCTTTTCGCGTATTTAAATCCTCTAGAAATAGTAAAAAATTCTTAAAAATGCTTTCTTTAAAAGATAAGACTTGGAATTATAAAAAACAAGAAAAACAAGCTATAGAAGCATTTTACTCTATTCAAAATTCTTGGACAAATATGGATATGATGCCTTCTCGTGCCTATATGGACGATTCTTTATACGAAGAATTTCAAACAAAATTAGCGTGGATGGAGATGAGAAGAGAAAGAAACGTTTTAAAAAATATTCGTCTTTTAGAGATAAAACCTGTTTTTGTTCATGACGAAGAAGATGATACAAAAGATTTTATTTGGTTTTATGTAAAAGGAAAAATGGTTGACTATGTGATAAATATGGATACTCTTGAAAAAAAAGCAGGACATTCTTCTTCTACTTCTTTTGTTGAATTTTGGAAGTTTGTTAGAAAAGATGAAGAATACTTCGTTTTATCAAAAATTTTACAAAAGGATGAATATGAAAAAATTTTATTTCAAGATAATGAATAAATAGATAGGAGATTTATAAGATGAAAACATATACTTATGAACAAATTATACAAGAAAGAAAAAGGGAATATTTAGAATTGCTAACACAAATAAAGTCTTTACAAAAATATATTGAAAAGACAAAAAATACAGATGATTATCAATTAGATTATATTGGTTATTTTGGAACTCAAGAACCTAATTTAGTAATCTATGTGGATGAACATTATCATTTATTAGAAAAAGGAATGAAAAAGTTGATGGATAAACTAGGAATTCCTACTGTAAAAGGAAAAAATATTTTTCTACCTAGCCAAAAACTTTCATCAGAATATTTTATCGGTCGAAAAAAAGTCATTCAAATTACTGATTTAGAAAATTTCAGAAAAGATATGGAAAAAATCTTAAACAGTGAACTTGCTTTGGAATTAAAGCAATATGACAATAATGGAATTATTGAACAATATAGTCTAAATGATTATTTAATGGTACATACTTCAAGTTGTACGAAGGTATTTAATGGTAAAATAGAATTATTTCATGATTATTTTCCTGAATCGTTGTTGTTTACAGCAGAAAATAACTATGTAGATGAGAAAAAAGCTATTCATTTATTTAAAGAAGAGTATCCTAGTTCCTTATTTTCTGACTATTTTCAATCTCGACTAGAAAAACAAGATACTTTAGAATATCAAATGGATGAAAGTTTAAATGGAAGAAATTTAAATGGAGAACACTTAACAGGAACAATTTCTCAAAAAAAGATTTTGATTCATACCAAGAATAAAAGGTGATGAAATGATAAAAAGAAAAGAATTAAAAAGAACAGCGAAAGCAACAATTAAACATCATTACTTTCGCAATGTTCTATTAGTTTTTATTTGTTCCCTTCTTTTAGCAGGAGGGTTTAATTATACGACTAAAAATATTCAAGAAATTGATATTCATGATAAAAAAGTAAATCAAATTTTAAACAATAAAAGTCTTACTTCCAGTGAAATCTTAGGGGAATTACTAGAAAAAACTACTCAAGAGAAAAAACTAGAAAGAATGATAGAAAATAAATATACTAATGGTGTTCTTTCTTATTTAATTAATGATTTAATTAGTAGTAAATCGATTATCTTTTCTTTCTTAAATAGTGCTAATAAAATATTTTTTCATAATAAAATAGGTCTTGGGGTAGTTGTTTTTATTAGCAGTATCTTAATTAGTTTATTTAGTATTTTATTTATTAATGCTATTGAGGTAGGAAAGTGTCGCTACTTTTTAGAACAGAGAAGATACTATGGGACAAAGATTGATAGAGTATTATTTCCTTATCTGATGAAAAAAACTTTCCATCTTGCTTATATTTTATTTATTCGTTCTATCTACCAATTTTTATTTAATTTAACTATTATTGGAGGTTTTATTAAATATTATGAATATTTTTTTGTTCCTTATATTTTAGCTGAAAATCCCAATATCAAGAAAAAAGATGCCTTTCTTTTATCAAAAGAATTATCCAGTGGCTGTAAATGGGAATTATTTTGTTTAGATTTATCTATGCTAGGTTGGGATATTTTACGCGTATTTACATTAAACTTAAGTGCCGTATTTTATTCTGATCTTTATAAAGAAGCCTTATATGCTGAAGTTTATATGAACCTTAGAAAAGAAAAATTCAGTACTTTATCTCATCCTGAACTTTTAAATGATGAATATCTAGCTATTGACATTCCTAAAGAGGAAAGCTACCCTGAAGAAAAATTCAGTATTCCTGTTAGTAAAATGAATAAAGCGCTTCATTTAAA
Source organism: uncultured Bacilli bacterium (assembly GCA_934176955.1). Taxonomy (GTDB): domain Bacteria; phylum Bacillota_I; class Bacilli_A; order RF39; family UBA660; genus RUG11198. Next base: position 63,279 of record CAKPOS010000004.1, read on the forward strand.
TTATGATAGAGATTATGGTATTAAATCGTACATTTTATTTTTCTTTACTTTTTCTATTATTGGCTTTCTGTGGGAAGTTTTACTTCACTTAATTAGTGATGGCTGCTTTGTTAATCGAGGAACTATGCATGGACCTTGGCTTCCTATCTATGGCTGTGGGGGAGTACTGATTTTAATTCTCTTAAAACGCTATCGCGATAAGCCTTTCTCTCTATTTCTAGCTACATTTTTATTATGTGGAGTTGTTGAATATGGAACAGCCTGGTTTTTGGAAACATTCAGACATTTAAAATATTGGGATTATACGGGATATTTTTTAAATATTCATGGTCGTGTCTGTTTAGAAGGTCTTCTTGTTTTTGGATTAGGTGGTTGTGGCTTTACTTATATTATTGCTCCTATTTTAGACAATCTTTACCAACAATTCAATCATAAGCTTACTACTGCTTTATGTATAGTCTTATTATTTTCTTTTAGTGTTGATTTTATCTATTCTAGTTTTTTTCCTAATACAGGAGAAGGGATTACTAAAGAAATTTATACGAATCATAATATTGATTAAATAGAAGAAGGTGAAGAGATGCAAAAAATACTGAAAAAGATATTCCCATATATATTTACATTTTTCTGGGTAGTCGTTTTATTTTTAGGAACTTATTTATTATTAAGGAATGCAAAATATTAATCTATTAATAAAAATACATTAAATTAGTATTTAATTTATCAATGAAAAAAGCGTAATAAATATAAGGATATTATTTATAAAACATGAAATAGTAATACACTTTTATTTTATTACTTATTAATTCTTTATTATTTCCTTGAATTTTTAAATTAATTTTGTTAAGATAAGGAATACCTTTTTATTTTAGTTAGGGAAATAATTAATAAATTTGGAGGTTTTTGTATGAATGGAGTTTATCAATTAAAAAAGATAATAAAGGATACCGCTTTAATGGAGGATGATTATCATTGCTTTTTAATGAATGTTAAAACAAATGAAATTATTGGAAAGTTAGAAAATAAAGAATTTTTGTATGATAAAGATGAAACAATAGTAGGAGATCGTTTTTATTTTTTGGGTAGAAAAGGATTAACTTCTATTTATGATGCAAAAAAAGAACAATTTGTTCTTCAAGATTGTCATAAAAGATTTGAAGATAAGGATTTTTATTTTTTCACAGATAAAGATGAAAAATGGCATATTTTTAATATTAAAAATCTAGAAGGACATACTTTTAATAATACTTCTTTTGATGAAGTTCAATATTTAACAACTGGTAAAAATTTTTATGGAGATGCTCTTTCTTATTATAGTTTAACAAAAAATGATAAAAAAGCATTCTTTATTATTGAAGGGAACTATTTATCTTCCTTTTTATATGATGATATTATTGCTAGTAATCAGGCCTTAATTTTTACAGAAGGAAGAAAAAAGTGGTTTCAAAAAGCAGATGGTGTATTGTATTCTGATGAGAATAAAGTTTTATATGATAGGATTAAAATCGATGAAAATGGCTTTGCTTATGGATTTAATGAGAATAGTATCGATATTTATGAAGATTCTCCTATTGGCTATCAATCTTTATTTTATACAACACTTTATGATGAAATTCATTTTTTTCAAAAAAGAAGATCTAGCTATGATGATGAATTTTTATTTGAAGTAAAAAAAGATGGTTATTGTGGAATCATTATAGGAAAAAGAAAAAAGACTTTTAGCGGTGTTTTAGAGTGTCAAAAATTATTTGATTTAACGTATGATTATATTGATAAAGATGAATTTAATACGGGATTTATTCTAGAGAAAAATGGGAAAAAAGGATATTTAAATTTTGATGATGAAAAATATTCTTTACCCATTGAATATGATGCTATTAATATAGTGAATTATTATTATCAACTATTTGCAATTATCAGTATGAATGGAAAAACTAGTATAATAAAATTTTTAAAAGATGGAAAAATTTCTCATTTAGTAGATGATATTAATTTATTGAGTCAAGAAAATGGGTTAATTTTTTACCAGAAAAATCAACAAAATCATCTCCTTTACTTAGAAAAATTTAAAAATTGTTCTTCTGAAAATTTAATTTTTGAAGATTTATCTAATTGCTCTAAAGTAGGAAACTGTTATCTTATTACGCAAAAAGGGAAAAAAGGGTTAATTTATCCTCATCATTTTATTATTCCCCCTCATTACAAAGAAATTGAATTAGACTTTGTTCCAAGTGGAAATCAGGAGTCTGATGAAGTTATTTTTTCTCTTGAAACTGCTGAAAATCAATACTTTCTTGGTAGCAATTTAAGAAATCCTGAAACAGGATGTTTTAATTTTAATATTCATCATGAAAAAAGTTATTTAGATATTGAATTAAATCATGGTATTGCTGTTTTAAAAGATAAACAAAATACTTATATTCAAAATTATTATGGTGAATTATTGAAGACTTTTCCACGAGATACAAAAGTTAAATTCCTTTCTCATTCTTTGGATTTTTGTATATATTTTATTCATGGAGAATTTTATAAGTATTCTTTTAAAGAATATTCTTCTTCAAAAAAAAGTACTTTTGCTTTAGCAACTTCTGAGGATATTGGTCTATGTGTTAGAGCTTATCAATGTTTTGATGAAATGATTATTGTAAACGGTTATGATGATAAAGAAATGAATAGATTCTATTCTAATTTAGAAAAAGAGAAAAAAAATGTTTCTGAAGTTGTAGATAATCTTGAAAAAATGGACCATAATTCTTTTACAGATACGAATCTTTTTGTCAAAAAGTTGTCTTTAAAACCTTTAAAATAAAATTGATTCATCTTATCAAAAATAATATCTATTTTACTAGCTTTTATGCTAGTATTTTTCTTTTGGGTTGACAATTTTTTTGAAAAAATTTATTGATTTCTCTTGACAAGGGAAAACAATGTGTCTATACTATACTGGTATACCGAAACGGTATAGTAGTATAGTAGGTGAAGAATATGGGAAAAAACGAAAATATCATTACTGCTGCTAGAGAATTATTTATTCAGTATAGCTTTGATAAAGTATCGATGGATGAAATTGCTAAAAAAGCGGGCGTTACTAAAAAAACAATCTATTATTACTTTCGGGACAAGCAAGAACTTTTTCAGTATTTTATATCTGAAGAGTTAGAAAAAATGCATAAAAAGTTTGAAGCAACAGAAAAGAAAAAAGAAACATTTTTAGAAAAAGTAAGTGAAAATTTAAATCATGTTTTATCTGTTAGTAAAGATAATCAATTATTAATTCATTTAATCAAAGAAAAAGAAAGTAAAAGTTTTCATCATCAAGATTTTTTTCAAGTCTATGAAACAAGAATTATTTCTTACTTAGAGAAAAAAATTAAAGAAGAAATTTCTAAAGGAAATATTAAAGAGTGTGATGCTCATTTAACAGCATTTATTATTTATAAAACTATCTATTCTTTAACATTTGAATATGATGAAAAATTCGATCGAAAAAGAGTTTGTAAAGAAGTTACTAATATTCTTTCAAATGGTTTATTGGTAAAAGGGGGAGATAAAAATGAAAAATAAAAAGAATTCATTATTTTCTTATATTGTTATTCTTGCTGTTTTATGTATTCCATTTATGTATAGCTTTTTCTATTTAAAAGCTTATTGGGATCCATATGGAGAAGGAAATATCGATAATTTGCCTGTTGCTATCGTTAATGAAGATAAAGGTAGTAGAGGAGTGGAATTAGTAAATAGTATTAAGAAAAGTAAAAAATTAAAATTATCTGTTGTGGATTTAGATGAGGCTAATGATGGATTAGATGATAAAACTTATTATGCAGTAATTCGTATTCCAAAAGATTTTTCTAGTAGTATGGAAAGTGCTTCAACGACTTCTAAAAAACATGCAACTATTACTTATTCACCAAATCAAAAATCCAATTACTTGGCTAGCCAAATTATTAATAATGTGGTTTTAAATGTCGAAAAAAGTCTAGATAACAGTGTCAATTCTGCTATTGTTGAACAGTTATCCGATAATTTAAATCAAGTTCCTGAACAGTTAAATACTATTTATGATGGATTTACAAAATTAAATGAAGGAACAGAACAATTAAAAAATGGAAGTAATACTTTAAATCAAGGTATTTCTTCATTGCAATCCAATTATACTTTATTTCATCAAGGACTAAATACTTTGAATGAAGGAGCCAATACTTTAGATCAAAGGGTTGGGGCTTTAGATTCTTTAACGGATGGTGTTAATCGTTTAACTAATGGTGTTTCTGATTTGAAGAATGGAAGCAATACTTTAACTAGTAGTTTAAATGCTTACGTTGATGGTGTAAATAATACATTAGGTTATACAGAAAATTTAGTTGCTTTAATTAATGCTACAATTTGTCCAAAAGTTGTTTCTGGTACTGCTACTGTATATGAACAACAAATGTGTGGAATTGCTCAAGGATTATCTCAAACTTCTGAGAAGACAGGAAATACTACTGTTACTAATTATTTAAAAGTAAGTGGTAATGCGATTAAAGAAGGAAATGCTAGTATTCATCAAGGAATTAATTTATTAAATACGAATGTTTCTCAATTTGAAGATGGTATGAGTAAAATGCAAGAACTCAAAAATGCTGTTCATCAAATTGCTACAGGGACAAATACATTAGCGCAAAGTTCTAATCAAATTGTATCAGGAATTAATGCTTTAGCTGATGGTTCTCATACCTTAAATAATGGAATTTCTACTTTGAATGATAGTGTAGTAGATGCTAAAAATACTTTAGGGACAAAGATAGAAGATACGAAAAAAGATTTAGAGTCAACGAAAGGACTTTCTGAATATAGTAAAAATCCTGTTGCTGTTGATACTAAACCAGTTAATGAAGTTAGTAGTTATGGTACAGCATTCTCACCATTATTTATTTCTATTGCTTTATGGGTTGGTGCTTTAATGATGTATGTTGTTTTATATTATGATAAAGAAAATAGATTTCCTAAATTATCTATTGATAATCAAAATTATTTACAAAGAACAGCTTTATATCATCTTTTAGCCACATTATCAGGAATCTTATTAGCATTTTTATTAAATATTCTATTAGATTTTCATATTACTAATTATTTCTTATATTATGCTCTAATTGTTTTAGTGGCGAATACTTTTATTGCTATCATTGAATTTTTAATCGTTAACTTTAAAGATGTTGGTAAATTTATTGCTTTAATTATTTTAGTATTACAATTGGCTGCAGCAGGAGGAACATTCCCTATTGAGACGGTAAGTAAATGCTTTAGATTCTTAAATCCAATATTACCAATGACTTATACTATTAATTTAATGAAAGAAGCTTTAATTACTATTGAGAGTAGTTTATTAATGAAGAATTTATTTGTTGTTTTAGGAATTTTAATTGTATTGGTTATCTTTAATGTTGGTCATGATATTTATCATGATAAGAAAAGTAATTAAAAGAGTTCTAGGAAACTAGTTCTTTTTTTTGTTTAAAATACTTCTGTTTCTGATTACTTTTGGTAAAGAGAAAGGTAAGTATTTTTTGTTTACTATTGACTTCTAGATTTATCTTTTATAAACTATGATTGTGGAGGTTTGTGATGAGGGTAGATAAAGATATTATTAGTCAAAGAAGAGAAAAACCAATTATACAAAAGTTTTCATTATTGCATGATGCTTGTAAGAAATATCCTTCGGTTGATTTAAAGACGTCATCAAAAAGTAAGTTATCGTTAGAAAAATTTGATTTAGATTTTGCTGAAGGAGGCTTTGTAGAAAAGTTTTGTTTGACTAATTTGGAAAGAAATGAAGTGAAAAAACTTCGAAGGATAAAGAAATAATAAAAAAACTATTTGTAAGTGTAGAGGAGCAAAAGAGTTTACAAATAGTTTTTTATGTTTGTCAATAATTTAGGAAAATGTCTTAAAAAAATTAAGCATAAGGTTACTACTCAGCCTTAAATTAGTGAAAGATAGAAAAATCACTAATTTTTTTCACAAAATTATGTGGAAATCAATAGCTATTGTTATTATTACTTTTCAATGTTATAATGATGATGTGAGGGGGATAAATCTATGGATAAAATGGAAAAAAATAGACTTATCGTGATTTCTATAATGAGTTACTATGCTAGACAAATATTTGCAGAAACAAAAAAATATGAATTTAGAAAATCTCCACTAAAAGATGATGATTTAAACAAAAAAATATATGTCTATTCAGCAAAAGAAGATAAAGCTTTAATTGGATATATAAAAGTTTCAGATATTTTAAAAGGAAATACCAAACAAATATTAAAAAAAACTGGTTATGATAATCGTTTGGATGGACATGAAATTGTTGATTATTATGGGGAAAATTTTCAAAAATGTTGTGCTTTAAAATTGTATGATGTTACAGAATTTGAAGAATATCTTTCTTTAAAAGAGATGAGAAAAATTGATCCAAATATACAATTTTCACAATATTATTCTTATATTGATGAAAAAAGTCCATTATATCAAGTCATTAAAGAATGGGATAAGGCATTTAGTTTAGATGGTAATTTATGTAAAAATCCATACCAAGTCAAAAAATTAATATTGCAAAATGCAAGGAAAAGAGGAAAATAAGATGATTCATGAAATGAAACTACGACCTGAATATTATAATTTTATTCTAAATGGGACAAAAAGAATTGAAATTCGGTTAAATGATGAAAAAAGACAAAAAATTCAATTAGGAGATAAAATAAAGTTTTTAAAAGAGCCTGATTTAACAGAGTCATTTGATGCAAAAGTTGTTGGATTATTAAGATATCAATCTTTTGAAGAAATGTTTAATGATTATGATATTTCAACCTTGGCAGATCAATCAATGACAAAGGAGGAATTAATCTCTGTTTTAGAACAATTCTATACGAAAGAAAAGCAAAAAAAATATGGTGTATTAGGAATTAGAATTGATTTAATTTAATTTCTTAAATAGAAAAAAACATTCGGGAGGGATTTTATGGTAAAAATTGAAAGTTTAAAAGACTACATAGGAATTTTAAGTGAAGAAGAATTTATTCGACTAGCAAAGAAAATATATGATATTACTGATTTTATTTGTGAAGATTATCCTAAACACAAAGAATGGTTTTTTCATCAGCAAATTCCTCGGATATTTACGCCAAATGGAGAAATCCTTTTTGCAAGAGATGAAAACGACAGGGATAAAATTGTTGCTGTGGCTTGCTTGAAGAAAGATTTAGATGAACGAAAGATATGTACTTTATATGTATCAGAACAATTTAGGGGACAACATCTTGGTACAAAAATGATTGAGGAATCTATGAAATTTTTAGGCACAACAAAGCCTTTTATTACTTTAGCAGACTATAAATTACCCATGTTTCAACCTATTATAGATAAATATTCTTGGCAATTAACAGAAGTTATTTTTGGATTATATAATAACAAGTCAAAAGAATTATGTTTTAATGGTTTCTTAACTAAAACAAACAGTAATAACAAAATGAAAATGAAAGTAAAAAAATAAATTTAGAAGTATCGATATATTAGAAAAAATAATATTGAAAGTACTTCTTTTTCTTTTTTCCTTTGGTAAAGAGAGAGATAAGTATTTTTCTTTTATCAAATCTCTTTAAAAAGTTTTAACTATGTGTTATAATAAGCAATCAAAAAGGGGGATTTGTATGGAAAATAAATTTATTGTTAATATGGAAGATAACGATTCTTTTGCTCAATTTTCGAAAAAAGATTTGGAAGAATTAAAGACACAACTCAGTAAAAGTCAATTAGAGTATCGTAATCATCTTTGGTTTAATGGAGATGTCACAATTGGTCTTGAAGTTGAATATGAACATGTAGACAAACATTTAGTTAATGACTATGTATCAAAAAATTGTTGTTATTGGAATTCTGATTATGATACAACGCTTGAATATGGGGGAGAGATTAAGTCACCAATTTTAACTGGTTCTCCTGCTAACTGGGATGAACTAAATAAAATTTGTCTTTTTCTTGAGGAACATCATGCTGTAATGAATGAAAATGCTGGTGGTCATATTCATATTGGAAGTCATCTTTTAAAGGGAAATATTGAATATTGGCGAATTTTTGTGAAAATGTATATGATTTATGAAAAAGATTTATTAAAATTTTTGTTTGGAGAGATGAATGAAGGAAGAAAATCTCTTTATCAGTATGCACCACCAATAGCGAATATACTTTATCATGAATTAGATACTTTAAATCAATGTACTTGCTTTGAAGACTTGTATTATCAAGTATTTCCTAAAGACAGGAATGAAGCAATTAATTTTGAAAATGTTTCGATAATAGATGGTATAAAAAGATTAAGAAATACAATAGAGTTTCGAAGTCCTAATGCATCAAGTAAAGCAATCATTTGGCAGAATAATGTGAATACTTTAGTAAAATTTTTACTTTCTGTTACCAAAGAAGAAATTGATGGAGAATATTTAGATTATCTTTTAAAAGAAGAACCTAGTACAATTCCTTCTCTGGAAGATACCTTACAATTTATTGATATGATATTTGATAATAATCAAGATAAAATTTATTTTTTAAAACAATATTTAAAAGAATTTAACTGGGGAAAAAGATTGAGTAGAGGATTAGTAAAAACAATGTTTTAGAAAAGAAAAATTATGTTATAATAGAAATAAATAAGAAGGTGAGAAAATGGAGAAGAAGAAAAAAATAACTTTAGGAATGATAATTATATTCATTATATTACTTTTTGTTCTTATGATTTATTTTTATTCTACAAAAAACAAGGTTTATACTATTCAAGCTACTGTCTCTTATGTAGGAGGAAATTATTTATTTGTACAAGATGAACAAGGAAAAAAATATTCTTTAGTGAATCATGATGTTTATGATGATAATGTCTATAATATAGGAGATAAAGTAATTTTTGAAATAAAGAATATGAAAAAAACTGATCCTATTCAAGGAACTATTTGTTCTATCGAAAAGGTAAATCAAGATATTGGTTTTACCATTCAAGATGAAGAAAATACTTCTAAAGATTATTCTTCTGTTATTGATGATATCAATGAAAATATTCATTTATCAAAAGAAGAAAAAAAGACAGAAGAAGATGTTGTTCTTTATCTTGAACAGTTAAAACAAGAAGTAGAAAGTAGTCATAATTTTACTTCTTCTCTTAAATCTAGTTTTATTGAATTAGTAGATTTTCTTTTTTATGGAGGAACTATTCAAGGAAAAACTTTTTCTAGTTTAAGTAATCAAGCTAAGATTAAGGTGTTAAAAATTGCCTTTATGATTGATACAAAAATAGAAGGGAAATTTCCTAATTATAAGGAAAGTATTCAAGAAGCTTCTTCTTTGGCTTATGATACTTTCCGAGAAAAAGTTATTGTTTCTTATTTAGATTTAGCTGCAAAGGTATGTCAAGAAAATGAAGAAAGTTGTACAACAGCAAAAGAGGGACTTGGAGAATTAAAGAAAAGTGGGTTACTAACATGGCAATTTGTTAAAGATATTTCTTCTGTTGGTGTGTCTAAATTAAAATCTTGGTATGAGGTTTGGAGAGATACGAGTGATTGATGAAAAGTTAAAACTTGTTCCCCATTCTCCTGGTTGCTATTTAATGCATGATAAAGATGGGGTAATTATTTATGTAGGAAAGTCTAAAAATTTAAAAAATCGTCTTAATTCTTATTTTAAATCAAGTCATACAGGAAAAACAGCAATGTTAGTAAGAGATATTGTTAGTTTTGAATATATTTTGACTTCATCAGAATTAGAAGCTTTATTATTAGAAATTAATTTAATTAAAAAATATGATCCTAAATATAATATTCTTCTTCGTGATGATAAAACGTATCCTTATATAGAGGTAACTAATGAAAAAGTTTTTCGTCTTTCTGTAGTTAGAAATTCTAACAGGAGAAAAAAAAGAGATACCAAGTTATTTGGCCCTTACCCTAATGTTACTGCAGCAAGAAAAGTAGTTGATATGCTAAATCGAGTTTATCCTCTTCGAAAGTGTCAGACATATCCTAAAAAAGTTTGTTTATATTATCATATTCATGAGTGTTTAGGATATTGTGAGAAAGAAATTGATTCTGAAATTTTATCTAAAATGAAAAGTGAGATTATTTCTTTCTTAAATGGAAATGATAAAATACTTTATCAGAAGTTAATGGATAAGATGAATTTTTATGCAGAAAAGATGCAATTTGAAAAAGCGCAAGAATATAAAGAATTATTAGATTATATTTCGATTACTTTGGAAAAACAAAAGGTAGAGTTAGATGATTCTCATGATCGAGATATTGTTGGCTATTACGTTCAAAATGGTTATTTATCGGTATGTATATTATTTATTCGAGGAGGGAAATTACTTGATAGAAAGAATGATTTATTTCCAATGATTGATACTTTAGAAGAAGAATTAATGACTTACTTATCGAGATTTTATGATAAGCATACGATTCATCCTTATGAAGTGATTGTTCCCTCTATTATCGATAGTGAAGTATTATCTCATGCTTTTTCATTAAATTGTTTTACTCCTCAAAAAGGAAAAAAGAAAAAAATGTTAGAATTGTCCAATGAAAATGCTAAAAATTACTTAAATGAACAAATAACTTTAGTTGAAAGAGATGAAAAAAAGACATTAGGTGCTATTCAAGAATTAGCCAATCTTTTAGGAATAACTTCTGCTAGTAGAATAGAAATTTTTGATAATTCTAATTTGTTTGGTAATTTTAATGTTTCAGGGATGGTTGTTTTTATTGATGGAAAACCTGCAAAAAGTGAATATCGAAAATTTAAAATTACAAAAGAAGTGAATGATGATTATGGAACAATGAGAGAAGTCATTTATCGAAGATATTTTCGTGTTTTAAAGGATCATTTATCTAGACCAGATTTGATTATTGTCGATGGAGGATTAGGCCAGTTAAATGTTGCTAGAGAAGTTTTAGATTCTCTTAGTTTGGATATTCCTGTTATTGGAATAAAAAAGGACGATAAACATCATACTTCTGAATTAATAGGAGGTAATCCTGTTCAAGTAATTCCTATTGATAAAAAGAGTAGTCTATTTCTTTTGTTAACCAAAATGCAAGATGAAGTGCATAACTTTACCATTCATTATCATAGACAAATTAGAAGCAAAGGTTCTTTGACTAGTATTTTAGATAGTATTTCTGGAATAGGGGAAGTTAGAAAAAATAAATTGCTAAAGAAATATAAAACAATTTCTAATATTGGGCAATCTAGTATAGAAGAACTATCTGAGATAGTTCCCAAAGAAATAGCCATTCAATTAAAAAATATTTGTTCTTTAAGTAAGGATTACCGTTCAGTCAAGAAAATATAAAATAGATCTAAACCATTATAAATAAAGAGATTTGTAAAAAACTTAAACTCAAAATTTTGATTATTGAACTTTATAGTAAAAAATGATACAATAAAATGGAAAGAGGTAATTTATGAGTAAACTATTATTAGAAAAGTATAAAAATATTAATAATAAAAAATTATTAGAATTATTAGAAAAAGTAAATAAGGAGCCAAAATTTTTAGAAGATAATCAAAGATTATTAAGTGAAGATGAAATATTAAATTATAATGATGAGTTAAAAATAGCAATTAAAAATATTATTCCTTTAATTGACTTCTGTGATAATGATTTCTTAGTTTATGATGAATTAGAAAAAAAGTTTAAAATGTTTAATATTATTGATGAATTATTTTATGAAAATTTAAAAATTACTAGTAAGTATAATTAACTTATAAAATAATAAAAAAATATAGATTGTATACTATGAAACTATTTGTCAATAACGAACAAAAAAGAAAAATCTCAAATATATATTATCAAATAAGAACTAAACTTCTTAATAATAAACTAACCGAACTAGAAAATGACATCTATGAATATTATGTTTTGATAAATGAATTATATAATAATAAATTTATAGTAGATGTTGAAGTAAGTATGATACTTAAAAATAGAAAAAAGGATTTTTTTACTTTTGGAGAAACCCTTAGACTTAGTAATTCAAACTATAAAATTGTTATATATTTATCAGAAATAATAAAATATCAAAAATATTTAAGTAGAAAAAATGAATATGATATTGATACTTTTATTTTTGAAACTATCTTAAATATTGGATACCATGAATTTATACATTTTTGTCAACTAGAAAAAATAAAAAAATCCTTTTTAGATAAAAATACATTTATAAATACAATTACTTATATATTAGAAAATAAAAAGTATAATATAGATTATTATGACAATACATTAGAAATAGAAGCACATTATAAATCATTTTGCTTTTTAAATGAAATTAGTACAATTGTTAATAAACAAAAAATGTGTTTTTCCAGTTCTATTCAATTAAATAATATTTTTATTTATTTAATCAGTAATTTAGATAGTGTTGATGCTATTTATTCAAAATATGATTATTTATTTGGACAACTATATATGTTAAAAAAGAATGATACTTTAGCATTTAATAATTGTACTAAAAAAAATATTCTATTAAGTAAAATATTTGACAATAATCATAATCATAATTTTAATTATTTAATTTACTATTATGCTAACAATAAAACAAACAAAGATATATATATAATATATAGTTATATTTTATTATATGAAATAAAATTTTTAACAAAAGAAGAAATTGAAAATAATCTACTAAAAATTATTAATGTTACAAATTTTGATAAAATTTATGAATTATTTTCAAATATTTATGATTCTTTAATTGATCAATACAATTCTTTATATATAAAATACAAATTATGCTTTTATATTGCTAAAAACAAAAAATTTATTAATCAAACTAATATTACTGATAAAGAATTAACAAATAGATTGTATAAAACTTATGAATATATTGAAAATAAAGTAAATATTATAAAATTTATTTTGAATAAAATAGAAAGTCTGAATAGATTAGTAAAAAAGAGTAAATAAATTTTTTGCTAACCAAAATAAAAGATGAAGTGCATAACTTTACGATTCATTATCATGGACAAGTTAGAAGCAAAGGTTCTTTGACTAGTATTTTAGATAGTATTTCTGGAATAGGGGAAGTTAGAAAAAACAAATTGCTAAAGAAATATAAAACAATTTCTAATATTGGACAATCTAGTATAGAAGAACTATCTGAGATAGTGCCCAAAGAAATAGCTATTCAATTAAAAAATATTTGTTCTTTAAGTCATGAGTAATTTTTATACCATAGAGGAAAAATTTTAATTTCTCTTTTTTTTGTTGTATGGCTATACAAGTTTATCATAATGTGATAATTTATTGCTTGCTAAATGATTGGTAATTTGCTAAAATAATGGCAATTGATATTTATAAGATTGATGATTTTATTATTATGATAATTTGATTAAGGGGATGACGTGATGAATTTTACATTTCTAACAAAAAAGCAATTATATGGTAAGAAAAAAATAGAAGTTTTTAAACCATTAGGAGCTAAGGCGGCGATTACAGATTTTGCTATTGTAGCAGGAGGATACGTATCTAATGATTATTATATTTATGGAAAAAATCAATTAGAAGATAGAACGGGATATTATTGGACACAAACTAGGGAAGATGAAAATAGTGTTAATATTGTCAATGAAGATGGTGACTATCATTTAGCAGATTTAAACTTTTCTCTTTGTGGATGCAGACTAGTTTTAAATTTAGAGGACGAGTGGAGTAATTTTTTGACAACAAATTTTCTTGATTTAAATGATAACGAGATAGAATATGGTTACTATCCACAACAAGCTGTTTCTAAAGAAATTCAACAGGAATTAGAAAGTACTTTTGATAATGGTAAAATTATCTTGTTAAAAAATACTTATACCTCTTCTTTTGGACAATATTCTGTTTATGAATATCAAAATAAAAAATATGTGCGCGTGGAAATAGCGACTGTTTATAATCGTGATAAGGTACTTCTTTCCAATGGAGAAATTTATCACAATGGTGATTATGTATGGATTGAAGTTATGCCTGTTAAATGGAATGTTTTAAAAGAGGAAAAAATCTTACTTAGTAAAAAAATTCTTTGTGCAGGGTTAGAATTTTCAAAAGAAAAATATCTTGGTGATTTTATCCATACAAATATTTATCATTTTATGAATAATGTTTTATTAAAAGAATTATTCATAAAGAATTTTATTCCTCTAGAAGAAGAACAACAAGATAGTAAGGTAAAGAATAAAAATTATAGTCTAGAAGCTACTATCAATCAATTATTTTCAACAAAAATAGAAGATAATGATTTTTTTAATACAGATTGGAATAATAGTTTGCTTTTAAATTTTGATAATAAAGAATATTCTTTTTCTTTATTAGATGAAGATCAAGTGGGTAAGTTATCGATTACTAAAAAAGGAACAAGTGCTATTGTTACCCCATTTGCCCTTTTAGAAGGAGCAAATAGTGTACCAAAAGAGAAAGAAATTTTTGGTTCTTATTGGACAAAAACTATAGAATATGGATTTCATGATTTAAGAAGTTTTAGTTCAATGCCAGCAAATTCTAAAGCAGCTATGGTAATTGTTGAAGGAACAAGTCAACGGTCTATTGCTGATGTAAAATGTCATCATATTGGTGGTCGTCCTCTTCTTATTTTTGAAGATTTTTGTCATTTTTTAAGAAATACCAATCTTAAAATAAATGATGATGAAACAATAAATTTAGGATATTTTCCTCAAGATTTTGTTTCAATTGAATTACAACAAGAATTAGAGAATAATTATCAAGAAATGGAATTATCATTCACTGATAAGACTTATAGTTATATTAAAAATGGAAATTTAAATTATTTAGAGAGTTTAGATGAATATGAATATAAAAATAGAAAATACGTAAGATTAGAAAATGTTTCATCGACTAATGAACTAGTGACAGAAAAAATGCTTTTATCTTCTTCAAAACGAAAAAAAGTGATATGGATAGAAGTTAAACCTGTGAAATGGATTATTCTTACTGATAGAATGCTTTTGTGTGATAAAATTATTTTTACCTCAAATTTTGAGAATTATTCTTTTTCTTCTGTTGAAGATTCACAAATTTATCAATGGATGAATAAAAATTTAAGAGAAATGTTATTTCAGGAATCTTCTCCATTAGAAGAGATGAAACAACATGATAATCAAATAAAGAAAGAACAATTAAAACAATTAAAAAAAATACTTATACAGATGATAAATCATCCAGAAATAATAGAACTATTTACAGAATTAGCAGAAGAATTAATTGATGATAAATTAGTTCAAGATAGTTATTCTAAAGTAAGAAAAAAATAATTTTTAAATCTTTCTTAAACTAAAATTCATCGAACTTACTTTAAGTTATTTTTACCAAAGGGGAATTCTTTATTAGTATTTTTCGTGTATTTTTTTCCTTCTAAAGCTGATTTACATAAAAGTAACTAACTTGTAAAGAACATAAAAATACGATATACTAAAACAAGATGTAAGAGAGTGATGGAAATGTATTTAAAGTGTATGAAAGCTTATGGTTTTAAGTCTTTTGCCGATAAAATAGAAATTAATTTTGAAAAGAATATTAATGGCATTGTTGGGCCTAATGGAAGTGGTAAATCGAATGTTGTTGATGCGGTAAGATGGGTTTTAGGAGAACAGTCTATTAAGTCTTTAAGAGGGGATACTTCTACTGATGTTATTTTTTCAGGAAGTAAAAGTAGAAAGCCTTTAAATAGTGCTATGGTTACTTTAATTTTTGATAATAGTGATTTTTATTTACCTATTCAGTATACTGAAGTTTCTGTTAAAAGAGTAATGTATCGAAGCGGGGAAAATGAATATTATCTAAATAATGAGAAATGTCGATTGAAAGATATTACCAATCTTTTAGTAGATACTGGGGCTGATAAGGAGAGTTTTAATATTATTTCTCAAGGTAAGATTGATGAGATTTTATCGACTAAACCTGGAGATAGGAGAGCTGTTTTTGAAAGTGCTGCGGGGGTGATGAAGTATAAAAAAAGAAAAGAAGAAGCAGTCAAAAAGTTAGAACGAACCAATTTAAATATGAATCGTGTTGAAGATATTTTAAGGGAACTTGAAAATAATTTAATCCCTCTAGAAAAACAAAGTAAAGATGCAACAAAATACTTAGAAGTAAAAGATGTTCTTTCTGATTTGAGTATTGCTTTAATGGCATCTGATATTACGAAGTTTAATCACGAAATCAAAACATTAGAAGAAAAAATTAATACCTTAAATGATGAAGTAGTAAGCCTATCTAATACGCATTCTAGTTATGATATTGACTTGTTAACTAAAAAAGATGAAGTTAAAAATATTGAAATCAAGATAAATCAAGAACAAAATACTTTATTAGAAATTACCAAAAGTATTGAGAAAATTAACGCTGATATTCGGCTTTTAAAGATGAGAAAACAATATAGTGAGGAACAAGGAAATCAAGAAGAAGAACGCTTACTTTTATTAAAAGAAAATTTACTAAAAATAAATACAAAGTATCAAGAAGAAGAACAAGATATTCAAAAATTAGCAAGTGATAATCAAATCCAACAAGAAACGATTAGAAAAATAGAAAAGCAATACAATAAAGCAAATGAAGATAAAAATAAATTGAAAGAAATATTAGAAAAAAATGATCGGGAGTGCTATCAACTAAAATTAAAGATTGAACATTTAGAAAATAGTATTGAAAGAAATGGTCAAGTTCCTAAGGCAATTAAAAGTATTTTAGATAACCCTAGACTTTTAGGCGCTCATCACATTGTTGGAAAACTTCTTTCTATTCAAGATGAATATGTTACGGCAATTACAACAGCCCTAGCTGGAAGTGTCAATCATTTAGTAGTAGACTCTACTGAGAATGCAAAAAGAATGGTTTCTTACTTAAAAGATAATCAATTAGGTCGGGCTACTTTTTTACCAATGGATAATATTAAACCAAGAAATATTGATAGTGTCACTTTCGATAAAGTTAAAAATCAAGAAGGATTTGTTGATGTTGCCTCTTCTTTAGTAAAGTATGATTCTATTTATCAAAGTATTGTTTCTCATTTGCTAGGAAATATTTTAATTGTTGATGATTTAAATCATGCAACAAATATCAGTCGAAGTATTTTTAATCGTTATAAAATTGTTACTTTAGATGGTCAAGTCATTAATATAGGTGGTTCTATTACTGGAGGAAGTAATTCTGTTGGAAATAATGTCATCAAAGAAAAGTATGAACTAGAAACTAGTAAACTAGAACTTGAACACTTAAAAGAAAAAGCAAAAGATATCCAAGAAAAGTTAGAAGAAAAAAATACTTTATTAGAAAGTACTAATGTTACTTTATTAGAAGAAAAGAATCAGCTTCTTTCTTTAGAAGAAGAGAGGAGAAGAAAAGAAAATTTATTTAATGAATTAAAAGAAGAAAAAGAAGAAATTGAAAGAGAAATAAAAAATATTGATGTTATTTCTAAAAATAGCAGTGATACGGAACTTGAGAGAATGTTAGAAATGTATTATAGTGCTATTTCATCTAAAGATAATATCGTTAGAAATGTTAATTCATTAACAGAAGAAAAGAAAAAATTAGCGTCTGATATTTTAGAAATAGAAGGATTATCTAGAAAAGATAGTTCTAATATTTCTCAAAAAGAAAAGTCTTTGAAAGAATTAGAAATTAGAAGAAATACGCTAAATATTAAACTAGATAATTTATTAGTTTCTTTAGGAGAAGAATATAATTTAACTTATGAAGCTGCGGTTAATCATTATCAGTTGGATATTCCTGAAGATATTGCTAGAGAGAAAGTTAAAAATTTAAAAAATGAAATTAAATCAATTGGTTATGTTAATGTTGATGCTATAGAAGAATTTAAGAAAGTCAAAGAAAGGTATGAATTTTTAGATCATCAAAGACAAGATTTAAAACAAGCAGAAGCTACTCTTTTAGAAATTATGAAAGAAATGGATACTGTAATGAAAGAAAAATTCAAAACTACTTTTGAAAGTGTAAGAATCGAATTTAAAAAAGTATTTAGACAAATGTTTCGTGGAGGAGAAGCTGAGTTAGTTTTAACTGATCCTGATAATTTGTTAGAAACAGGAATCGAAATTGAAGCTATTCCATCAGGAAAAAATTTGAAAAGTATTACTCTTCTTAGTGGGGGAGAAAAGACTTTTACGGCTATTTCTTTATTATTTGCTATATTAAATGTAAGACCTGTTCCTTTCTGTTTATTAGATGAAGTAGAAGCTGCTTTAGATGATGCTAATGTCGAAAGTTTTGGTCATTATCTTGATGAATATCGTGATAAAACACAGTTTATTTTAATTACCCATAAGAAGAAAACGATGGAGTTTGCTAATACTTTATATGGAATTACTATGCAAGAGTCTGGGGTTAGTAAACTAGTAAGCGTTAGGCTTGAAGATATTGAGAATGACAAACACTAGGAATAATCATTGGAAAAATGTGATTTTTAGGGATTGAAATAACTGGAAAAATGTGATAACATGGTTTTGAGGTGGAACAATGGAACGACTAAAAAGAAAAGTTGATCAATTTTTATTAGACTGGAAAAGCAACCCAGACCGACTTCCTTTAATTATAAAAGGGGCAAGACAAATCGGAAAAACAAATGCAATTCGCTTTTTTGGAGAGAATAATTATAAAGTATTTATTGAAATTAATTTTATTTTTCAAAAAGAAATGAAAACAATTTTTGAACATTCATTTAATGTTGATGAAATCATGAAAGAAATTACACTTAGACAACCACAACTAGAAATTATTCCTTACGAAACATTAATCTTTTTTGATGAAATGCAAGATTGTGTCAGTGTAGCAACAGCACTAAAAGCATTTAGAGAAGATGGGAGATATGATGTCATTTGCTCAGGTTCTCTTATGGGAATCAATTATCAAAAAATAGAATCAAACAGTGTGGGAAATAAAGAAGATTACACTCTCCATTCTATGGATTTTGAAGAATTTTTATGGGCAAAAGGATATCATGAAAATGTAATAGAGGATATATTTAAACATATGATTGAACTAAAACCTTTATCAGAAACCATGTATAATGTAATGCTAGAAAACTTCAGAGACTATATGGTAGTAGGAGGAATGCCTGCTATTGTCAATAGTTATATCAAGAATAAAAATTTTAGTGGTGTACTAAAAATGCAACAGCAAATCCTTCTTGACTATGAGGAAGATATTACAAAGTATGCTACTGGTTTAGATCAAAGTAAAATTTTAACAGTATATCAAAATATTCCTGTATTTTTAGGAAATGAAAATAAAAAGTTTCAAATTACTAAAATTCAAAATGGTGCTAGAAATAGAGAATACATAGGAGTTCTTAATTGGTTAGATAGAGCAGGAATCGTAAATATTTGCTATTGTTTAAATCAGTTAAGCCTTCCTCTAAAAGGAAATTACAATCCTAATAATTATCGTATTTATTTTGGAGATACTGGACTTTTAATTGCATCTCTTGATGAAGAAGCACAAGATGATTTAAGAAAAAATCAAAATTTTAATACTTATAAAGGAGCCATTTATGAAAATGTAATTGCCGATATGTTAGTAAAACAAGGCTATCATCTTTATTTTTATCGTAATGAGAAAGGAACATTAGAAATGGACTTTTTTATTCGAGATAAAGATTCCTTAATCCCAATAGAAGTAAAAGCAAATGATAATTCTACTGTTTCCCTAAATCATTGTATGGAAAACAGCAGGTATAAAGATATTCATTATGGAATTAAATTGTGCAATAAAAATATTGGCTTTAATGGAAAGTTCTATACCTTTCCTTACTTTATGACATTCTTGCTAAAAAGATACTTAAATCAAGAAAAGAATGAATTTCTTCCTAAATGATTTACATTAAGAAAAATTAAAATGAAGTATTATTTTCATAAAATACTTCATTAGAATAAACAATATTTGAAGAAAAGAATAATAATTAAATTTTGTCATACTAACAAGAAGTAAAAACTGCTCTTTAAAATTGGTAGGAGGATAAAGTAGTATGTTAGAATTAGAAAATATTAAAAAATCTTATAAATTATCTAAAAATAAAAGTACTGTTGCTTTAAACAATATAAGTATTCGTTTTGAAAAAGGTAAGTTTTATGGAATTGTTGGACATTCAGGAAGTGGAAAGTCAACCCTAATTCAAATTTTAGGCTTGTTAGACACGTATGATGAAGGAAAATATTTAATTGATAAAATTGATACCAATAATTTATCAGAAAATCAAAAAGCAAAAATAAGAATGAATAAATTTGGTTTTGTTTTTCAAGCATTTTATTTAAATAAAAAACTAACTTCTCTAGAAAATGTGATTATTCCAACAATAATCAATAAAAATATTTTACCAAATGAAAGAAAGACTATCGCTTTAAAGTGGCTAGAAAAATTGGGATTAAAAGATAAAACTTCCAATAAAGTAAATCAATTATCAGGAGGTGAACAACAAAGAGTAGCAATTGCCAGAGCATTAGTAAATAGCCCTGATATTATTGTTGCTGATGAACCAACAGGAAACTTAGATAAAGAAAATGAATTAATGATATTTAATATCTTTAAAAAACTTGTCGAAGAAGAAAATAAGACAGTTATTGTGGTTACGCATAATGAAATCATAAGAGACTTTGCCGATGTTATCTATACCATTGACCAAGGTAATTTAAAATTGGAGATAGAAAATGAAAATGAATGATTATTTTACTTGTTTATTCATAAACTTAAAAAATCAAAAGTTAAAAAGAATAGCTATTGTATTTTTTTTAAGTATATTATTTTTAGTTTCTAATATCTTAATTCAAACATCTACTAATATTTCCAAAATATTTAGTGATTATTTAAAATATTATTCAGAAGGACGAACTTTAGTTGTTTATAAAAAAGGTAAGTATAGCGATATTATTTCTGACTTATCAAACTATAATCATATTATTTTAGCTTATAATTATGAATTTAATTATGCATCTAGTAATTTGAATTTACAATCTAATATAAAAAATCTAGAAATATATTTAAAACCATTAAATAATAAGTATTCTCCCAAAATAATAAGTGGTAGGCTTCCTCAAAAAAAAGGAGAAATAATTTGTCCGAAATATATTGAAAAAAAGAGTAGTGAAATAAAAAAAATAGATGATTTAGTAAAAATGAATTCATATATCAATAAAGATATTCAATTAAATTATTCTAAAATGATATATAAAAACTTATATGAAGTTGATGTAGCAAAAATATATAATAAAAAAGTCAAATTAGTTGGATTATATGATGATGGGTACTCTAGTGGCATGTTTAATGAGTGCTATATGTTAGAAGATGATACTAAAGAAATTGTTCAAGATTCATGGCCTATTTACAGTAATGAATATCTTTCAAATGTTGTTGTTGAAGAAAATGCATTATCAACATTTGTATTAGTGGATAAGATAGAAAATTTAGATTCTGTTTCAAATGAATTAGTAAATAATGGATACACTGTTGATAAAAAATTTTTAGTGAATAATAATTTATTAAAAAATATTGTTACTATATCTAAAATATTATTTGCTATTATGTTATTTTTATCATCATTCATTTTTTATCTTTATTTAAAAAATTTAATGAAAGCCAAAAAAAATAAAATAGGATTATATAAGTGTTTTGGTTATTCTAATAAACAAATTTCAATAATTATCTTATTAGAAATACTATTAATTTTTATTATAGCAATGCTCTTATCTAGATTGCTTTTACAATTCATTATTTTTCTTGCAAATAATCAAATTGATAAAATTTTAGATTTTGCTTATATTGATTTAAAAGTGTATTTTGTTCCTCAAATTTTATTTATCGTTCTGTCTACTATAATCTTAATAATTCTATCTATAACCGCCATAAGAAAAGTATATAAATTAGAAGTGAGTATGATTTTAAATGAAAATAATTTATAAGAGTTTTTTTAAAGATAAAGTTATATTTAGACAATTATTAATATTGCTAGTA
The DNA here is from genome assembly GCA_934176955.1 of uncultured Bacilli bacterium. Classification (GTDB taxonomy): domain Bacteria; phylum Bacillota_I; class Bacilli_A; order RF39; family UBA660; genus RUG11198. Next base: position 85,321 of record CAKPOS010000004.1, read on the forward strand.
TTATTTATTATGTTATATTTATCAAAAACCTTTCAAAATTATATTGGTAATAGTATTTATTTAAAAAATAATACTATTGATAACAGAACCATAACAATTGTATTAAAGGAAGGATATCAAGAAAAAAATTTAAATATAAGTTTAGTAGAAAAAATAGAACCATTAAATGAGCAAACATATAAAATTGTTTTAAAAAGATATGACTTCTTAGAAGAATTTATGAAGAAAAATGAGAGAATTTATGCAAATATAGAAATAAATCAAGCTTTAAATGATAAAAATAATATTCTCACATTCTTCCAAAAATTTTTGAATATTACTACTGTTATTATTAATATTTTTGTGTTTTTTATGATATTGATAAATATTTTGGAAATATTTTTAAATGAGAAAAAAGAAATATCTTTATATAAACTATTAGGATTTACCAATGTTTCAATCATTAAATATTTTGGAATTATATTATTTATAGTTTATTTCTTTGTTGTTTTATTAGCAACATTATTTTATTTGTTATTAGTAATGATTATTAATTTTCTTTTTTCGTTACAACTAAATTTTATTTCTTTGTTGTTTATTTTAAAAACATTTTTAATTATTTCTTTTATGATATTGTTATTTTTACTTTTTTTCTATCAAAGGCTAAAAAAAATAACACCTATTTACTTTCAGTTACACGCAGATTAAAAATATTAATATCTTTATTGATAAACAAGTCTCATTCATATTAAGAGTAAAAAAATCACATCTAAAGTTTAGGTGTGGTTTTATCTTGTTAAGATTTTTAAATTTTTAACTTAAAAAGTTAAAAATCATGATGAGTTTTCATACACTTTTCTTCTTTCTTATGTTATAATACTATGGTATTTAAAAAAGGGAAGTGAAGAGAATGAGGACAGATGATTTTGACTATAACTTGCCAACTGAGTTAATTGCCCAACATCCAAGTGAAAAAAGGGATAAATGCAAAATGATGGTGCTAGATAGGAAAACAGGGGAGTTAGAACATAAAGTATTTTCAGATATTATTGATGAGTTAAAAGAAGGGGATACTTTAGTATTAAATGATACCAAAGTTTTACCTGCTAGGTTATTTGGAATGAAAGAAGAAACAAAAGCTCATGTAGAAGTCTTACTTTTAAAAAATTTAGAGAAAGATAATTGGGAATGTTTAGTAAAGCCTGCTAAAAGAGTAAAAGTTGGTACAGTGATTGATTTTGGAGATGGTTTATTAAAAGCTAAATGTATTTTTGTAGGAGATGAGGGAATACGGCATTTTGAATTTTTATATGAAGGTGTTTTTTATGAAATCTTAGATCAATTAGGGACTATGCCTCTTCCTCCTTATATTCGTGAACAATTAGAAGATAAAGGCCGCTATCAAACTGTTTATGCTAAAAATATAGGTAGTGCTGCAGCGCCTACTGCTGGGTTACACTTTACCAAAGAATTATTAAAGAAAATAGAAGAAAAAGGGGTACATATTTGTTATATTACTTTACATGTTGGTCTTGGTACTTTTCGACCTGTTAGTGTAGAGGATGTGACTAAACATACTATGCATAGTGAATTTTATAGTATGTCTAAAGAAGTTGCTATGCAATTAAATCAGGCTAAAGAAGAAGGAAGAAGAATTATTGCCGTTGGAACAACTACAACGAGAACATTAGAGACTATTATGAAAAAGTATCATAAATTTAGAGAATGTTCTGGATGGACTAATATCTTTATTTATCCAGGATTTCAGTATGAAGCAATTGATGGATTGATCACCAATTTCCATTTACCGAAATCAACGTTGATTATGTTGGTTTCTGCTTTTAGCTCAAAAGAAATTATTTTAAATGCTTACAAAGAAGCTGTTTTGAAAAAGTATCAATTCTTTTCTTTTGGAGATTGCATGTTTATTCGCTAAAGTACTGATCAGTATTTTATGTGTCAAAAAAGTGTCAAATTTGTAATTTTTTGAAAAAATTTTGTAAGAAAAAAAGGAAATTTAAAATTTATGTAGAATATTAATATTAGAGGGTGGTGTCATGGCTTATATCGATGAAGAAACTATCCAAGCAATCAGAAGAAAACATCCCATTAAAGAAATTGTTGAACGATACATCCCCTTAACAAAAAGAGGGGACGATTACTGGGGGCTTTGTCCTTTTCATGCAGATAATCATCCATCTATGTCCGTATCAACTAGATTAGATATGTTTCAATGCTTTGTTTGTAAAAAAGCAGGAAATGTTTTTAATTTTATTGCGGGAATGGAAAACATTACTTATGGAGAAGCAATTAATAAACTAGCTCAAGAAGATGGCTATGAGGTGGGCAGTGTAAAAAGGGTAGATCCTAATCTTAAAAATTATGAAATTATGTTGCTGGCAGTAAAATATTATCAGAATAATATTAATAGTGTATTGGGAGAAAATGCCATTTCTTATTTGCAAGAAAGAAAAATAGATTGGGAGACAATAAAGAAATTTGAATTGGGAGTATCTATTTCTAAACAACCTCTAACACCGTTTCTTTTAAACCAATATGATTTAAATACTTTAATTGACTTAGGACTAACGAATACCGAACAAAAGGATATTTTTAATGACCGAATTATGATTCCTATTCATGATTTATATGGAAATCCTATTGGATTTGGAGCAAGAATTTATCAAACTAAAGATAGTAGCAAATATATTAATACTAAAGCAACAAAAATCTTTGATAAAGGAAATATTTTATATAATTATCATCGAGCTCATCAAAGTTTAATTAAAGAAGACAGTATGATAATTATGGAAGGTTATTTTGATGTTATTCGTGCATCAACGATTGGGGTTGATTGTTGTGTTGCACCAATGGGAACTTCTTTAACTAAGAACCATATTCAGATATTAAAGAAAGTAACCAAACATGTTATTCTTTGTTTTGATGGAGATGATGCAGGAAAGAAGGCTACTATTCATGCTATTCCTTTATTAGAAGAAGCGGGAATCGATACTAAAATTATTCGTCTAGAAGAAAAAGATCCAGATGACTTTATCTTAAAACGAGGAAAGGAAGCTTTCTTAGAAAAATTGAAAAATCCTTTAACTGTTATTGATTTTAAAATGAGTGTTTTAGGAGAAGAAAAAAATTTAAATGATGTTCAGGAAACTAGTACTTATATTGATCAAGTTATTCATGAATTATTAAAAGAAAAAGATAATATTTTAGTAGAACTTACCTTAAAAAAGCTTTCTACCCGTTTTAATCTTGAATATCCAACATTAAAAAGTCGCTATTTAGAATATCAATCCAAAAATAATATTCCAGTAGTTGAAGTTCCTAAAATGGTATCAAAAAAATCAAATCAGTATGGACAAGCGGTCGATAATTTGTTATACTACATGATTGAATCCCCTGATGTAACAGAAAAGGCATTAGCCAAAGTTTCTACGATATTAGATGATAAAAAAAGAAGACTATTTAATGAAATTATTTACTATCAACGTCAATATGGTCAAATTATTGTGGCAGATTTTAGTACTTATTTATCTACAAAAACCAATGTTTTTGATACTTTTGAAGAAATATTTTCTTTAAATTTAAAACATTCATATACAGAAGAAGAAATTGATGATTACATCAAATGTATTAATTATTATGATAAAAAAAATATAATTGATAAGTTAAAAGTAAACTTACAAAAAGAAACAGACCCTATGAAGCAAGCTTTGATTATCAGTGAAATGATGAAAATAAGAGGAGTGAAAGAGAATGATTGAGGAAATTAAAACATTTGAACAAAGAAAAGAAGATTTAATTAAGAAAGGAAAAGAAAAAGGATTTATTACTTATGAAGAACTTGCTAATGGATTAAAGGGACTAGATTTAGATAGTGATTCTTTAGATGATTTATACAATTCTTTAATTGAAGCAGGAATTGAGATTGTTAATGATGAATCTGAAGTTGGTACAGCAGAAGAAGGAGATGTTGATGGTGATCTTGAAGATATTTTAAAAGATGATAATATTGCTAAAGATTTATCTATCAATGATCCTGTTAGAATGTATTTAAAAGAAATTGGTAGAATTAGTTTATTATCTTTAGAAGAAGAAACTAAATTATCAGAAAGAATTGCTGCAGGAGATGAAGAAGCAAAAAATATTTTAGCCGAATCTAACTTACGTTTGGTTGTTAGTATTGCTAAAAGATACGTAGGAAGAGGAATGCTATTTTTGGACTTAATTCAAGAAGGGAATATTGGATTAATGAAAGCTGTAGAAAAATTTGATGCAGCAAAAGGATACAAGTTTTCTACCTATGCTACATGGTGGATTAGACAAGCGATTACTAGAGCTATTGCCGATCAAGCAAGAACTATCCGTGTCCCTGTACACATGGTAGAAACCATTAATAAATTATCTCGTTATCAAAGACAATTAACTTTGGAATTAAATCGTGAACCAACTGATGAAGAACTAGCTAAGAAAATGGGAATGCCAGTAGATAAAATTAGAGAAGTCATTAAAATTGCTCAAGATCCTGTTTCGTTAGAAACACCAATTGGTGAAGAAGATGATTCTCATTTAGGAGATTTTGTTAAAGATGAAAGAAGTATGTCTCCAGAGGAATATACTATTCATGAATTATTAAAAGATGAAATTAGTGATGTGTTACTTACTTTAACAGAAAGAGAAGAGCAAGTATTAAGACTTCGATTTGGTTTAGATGATGGCTCTTGTAAAACTCTAGAGGAAGTTGGTCAAATGTTTGGGGTTACTAGAGAAAGAATTCGTCAGATTGAAGCTAAAGCACTACGCAAATTAAGACATCCTTCTCGAAGCAGAAAATTAAAGGATTTCTTGAATGACTAAATTATCCACTCGTCTTCAACAAATTTTTGATTTAGTAGAAGAAAATCATACTTTTATTGATGTTGGTTGTGACCACGGATTTTTAGATATTGCTCTTGCAAAAAAATATCCAGATGCTAGAATCATTGCTAGTGATATTAATGAAAATGCTTTAAAAAATGCAAAAAAAAATATTCAAAGAGTTCATCTACAGAATCAAATTTCTACTATTCAAAGTAATGGATTAGAAAATATTTCTGTTTCTGATCGTACAACAATGATGATTTCTGGTATGGGTTCCCATACCATTGTTGGTATTCTTTATCAAGGATATCGAAAATTAAAAAAAGTAGATACTTTAATTTTACAAAGCAATAATGATTTAGACTTTTTGCGATCAAAAGTGATTCGACTTGGCTACTACATTAAGGAAGAAAAGTTAGTAAAAGATGCAGGAATTATTTATACTGTTATTGTCTTTAAAAAAGGATTTCGTCTTTATTCAAAAAAAGATATTTACTTAGGTCCTTGTTTAAGAAAAGAAAAATCTTCTCTTTTTCAAGAAAAAGTAGGGGAGGATTTAAAAAAAATAGAAGCATTTTATCCTAATATTCCTAAAAGTCACTCTGAATATCGTCGAAAAGTAAAATGGAAAATCAAGACATTGAAAAATACTTTATGATTGAAAACATTGACTAAAAGAGCAAAAATTAATTTAGAGTTAATTAATTTGCTTTTTTTTGTTTTTTATTATATAATCAAGTTAATTAGGGGGGGATACTATGGAAAAAATAGTTTTTCAATTACCTTTTTATGGGAAAGCTGGTTCTATTAGTAAAATAGAAACTGTTTCGAAAGAAGAAAGTGAAAGTGTTCATCATTATTTACGATATGAATATGATATTAAAGGACATGAAAAACAACCCCAGTTAGTACCCAAAAGACAATTTAATAAATTAAAAGACAATTACTTTCAAGATGTAAAAGAATGGTTAGCTTGTAATCAATCAAAATACTTAGATAGGAAATCTAAAGTATTTACACCAAAGAATACCAATTTAAAAAAGATGATTATTGATGCAATCATATATATAGGACTAGCTATGTCAGGATTTGTTCTAGCTTGTTTATCCATTAATGCTATTGGTATGGGATTGGCAACAGGATTTGGAATTGCCGTCTTTGGTATTTCAGGAACATTTGGTATCATGAAAGCAACTGAAGCAATAAATTATCAAACGAATGAAAAAAATTTAAGTTTTTGTTCTCAATATAAAACATTTGAACAAGAAGTCAATCAACATAATATTGAAAAAGATAAAGCAAAGAAAGAAAAAAATAAAGTTACAAAGTATCAAGGAATTAATCTTGATAAAAGTAATGAAAATACGATAAAAAAGACAAGAGTACTAGAAAAGTAGCTTTTGTCTTTTTGTTATTGATGCATAAGAAAACCCTTGCTAAAACAAGGGTAAATATCTACATGGGACGGATGATGGGAAACTAGTCATTCCATAAATGAATTAATAGTGAATGATTTATTGGGTTGGCTCAACGTATCGTGAGCCACCCAAATAAATTGCATGTAAAGATACAATATTATTATTTATGAATAATGATAAAATTGATATTTTAAGTGAGCCTACAAAGAAAGATGAAATCTTTCCTTTACTTGATAGTAGGCTCATAAGTGCGACATTATTAAAAAAATATGATGTTAAAATTGTAGATTGTGGTAAGTATACACAAGTATATTATTATCAAAATTCTAAGGTTTTAAAAGCAAAGAAAGATACTACTGATTTAAATTTATCAAAAATTAAAACAGATAATATTTTTAAAATTGAAAATGATGATAATCATTTTGATATTGAGGAACTAAAAGAAAAAAATATTGAAATGAAAAATATTATTAGAAGTAAGTTAAGTTGTCAAAGAATTGCAAAAAGTAATGCTGATAAATGGAAGTCTTTTATTACATTAACTTTTGAAAAAAATATCATTGACTTAAAAGAGGCTAATAAAAAATTTAAATATTTTATTGATAAAGTAAGAAGAGTAAAAAAAGATTTTTCTTATATTGCTATACCAGAATTTCAAAAAAGAGGTGCAATACATTATCATTTATTAACTAATATTGATATAGATGATAATACTTTACTTTATTCACAAGAGAATAATTTAAAATATAAGCATATAAAGTATTGGAATGAAGGTTTTACAAGTATTGAAGTAATGACTGGAGATGTAAAAAAAATAGTGGGTTATATTTCAAAATATATGACTAAAGACATAGATAATAGATTGTTTGGACATCGTAGATTTTTCTATTCTCAAAACTTGAAAATGCCTAAAGATAACTTTGTTGATTTAAGTAATGATATGGAATATGATTTTTATAAAAAAAGAATTCAAAATAAAGAACTAATATATCAAAATGAGTATATAAACCTATACGACGGTACAAAAGTTACTTTTTTTGAATTTCTATCTAACAATTAATATTATATAACAGATTTTTTCAAATTTAAAGTTATTTCTTGTGCTAGGCGAAAACATAAAGTAAATGTCAATGAAAAAACGGAATAACGGAAACAAATTCGACTAAAGGAGAATTTGTTGAGTATATGCCGGCTTTGGAATTGATGTTTACTTATGGCAATATAATGGTTTACTCTTCTTTAAAAAAATCAACATTTTTTTAAAGGGGAGTGCCTTAACGGCGAGTGCAAAATATATAAAGAAACTTTAAATTTGAAAAATAGAAAGGGTAAAAATGAAATATAGAGAGATTGTTATTGACAATAATTTGTATTATTTAGAATATGTTTTAAATGATTTAGATAAATATAAATTTGATGATGATATAGTTGACTTATTAAATAGACTAAAAACTTTAGTTAATGACAAAATGTGGGGGAATGTCGAGTTAAATGATTATGATATTTTAGATGATAAAATAAAAATTCAATTATTTTTAGAAAAAAAATAAAAAAAGGCTTGACATGACTATATGTTGATGGTATGATGATGGTGTCATACATAATTGTGTGACATACAACACGAGAATAGAATATTAAAGGGGAGAAAATATTTTATAGAGGTGTATGTTAAAAAATGAAAAATAATTATGAAAATAAAGTCCAACTAAAAAGGGTTAATATCAATTTGCCTTCTAGTCTTGTTCAAAAAGTTGTTGATTATGCAAATGATAATGGGTTGAATACGACAAGTGCTTATATAGTATTATTAAATCAAGCATTAGATCAAAGAAAGACAATCGAAACATTACCGGTGTTGTTAGATTTGTTTAAAATTGAATTAGCAAAAACAATGGAGAATAACGACAAGAAAGATTAAACAAATTCATTTCCTTTTTATTTAGACTAAAAGAAAGGAAGTGAATTTTTATTGTTATCTAAACATCTTTTTCTTGATGTTTATAATGAGTATTTACTATATGCTAAAAAAAAGCAAAAGGAACAAAGTTTTACTACTACTAAATATAAATTAAATTCTCATATATTGCCTTTTTTTGAAAAGATGTATTTGGAAGATATTACTAGTAAAAATATTCTTGAATGGGAAGATTATATTTTATCTAAAAATTTTTCTAATAATCAAAATAGAAGTATTTATTATATATTAAGTGCTTTTTTAGAATATTGTCATGTATTCTATAACTTTGATAAAACTATAATTAGTAATATTGGTTGTTTTAAAAAGAAATATGAAAAAGATAATCATGATTTTTATAATTTAAAAGAATTTAAGAAGTTTATTAAGTGTGTCGACAATGAAGTTTATAAACAATTTTTTAACTTTATGTTTTTTACTGGTACTAGACCAGGCGAAGCTTTGGCACTTACATTTAATGATATAGATAATGATTATGTAACAATATCTAAAACAATTAATAGTCGTGGTAAAAGAAATATTGGTACACCAAAGACAAATTCTTCTAATAGGAAAATAAAGATTGATAAAAAATTAAAAAAAGATTTATCAAGATTGAAAAAAATGTATGAAGAAAAATATCCTAATGAAAAAGATTTATTTGTTTTTGGAGGAATAAAACCTTTAGCAACTACTACCATTAATAGGTATAAAGAAAAAGCCTGTAAAAAGGCAAATATTCGACCAATAACATTACATCAATTTAGACATAGCCATGCAACTTTCTTATTACAAAAAGGAATTATGGTTAATGAAGTTTCTAAAAGATTGGGACATAGTAGAGCAAGTGTTACTTTGGATGTATATAGTCATACTGATTTAACGCAAGAAAAAAGAGTGATTAACACTCTTAATTCAACAAGATTTAGTTTTGGTTTCAGTTTAAGCACTCTGACAATTAAAATTAAATCTATATTAAAACGATAATAAATCGTTTTAATCAAAAAAATGGGACGGATGATGGGAATCGAACCCATGCATGTTGGAACCACAATCCAATGTGTTAACCACTTCACCACATCCGCCATGACAATTAATATTTTATCATAAAGACTTATGGAAATCAATCTTTTTTTGTATATTTTGATAAAAAATTGATATAGTATAGTGTGATATGAGTTGAAGAAAAAAGTATATTTTAAAGAAAAGAAAATTGCACATCGAGGAATTCATGAAAAATATTTAGAGAATACTATTCCTGCATTTAAAGAAGCAATAAAAAGAGGGTATGCGATTGAACTCGATATTCAGTTTACCAAAGATAAGCAAATTATCGTCTTTCATGATGAGAATTTAAAAAGAATTTATGGAGTAAATAAATACATTTCTCTTTTAAATTATTCTGATTTAAAAAATTATTCTATTCCTTTATTAAAGGAAGTTCTTGATCTAGTACAAGGAGAAGTAACTTTATTAATTGAAATTAAATGGGAAAAAAGAATGAAACAACTAATCAAAAATTTATTAATTTTATTAAAAGATTATCCAGGAGAAGTTTATCTCATGAGTTTTTATCTTCTTCCTCTTTATTATTTGAGAAAGTATCATTCTAAATATTTATTTGGTTATCTTTTAAATCGCTATTTACCCAATTATTCATTTCTAAAGCTAATTTTAAAATTTAATCTCTTTCATTTAGATTTCTTAGTTGTTGATTTATTGTTATTATCTGATCCAATCATTATTCATTTTCGGCAAAAAAAATACTTATTAGGCTATACCATTCATTGTTATCAAGAATATTTAAAGTATCAAGAATATGCAGATTGTTTTATTTGGGACTCTTATGATGGTTAAGATAAAACACTAGGGAAAGTAATTTGGAAGTATTTTCGTATTCTAATAGTAAATTTCCTTCTAAGAAGAAAAATATTTGATAAAATAATAATAGGAAGAGGGATAATGTGGAAATAGAAAAGAGAATAAATGAATTAACAGAACTTTTAAATGAGGCAAATTATCAATATTATATTGAAGATAATTCAATTATTACGGATCAGGAATTTGATAAATATTTAAAGGAATTAACTGAATTAGAGATGGAATATCCAGTTTATAAAAGAAATGATAGTCCTACTCAACGTGTTGGAGGTAATGTTTTAGAAGAATTTAAGAAAGTTACTCATCGTATTCCTATGCTTTCCATTGAAGATGTATTTAATGAAGAAGAAATTATCAATTTTGAGCAAAAAATTAGAAAAGAAGGCTATCACCCAGAATATGTTTGTGAACTTAAAATTGATGGATTATCGATTTCTGCTTATTATGAAGATGGTGTATTGGTTCGTGCAGCAACGAGAGGAAATGGTCGTGTAGGAGATGATATTACTACTAATGCGAAGACCATTAAAAATCTTCCTCTTAAGTTAAAAGAAGCCATTACCATTGAGGTTCGTGGTGAGATTTATATGAGTCGTGATACTTTAAAAAAATTAAATTTAGAAAGAGAAAAAGAAAATAAGCCTCTTCTTCAAAATTGCCGTAATGCTGCTTCTGGTTCCATTAAGTTATTAGATAGTAGGGAAGTTGCTAAAAGGAATTTAGAGTGTTTTATTTATCATTTGCCTAATCCTGAAGATTATGGTCTTAAAACACATGAAGAAGCGTTAAATTTTATGAAAAGTTTAGGATTTAGAACAAATCCCAATAATTTAGTTGTCAAAGATATTGATGGTATTATGAAATTTATTGAAGAGAAGGGAAAACTAAGAGATAGTTTACCTTATGATATTGATGGAATTGTTGTGAAAGTAAACGATTTAGCCACTCAAAAAAAATTAGGTTCTACTTCCAAATATCCAAGATGGTGTATTGCTTATAAATTTCCAGCGAAGACAGTTTATACCAGATTAATTGATATTTTATTTACAGTGGGGAGAACGGGTCAGATTACTCCAAATGCCCTATTAGAGTCGGTTATTGTTCAAGGATCAACAATCAAAAAAGCAACGCTTCATAATGAAGATAATATTGTAAATAAGGATATTCGAATTGGGGATATTGTTTCGATTTATAAAGCTGGTGATGTAATTCCTGCTGTTGGTAAACCCTTAATTGAACGAAGAACAGGGGCAGAAAAACCATTTCAAATGATTGAGAATTGTCCAATTTGTGGTAGTAAGATTATTCGTAAAAATTCAGAAGCGGATTATTTTTGTCCAAATATTCATTGTCCAGCAAGACATGTAGAGAGTTTAATTCATTTTGCTAGTAAAGAAGCTATGAATATTGAAGGTTTGGGCGATGCTATTATGGAGGATTTGTATAATTATGGATATGTAAAAGATATCAGTGATATTTATTTATTAAAAAACTATGCTAAGGAACTAGAACAATTAGAGGGATATGGTAAAAAGTCTGTAGATAAATTATTTCAAAATATTGAAAATAGTAAAAAAAATAGTTTAGAAAAGTTATTGTTTGGTTTAGGAATTAAGCAAGTAGGAAATAAGACTGCTAAAATACTTAGTCAGAAATTTTCTTGTTTAGATAATTTGATGAAAGCAACTATTGATGAATTAACAGAAATTCCTGATATTGGACCAATTATTGCTAAGAGTATCGTCGATTATTTTGGTGAGGAGAAAAATCAACAACTAATTGAAAAACTAAAACAATATGGTTTGAATATGGAATATCTTTCTGAAGAAGTCATTTTAGATGATAATTTTAGAGATAAAACATTTGTTTTAACAGGAACTTTAAGTCAAATTACTAGGGATGAAGCTAGTCACTTAATAGAAGAAAGAGGAGGAAAGACTACTTCATCAGTAACCAAAAAGACTTCTATTGTAGTAGTAGGAGATAATCCTGGTAGTAAATACGATAAAGCTATTTCTTTAAATATTGAAATATGGGATGAAAAAAAATTCTTAGAAAAAATAAATAAAACCAATTAGGGGAGTGAACCTAATTGGTTTTTTAGGAGTAGTAACTAATATTTTTAGAGGTGTCTATTAGTTTGTAACATTACTTACAATTAATCTTTTTATTTCTTTATCGCTTAGTATTTTTCCTTGACTAATAATTCTATCATTAATTACTAATGCAGGAATCATACTAACGTTATAGTTCTTTTTGTCAGTAGTATGATTTAATTCTTCAATCTTAACATCTTTATTCATTTTCTTACTGACTTGTATAATCATGTTTTTAAGACGTTTTCCGGTTGAACAGTTAGAACCGACAATCTTTATTTCGATAAGCATCACCTTCCTTTCAACTAAATTCAGTATACAACTAAATTATGGGAGAAATGTCGAATAATTTTGTTAATATATAGAAATTTTTAGAATACGCTAAAGTAGGTGATATTGGATGAAAAGAAATCTTTTTCTTCTGTTAGTATCAATGCTTTTTATTTTAATTTTAATTTATTTTTATGACCAAAAAGAACAATTTTTAAATAAAAGATGGCAACCAAATGAAAATATCAATATAGAATATCCCTATTTTAATCGTGAATCTATTGATCGATATATTCAGCAGTATTTAAATTCTTATTTAGATAAAGATGATTATTCTTTATTTATTGACTATGATTATTTTGAAGAAGAAGAGAAATTTCGTTTGCTTTTTTATATTTATGAAGAAGAAGATGTTATGATAAAAGAAAGTGTTAAAGAATTTTTATTAGATGTAAAGAATGATCAGGTACTTAAAGTATCTATGGTAAAGCCTGTATTAAAAGAGGAAGAAAAATTTTATCCAGGAATGATTCGGGTAGATAAGCCAATGATTGCTCTTACTTTTGATGATGGACCAAATCATAATACAAATAAGGTTTTAGACATTTTAGAGAAATATCAAGTAAAGGCTACTTTTTTTATTTTAGGATGTAATATTTTAAATCATGAAGAAATTATAAAGAGAATGAATGATTTGAATATGGAGATAGGCAATCATATGTATACGCATAAACTACTTACAAGATTAAAAAATGAGGAAATAAAGGAAGAAGTAAAGGTTGTTGATGAGGCTATTTTTTCCATTATTGGAAGATATCCGACTTTGATTAGACCTAGTTATGGAACTTATAATAAAAGAATTCAAAGTATTTTAGCGCGTCCTATTATCATTTGGAATATTGATACTTTAGATTGGAAATATCATAGTTCTAAAAATATTTATAAGAGGGTAATGAGAGATGTTAGTGATGGAGATATTATCTTAATGCATGATATTTATCGTGCGACAGCGAATAGTCTAGACTTAATTATTCCTAAACTTTTAAATGAGGGCTATCAATTTGTTACTGTATCAGAACTTTTATATTATAAAGATATTAAAATAAAAGATGGAGTAGTTTATCATCATGCAAATAAATAGAACCAGGGTTTCTGATTCTATTTATTTATTGTACAAAAACAGTAGTACTATAGGATTTTAAATTATTTTTAATGGTATAAAATACTTCAAGATTTCCTTCCCTAGAAAGATATAGTTTATAGTTATTATCAATATCATTTATAGTATAGTTTGTTGAGTCTGTTTTATTCCATTTATTAATATTTTTAGTAATTGCTTTGAGTACATCTTCGTTTTTTAAAGAATATAAATCAAATATTTCATCGTTGGATAACATTCTATTTTTCTTTGTATCATAGATATAGGAATTATAAGAAGTTGTTTTTTCATTTGTGCAAACATCGATTCCTGTAAATTCGTAAGCAATTCCAACCAAATCTTTTGTTTCATATAAAAATTCAGCCATCATGTAAATTTTTCTGTAGTTATAGATATCTCTAACAGCATCACATTCTTGAGCATCTAAATTAGAATGAATTGTTTCTATAAATTTTTCTTCTACTATAGAATTTGTTTCTTCTATAGCGTTATTTAATAGGGGATAGGATTTATCTGTAGAAATATATCTTAAAGTATTTCCTACATATTTACATCTTTCATCTTTTTCGTTTTTACAATGATTAAATTCTTGAGGAGATACTTTAAATATTTCTTCTTTTGGATTATTAGTAGGTTTCTTAAGATTTTTAATTACTAAAAATCCTAAGAAACATAAAGTAACGCTAATTAAAATAGTCAATATGATAATTAATATTTTTTTCTTTTTCATGTTTTCTCCTTTCTTATCCGATACAAGTGCTTGGGCAATCAGTCTTTGCAGCTTTTTTGGTTGATCTTAGACATCCAGTCCAAATATAATATCCGCTATCAGTAACAGAGTATTTTCCAGATGTACGCTTTATTTCTACGCTAGTTGGATTACTACTAGAACTATATAAATCATTAGAACAGTCTCTCCAATCTGCTACGGCATTTAAACAAGTATATCCATTTCTACATAAATACATTGTTGTTGTTGTAGATGCTGGAGCATCTTTTTTCCAAACGGCATATAAATCAGTGGAAGGAGAATTATTACTTATCCAGTTATCAGTAACATTAGCAGCAGTACTGTGATTTTTACTGGTTGCACTAGGAGAGAATGCCCAACCTAATAAAGTGTATCCACTTCTACTCCACTTAACACTAAATTGGTTATCAGAATCACCTTGAGTAAAAGTTTGACTTTTGGTTGTAGTATCATTACTATTGTAATTTCTATGGAAAGTAACTTTTACTTTTTTGGGTTTAGCTGTCCAGTGTGCATAAATGGTTGTATCCTTGTTAATCCTGTTGGAAGTAGAAACTTTAGATCCACCACTAGATGATGTATACCAACCATCAAAAGAATAACCACTTCTAGAAGGTGTACAAGATAAATCATAATTTGCATTTGCGTTTAATGTTTTAGATGAACAACTAGTACCACCATTACTATCATAAGTAAGGGTATATTTAGTAGGAGTAGGGGTAGGTGTACTATTTGCTGTCCAATGTGCATAAACTGTTGTACTTTGAGTAATTCTATCTGATGAGTAAACTCTATATCCACCACTAGATGATGTATACCAGCCATCAAAAGAATAACCACTTTTAGAAGGTGTACAAGATAAATCATAGTAATCGTTATATTCTAGTGTTTTTGTTTGGCAATAAGATCCACCGTTACTATCAAAGTAAAGATAATAATAAGTAGGGCTAGGTGTACTGTCTGCTGTCCAGTGTGCATAAACTGTTGTACTTTGAGTAATTCTATCTGATGAGTAAACTCTATATCCACCACTAGATGATGTATACCA
>CAKPOS010000005.1 GCA_934176955.1 uncultured Bacilli bacterium
TTGGTGAAGTGGCTTAACACACTGCCCTTTCACGGCAGCATTCACGGATTCGAATTCCGTACTGGTCACCATAATGTATGTTAAGCCGAAAGGCTTTTTTTTAAAACTTTGATAAGGACACGATTTTATACTTTTATTTCAGAGAATTAGTGGATGGTGTGAACTAATATAAAAGAATATAATTACTACCTTTGATGTGTGCTCGAAAGAGATTTCCGGTTTGATAATCGTTATTCAATTAAGTAAAATTTAGGATGGTACCGTGCATAGCACTCCTTGTGTGACGGTATCATCCTTTTTTTGGGAGGAATGATAAAATGATAAATATTAAAGAAGATGCAAAATTGAATGTTTTAAACCATAGTTGTGCTCATCTTTTAGCACATGCTATAAAACATCTTTATCCTAATGCAAAATTTTGGGTAGGACCTGTTATTGAGAATGGTTTTTATTATGATATTGATTTAGGGGATGAAGTTATTAAGGAAGAAGATTTTTCAAAAATAGAAAAAGAAATGAAAAAGATTTCTAAAAGTAATAAGTTAATTAAAAGAATAGAATTAACTAAGGAAGAAGCTTTATCGACTTTTGAAAATGATCCTTACAAGGTTGAATTAATTAATAATTTTCCTAGTGATGAAATAATTACGGCTTATCGTCAAGATGATTTTATTGATCTTTGTCGTGGACCTCATGTTGAGAGTACAAAGATGATGAAGTATTTTAAACTTTTGAAAGTAAGTGGTGCATATTATAAAGGAGATTCTAAAAACAAAGTTCTTCAACGTGTTTATGGTATTTGTTTTGAACATGAGGAAGATCTATCGAATTATATGAATTATTTGGAAGAAATGAAGGAGAGAGATCATCGTAAATTAGGAAAAGAACTAGATATTTTTATGATTTCTGATTTAGTTGGTAAGGGATTACCGATGTGGTTACCTAATGGTGCTACTATTCGTAGATTATTACAACGATATATTACTGATAAGGAAGTTAGTTTAGGATATCAACATGTTGTTACTCCATCTTTAGGAAGTGTTAATTTGTATAAAACTAGTGGTCATTGGGCGCATTATAAAGATGACATGTTTCCAATGATGAAATTAGATGATGAGGAATATGTGCTAAGACCTATGAATTGTCCACATCATATGTTAATTTATAAAAACTCTCTTCATTCTTATCGGGAATTGCCTATTAAAATTGCAGAAATTGCTAATGATTTTCGTTATGAAGCAAGTGGTGCTGTTTGTGGTATCGAAAGAGCTAGAGCTTTCACCCAGAATGATTCTCATATTTTCTGTATGCCTAGTCAAATAAAAAGTGAATTTAAAAATGTTATTGATTTAATTTTAGATGTTTATGAAGATTTTGGATTTAAAAATTATAGTTTTCGTTTGTCTCTTCGAGATAAAAATGATACTGAAAAATATTTTGGTAATGATGAATTATGGGAAAAAAGTGAAAATGAATTGAGAGAAGTTTTGAAGGATTTTGGTGTTGATTTTTATGAAGCAGAGGGAGAGGCAGCTTTTTATGGTCCAAAGTTAGATGTTCAAGTGAAGTCGGCTTTGGGACACGATGTAACTTTGTCAACAATTCAATTGGATTATCAGCTTCCTGAAAGATTTGAACTTACTTATATAGATGATAAAGGAGATAAAGTAAGACCTGTTGTGATTCATCGTGCAATTTTGGGTTCTTTAGATCGTTTTGTGGCTTTTTTGTTAGAGGAAACAAAAGGAGTATTACCTGTTTGGCTATCTCCAGTTCAAGTGAATATTATTCCTGTTAATAATGAACATCATTTAGAATATTGTGTTTCCTTGAAAGAAAAATTATTGAAATTGGGAATTCGGGTTGAATTAGATATTCGTGAAGAAAAATTAGGTTATCGTATGAGGGAATCTCAAACAAAAAAAATTCCTTATACGTTAGTAATTGGTGATAAAGAAGTAGAGAGTAATTCTGTAAATTATCGATTACATGGTAGTAAAGAAACAGATATTTTAAGTGTAGATGATTTTTGTTCTTTAATACTTAATCAGATTGAACATAAAAATTAATGCTATGGTGAGAAGAAAGAAAATTTTTCTCTTTTAGTAGATATTTAAAAAATTTAAATTTTATTGGTGTTTTTTAAAAAAAGTTTCAGATTTTAATTGGATGCTTTAAAAAATACTTCTCGAATTTGAGAGATTTTTTAAAACCATATTTAATTTTTCAGTAAAAAAGAGAAAATAAATTTATTTTATTAAAAATAGGTAAAATTTACAAAAAAAATTTATTGTGAAGAAAATTCACTCTTTTTTCATGTAATTTTTTTAAATGTGGTTTTTATCATTTACAAATGTAGAAATTGATAAAAATTAATACTTATTTGGAATAAAAAATGGAATAATAATTGTTTTTTCTATAATTTTTTGTTTGGTGATTTTTGAGTTCGGTATTATTTTTTTTAACTCTTTTTCAATAAGTTTATGGTGTGTTTTGTTATATTTATTTTGCCTTATTATAGATAATATGATAAAATATACTAAGAAATGAGGGATAATTATGATAGATCGTTTAGAAGCTACTTTAAAGAGATATAATGAAATTATTGAAGAATTATCTACACCTGAGGTTATTCAGAATATTAAAAAGATGACTGAATTATCTAGGGAACAAACTAGGCTTACGGAGACTGTTGAGTTATATAAGAAATATAAAAAAATATTAGAAAACATTGAAGAAGATAAAGAATTGCTTAAAGATTCTGAGTTAGGAGATTTTGCAAAAGAAGAATTAAATAGTTTGACTAAAGAGAAAGAAGAGATTGAGAATCAATTTCATATTTTGTTGTTGCCTCATGATCCTAATGATGAGAAGAATGTTGTTGTTGAAATTAAGGGGGCAGCAGGTGGAGATGAAGCCAATATTTTTGCTGGAGATTTGTTTGATATGTATACGAAATATGCTGGTAAAGAAGGATGGCAGATTGATATTACGAATAGTATTGAAGGAGCAGCTGGTGGTTTTACTAACATAGAATTTATGGTCAAAGGAGATAGTGTGTACTCTAAGTTGAAGTATGAGAGTGGAGCACACCGTGTTCAGAGAGTTCCGGCAACGGAAAGTCAGGGAAGAGTTCATACTTCTACTGCCACTGTTCTTGTTATGCCTGAGGCTGATGATTTTGATTTTGAATTAGATGAGAGTGAAGTTAGAATTGATATTACAAGAAGTAGTGGCTGTGGGGGTCAAGGTGTTAATACAACGGACAGTGCAGTTCGTTTGACTCATATTCCTACTGGTATTATTGTTTATTCTCAAACAGAAAGAAGTCAGATTAAGAATAAAGAAAAAGCTTTTAAAATTTTAAAAACGCGACTTTATGATTTAAAATTAAGGGAAAAGGAAGAAGCGGAAGGAACAGTTCGACGTAGTAAGATTGGTACAGGAGACCGTAGTGAAAAAATTCGTACGTATAATTATCCTCAGAATAGGCTTACTGATCATAGAATTGGTTTTACTTCGATGAATTTGGATAGAATTATGGAAGGGGATCTTGGTGTTGTTATTGAAGCTTTGATTAATGAAGATCAAAAGCGTAAATTAGAGGGTGAAGATAATTTATAGTTAAAATACTGATTCAGTATTTTTCTTTTTATGGTGATTGTTGGTGAAGATAAGATATGGTTAGAGAAAGTGATAGAGATTATATTCGTAAATATTTGCCTTCTACTAAAGTAGAAGAAGGACTTAGATTATTGGAAAGGGGGATTGCTCCTCAATATATTGTTGGAAATGTTGATTTTTTTGGTAATTTGATTGAGGTAAATGAAAATGTTTTAATTCCTCGTTTTGAGACAGAATTGTTAGTTGAAAAGGTGATTCATTATGTAAGAAAAATTTTTGTTACTAAATTAAATGAATTGCGTATTATTGATATTGGAACGGGGAGTGGATGTATTGCGATTAGTTTGAAGAAAGAGTTAAATTCTCATGTTGTAGGAGTGGATATTTCTTCTTTAGCTTTAGAGGTTGCTAAAAAAAATGCTATAAATAATTCTGTTTCTATTGATTTTATTCAAAGTGATATTTTTAGTCATGTTTTTTCTTTATTTGATGTTATTATTAGTAATCCCCCTTATATTAGAAAGGATGAAGAGATAGATAATATGGTTTATGAAAATGAACCTCATTTGGCTCTTTATGCTGAGGAAGATGGTCTTTATTTTTATCATCAAATATTAAAGAGTGCTTCAAGATATGTAAAATCTAAATTTTTGATTGCTTTTGAAATTGGACTTAATCAGGGTGATGAAATTATAAAAATGGCTAATCGATATTTAGATAATGTAAATGTTATTGTAGAAAAAGATTATTCTGATAGAGAAAGATTTGTTTTTATTTATCGGGATTAATCTTTTTTAGTAGGATAATTTATTTTTGATGTTATTATTTAATTATTAGATATTATGTTTCGGTTGAAAATCTTATCAAAGGAAGTTTTCAAATTGTTTATTTTGATGTATAATTATTTTTAAGTAGGTGATGTTATGGAACGTTATAATCCTAGTGCTAAAGAAGGGTTAAATAATCAACAGGTAAATGAGAGAATGGCTAATAATTTGGTTAATTTTAATGATCAACCGCCAACAAAAACGGTAAAGCAGATTATTATTAGTAATTTTTTTACTTATTTTAATTTTATTAATGTTGTTTTAGGTTCTGCTATTATTGTGGCAGGAATCTATGGAAATAGGGTTTTTGATGCACTTAAAAATTGTTTATTTATGGGTGTAATTATTTGTAATAGTATTATTAGTATTATTCAAGAGATTATTTCTAAGAAAACTATTGATAAGTTATCTGTTTTGGCAGAAGCAAAAGTTGTTGGAATTCGAAATGGAGAAGAAGTTAATTTAGGGATTGAAGAAATTGTTTTAGATGATGTTTTGAAATTATCTCTTGGGAATCAGGTAGTTACAGATGCGGTTATTTTAGAAGGTGATGTTGAGGTTAATGAGTCTTTTTTAACTGGTGAAGTTGATTCTATTCCTAAACATGTTGGGGATATGTTATTATCTGGTAGTTTTATTGTTAGTGGTAGTTGTTATGCTAAGGTGGAACATATTGGTCGGGATAATTATATTTCGACAATTAGTAGTGAAGCAAAATATGATAAGAAGGTTAATTCGGTTATTATGACTTCTTTTGAGAGAATGTTGAAAGTTTTATCGATTGTGATTGTTCCTGTTGGTGCATTATTGTTGATGAATCAGTTAAAGGTAACAAATTATAATGTTACAGCTTCGATTTTTAATACTGTTGGTGCTTTGATTGGGATGATTCCTGAAGGATTGTTGCTTCTTACTAGTTCAGTTATGGCAGTTAGTGTTGTGCGATTATCTAGATATCATGTTTTGGTACAGCAATTATATTGTATAGAGACGCTAGCTCGGGTTGATGTTATTTGTTTAGATAAGACGGGAACGATTACAGAAGGGGTTATGGAATTTGTTGATGATATTCCTTATCAAGGTGTTTCTAAGGAGAAACTTGATGATGCTCTTGCTAATGTTTGTTATGCTTTTGATAATACTAATGCTACTATGGAAGCTATTCAAGAACAGTATTCTAGTAAAGGAATTTGGAGTGTTAAAGATAAACAGGAATTTTCTTCTAGTAGGAAATATTCAGCAGTAGAATTTGAGGAAAGAGGAACTTTTTATATAGGTGCTCCTGAATTCGTTTTAAAAGATAGTTATCATCAATATCAAAGTTTTTTGGATCAGTATACGGATTATCGTGTATTGGTTGTTGCTTATCAAAAAGAATCTTTGGCAAATGGACCTGTTAATTTGAGTGTTCTTGGTTTTGTTCTTATTCAAGATAAAATTCGTAAAGAAGCACCAGATACTTTGAAGTATTTTAAGGAACAAGGTGTTAAGGTTAAGATAATTAGTGGAGATAATTTTAAGACAGTTTGTAGTATTGCAAAAAGAGCTGGAATTAAAGATGCCAAAGGAATGGATGCTACTTTACTTAATTCAGATAATATTGACGAAATGTTAGAGAAATATGATGTGTTTGGTCGTGTTACTCCTGATCAGAAGAAAATGATTATTGAAAGTTTGCAAAGAAAAGGGCATACTGTTGCGATGACTGGTGATGGTGTTAATGATGTTTTGGCTTTGAAGAAGGCTGATTGTAGTATTGCGATGGCAAGTGGTAGCGATGCGGCTAAAAATGTTAGTCAGCTTGTGTTGTTAGATTCTAATTTTGCTTCAATGCCAGAGGTTGTTGCTGAGGGAAGACGGACAATTAATAATGTGGAACGTTCAGCTTCTTTGTTATTGATTAAGACTATATTTACTTGTATTTTAGTCGTTATTTGTATTTTTATGAAAAGTGAATATTTCTATTTGCCTATTCATCTTAGTTTGATTACTACTTGTACAATTAGTATTCCATCCTTTGTTTTGGCTTTGGAACCTAACCATAATCGAGTAAGAGGTAATTTTATGCTAAAGGTAGTGGGGAAGAGTTTACCGGCAGCACTTACTGTTGTTTTTAATGTAGTAATGATTGTTTTATTTAGAAATCAGTTTAATATTGATGGAAATTTAACTTCTACTTTGATTGTTATTATGACAGGAACAACGGGATTTATCTTTTTATCGAGATTGTGTCGTCCATTTAATTGGTTTAGAGGTGGACTATTCTTTGCTTTAGTTAGTTTGTTTATTTATATTGTAATGTTTCAAAGTGAATTTTTTGATTTATCTCAAGTGAATTTTAATACTTTGCTTTTATATATTGTTTTTGCTATTTGTAGTGTATGGATTTTTGATAAGTTGAATAATGGTGTTGATTTCTTGCTTCGTAAATTGGATAAGGATTATGCTATGGAAAAAGAAGAAATTGAAAGAGGTTAAATAGATGGAAAAGTTAGTCGGATACCGAAAATGTTTGACTGAACAAATTGTTATTTTGAAAAAAATACTGATGAAGAATAAGGACTTAGTAAGTATTTTGAAGGTGTTAGAAAGTATTGGGATAGATAATTGTTATGTTGGGGCTGGTTCTATTAATCAGACGGTATTTAATTATTATCATGGTTATCAGTTTAATTATGGAATTAAGGATTATGATGTTGTTTATTTTGATGAAGATTTATCTTATGAAAAGGAGGATAAAGTAATCAAAGTAATTAAGAATAGGCTAGGAATTTTATCGGATATGGTGGATGTTAAAAATGAAGCTAGGGTACATTTATGGTATAATGAAAAGTATCAAATTAAAAGAGAGCCTTATTCTAGTGTAGAAGATGCAATTGCTAGTTGGGGAGCAACAATTACTTGTGTTGGAGTGAGGATGAAAAATGGCAAATTAGAGGTATATGCTCCTTATGGGTTGGAAGATATTTTTGGGATGATTATTCGACCTGTTAAAAAGGATTTTTCTAAGGAAATGTATGATGAAAGGGCTATTCGTTGGCAAAAAAAGTGGCCAATGTTAAAAAAAATAGAGTGGTAGTTTGAAGATTATTGTATTTTTTTCAATAATCTTTTTCTTTTTGTATAAAATTATTAGATACTGTCCATGATTGAAATAGAAAGGTGGTATTTAAATGAAGAGATTTTTAATTTTAGGATTACTTATTGTAGCTTTTATTGTATTGTATGTTAATGTGAATGCTGAAGTGGATGAGATTGTTATTCCTGAGGCTGCTATTCGTGTGAGGGTTATTGCTAATTCTAATCAGATTCATGATCAGAATATGAAGATGAAGGTTAAAAAATATATTGAAACTTCAATATCACCAACTTTATTAAATGTTCGTGATGTTAATGAGGCTAGAGATGTGATTAAAAATAGTTTGTCAGATTTGGATAGTGGGATTAAAGAGTTGTTTTCAGATAATTTATATGATAAAGATTTTGTGATTCATTTTGGAGATAATTATTTTCCTGAAAAAGATTATCGTGGGGTTCATTATGAAGCTGGTGCATATGAATCTTTGGTAGTAACGATAGGTGAGGGAGAAGGAGATAATTGGTGGTGTGTATTGTTTCCTCCTTTATGTTTATTAGAAGCTGATGAGAATACAACAGGGGATGTTGAGTATCAATTTTTTGTAGCTAAGATGATTCATCAATTTTTTAAATAGAATAGTGAAGGAATATTCATAATATGATTTAGTAGGTGATCATGTTGTGAATGTTTTTTTTACTTGTGTTCTAATTGGAATTAGTTTATCGATGGATGCTTTTTCTTTAGCGTTACTTTATGGTACATATGGTTTATCGAAAAAAGATGAGTTAATGTTATCGACAATTGTGGGGCTTTTTCATTTTTTTATGCCTCTTATTGGGCTTTTTTTTGGTAATGTAGTGTTTCATTATTTGATGGTAGATTCTAATTTTGTTGTGGGTATTATTTTTGGATTACTTGGGATAGAAATGTTTATTTCTAGTTTTCGTAGTGAGGAAGTTAAAATACTGATAGGGTTTGTTCCTTTTTTGTTATTTGGTCTTTCGGTTAGTATTGATAGCCTGACTACAGGAATTGGTTTATCTTCGATTAGTGATAATTATTGGATGGTATCTAGTATTTTTATGTTTTTTAGTGCTTTTTTTACTTATTTGGGATTAAAGTTAGGTGGATTTTTGAGTGATAGGTTTGGGAAAGCTGCTACGATGTTTGGTGGTAGTTTAATGATATTCTTAGCTTTTTTCTATATTTTTTAATGAGTAATGGTGTATTTATGGTGAATTATCTTTTTTCTAGGAAAGATGATTTTGAGGAATTTAATCTTGTTAAGTATTATTTGTAAATCTAAAACGATTAAGTGTAAAGTTATTGTAAAAGTCAGGTAATTTTTAACTTATGGTGGTACAATTAAGTTAGAAATTTGACTTTTTTTTTCGGTTTTGATACCATATTATAGACTTTATTAAAAATGGTGTGTGAACTTTGTTTTATAAGTTTATATATAATAAGATAGGAGTGATGAATATGTCTAAAATTGTTGTTCATGGTGGTTATTCTTTGTCTGGTGAAATTTGTGTAGGGGGTGCTAAAAATAGTGCTGTTGCTTTGATACCGGCTTCAATTTTATGTGGAGAAGAAGTTTTACTTAAAAATGTTCCTAATATTAGTGATATTGGTGCATTGGAAGATATTTTAACTTCTTTAGGGTGTGAGGTTTCTAGGGGAGATCATAGTCTTAAGATAGATAGTAGTTGTATGGTAAATGCTGTTATTCCTTGTGATTTGTCTTCTAAACTTCGGGCTTCTTATTATTTTATGGGTGCTTTACTTGGAAAATATAAGCGTGTTAAAATGTGTTTTCCTGGGGGATGTTCTATTGGAGAAAGACCAATTAATTTGCATTTGAAAGGATTTGAAAAACTGGGGGCTACTGTTTTAGAAGAGGATGGTAATTTTACGATTTATGCGGATAAGTTAATTGGGGATGATATCTTTTTAGATGTTCCTAGTGTTGGTGCTACGATTAATATTATGTTAGCAGCAGTTCTTGCTAAAGGGAAAACGGTTATTGATAATGCGGCTAGAGAGCCTCATATTGTTGATGTTGCAAATATGCTTAATCAGATGGGTGCTAAGATTAGTGGGCAAGGTACTAGTAAGATAGAGATTATTGGTGTGGATTCACTTCATGGTACGGAGTATTCTGTTGTTCCTGATATGATTGAGGCTGGTACTTATGTAATTATTGCTTCTTTGTTAGGAAAAGGACTTAAGGTTAGTGGTCTTGTTCCTGAACATATAGAAAGTTTGACTTCTAAATTAGAAGAGGCTGGTGTTCATTTGAAGGTTGGAAAGAATTTTATTCAGGTAGATGAAGTGTCTGATTATCATTCTATTGATATTAAAACTATGGGATATCCTGGATTTCCGACGGATTTGCAGCAAGTTTTGGTTCCTTTTTTGGTTAGTTGTTCTGGTACTAGTCATATTGAAGAGACAATGTATGAGAATCGTTTTATGAATGTTCCTGATACGGTGAAGATGGGTGCTAATATTCAGGTGAATGATGCACAGTTTGCTACGATATATGGGAAAAGTGAATTAGTAGGAAAGAAGGTAGAAGCTACCGATTTGCGAGGTGGTGCTTCTATGATAATTTGTGGTTTGATTGCTGAGGGAACAACGGTAATTAGTAATGTTGGTCATATTTTGAGAGGATATGAGGATATTGTTGGTAAGTTAAAAAAAGTGGGCGCACATATTGAAATAGAAGAGTGAAAAAGAAATTTTTTTGCAGATATTATGTGAGTGATTGTTGTAGTAAATAGAGTAGGTTTATATTGGGATTGATGAATATTTTAAAAAGTAAATTGTAAAAAGTAAAAGTTAATTTGGAAGAGTCTTTTAGTATTTTTTATAACCAAAAATGAATTTGTTCATAAATTATTTTAGGTGATATTTATGAATAATAACGATTTAGTAGGAATTGTAATTGATCCTGGTCATGGTGGTGAGGATAGTGGGGCAATTGGTAATAATCAATATGAGAAGGATTATACTTTGAAAATTTCTAAATATATGTATGATAGATTGAGAGAGTTAGGGGTTCCTGTAACTTTAACGAGGGATACAGATGTGACATTGACACCGATGGAGAGGGTTAATAGCATTCTGTCTGCTTATGGTGATGATCCTAATGTGATTGTAATATCTAATCACTTAAATGCAGGAGGTGCGAATGGTAAGAATGTAGGCAAAGTGTAATAGCGTCTTGTTTGCCTTTAAATCAAGGGACTTAAAATAATAATATTGCTGCCATAACGTAAAGAAATGCACAAGTGTATTGTGCATTTCTCAGAGTGTAGACAAACCTCTAGATTTTTCTAGAGGTTTTTTCATGAATAATTTTTTTTGCTTAAACTTATAATATTTTTGATAATTTTTGTGAAATTATATAGAAATGATGATGATGTAACGGGCTCCTTTCCTACATTATCATTTTTAATTGCTATATTTTTTATATTTTGGGCAGCACAAATAAGCCATGTATAATGTTGATTTTTTTTAACACCTTTATACATAGCGTATCTGTATCCATGATTTTGTTTTGAATCTGCAAAACTTCTTTCTATATGTTCTTTTCTTTTTTGATATAATTCTTTTCCTTCTTTTGAAAGTCTATTCTCTCTAAAAATTTCATTCCATTCTTCATGAATATGTCTTCTTACTATTTTCGTCTTATCTGTATTTTCATATTTTTTATATCCATTTTTGTCTATTAATCCTTTATATTCTAATATCTCCCCAGTTTCTTTTTCGTAATACATATCTAATTCTTTTTCATATTTATATTTACTTTTTTCTTTTCTTGATTCTGGTGTTCCATATCTTCTATATCCAAGCACTCCAAATATATCATTTTCAATAAAATATTTTTTAATATCTAATGTTAAGTATCCAGAATCAACTGCATATTTTTTTAATTCAAAGCCAAATTTATTTTTTATATATTCTGCTCTTTCTATAAACGGACCAGAATCATGTACATTTCCTTTTGTTATATAAGCATCCACAATGACATTACATTTATCATCTACAGTTCTATGGTCTAAATACATAAATCCTTTTTCCTTATTATCTCTATGATAATATCCACTTTCTTTATCGGTTGTACTTACTTTTATGTGTTTTTCTTCAAATTCATCTTTATACTCAAATGGTTTTCTTCCTTGCTTTATTCTTTCTTCATTTATTTCATCTTCTAGCCATTTTCTTCTTTCTTTAACATTTTTTACTATCTCATCATTAAATTTATTTTTATTGGCATTTGCTTTTTTATGTGTTGAATCTGTATAAAATGTAGTTCCATCCACTAGTTTATATTTTATTGCTTGATTTACTATCTCTACAAATATCTCTTCAAATATATCTGAATCTTTAAATCTTCTTTCATAATTTTTACTAAATGTTGAAAAGTGTGGTGTATCTTGACCAAATGGTATTCCTAAAAACCATCTATATTCTGCATCTACTTTTAATTTTTTGCAAGTTTGCCTCATTGATTTTATTCCATCTAATGCTTGTATAAATACTATTTTAAACAAAACAACTGGATTAATACTAGGCCTTCCATTATTTTCACAATATAAGTCTTTTACTTTATCATAAATAAAAGTGAAATCTATATATTTATCTATCTTACGAAACAAACTGTCTTCTGGTACAATTTCTTCCATAGTAGTCATTAAGATTTCACTTTGAATATTCTTATTTATTGTTATCATTTTATCACTTACTTTCTTTATATATTCCAATAATATTATATCATAAACACATAAAAAAAGTAAGGTTTGTAAGCTCAAAATTTGGAATATATAAGCAACCTTACAAATTAATTATACAACAATTTTAAAAAAAAGAAAAGAGTATTGAACTTTGTCACAGCCTTTTATATTTCTCACACTAAAGTATAAAAAAGAGCATTTTTTAGGGATTAAGTACCTAATATTTGCTCTTTTTAGACAATTTAACCCACTTTGATTTATTAAAAAATCAATTTTTTTCAAAATAGGTAGTTTGTCAACACTCTGAGAAATGCACAAGTGTATTGTGCATTTCTTTAATATACATGATCTTTTGGAGGACAAGAATCAT
Organism: uncultured Bacilli bacterium; assembly: GCA_934176955.1. Lineage (GTDB taxonomy): Bacteria > Bacillota_I > Bacilli_A > RF39 > UBA660 > RUG11198. The sequence continues at coordinate 12,643 of CAKPOS010000005.1, forward strand.
TTCCGTAAGAATCTTTATCTTGAATTTTTCCATTTAATCCGTGGATTATTAATTCAGATTTTTGATTTTTGGCTATGTTTCTGCCATAATTTATTGCATCTATCTTTGTAGGCAATATTTTAGTTGGCTTTAAATTTCCTTCTCCAATAACTTTCCAGCCACCATTATGATTATGAGTTATATGTTGATTTATATGCATAATTACTAAATCCTTTCTGCTAAAAAACTAAAACGCTTTATATTTTAGAAAGAATATGATATAATTAGTCTTGGAGAGAGAAATAGTTATATCATTTAGCTATTTTCTTTTTTTGTCTAATTCTTTTAGACAATTTAATTTTATCATTAATAAAAATGTATGTCAACAAAAAAATAAAAAAAGTTTGCAAAAAGTATTTACTTTGTCCCAAAAAGTGATATACTATTATTAGGTGATAAAATGAAAAAAATAGACGTAATAAATTTAATTAAATATTATTCTGAAAAAAATGATTATGCCTTTAGAAATGAAGCATATAAGATAGCAAATGATTTTGATATTTCTGGAGATACTCAGTTAGCTGAATACATTATGGCTTTACTCTCTGATGCAAATACATTTGTGCCACAATCATATGATTATTCTTCGTCTTTTTTTGAAAAAGTGGAAATAATTAATTCACCATTACCACTACCTGATAAAATAAAAAATGATGTTGTTGGAATTGTTAATGCTATTGGCCATAATGTTGGAGTTAATAAATTTTTATTTGAAGGCTTACCTGGAACAGGTAAAACTGAGACAGTTAAACAAATTGCTAGAATTTTAAGTAGAGATTTATATATGGCAAAATTTGATTCAATAATTGATAGTAAGCTTGGACAAACATCAAAAAATATATATGCTGCATTTGATGAAATTAATAAATTACCACATCCAGAAAGTGTTGTGATATTATTTGATGAAATAGATGCTCTGGCAATGGACAGATTAAATAATAATGATCTTAGAGAAATGGGCAGAGCTACATCAACTTTATTAAAAGAATTAGATAAGCTGCATGATAACATTGTATTGATTGCAACAACAAATTTATATAAATCATTTGACAAAGCTTTAATAAGACGATTTGATTCGATAATCAATTTCAATAGATATACTAAGGAAGATTTAATTGAAGTGGCAGAATCAATATTAAATGAATACATAGATAAATTTGATAATGTTGCTAAAGATTTAAGATTATACAGAAAAATAATATCACTTATGGATCCCTTGATATATCCTGGAGATTTAAAAAATATTATAAAAACATCTCTCGCATTCAGTAATATGAATAATCAATATGATTATTTGATAAGGCTGTATGAAAATATAACATCAACAAAGATTAATGGAAATATAAAAAAATTACAGGAACAAGGCTTTACGATTAGGGAAATAGAACATTTAACTGGTATATCAAAAAGTCAAGTTTCTAGGGGGTTAAATAATGAATAATCTTATTAGACTAAAAGGTCCATTAAATGAAAAGAAAAATTTAAGCACTCCTGGTCAATCAACATTTTCAGCTAATCGTGGAACCAGCGTTGAAAAATTAATATCATTAAAAGAGGACTTGCAACAATTATATATTAGATGGAGAAATGATAAAATATTGGAAGGTGCACTTGTCAGCGTTTTTTACGATAGAATTGTTCCAAAAAGTAAAAGAATAAAAACTTTGCTATCAAAAGGATCTGAATTATCAAATAATTCAATAAGAGGTGCTAAATTTTCTGAGAATGGTGAAAAACATATTATTACGCATTTTGTGAGTTTAGACACTATTAAAAACAATATTGAAAAATTAAATACTGCAATTTATATAATGAATAAATGTTTTGATAATTATATTGATAACGAAAAACTAAAGACAATTAATGACCATAAAAATATTATTGAAAAGAATAACATGTCAAAGTCTACTTTCATAAATATTGTGACTGATGCATGCAATGTGGAAAAATTTGGAATATTAGATGATGCTAAAAATCTTACTCTCGATACTATAATTAATTTATATGAAGTAGGTATGCCAGTTGAAAATTTAATGAATAAAATAGGCATTACAAATAATGATTATATAAAGATTGATAATAATGTTATAAAATTTAAAAATATAAAGTCATTAAATATTTTTACTAATAATGTTTCTTATCTTGTTTCAATGTCAACTACAAATATTTCTCAGTATAATTACTATGATTGCACTTCGGAAATATTAGATTGTCCGACTATAACAATAAGAGACCCAAAAAATGAACCTGTTATTGGTGTTATTGATACGTTATTTGATCAAAATGTATATTTTAATAAGTGGGTTGAATATCACGATTTAGTTGATGAAAACATACCGAAGTCTTCAAAAGATTATGAACATGGTACTTCTGTAACTTCAATAATAGTTGATGGGCCTTCATTTAATCCGCAATATGAAGATGGATGTGGAAATTTTAAAGTTAGACATTTTGGAGTAGCAGTGCATGGAAAAAACAGTTCCTTAACCATAATTAAAAATATTGAAAGAGTTGTTGAAGAAAATCCTGATATTCATGTGTGGAATTTATCTTTAGGTTCAGAATTAGAAATTAATCCAAATTTTATCTCACCGGAGGCTGCGCTAATTGATAGAATACAATGCGAAAAAAATGTCATATTTGTAATAGCGGGTACAAATGATAATGATGATACATTAAAGAAGAAAATAGGGTCACCTGCAGATTCAATAAATGCTTTGGTTGTAAACTCTTTAAGTTTTTCAGGGAAAATACCATCATATGCAAGAAAAGGAAATGTTCTTTCTTTCTTTAATAAACCTGATGTTTCATATTATGGAGGAGATAAAGATGGTGCTTTTATTACATGCATAGGAACTGGGGTTAAACAAGGCATTGGTACTTCATATGCAGCACCATGGATATCACGTAAAATGTCATATTTAATTGATGTTATGGGATTAACAAGGGAAATAGCTAAAGCGTTGATAATTGATTCGGCAACAAATTGGAATTATGTCAATGACGAAAATTCTAAATTTATAGGTTTTGGGAAAGTTCCAGTACATATAAATGATATAATTAATTCTAATGATGATGAAATAAAATTTTATATAGAGGGTACTTCAAATCTATATGATACATACACACATAATATACCAGTACCCTTATATAAGGATAAATATCCATTTATAGCCAAAGCAACATTGTGTTATTTTCCAAAATGTTCAAGAAATCAGGGAGTTGATTATACTAACACTGAATTAGATATATATTTTGGACGAATTGATAATAAAGGAAATATAAAGTCAATAAATCAAAATATTCAATCGGAAGGTAATGAATTGGGGATAAAAGAAAAAGAGGCAAGGCAATTTTATAGAAAATGGGATAATGTTAAGCACATTACTCAAGTGTTAAAAAATAATATTCGCCCAAAACAGAAATATGATAATGTACTTTGGGGATTAAGCATTAAATCTAAGGAAAGGCTTGAAAAGAGAGATGGTGAAGGAATTAAATTTGGAGTAGTGATTACTTTGAAAGAAATTAATGGAGTTAATAGGATGTCAGAATTTATAAATCAGTGCTCATTAAGAGGATGGTTAGTAAATAAAGTTGATATTAAAAACAGAATTGATATATATAATACTGCTCAAGAAGATGTAAAATTTGATTAGTAAATTATTCTGTCAATTGGCAAAAGAGCAATTCTAAGGCAATGAAATTTAGTCATTAAATTAGATGTATTTATATGGTTAATGTAATAGGTGGTATTTATGATGAAAGTTGTAGCAGCATTAATTGAAAATGATAATAAAGTTTTATTAGCAAAACGTTCTAAAGGAGATATTAATGTAATTGGAAAATGGGAATTTCCTGGCGGTAAAGTGGAAAAAGATGAAAACGAATTTGATGCAATTGAAAGGGAAATAAAGGAAGAGTTTGAACTTACAATTAAAGCTAGAGAATTTGTGGTCAATAATATATGTGAGTATCCAACAAAAGTTGTTGATTTAAGATTATATAGATGTGATTATGTATCTGGAAACTTCAATTTACATGATCATTCAGAATATAAATGGGTAAATAAAGAAGAATTATTAGATTATGATTTAGCCCCTGCTGATATTCCATTAGCAGAGTATGTAAGGAAGGTAAAGTAATGAAAGATGGTATTTATGAACAACTATTAAATAATGAGTTAAAAAGTAAATTAAATGAATCAGAATTTTTTTATAAAACTAATACAATTTTAAAATCACCAGAAAATGCAAAAAATTTAATTACAGAATATTTAAAAGAAGTAACAAGAAAAGCAATGGATTGTATTCAAGAAAACAATGTTGATTTAGAAGCTAGTGAAAGAGTACTAAAAGAAATTGAAATATGTAATGAGATATTAAATTTATTAAGAATAAAATTAGATTTTGATGAATATAAGGAATTAGATTTATCTATGGATGCAGAAGTTTTAGAGTATGCTTTTAGAAAATTAAATCATAACTCTTTTGACGGGAAAAATATTGTCAGGCCAGTTACTTCATTAGTGGAGCCAACTTTATTTACAAATAGTTCTAAAGAAATATCATTATTATCAGAATTAAGAAAGGAAATAGCATCGGCAGATGAAGTAATGTTATTAGTTTCTTTTATTAAAATGACCGGTTTAATGCCTATTTATGATGTTTTAAGAGAGTTTACCACAAAAGGTAAAAAATTGAGAGTTATATCGACTACCTATACTAAAGCAACAGAATATAAAGCTATAGAAAAATTATTAGAATTACCTAATACTTCAATAAAAATTTCATATGAAACTAATAATCAACGATTACATGCTAAGGCATATATATTTAAAAGAAATAATGGTTTTTCTACTTTCTATATAGGTTCATCAAATTTGTCAAAATCTGCTCTAGTATACGGCGACGAATGGAATGTTAAACTAACAGAAAAAAATTCACCACTGATTTTTCAAAACGTTATTTCTGAATTTGAAACATACTGGAATTCATATGAATATAAAATATTAAATAATACTGCTGAAGATAAATTAAAATTGAAGGAAGCATTATCATACAAAACTGAAAATTCAAATTTTTATCAAAATTTGATGACATATAAACCTTATGATTATCAAGAACAAATATTAGAAAAATTAGAAGTTGAAAGAGAAATATATCATAGAGATAGAAATTTAGTTATAGCAGCTACGGGAGTGGGAAAAACAGTACTTGCTGCATTTGACTTTAAAAACTTTTTAGAAAAAAATCCAAATGCTAAATTTTTGTATGTAGTGCATAGGGAAGAAATTCTAAAAAAGAGTTGTGATACTTTTAGACAAATATTAAAAGATGCAAACTTTGGTGAATTATATGTAGGCAATTATAAGCCAAACAATATAAACAGGTTGTTTACAACACCATTGGGACTTGAGAATATAATGAAGAAGGTTGATGACAATTATTATGATTATATTGTCGCCGACGAAATTCATCATGGTGCAGCTAAAACTTATGATAATTTTCTTAATTATTTTAAACCAAAGATATTATTAGGATTAACTGCAACTCCAGAAAGAATGGATGGCAAAGATATAACAGAATATTTTTGTAACACTATTGCAGCAGAAATGAGATTGCCAGAAGCAATTAATAATAAATTATTAGTTCCATTTCAATATTATGGAATTACTGATCCAACAGATTTGAGTAATGTAAGATGGTCTTCATTTGGTTATAATAATAGTGATTTAGATGAATTATTCGTTGAGAATGAGGATAGTGCAAATATAAGAGTTAATACAATTATTAATAATTTATTTAAATATATTGATGATTTAGATAAAGTGCATGGCTTAGGATTTTGTTCCTCAATTAATCATGCTAAATATATGGCTGACAAATTTAATGAAAATAACATACCATCTATATGTTTGACTGGTAATTCGGATAGTAACTTAAGAAATACTGCAATAAAGGACCTTGAGTCAGGAAAAATTAAATTTGTTTTCACTGTTGATTTATATAATGAAGGCGTTGATATTCCTTGTGTAAATATAGAATTATTATTAAGACCCACTGATTCTTTAACTATATTTTTACAACAATTAGGAAGAGGACTTAGAAAACATAAAGATAAAGATTATTTAATAGTTTTGGATTTTATTGGAGAATGTAATAAACATTTCAATTATGCAGATAAATTTAAAGCCTTAATTGGTATGAAAGATATTAGTATTAAAGAAGCAATTTCTAATGGATTTCCAATGTTACCAGTTGGATGTTCAATTGCTCTAGAAAGGGTAGCAGAAGAATATATCTTATCTAATATAAAAGCTAATACAAACAGTAGACAAGTTATAATTGAGATGATTCAAAAGTTTGAGGAAACAACATACAAAAGATTAAGTTTATATAATTTTGTTCATCATTATAAAATGGATATTAACGATATTTATAAAAAAGATGTGTCTTTTTATAGATTATTGACAGAAGCGGGAATTAGAAATTTTAAAGAAAAAAATATTACAGAAAATGCAATCGTTGGAAGATTAAAAAATTTATTAACAATTAATTCTCCTAAATTTATTAATTACATGAAATCAATACTAAATAATGATGATGTAGTTCATAATGAACTATTAGACAGAATGACTTATTATACCTTATTTAATAAAATACCAGAAAAAGAAGGATTCAATAACATAATAGAAGCATTAAATTTTATTAAAAATTCAGAATGTTTAAATTATGAAATAAATGAAATATGTGATTATTTATATAACTCATTAGAAGTAATGCCAATAAATAACAATTTAAATTTTGAGTGTCCACTTGAAGTCTATGGAATTTATTCACAAGCACAATTGTATTCTGGATTAGGCGTATTTAGTGAAAAATATGCAGGACCAATGTTGCAAGGGGTATGGTATTTAAAAGAACATAACCATGATATTTTCTTAGTAACAATTAATAAAGAATCAAGCCACTTCGGTGAAACAATTGCTTATGAAGATTATGCTATAAATGATGAGTTGTTTCATTGGCAAACACAAAATTCTGTGGCCGATGGTAGTAGTATTTTAAATAGGTACATTAATTCTGATGGAAGAGTAAGTATATTTGTAAGAATAAATAGAAAAGAAAATGGCCAAGCAAGTCCATATATATATTTGGGGGAAGCTGATTATATATCACATAGTGGTTCTAAACCAGTTGGAATTGTATGGAAATTTAAACATAAAATACCGGCAAAATATTTAGATAAAATGACAAAAAATTAAGAAACATACTTAAATAAACAAAAATTATTTTAATTGTATTGTCATTTTGATTTACATAATAATGTTCTCTTTTTTGACATTGACTTCTAATTTATTTACGATATAATGATATATAATATAGCAATAGTTCTAGGAAATGAACTATTTGATGCTAAAATACTATATTCAGTTTATGAGTATAGTATTTTTTGTAAGGAGGAATTGTTATCTAAAATTATATAAACAAAAAGTATGTACCAATATATTATAAAAAAATAAATAATTAAGGTACCTAAAAAAGTTGATTTATGTGTGAAAAGAGGTTCATAATTAGTAATTTTGTTAATCCAAAAGTATGTCATTTGTATAACCATTTGTGTGTCTAACGGCTATTTTTGATACAAAATTTGCTATTTTTAGTTAACCCAATAGTATGACATTTATTTTAATGTATGACAAAGTAGTCTTTCACAATCCCTTTAAAATAGGACTAAACTTCCCACTGGGAAGTTGTTTGTCAGCCATCCTTATCCTGCTAAAAATAAACACACGGAATATTTAGAAAATTAGAGAATTAAAGTCATAAGTTATGTACCCAATTTTATATAAAAACAATAAAAAAATTTATTAAGGAGGAGTGATTTATAAGATGTAAAAGTAATATAAATTTAAGTTTTAGGAATATATTTAAGTATGAAACCAAAAGGGGTAGGTTGGTATGATAATAACTGAAACTTTTAAAAATGGTGGTAAAGATATATCAACTTTATTACAAGAATATGTATGTTTAATACTTAAATATAAAGAAGAAAATAACGAAATAAATGACACAAATGATGGTAAGAGAGTTATAATGGAAACGGCAAACAAGATGCTATATAATAGAAAGGAGAACAATGTATAGCACAGTAAAACCACCATCATTTTATAATGTAGGAATATACATAAGATTATCGCAAGAGGATGAGGATAAAGCACATAAAAGAGAGTCTGAAAGTGAGAGTGTATTAAATCAAAGAAGTTTGATTATGAATTATTTAAGGGATAATGGATTTGTTTTAACTGATGAGTATGTTGATGATGGATATTCAGGTACTAACTTTGATAGACCAGCATTTAAAAGGTTACTTGAAGACATAGAAAATGGAAAAATAAATTGTGTCATAACTAAAGATTTATCAAGATTAGGTAGAGATTATATTAAGTGCGGTTATTATATAGAACAATACTTTCCATTAAAAAAAGTTAGATATATTTCTATACTAGATAATGTAGATACTTTTCTAGATTCTGCAAATAATGATATAGCACCTTTTAAAGCTTTATTTAATGATATGACTAGTAAAGATACATCAAAGAAAATAAATTCAATATTAAGAGATAAAAAAGTAAAAGGTAAATTTATAGGTAGTAAACCCAGTTTTGGCTATATGAGAGATCCACTTGATAAAGGGCATCTAGTACCAAATCCAGACACAGCATGGATAGTAAAAAGAATATTTAATGAAGTATCAAGAGGAGATAAAATATCAGATATAATTGAAAGATTAAATAATGAAAATATTCCAACACCAAGTGCATATAAACAAATAAAAAAATCAAAAAGACAAATAAATGGATATATCTGGACTTGCAGTACGATTAATAAAATATTAAAGAATAGAATGTATACTGGTGATATGATTCAAAATGTTCAGACAAAATTAAACTATAAATCACAAAAGAGAATATGTCTTTCTAGTGAATATTGGATAATTGTAGAAAATACTCACGAACCATTAGTAGATAGGGTAATATTTAATCAAATACAGACAAGTGCTAATAGAACTAGAACAGTAAAATTAAACCGTCCACAGAGGCTATTAGAGGGCTTACTTTATTGCAAAGAGTGTGGTAATAAGCTAACGGTTAGTTATAGGAAAAAACGCAATTACTGGTCTATAAATTGCAACAAATATTCTAGAAGTCCAAGACAAAGATTATGTGAACCACACTTTTCAGAATATAATAGTTTTGAAAAGGCAGTTTTAAATCAAATTAAAAAAACTTGTAAAAAGTATATAGAAAAAGTTGATATTGATAGTTTAGTATCTAATGTGAAAAGTGAGAAAGATAACAAGGAAAACTTAATTATAGAAAAACAAAAACTAGAATATAATATCAAAGAACTACAACTAAAAATAGATGCTTTATATGAAGATAAATACAACGGAATAATCTCAGGTGATACTTATACAAGATTATCCTCTAACACAGAAAATCTAATAAGAACATATAACTCTAGAATAAAAGAATTAGAAAATTCCATTAATGAAGTTCCTAAAAAATATAATGATGAAGAAACAAAACAAAAAATCAAAGAATTAATTAGTATGAAAAAACCTACTAGAGAATTATTATTTATACTAGTAGATAAAATAATTGTTGATAAAGATAAAAATGTAACAATAATATATAATTTTATTAATGTTAATAATTAAAAAATAAAATACACTAAAAACATAGTATAATATAAATGTGTGATACGATGTGTAATAATTTAATAATACTAATGAAGATGTTGTTGACTCTAAACTTCAATAAAAATGATTATAATAATATTAACCATGTTTTTACAATAATTAGAATTAATAAAAATAAAATCGAAATAGAATAAAAGTTTATACAATTGCAAATAAGGAGAACAATATGGAGACAAAATTAGAACAAGTAATTAAAGATTACAAAACAAATTTGAACAAATGTAAAGAATATAGAAAAAAGTATTTACTAATCGATAATGGTAAAGAAATTATAGAAAATTTTAATGTTATGCTAATTCCGAAATTTAATGGATATAAAGATCCTTATGCTAATGAGCAATTAAAATTTATGAAACTAATAACAGATTTGGATGTAGTTAATCAAAATATAATAGAATCAAACGAAATTTGGAGTAAAATAAAAAATGTAGAAAGTATTGATGTGCAAATATACAATACTTATAATTATAAACGATTAAATAAACTTCATGAATATATAGTGTTTGATTTAAAGCATTTTATAGATGAAACTATTGCTACTATATCTATAATAAAAGGTTTCATAAAAGATAATAAGGTGTATATATCATCTATAGGAGCATATTTATCAACAAAACAACCAGATTTTAATGATTTTGATAATTTTTTAGATTTATTTCAAAAACTGGATGATTTGTCGAATTCATATAAACATTCATATGCTAATTCTGATTTGTCAATAATGGGAAGAGATGAAAACTGTTTTGTATCTTTATATTCAAAATATAATAATTTTGACAACAATCCGATTCCATATATAATATCTATGAATTATATAATAAGTGAATTTAATAAATTTTATAAGTATTCTTTTGAATTAATTGATAATTTAACAAAAGAAATAAATTAACTACATTTTACGACTTCGGGGGTGGTACCGGTGCTGAGGTAATTTATGCACTCCGTAATTCCAATACACTTCCAGAATCAGTTTTGAAGAATCTCTCTTTAGCAGGTCAAACTATCCGTAAAGCTTATCAAAGAACTCTCCCGTCCAATCCAGAAAAAGATTATTATTTTATCCATCGCAACACAGGAAATACTCAACCGCTTATTGTAGAGTATGGATTCATTGATGATACCCCACAACAAAACCGATTTTTAAATAATAATTATAAAGAATTAGCCGAAGCAGTAATAAAGTCAATTTTAGAATATAAAAATTTACCCTATTCTCCTCCACAGACTAATTCTCAGAAAAATTATATTGTTAAAAAAGGAGATACCTTGTATTCTATTGCTCAAAGGTACAATACAACAGTTGATGAATTAAAAAAGCAAAATCAATTATCTACTAATCAACTAACTATCGGGCAATCTCTTGTTCTTCCTAGTACATCTTTTGTTACTTATACAGTACAAAAAGGAGATACGTTGTATAAAATAGCCTCTCAGTATAATACGACGGTAGATATTTTAAAAAAAATAAATAATTTATCTAGTAATATTTTATCTATTGGTCAAAAAATTAAACTTCCTTCAACAGAAATTATTAATATTCCTGCATCATTAGAAACATATACTGTTAAGTCTGGAGATACTTTATATTCTATTGCTAAGAAATTTGATACGACAGTGGATAAGATTAAATCTCAAAATAGTCTTAGTGCAGATGCATTGACTGTTGGTCAAGTGTTAAAAATACCTTCTGTTATATCAGTGACTAAGCCATCTAAAACTAATGTTTATACTGTTGAGCCTGGAGATACTTTATATTCCTTAGCAAGAGAATTTAATACAACTGTAAATAATTTAAAGTCGTTAAATAATCTTATAACTAATAATTTAGTTATTGGGCAAACGATTATTACTAATTAGTTATTATTGAGAATAGTAAATTGTATGTAAGTTTACTATTTTTTCTGGTTCTTCGAAATTGAGGTAACTAAAATAAAATAATTAGTATAAATTTTTTAAATATTAGTTTTTAAATTCTTAAATGAGTCTTATATTTTAACCATTTTTAAAATATAGAAGTTATTAAAACCATATCTGAAAATTTAGATGTAGTTTTCAGGTCCTATTAAATTCGAAGAACTTTTTTGGAGACAGTATAAAATTTTATTGACTGAATTTCAAAAAATAAAAATAAGCAATCAATTATTTTAATTGTTTTGTAATAAATAAGCAAAAAAATATTTGTTGATATATTTTTATAAAATGTTATATTGGAAATGATAAAAATAAGAATTAATATAATATTTATCGTCAGTCAAAACAATTTTATACTATCTATTTGTAATTCATATTGAAAAAATACTGAATTTTTGCTATGATTAGAACAGATATATAACATAGGAGGGAGATTATGCCTATGAAAAAGGAAAATTTAAAATCATCTATTATAATAGGAATTATTGTCATATTTTCTTTGTCTGCTACTTATGCTTTTTTAAATTTGTCTGTAAATAAAAATGATGCAACGGGTACTGGAGGTTGTTTTAATGTAAGTTATACTGCTCAGAATATTTCTAATGCTTCTTTGAAGAGTAGTATTACTTATTCTGAGGGAGCGACAACAACGGTTACATTATCTAAGGATTCAAGTTGTAAGGTATATACAGAGTCAGAAATTTATCTTCATACAGATTCGGTAAATACAACTACAGATTTTCCTTTTAGTAATGGAGCTTTTAAATATAGGGTAGAAAAGAGTGGAACAATGGTATCGGAAGGAGTAGTTTCTTCTGGGGAGACAGATGTTCTTTTAGCAACAGTTCCTTTGACGGATACAAAAACTGAGTATAAAATTTATATTTGGATAGATTCTTCATTATCTAAGGGTGCTTATAATGATAAATCTTATTCAGGATATATTTATGCAAAATCAACCCAAACTTCTACGGTGAAATAATTTTTTTATTTGTTTAAGTTTTTTGATTGTTGGTGTTTCTTTTTTTGAAGTTACATCAATTTTTTAGGTTCTTCGAAATTTAGCGGTCTTAAAAAATCACATCTTTTATTTTAGCAATATTTTTTGATGATGAGAACTAGATTTCCTTTTTTTGTTTTTCTTTCTATTTGAGTAAATAAGTATTTTCCATGTTTTCTAATACTAAAGCAATCGTTTTCTTTTAGGGGAATATGGGATTTTTTTAGTATTTCGTTGTTTAAAATTATTTCTTGATTTTTTATTTTTTCTAAAATTTTGTTACGACTTGTTTCGATGAGTTGAGAAATTACATTATCTATTCTTAAACTAGAGACGATGACTTTTTTCTCCAAAAATTCTCGTTTGTAATCTGTTAAACTAGTTAGTGGAACTTTTTCTATTTTAGCTTTGTGTTGTCCAATGGTTGTTAATTCTTGCTTTAAGTAAGGGTAAATGCTGGGAAGTGTGTATAGGTAAAAATTGTTTTGCCAAAATATAATATCTCCGAAGGTATCTTCACAAATGGATAAGCCAAATAGGGTTCCAAGTATCATAGCGTGGGTGATTTTTTCAGCGCAAATAATTTTACATAAAGTAATTTCGGGTTTTGTTTGGGTGTAAAGGATAATTTTATCGGCTTCTTTGAAGGTGATGAGTTGGTTGCAGAAATTTTTTTTGAATTGATTTTGCAAGGTAGTAGCAATATTTTTGGGGATGAATCCGGTGTGTTCACCGTGTTCTAATTTTTCTTTATATTTTTCCATTTTGTATTGATCTTTTTTCATAAAATTCACCGGTATTATTATAACATTCTTGGATGAAATGGGAAACTTGTCTTTTGATTGTTTTTTTTATTGGATTAAAGTACTGAATTAGTATTTTTGTTTATTGAAAAAATTTTTGTGATGAATGGTCATGAATTTGTTTTGATTTGCATATACTATTTTGGGTGGTAAAATGATTGTAAAATATACTGATAAAGAGTTGGAGCTTTTAGCTCGTTTGATGCGTGCTGAGGCGGTTGGTGAAGGTAATTTGGGGATGTTGATGGTGGGAAATGTTGGGATTAATCGAGTTATTGCAAAGTGTTTAACTTTTAAAAATATTACAAGTATTAGTAAAATGGTTTATCAGTCTCCTGGTGGTTTTAGTGGGCCTTCTAGTAGTCTTTTTTATGGAAATCCTACGGAGTTGGAGAAGAGTTTGGCTAGGAGGATTGTTCGAGGGGAATATTATTATCCGGCGACTAATGCTTTATGGTTTTATGCACCGACGGCGGGGGAGTCTTGTAAGTCAACTTGGTGGGATCAAAATTTAGCAGGTCGCTATAAGAATCATTGTTTTTATCGTCCACAGCCGGGTGTTTGTCAGGAATTGCGTTAAAGTTGTTTAAAATTTTATATTTGGGTACAAAATGGGAATAGAGAATTGATGTTGTATAGAAGGATAGAAATATTTATTGATAGAAGAAAGGGGCATTGATATGCTTGGAAATTTTAGTGAAGAAGCACAATTTGTACTATTAAAAGCAAGGGAAGAAATGATTTCTTTAAATCATCCTTATATTGGGACGGAACATTTGATTTTATCTCTTTTGAAGAATGATGATGTTTTAGCAAAAAGATTAGGGGAGTATGGTTTGAATTATGATAATTTTAAGCATGAAATTATTTCGGTAATAGGCAAGGGGACAAGAGAGGCTAAGTTTTACCTTTATACTCCACTTCTTAAGAAAATTATGGAAAATTCTCTTTTAGATGCTAAGGATAATAATAATGGAGAGGTTACGACTGTACATCTTTTTTCTGCTCTTTTGGAGGAGGGAGAGGGAATTGCTATTCGAATTTTGATTGGGATGGGAATTTCTTTAGAGGATTTGTATGATGAATTTTCTGGAAAATTGATTAGGAAGCCTTCAAAAAGAAAGAGAAAGTTGTTGATTGATGAATTGGGTAATGATTTGGTAGAGAAGGCTAAAAAGAAAAAGATGGATCCTGTTGTGGGAAGGGACAGGGAGTTGAATCGTGTTATTGAAATTCTTTGTCGTAGGGCAAAAAATAATCCTATTTTAATTGGTGAGGCTGGTGTTGGGAAGACGGCAATTGTTGAAGCACTATCGCAAAAAATTGCGGTTGGGGATGTTCCTATTCATTTACAAAATAAAAGAATTATTTCTTTAGATATGGCAACTCTTGTTTCAGGGACGAAATATCGTGGGGAATTTGAGGAGAGAATGCAAAAGATTTTGAAGGAAGTGGAGCATGAGGAGAATATTATTCTTTTTATTGATGAAATTCATACTTTAGTGGGTGCAGGAGGTGCAGAGGGGGCTATTGATGCTTCTAATATTTTAAAGCCTGCTCTTGCTAGAGGAACGATTCATTGTATTGGAGCAACTACGGTGAGAGAATATAAAAAATTTATTGAAGAAGATAAGGCTTTAGATAGGAGATTTCAAAAGGTAATGATAGAAGAGCCTTCTCTTGATACGACAATTCAGATATTGAAGAAGTTGAAGCCTATTTATGAGCATTATCATCAGGTAAAGATTCCTGATCAGATAATTAGTGAGATTGTTCGTCTTTCAGATAAGTATATTTATTATTTGCATAATCCAGATAAGTCAATTGATATTTTAGATGAAGTTTCTTCTTCAATTAGTATTAGGCAAACGAATGAAGGAAAGAAATTAAATCAATTGAAAAAAGAGAGAAATGAGATTCAAAAAGTTAAAAATTCCTATATTTTAGATAATAATTTGAGGGAGGCTTATCTTGCTTTGAAAAAGGAATCAGCACTTACTTCGGCAATTAATGAATTTGAGTTGAAGAATCAATCTTGTTGTAAAGTGGTTGCTTTGGAGGATGTTGCTGAGGTGATTCATGAGAAAACGGGGATTTCTGTTTATGAAATTTTGAAGGAAAAAGTAAATATGGTAGAAAAACTGGAGAGGGAATTGAAAAATTGTGTTGTTGGGCAAGATAAGGCTATTCAAGAATTGATTCAAGCAACAAAGAAAATGAAATTTGGTTATGCAAATCATCGGGTGAAATCTTATTTATTTGTAGGGCCGACTGGCGTTGGTAAGACGAATTTGGCGGTTTCGTATGCTAAATTTTTGAATGGTGAAAAGAATCTTATTCGTTTGGATATGAGTGAATATGCTGATGCAACTTCTATTAATAAAATTATTGGATCTGCTCCTGGGTATGTTGGTTATGAGGATAATAATAATGTTTTAACTAAGATTAAAGAAAAGCCTACGGCTGTTATTTTATTGGATGAGATTGATAAGGCTAATTCTAGTGTTTTAAACTTGCTTTATCAAATTTTAGATGTAGGAGAACTTACGGATGCTAAGAATAATACGGTTAGTTTTCGAAATAATATTATTATTATGACTTCTAATTTGGGATTTGAAGAGAGTAGGGTTGGTTTTTCGCAAGATAAATGTTCTTCTTTGGAGAGTAGTTTAAAACAAAAGATGCCGCTTCCTCTTTTGAATAGAATCGATAGTGTTATTTCGTTTAATGTTTTGACAGAGAAGGATATTGTTTGTATCGTGAAAAGGCAACTTAAGAAATTAGAGGGAAAATATTTAGATTTGAAGTTGGCTCCTAATCTTGTTTTAGAGATAGTTAAGGAGTCAAATTATCAGCAATATGGGGCTAGAAGGATTGCTAAAATTATTGAGAATAAGGTAGAGAGTCAAATTATTGATCGGGTAATGAATAAAGAAAAATTGGAAGTGAGTACACTGGTTCTTCAAGAGGCAAAGTAGTATGTGTACTTGCTTTTTTTTGTTTACAAAAATGAATTTGTGTTGACATAATGGATAGTTTGCAAATTTTATCAATTTATGTCAAATGGATTTTGGGATATACTGTTAAATATTTTAGTGTTTTTGGTTAAGAAAGTACTGAATTAGTCTAAACTTTTTTGATAGAGAAGGTAATGAAGAAATGTTTTTTTGTTATTTAAGTGATAGTAAAGTGAGGATATGGATATATGTGAAGTAATGTTGTTTTTTTTAATGAATTATCTTTTGAAAAGTTTTTTTATTTTTTTGTCTATTTTTGGTTCTTTTTTTGAACAGGTACAGTATTTTGCTAGATATTATCATTAAATAAGGAATTTTTCTAGGATGATGGTTATTGTCTATATGATAAAGAGAGAAAGTCATAAGTTATGTTTTATAGGTGTCTAAAATTAATGTAAATTTCTTTAATTCTGTTTATTTAATTAGTTATTTATTTTGTGTAATTCAAGCTTTGATGACCAAAAATGTATCATGGGCAAAGGTAGAGCATAAAAGTAATTTTGTAGATAATTACTGATAGTTAATTTTTTATAAAAATGTTCCTAAATTATTGACAAAAAAGTAATTTTCGAATATAATCATAATCGGTACATTTTCTATTTTAACTATTTTCGTATTGGGAACACGAATTTAGTTGAAGTAAACGAAAAATTATAAAGGAGATTTGAAAAATGAAGACAACTTTTATGCAAACAAAGGAAAATGTTGTTCGTGATTGGTATGTAATTGACGCTAAGGATATGCCACTTGGACGCGTTGCCTCAAAAGCTGCTACGATGTTAAGAGGAAAACATAAAGCAACTTACACACCACATGTTGATTGTGGAGATAATATTATCATTATTAATGCTAGTGAAGTATTATTAACTGGTAATAAATTAGAAGATAAGAAATATTATGATCACTCTAGATATGTTGGAGGATTAAGAGAGAGAACTGCTAAGGAAATGAAAGCTAATTATCCAGAAGAAATGATGGAAAGAGCAATTAAAGGAATGCTTCCAAAGGGAAGATTAGGAAGACAAATGTATAAGAAATTACATGTATATGCAGGAAGTGAGCATCCACATACTGCACAACAACCTAAATTAATTACATTAGGAGGAACAAAGAATGGCAAATAAGGAAAGAAAATTTTATGGAACTGGTAGAAGAAAGAGTTCTAGTGCTAGAGTAACATTAGTTCCAGGTAAGGGAAATATTACTGTAAATGGTAGAGATGTTCATGAATATTTTCCTCATGAAGTATTAGTAATGGATTTAATGCAACCATTAGAAGTTACTGATAATAAAGAAACATTTGATGTAATTGTAAATGTTCGTGGTGGTGGATACAGTGGACAAACTGGAGCAATTCGTTTAGGTATTGCTAGAGCTTTATTAGAGTATGATAAGGATAATGCTGGTAAAGAAGATTCTTATCGTTCAATTTTAAAAAGAAATGGTTTCATTACTAGAGATGCAAGAGCAAAAGAAAGAAAGAAACCAGGATTAAAGGCAGCTCGTCGTGCACCTCAATTCTCAAAGAGATAATATATTATTGGTTTCAATACCTCACAAACCCTATGTTTGTGGGGTTTTTTGCATTTTAAGATATCCATAAAGACCCATTAAAATTGGCTCGTAGGCAACAAGTAGGCAACAGGTAGGCTACAAAATTGGAAAATGTATGATATAATTATGAGTAGGAAGTGATAAGATGATAAGAATTTTAGCTAGTGACTTTAATAATTATGAAAAACGTGATGGTCAAAAAATAGCTCATCCTATGGATAACTCTAATGGAATAGTTGATCAAATAAAAAGTAGTTTAAAAGATTATAAGAAAATAGTATTCGTTGCATCAGACATGGACAATTCTCATGAAAATGTATTGGTTTATGCGAATATATTGTTTGATAGTATGAAGATGGTAGGTAGAAATTTTGATGAGTATTTAGTGTTTGATGGAGAGAATAGAAAAAGAGCTGATGAATATATAATGGATGCGAGTTTAGTTTTCTTATGTGGTGGAGATACATATAAGCAACATGAATTTTTCATAGAAATAAATTTGAAAGAATTATTAAAAAATTATCAAGGACTTGTTATTGGACAAAGTGCAGGTGCACTTAATATGGCTGATAAAGTTTTTAATAGTCCAGAAGAACAAGAAAATTCAGAACCGGTTTTTTATGATGGATTAGGTCTTACAAACATAAATATCGAACCACATTTTGTTTATGATACTTTAAATTTTGGTGATAATGAACAATATCAAAGGGATGCAATTATAAAAGAATCATTTAATCGACCTATTTATGGTCAATGTAATGGAAGTCATTATAGATAATAATGATATTGCTACAATATATGGTGAAACATATTTAATTCATAATGGTAATATTGGATATATTTGTAAAAATGGAAGTAATATTATAATAAATAATGTAATTGAAGATAAAAAAATGAAATAGGTAGAAAATTACTAAGATATTGCTAAGGACGTATGAAACTTGCTATATAGACAACGTGTAGGCTATACAAAACCATAAATAATGGAAGGTTGATTTACAAATAAATAATGATATTATATTATTTATTCAAAATCAGAGATTTATTTCTCTGGTTTTTTTTTACATGAGAGTTTGTAAAAAATAATTAAATATGAAAATTAATATATTAAATCAGTATTTTATGGTATCATTAAACTAGAAGGAGTGACTAAAGAATGGAAAAAAAGAATAATAAAATAGTTATTATATTAATGGGAGTAATTATTATAATATTAGCAGTATTGTGTGTATTGTTTGCAACTGGAACAATAACATTTAATAATGATGATAGCAATGAAGTAAAAGGAGATAATGATACTAGAGATATTATTGAAGAAAAAAATAAAAATGAAATATTTGGTTCGTATAAATATTCTGTAAATATAGCTGAAGGTACATATAGAATTTATGAAATAACATTTTCTAATAATAACGAAGTATCATATATGATAAATGTTTCTAATTCAGTTGATACTTATGATGGCGCACCTGTAATGTATTATACAGGAACATACGTTTTGGAAAATAACAAAATAATTTTAACACTAAAAGCAAAGACTCAGGATGGTTCAGAATGCATTGATGGAAAGTATGCTTGTGATGAAATGATGACATTTAAATTATCTGATAACCAATTAATAGATTTAGAAGACCAAACAGTTATATATCAAAAAAATTAAAATTTAAATTAATATATTAATTAAGTGTTTTTTATGTGATTTTTAAAATAGACGGAGTGGAAAAATGGAAAAGAAAAATAATAGAGGAATTATAATATTAATGGGAGTAATTATTATAATATTAGCAGTATTATGTGTTTTATTTACAACAGGTATAATTAAATTTAATAATAAAGTAACTAATAATTTATATCAAAATAGTATGAAGAATAAATCAAAAAATCGAACTTCTCAACAAGAAAATGAAAATAATGATTTAGATAATGGAGCTGGTATAAGAAAAACAGTTAATAATATATATTATGGATATTTTATGAAAAAAGACTATTCTACTATATTAGTTTTATATAATAATAATAGTTTTCAAAAATGTGATAAGTATGAATGTTTAAGTGGTGAGTATACTTTAAATAATAACGAGTTAAATTTAGTTACTGATTCAACTGAAGCGTATCCTACTAGAATGAAATATACATATACGTTGAGTAAAAGTAATGATGAAAATGAGCTGATTTCTAATAATTCAAATGAGTACGTAAATTTAAAAGAAATATCGAAAAAAGATGTAGAAAAAGTATATTATGGTTATTTTTCTAGTAATAATATTTCGTATTCTACAGGACTAATTTTATATAAAGATAGTACATTTGAAAAATGTGATAGGTACGAATGCTTGGGTGGTAAATACACATTAAATGATAATAAATTAAGTTTAGTAACTAGTTCTAATGAAGAAAATCCAATAAGTATAGAATATGATTATGTTATTTCTTCAAAAGATGGTGAGAATGTGTTAAATTCACTCAAAACAAATGAGTATGTAAGTTTAAAAGAATTAAATTAAATAATATATTAGTGTAGTGTTTTTATGTTGTTTAGGGAGGAATGGAAATTTATATGCTGTTTCTCTAGATAAAAGTGGTATTGTCTCAAAATTTTTAGTCTTATATGTTATTATTAGAATAGAAGGAGTGAAGAAAAATAAAAAAGAGTAATAATGGAGTAATCATCACACTAATGGGCATAATCATAGTAATATTAGTAGTATTATGTACCTTATTTGTAACAAATAAAATTAAACTTAATTTTAAAACAACTAATGATTCAAATCAAAATGTTTCTCAAAAAAAAGACAATCAACAAGATAATAATGATGAAAATGACAATAATAATGATTCAAGTAATGATGTTAGATTAAATGATACTGTTAGTTTATATAATGTTTATCAAAAAGAAGACAGTTCCTTGTTTAATATTTGCAGTGATTTTAATTGTGATATTTCAGTTAAATATAGTAATTTATCAGATTTTATAAATGGTCTTATGAAAAAAAATGAAATCATTGAAATAGCAAAAAGTGATAAAAGTATATTAGAAAATGATATTTATAATATTCCTTTTACTGAAATAAAAAATGAAGGGGAATCAAATTTCTATAATATATATATTGCTAATAATAATGAAAAAAAGATACTATCTATTTATATAATCAATATTAGTAATAATGGAGATGAAAAATCTATTGTATATTCGTTTAATTATGACTATTTAAATAAAAAAAAATTAGACAATTTAGAACTTTTTGAAAAATTTTCTATAAGTAATGATAAATACAACTCTTTATATAAATCGAAAATTATTGATTTTTATAAGGTAGCAAACAATGATTATATTAGATACTTAAATATTAATGGCGATGAAGAAATTTTAAAATTGTATAATTCTGGATTAGATAGTTTATATAATAAAGTTAACAATAATAATTATACAATAACTGAATTTAATTCTTACTATATCTCTATAAAATCGTTAAAAGTTTCTATGTTTGTAAATAATTATGATGAATTAAAAATAAGACCATCAACATCATGGCGAGAAAGGGGCAATGAAATATTTGGCGAAATTTCTTTTTGATAATTGGTGTCATCATTTAAATAACATAGATATAATTGTTATTTAAATGATTTAATTATACAGTTAGGAAGGGATAAACAATGAACAATAACAAAATAATTATTATTCTAATAGATATAATCATAGTAATATTAGTAGTGCTATGTATTTTGTTTGCAACAAATATTATTACTTTTAGTAGCAAAGTAAATAAGGATTCGAATCAAAATACTTCTGTAAAAGAAAATACTGGTTATGAGGAAAATCAAGATACAAAAGAAGATAGTAAAACAGAAGAAAAAAAGGTATTATATCTATATACAAGTGGTGATGATAATGCTATGGAAGGTAATCCAGAAACTTTAAAAATTTATAATATGGATGATAAAAAAATAGATTTTCAATATCATGCAGTATGGAAAGAAAAAGATATTTCTGGGGTTGCACAAAACACAAGTTCAAACAAATATGTATATGGAGATAATAATTATAAAATAGAATTAAATCTTAATGAAGATTCTATTGAAGTAAATGAGTATACAAGTGGTCAATTAACTTCAATGGTCAAATTATTTAAGTAGAAAGGAAAGAATAAAATGAAAAAAAAGAATAATGGTATTGTTGTTTTCTTGTTGATTTTAATTATTGTGATACTAGGAGGATTATGTTTCTTATTTGCAACTGATAAGATAACGTTTAACAATAATTCTAATCAAAATAATTTAAATGATAAATCAAATAGTGGTAATCAATCTCAAAATGATGAAAATAAAAGTTCATATGTAATTAATTATAAAGAAGAAACTTATACAACAAAAAATAAAGAAGGGATTGAAAATACTAATAATAAAAGAAATATTATTACTATTGAAAATAAAAATGATACTAATGCTGCTTCTTTAATAGAAAATAAGCTAAATGAAATATCTAATAAAATGTGGGAAGATATAAAATCGACCGCTAATGATAGTTATGAAAATTCTTCTACTGGACTAGGAGTAAGTTATTTAATTGAAACAGGGGAAATTAAAAATAATCGATTAACTTTTATTGTGAATACAGTAGGTAGTTTTGGAGGAATCCCTTGGGATAATAACGAAGGTTATAACTTTGATGCTGTTACTGGTAATTTATTAAAATTAGATGACCTTGGAACAGGAGTATTTGATTATATTTATTCAAAAAGTATTTCTGAGATAGAAGAAGAAAGTACTGAATCTTCATGTCTTGAAGGGGATTGGAAAGATAGAGCAAAAACAGAATTAAATAAAGATGGAAATTGGTATTTTACTAAAGATGGAATCAAAGTAATTTTTCCAAAATATTCTATTGCTTGTGGGGCTGAAGGTAGTATAATTATTGATATTTCAAAAAATGATATTAATCCTTACTTAAATGCTCAATATAAAATTAAATAATTAAAGAAAGAGGTAATTTAAAATGGAAAAAAAGAATAATGGTATAGTTATTATACTAATGGGAGTAATTATAGTAATACTAGCAGTACTATGCATCTTATTTGCAACAAATACAATAACTTTTAATCATAAGGAACAGGATACATATAAGAACCCTCATCCAGAAGATACTTCTGTAAAAGAAGATAAGGAAACTAAAGAAGTATTAAATAATATTTCTATAATTTTTTCAGAAGAAAAAGAATGTGAAAATGGATGTCAAAAGAAAGTTTCTACCACATCAGGTGAAAAAACATTGTATGTAAGTCAATCTGAAGTTAAATTAGGAGATAAAGTTGTGTATAAAGCGGCTGAAGGACCTATATCTTTACTTCAAGTTAGTGTTTATAATGATGTCATGATATTTTTTGAAACTGAGTCTTTGATTAGTAAAATGTATATTTATGATTTAGATGGAACTGAAGTTAAAACAATATCTAGATTTATAGATAAAGATGGTAATCAGTATCAAATTTATCCAAGTTATAGTCAAAATGAAATTTTTAATATATCTGATGATGGCACAATAAGTTTTGCTGGAACAAAGCATATTCAAGGAGGGTCATCTTCCTCATACATCAATAATCTAGGAGAAACTATTGATTTATGTGAAAATGGAAATGAATATAAAGATGATGAAATTGTGAGTGCAATTTTTAAAATGAAATACTTAGGTAATTATAAATTTGATGACATTTCATATGTTAGTACCAAAACAATAATTAAAGATATTAGAAATTGTCAATAGAATTAAGTAATAATATTTTATTTATAGTTTTTTAATCATAAAAAAGTGCTAGAATATTTTACTTCTTCAAATTTGAAAAGATTGAGGAATTAATATTTTTATCTAGTATCTTTTTTTATTTGAAAGAAAAATATTTTTCAGTATTTTTATCGTATAATTAAGATTACAATTAGTTAATTATTGCAAAAAGAGGTTAATTTTCTTGCCAATAAAAATAATTTATGATAGACTTATAACATGGTGATGCTATGGAAGACATAATAAAAAAAATTTACGATTATTCATTGGAAGAAATCATGGAAGAACGTTTTGGAACTTATTCTAAGTATATTATTCAAGATAGAGCAATTCCTGATGTTCGAGATGGATTAAAGCCAGTGCAGAGAAGAATTTTATATTCAATGTATAAAGAGAAAAATACTTTTGATAAACCTTATAAAAAGAGTGCTCGTGCGGTTGGAGATGTTATGGGTAAATACCATCCACATGGAGACTCTTCTATTTATGATGCTATTGTGCGAATGAGTCAAGATTGGAAGATGAAAGAGCCTTTTGTGGATATGCAAGGTAATAATGGTTCTATTGATGGGGATTCTGCTGCTGCTAGTCGTTATACGGAAGCAAGACTTTCTGAAATTGCTGGAGTTATGCTTCAGGATATTGATAAAGATACTGTGGCAATGGCGCCAAATTATGATGATACTTTGTTAGAGCCAACTGTTTTACCAAGTCGTTTTCCTAATCTTTTGGTTAATGGAACGACGGGGATTTCTGCTGGATATGCTACTAATATTCCTCCTCATAATTTGGGTGAGGTAATTGATGCTACGATTGATCGATTGGATAATCCAAATTCTACTTTAGAAGAGATTATGCAGTTTATTAAAGGACCTGATTTTCCTACAGGAGCTATTTTAGAGGGAGTAGATGGAATTAAAAGTGCTTATCGAACTGGTCGTGGGAAGATTATTTTAAAATCAAGAGTTACGATAGAGAAGAATAAGATTATTATTCATGAGATTCCTTATGAAGTGAATAAAGCTTTATTGGTAAGAAAGATGGATGAAATTCGTATTGAGAAAAAGATTGATGGTATTTTAGAGGTAAGAGATGAGTCAGATAAAGATGGGTTACAGATTGCTGTTGATTTGAAGAAGGATGCTAATGCAGAAAATATTTTAAATTATTTTTATAAAAATACGGAACTTCAAATTTCTTATAATTTTAATAATGTAGTGATTGTTAATAGAAGACCAATGTTACTTGGTATTTTAGGAATATTGGATGCTTATATTGCTCATCAAAAAGAGGTTGTTACAAGAAGAAGTGAATTTGATTTAAGAACGGCTAAAGCTAGGTATCATATTGTTGAAGGTTTGATTAAGGCTATATCTATTTTAGATGAAGTGATTAAGACAATTCGTTCTTCTAAAAATAAAGCGGATGCAATTGGAAATTTAGTTAAAGAATATGATTTTACAGAGAAGCAAGCTGATGCTATTGTTACTTTACAATTGTATCGATTAACGAATACTGATATTGTTTCTTTACAAGAAGAGATGAAAAAGTTATTGGATACGATGAAAAATTTAGAAGCTATTTTGGGTGATGAAAAAGTTTTGATTAAGGTTTTGAAGAAAGAGTTGAAGGAGATTAAAGATAAATATGCAACTCCTAGAAAAACTGAAATTCGTGATGAGATTACAGAGATTAAAATAGATGCGACTAGTATGATTCCTAAAGAAGATGTGATGGTTGTTGTTACTAATGAAGGATATATTAAAAGGACTTCTTTGAGGAGTTATGCTGCTTCAAATGTTGAAGATTTGACTTTGAAAGAAAAAGATTATATTGTTGGTCTTTACAATATGAATACGTTAGATACTTTACTTGTCTTTACGAATTTAGGAAATTATTTATATATTCCTGTTTATGAAATACCAGATTTAAAGTGGAAAGAAATGGGCAAGCATATGAGTAATATTATTACGGTTAATCCTGATGAGTATGTGGTGAATGCTATGCCTGTTTATGATTTTGATCAGAATCTTTATATTACTTCATTTACAAGAAATGGAATGGTTAAGAGAACTTTACTTAAAGAATTTAAAGTTAGTAGATATTCTAAGGCTATTAATATGATGAAGTTGAAAGATAAAGATGAAGTAGTAAACGTAACTTATAGCGTTGATACGAATGTTTTAGTAGTTACGAAGAAGGGGTATGGTTTGTGGTATAAAACTTCTGATATTAATCCTGTTGGTATTAAAGCTAGTGGAGTAAAATCTATTAATTTAAGAGATGATGAAGTAGTGAGTGGATTACTTTTCCCAAATGATTCTGAGTATATTACTTTGTTTACGGATAAAGGAACAGCTAAGAGAATGCGTTTTTCAGAAATTGATATGGGGACTAGAGGTAACCGAGGATTATTATTTATGAAGGAAATTAAAAGTAATCCTAGTCATATTGTTGATGCTTATGTTGAGGATGTAAAGACAGAGGTTGTTGTAGTTACGAAGAAGTATGAAAAAGAAATGAAAATAGTAGATATTCCAATTATGGATAGATACAGTAATGGTTCGTTTGTGGTTAAAGATAAAATTAAAGATACTCATCTTAAAGTACAAGAATTATCTAAAGATGCTTTGAATGGTTTGGAATATGTTGAAGAAGCAAAGCCAGAGCAAGAACAGTTGAGTTTTGATATGTTAAATAAAGAGTCTTTAAAAGAAGTTGATGATAGAATGGTTATTATTAATAACTTTTTAGATGATGTAGAAGGAAAATAATCCTTCTTTTTCTTGCAATAATTAGATGGGAGGGATAGAAATGAAAGAGCATAAACATTTAGGGTGCTATGGATTGGTTGTAAAAGATGATAAAATATTATTGATTAAGAAAAAAACTGGTCCTTATGGTGGATTATTAGATTTACCTGGTGGTTCATTTGAATTTGGAGAAACACCAGAAGAAACTTTAAAAAGAGAAATGTTAGAAGAAACTGGTTTAGAGATTACAAAATATCAATTATTTGATGCTTCTTCTGTTGTTGTAGAGTGGAAGTATGATGATAATACAAATATTTTGGTTCATCATGTTGGTATTTTTTATCAAATATTAGAGTATCAGAATGAAATTCGAAAGGATATTTCTATTGATAATCAGAATGATGATTCTTTAGGTGCAGAATTTTATGAGATTAAGAATTTAAAGAAAGAAGATGTTTCTGCTATTGCATTAATGGAATTAGAAAAGTTAGGTTATTCATTAAGTTAATGTTTTTAGAGGAAGAAAATACTTCTTCTTTTTTTTCTTTTTGTAAGAGATTGAAGTTAGGAATAAGTATTTTATTTTATAAGTTTATGATATAATGGGATTGTATAGTAGTAGAATATGTTGAAAATGAAAGTGGTGTTTATATGTCTTTTTTGTATCATGGTAATCTTGTTTATGTTATTATTATAGGGAATTGAGTTTAGTAAATAAATCTAAAAATGGGAGATAAGAATGAAGAAGAAAAAATTGGTTTTTAGTATTATTATAGGAATTATTTTTATTATAGGAATTGTTTCTTTTTATACAACTTTTTCTTTAGATGAAGAATATTCATTTGGGAGTGATATTTATTCTATTAAAGAGGGGAATATTTTGAATATTTCTCCTAATACAGATGTTTCTTTATTTTATCAGTATTTTGATTTAGAGAATTGTACTTTGAAGGTAGTGGATAGAAATCAGAAAGAAATTACTTCAGGGTATGTTTTTAATCATAGTATGACTTTGTTATATAATAAAGATAATAAAGTAGTGGCTACTTATACTAATATTGTTAAGGGAGATATGAATTCTGATGGGATGGTTAATCAGGATGATATTAGTTTGTTTGGACAGTATTTAGTTGGAAATAATTCTTTTCCTTTAGATTTAGATATGGATGAAGATAAGGAAGTTCATGTTAATGATTTAATTCTTTTAGATAAGGCTATGAATGAAGATTATCGAGAATTAATGGTAGAGAAAGAGGATTATTTGTTACAATCTAATGAAAAAGTGAGGATAAAGTATAAGGTTAGGCCTTCTTATGGAAAGAATACTAATTTGATATGGGAAAGTTTAGATTCTAATGTTGCTGTTGTTGATTCTGCTGGTAGAGTAATAGGAAAGAAACCTGGGGAAACAAAGATTATTTTGCGTACGTCTGATAAAAAGTTAGTGAAAGAAGTAAAAATAAAAGTAGATAATACTATTCAATTATCTCAAAAAGAAGGGATAGCTTATATTGGAGGAGATTCTTTAGAGATTGGAATCAAGTCTGTTGATTATGAAGATATTACTTGTTCTTCAGAGAAAGTAGAAATTGCTGACTGTGAAGTTAAAAATAATAAATTAATAATTAAGCAAAAAAATCAAGGAAGTACGAATATTGTTGTTACTTCTAAGAAATATGGTAATGTAACTTTTTATTTAGATGTGATGTCTGTTTATTTGAATGTGATGCCTAAGTATCTTTGTTCAACTCCAGGTAATGTTCAGTTGATTACAGTTAGTGCGATGAATAGTGGAGAATATTCTTTTGCTATTAGTAATTATGATGTGATATCTAGTGCTGATATGCAAGTATATAATGGTAGAAATATGTTAAGGATTAATATGGGTTCTATTCCTGGTAGAGCTACTCTTGCGGTTAAGGAAAGTCATGGTTATCAAAGTAATCAAATTACAGTAGATACTTATAAGCTTTCTATTCCAGCAATTGGAGGAGTAGGAAATGTAGGCAAGGATTTGGAAACAGATATAGTAGGGGAAAATTTGGGGAAATTGACTTGTATGAGTCAAGATGAGAGTAAGGCTACTTGTGAAATTAAGGGAACTAAATTAGTTGTTCATTCTTTATCGATAGGGCAAGTAACAATTACGGTTAAGAATAGTTATTTATTTAGAGAAGAAAGTTATTCATGTGGTAGTGCTGATTATTTGGTTGTAATTAGGGAGGGGAAGGAATGAAGAAAATATTTTTGATTTTGTTGTTGCTTGTTCCTTCTTCTGTTTTTGCTCTTTCTTTGAATTGTCCAGATGTGGTTTCACCTGGGGAAGATTTTGCTTGTACTTTATCTGAAACGGAGGTAACAGGGATAAAGTCTAATGTAGAGTTAGTTGAGGGAATAGATTATCAAAAAATAGAAGTAAGTGAACCTTGGAAAATTTATTATCAATCCAAGAAGGGTTTTGTTTTGGGAAATATCAAAGAGAATCCTTCATTGGAAGCCAAGTTATCTTTTAAAGTTAATCGTGATGTAGTGGTAGGAAAGGAATTTGGTATTACTTTAAAAGAAATTGAAGAGAGTGATTTAGAAGTAAAAAATACTTCGAAAGACTTAATCTCTAGTAAGATAAAGGTTATTTCAGATGATAATTTTTTAAGTATTTTAGAAGTTAAAAATGAAAAGATGATGCCTAAATTTCAAGAAGATGTGATGACTTATTTTGTAGAAACTGAGAGAAATCAGGTTGAAATTTACGCAAGTCCTAAAGAACATTCTTCTAAGTTAGAAGGGGATACTGGAGTACATTTGTTAGAATATGGAATAAATTCGTTTCAAATTAAAGTTACTAGTGTAAGAGGAAATGTAAAAAAATATACTATTTATGTTACGAGAAAAATCAAGAATAGTGGTTTAAATCGTGATGTTTCTTTGAAGAGTTTAGTGATTAATGGGCATAAAATTTCTTTAGAGAAGAATAAGTATTATTATCAATTAACTTTGGATAGTCAAGAAGAAAGGTTAAGTATTGATGCGATTGCTAATCATGATAAAACAAAAATAGAAATTATTCAGAAGGGCAAATTGGAAGTTGGGGATAATGAAGTTAAAATTGTTTTGACTGCTGAGAGTGGAGAGAAAAGTACTTATTTAGTTCATGTGGTTAGGAAGGAAAAATTATCTAGTGATATTAGTTTGGATAATAGTCAAGAAAAAGATAAAGAAGTAAAAAATAATCAAAGTTCAAGTGATGAGATTTTTGGCGTGAATGGAGAAGTTTTTCCTCTTATTGTTTTTATTTTATGTATTATTGTTATTTTAGTGGTGAAAGTGATAAGAACTTGTGTCAAAAGAAGAGAAAAATAGTGAATTTATCTTGATTTTGGTTGCTTTTAAAAGGACTTATGATATAATACGAATTAAGAAAGAGGTGGAATAATGAAAATATTATCAGTAAATGCTGGTAGTTCAACTTTGAAGTTCCGTTTATATGAAATGCCTGAAGAAAAATTATTGATGAAAGGAAATATTGAAAGAATAGGTTTAAGTGATAGTCATTATAGTATTCGTATTGGGGATGCTAAAATAGAGAAGGAAGCTGAGATTAATGATCATAGTGATGCAGTTCAGATTCTTTTGAAAGAGTTAGTAGATAATAAAGTTATTGATAGTCTTGATAGTATTAAGGCTGTTGGTCATCGTGTTGTTCATGGGGGAAATAAATATTCTAAGAGTGTTATTTTGACAAAGAGAGTAATGAAGGAGATTAATGAGATATCTTCTCTTGCTCCTTTACATAATCCTGCTAATTTGGTGGGAGCTAGTGCTTTTATGGAAGAAATTCCTGGTGCTGTTAATGTTGCTTGTTTTGATACTGCTTTTCATCAGACAATGAAGGATATTACTTATCTTTATCCTATTCCTTATGAATGGTATATTAAGTATGATGTTAGAAAGTATGGATTTCATGGGTTAAGTCATAAGTATATTACAGAATATATGAAAAAAATGCTTAAAAATTCTAAGCCTAATTTAATTATTTGTCATATTGGTAATGGGGCTAGTATTAGTGCAATTAAAGATGGGTATTGTATTGATACTTCTATGGGATTTACTCCTAATGCTGGTATTATGATGGGTACTCGTTGTGGGGATATTGATCATACAATTATTGAATATATTAGTAATAAAACTGGATTATCTACAAAGAAGATTAATGAAATATTAAATAAAGAGAGTGGTCTTCAAGGGATTGCTGGTATGAGTGATTTAAGAGATTTAGATAGGGCTTATGAAGCTAGAGAAGAAAAAGTTTTATTAGCTTTTGATATGTATACAGATAGAATTTCTGAATATATTGCGAAATATTTTGTTAAGTTAGAGGGTAAAGTAGATGGAATTATTTTTACTGCTGGTGGTGGTGAAAATGATCCGATTATTCGAAAAGAGACTTTATTGAAATTAAAAGCTTTGGGGATTAAATTAGATGAAGCTGTTAATGAAGAAATGATGACAAGAAAAGGTAAAGAAGGTAAGATTACTACTAAGGATTCTAAGATTGATTGTTATGTTATTCCTACTGATGAGGAATTGATGATAGCAAGAGATACTTATGCTTTAGCTGTAGAAGAGGGAAAATAATAGATAGAGGAGAGAGAATGTTTATCGTTTTCTCTTTTTTTGGGATAAATCTATTTCAGTATTTTAAGTTTAAAGCTAAGAATTTATTGCTCTAGGGGTAAAAAAATAGTATAATATTTAATAGAAAAGAGGTAATATAATGAAAATAATGTCAATTAATACAGGAAGTAGTTCTTTAAAATTTAGTTTATTTGATATGGATAATAATGAACTAATTGCATCAGGACTTTTTGAGAGAGTAACCATTAAGGGTAGTTTTTATACGATTAAATATCATGGGGAGAAGATTTATGAAGAGGTGGAGATGCCTAATCATACTGTTGCCGTAAAAGTATTGTTAGATCGTTTGGTTACTAAAGGAATTATTCAATCTTTAGATGAAATAGGTGCTGTTGGTCATCGTTTGGTTCATGGTGCGGATAAATATGATCATTCTGTGATAATTACTGATGAAGTAGTAGAGGATTTGAGAAGATTTTCTGATTTAGCTCCTCTTCATAATCCAGCAAATATTTTGGGGATAGAGGCTGCTCGTGAGGTATTGCCTAATGTTCCTATGGTTGGTGTATTTGATACAGCTTTTCACCAAACAATGGATGAGGTTTCTTATATGTATCCTGTTCCTTATGAATGGTATGAGAAATATAAGGTAAGAAAATATGGTTTTCATGGTACTAGTCATTGTTATATTAGTAAGCAGATTCCTAAGTTATTAGGAAGAGATGAATATAAAGCAATTATTTGTCATTTAGGAAGTGGTGGTAGTTTATCTGCTGTTCGTGATGGAAAATGTGTAGATACTTCTATGGGATTTACTCCACTTCCTGGGATTATGATGGGTACTCGTAGTGGTGATATTGATCCATCTATTATTCCTTTTATTGCAAAAAAAGAAAATAAAACTGCTGATGAGGTAGTTAATGAATTAAATAAAAAATCTGGATTTTTAGGATTAACTGAAAAATATAGTGATTTTAGAGATGTTTATGCTGGTGTTGAGGCTGGAGATGAGAAATGTATCTTAGCTTTTAATAAGTATGTTAGAACTGTTGTGAATTATATTGCAATGTATTATGTTGAATTAGGTGGAATAGATGCTATTTGCTTTACGGCTGGACTAGGAGAAAATGCTATCCCAGCTAGAAAGGCTATTGTAGAAAAGTTAGCTTGTCTTGGTATTAAATTAGATGAGAAAAAAAATAATACTAGAGGGGAAACAGTAGAGATATCTGCAGATGATTCTTCTGTAAGGTTGTTTGTTATTCCTACGAATGAGGAATTGATGATAGCAACAGATACTTATGATTTATTAAAGAAGTAATGGTTAAGGGAATAGAACAGAGAGGTTAAGATGATTTTTTCAAATATCTATAAGAAAATTTATTATGAGATAAAGAAATATCCTAATATTGTTATAGCAAGGCATATTGGGGCTGATCCTGATGCTTTAGGGAGTCAATTTGCTTTAAGAGAGTTGATTAAAAATAAATTCCCAAAGAAACAGGTTTATGCTATTGGGAATCATTCTAGTCGTTTTAAGTTTATGGGAATATTAGATAAGGTAGAGGAAGTAGATAAAAATAATACGCTTTTGATTGTTTTGGATACGCCTGATATAAAGAGAATTGATGGGGTTCATTTAGAGGATTATGAGCATATTATAAAAATAGATCATCACCCTTTTGTGGAGAAATTTGGAAGTATTGAACTTATTGATGATAGTGCTTCTTCGACTTGTCAGTTGATTATTGAGTTTTTACTTAAGAATAGATTGAAGGTTGATGATAGTATTGCAAAGAATCTTTATCTTGGTGTTATTTCTGATACAGGAAGGTTTATGCATAATTATACGAGTAAGAGAACTTTTGAGTTAATTACAATTCTTTTGGAGAAATCAAATATTGATTTTACTTCTTTGTATGAGCCTCTTTATATGCGACCTTTAGCAGAGATAAGGTTCCAGGGATATATTTTAGAGAATATGACGGTTACGGATAATGGGGTTGCTTATATTAAAATAACAGAAGCAATGTTAAAGGAATTTGGTGTTGATTCTGCTAGTGCTGGAAATATTATTAGTGATTTGAAGTGTGTTAGTGAGATTTTGGTTTGGTTATTTTTGACTGAAGATAAGAAAAGTAATTTAATTCGAGCTAATATTCGTTCTCGTGGACCTATTATTAATGAGATTGCTGCTATTTATGGTGGTGGTGGTCATAAGTTTGCTTCTGGTGCTAGATTAACTAGTTGGAGTCAAGCGGATAATTTGATTAAAGATTTAGATAATACTTCTGGAATGTATATTGAAGAAATTTCTGTGGAATAAAATACTTAAATAGATTTGTCTTGTTTAGTAAGATGGAGTCTAGATAAGTATTTTTTTCCTATTAATTATCTTTGATTATAATTGAAAAAAGACTCTGATTAAGAGCCTTTTTTATTTATATTGTTTGCAATAGTTTTCATATTTAGTTTTCATGTCAGTATCACTAAAGTTGATATTTTTTTCATTTCTTAAAGAAATTAAAGATTTATATAATAAGTTAGAATCAGCTGATTTTTTGTCTGATACTAAGTTAGATATGATTTTATCTCTTGATTTTTTTAAAGATGGTTTCTTCTTTTGATCTAGACGATGAATAATGTGATATCCATAAGATGTTTTTACTGGTTCATCTGAATATGAATTGTCATCCATTTTCTTTAAAGCAGTCATGAATGATTTTTCTAAAGAAGCATCCCAAGATTGGTAAGATAAGTCTTCATAAGTAATTTTATCTTTATAATCTTTTTGAATTTGTTCCCAGCTTGTTCCGTCATTTAATTTAGTAATGATTTCTTCTGCTAATTTTTTCGCATCTTCGTCACTTAATTTTTTGCTGTTATCTTTATCACTATCTGATTTAACTTCTATTAAGATATGTTGTGTATTAATGTCTCCAAATACATTTTCGTCATAATATTTTTTGATTTCATCTTCTGTTAGATTTTTCTTAATATAGTCTTCTAGGTATTTATTTCTTCTATAATCAAGTCTTAAATAGTCTAAGAAAGCATCGTAGCTAGAGAATCCATTTTTTTCTAAGAATTGTTCTTGTGTATAATTGTAGTATTGTTTATAAGTGTTGAAATAATATTCTGCGTTAGATTTAACTTCACTTGTCATGGTATCGTTTTCAGGATACATTTTGGTAAGTAAGTCGTTATCAATTTTATCTAAAAGTAGGCTAACGGAATAGTAACTTTTCATGTCTTCATATAAATCGTTTGCTGTATATGTTTTTTTGTTTATTTTAACAACGGGTTGTGTTCCATCTTTTAGGGTAGCAATTCTATCTGGCCATATTACAAAGGCAATTAGGGTTGATATTAATACTCCTGCAATGAATGAATAAATGGCAACATGATTTTTTTCGAAAAATACTGATACTTCTGTTAACTTGTTAGAATGATTTTTAGAAGTATTGATTTTTTTCTTTTTTTCTTTAGCAATTTTTTCTACTTTTTCTACTTTTTTTCTTAATTCTTCTTCTTTCTTTTTTTCTTGTTTTTTTGTTTCTTTTACTTCTTCTTCTTCTGGTGTTTCCATATCTTCTAAATCTTCGTCTTCTTCTTCTTCTAAATCTTTAGAAGGGATTACTTTTTTTTCTTCTTTTTCTTTCGTTTCGTCTTTCTTTTTTGTTTCTTTTTTTTCTTTAGTAGTACTGTTCATATTTTTAGTTTTACTTAAACTTTCCTCTTTATCTTTTGTTTTTTCTTTTGTATTAGTTTTTGATGAGGTAGTCTTTTTTTCTTCTTTTTCTTTGCTCACCTTTATTCCTCCTTTTAAAAAGTACATTACTATCATAGCAAAAAACGTTTTGTATTACAACCTTAAATTAATATTGTTAGGGAAAAAGTTAAAAATTATAACTTATAATTAACAAAAATGGTAGAAATGTAATTGCTAGTTTTTCTTATCTATGTTATAATTAATGTTGTTTATGGAGGGAAAACATATGAAATTTAAATTTAGAGCAGATGCTAAAGATGTTAAGATATTTGTAGGTTTTTGTTTTTTATTATTATATTTTTGTGCTGTTGCTGTTTTGAATGCACATTCTTTAGCTACAGAGGGAGCTTTTTATGGAATTCTTCCTTTTGAGGCTTTTACTCTTAAATATTTGCCTACAACTTTATGTTTATTCCTTTTAGTTTTAGCAGGGGTTTTCTTTTCGGTTAGTTCTTACTTTTTTGATCGAGAGAAGGGGGTAGGTTTTACTACAGAAAAGAAAGATAAAGGTTATTCTAGATGGTGTAAAGAAAAAGAAATGAAAGGAACTTTGTATGAAGTTGATCCTGCTGCTTCTACTTCTGAACATGCAGGAATTGTCGTTATTAATGATGGAAAAAAGATGTGGGTTGATGATGGTGAAGCACATAATTTGATTATTGGTGCTACTGGTTCTGGTAAAACACAGAATGTTGTATTTCCGATGATTAAGGTTTTAGCTAAAGCAGGAGAATCGATGGTTTTAACAGATCCTAAGGGAGAATTATTTGAAAATACTGGGGAGATGCTACGAAAGAAAGGCTATAATATTATTGTTTTAAACTTTCGTGATCCACAAAAAGGTAATGCTTGGAATCCAATGACGCTTCCTTATGATTTATATCAAGAGGGAAATATGGATAAATCTGTTGAGTTGTTGGATGACTTGGCTTTGAATATTTTGTATGATGAAAAGAATACAGGTGATCCTTTCTGGGAAAAATCAGGGGCAGATTATTTTTCTGGACTTGCTTTGGGATTGTTTGAAGATGCAACAAAAGAACAGGTTAATTTGAATAGTATGAATTTGATGTCTAATTTGGGGGAAGAAAGATTTGGTGGACCTAATAATAATTATATTAAAGAGTATTTTAATATGAAGGATCCAGCTCGTCCTGCATATGTTAATGCTTCTGGGACGGTTTATGCGCCTGAGGAAACAAAGGGTGGCGTTTTATCTACCTTTAAACAAAAGGTAAAATTATTTTCTTCTCGTGATAATTTGTCAGAGATGTTATCTTATAGTGATTTTGATATGAAAGATATTGGACGTCAGAAGACAGCTGTATTTATGATTGTTCAAGATGAAAAGAAAACTTTACATCCTTTGGCAACTATATTTATTAAGCAATGTTATGAAACTTTAATTGATGTTGCTCAAGAGTCTGGTGGACATTTACCATTTAGAACGAATTTTATTTTGGATGAGTTTGCTAATATGCCACCTTTAAAGGATGTAACAACGATGGTAACTGCTGCTCGTTCTAGACATATTCGTTTTACTTTTATTGTTCAGAACTTTGCTCAGTTAACTAAAGTATATGGAAAAGAAGATGCTGAGACAATTAAAGGTAACTGTAATATTTTGTATTTGATTAGTAGTGAGTTACAAGCTTTAGAAGAATTGAGTAAGATGTGTGGTGAAGTGAAGTCTAAGGAAAAGGAAAAGACTTCTTCGACACCACTTGTAACGGTAAGTGATTTACAAAGAATGCCTCAAAATCAGGTAATTTGGTTGAGACTTCGTATGATGCCTTTTAAGACTAAAATGACTCCTGATTGGAAAATGAATCAAGAGAATGCTTGGGGAGAGAGTTATGGGAAAGCTACTTACCCGGTAAGAGAGAAAAAAGAAGTTCAATTGTTTGATATTAGAGATTTTGTAAAGGCAAAGAAAAAAGAAAAAATGGAAGCAATGATGAATGGTACTGATTCTTCTCCTATGGGAGGAATGGGTGCAGGAAATCCATTTGGAGGGATGCCTAATCCTTTTGCTTCTCCTAATCCGTTTTCTGGAATGGGTGGAGGAGGAAATCCATTTAGTGGGTTAGGAGCACCTTCTAATGCTTCTCTTCCTAAGAGTCCGTTTGGAGAAGAAGGTTTGAATTCTCTTTTGGGAGATAGACCTAAGCCTAGTGGTGGAGAAGAACCAAGTTTTAATGTTGATGATTTGGTGAAGAAGATTGATGCTAAAATTGCTGAATTGGAAGAAGAAGAAAGAAGAGAGCAAGAAGAAAATAGACAGAAGGAACAAAAGGTAATTGATGCTGAAATAGAAGATAAAAAAGATAAGAATTTATATGAGGAAGGAACATATAGTGATGACTTCTTTAATGATTTTTTCTCGGATGATTAATTTTTTTAGATTGTTTTATTGGGATGTTTTATCCCTTTTTTTATGAAAAAAATACTTATCTGTAAGATAAACTTTATATCAAGATATCTTTTGATAAGTATTTTTATTAACTTGTAATTGTAGAAGTGATACCTGTGCCATTTGATGAGGTAAATTGGACTGTTGCTCTATATGTTCCTGTATCTGTTTGGGCAACTTCATTTCCGCTGGAATCTAATTGTGCATTAATCCAAACGACAATATAATAAGTAGCTGTATTTCCACTGACACCACTCTTTTTTAAGGTAACATTATTAGCAAGGCTTTGTGCAGTTGTTGTATTTGCTGCGTTGGTGGTATTGCTTCCTAGAGTAGATGCATTTGTTGTTTTTCTCCATTTTAAGTTTGGCATTTTTGTTGAACCAGCAAAAGTGATTGTGCCGTTAACTACTACTTGCGCTGAACTGTTATTGGTAACTGTAATTGTGTATACTTGGCAAACCATATTTGTGTTTCCATCAACACATCCATAAGTTGATCCCATGGCTGTTGCCAGTGCTGCTTCTTTTTGGGGAACAAGTACACCTGTATTTGCTTTTGTTGGCAGATTTTTTGTTACGGTTAAGGCTAAACTAGCACTAGCAGCTGTACCAGTAACAGAATTGTTTGTTGCAGGAGCAAGTGCAAAATAAGCATATGTTGCGCTTGTTGTACAAATCATTATAGTTAAGATTAGGACAATCATTGTTATAATTTTTTTGGAATCACTGGTTTGATTATTCTCTACATTTGTTTCATTCATTTATATTCCTCCATATCTTATCTTGATATCATTATAACAATAATCTTAAAATATGACAAGATTGTTTAGAATTATTTTGAAGGAAAAGGATAAAAAAGTGTTGTCAAAAGTTTTTTTTATTGGTATAATATAGAGCGTAATTTATATTATCTATGACTTTTGTCATGGCGAAGGGAGAGAGAAAGTATGAAGAAGAATATTCATCCAAATTATGTAGAAGCAACTGTTACTTGTGCTTGTGGAAATACTTTTAAGACTATGTCTACTAAGGATAAGATTCATGTTGAGGTATGTTCTATGTGTCATCCTTTTTATACTGGTAAGCAAAATTTAACTAGTAAGAAGGGACAAGTAGAGAAGTTTAATAAAAAATATGGATTTACTCAAGAAACTAAATAAAGGTTTCTTTTTTTTGTTAACTTTATTGTTGGTAGTATAAAGTTATGTTATAATTTGAATAGTAAGAAAGGAAGGGTTTTATATGAAAGTTGGAATTGCTAGTGATCATAGAGGTGTTTATTTAAAGACGGAGTTAGTAGAATATTTAGAGCATAGTGGTTATGAGGTTATAAATTATGGTACTGATACTATGGAGTCTGTTGATTTTCCTAAATATGCGTTTAAGTTGGGAGAGGCAATTACTAAGAAGAAAGTAGATGTAGGAATTGCAATTTGTGGAACTGGTATAGGAATGAGTATTGCTTTAAATAAAGTTAAGGGTGTTTATTGTGCTAAGATTAGTAATATTAGTGAGGCTGTTTTATGTCGTAGTCATAATGATGCTAATGCTATTGCTATTAGTGCAGATACTGATGAGGAGCAAGCTAAGAGTATGATAGATAAATTTTTAACAACAGCTTTTTCTAATGTAGATAAATATGTAAGAAGAAATCAAATGATTAAGGATAGAGAAAATAATGGTTAAGTTATTACTATATTTATTTATTATTCCGTTAGTTGTTTATGCGATGGATAGTGTAAATATTAATGGGATATTTAAGAAGGGGCAGAGTAATTATTATCAGGCTAGGGTAATGTATATATTTTTAGTAATGGCATTATCTTATGATATTGTTCAGTTTATTAATGATTTTTTAGGAGTATTTCGTTAAAGCGAGGGATTTATGAAAAGGTTAATCATTGTCACAGCAGTAATTGTAGGTATTCCTTTTTTTGTGGTTCATTTTTTGAATGTTCCTGAAAAGAATTATAAGGAGATAGAGTTAAAATACTTATCGAATATTTTTGTTCGTGTAAAGAGGAGTAATGGAAATATAGAAAGTATTCCTTTAGAGGAGTATGTTGTTGGAGTTGTTGCTGGGGAGATGCCGGTTAGTTTTGAGTTAGAAGCGTTAAAGGCTCAAAGTGTTGCTAGTCGAAGTTATGTGATGAGAAGACTTGGTGGTAATGGGGATTATGATGTTACGGATACGGTTAGTAATCAGGTTTATTTAGATGATAATGAGTTAAAAGAAAAGTGGAAGGATAAGTATTCTCAGTATATTAGTAAGGTAAGGCAAGCTGTGAATGAAACATCGATGGAGTGTTTGGAATATAATGGAGAGATTATTGATGCGATGTTTTTTTCGACAAGTAATGGTTATACAGAGGATTCTGGTAATTTTTTTTCGAAGAGTTTACCGTATCTTAAGAGTGTTGAATCTAGTTGGGATCAGGAAGTATCTAGTGTTTTTCAAGATAGTAAGAATATTAGTTTACAAGAGTTTTATGAAAAATTGGGACTTTCTTATTCTAAAGAGTTAAAAATTGAGAATGTGAATCGGAGTAGTAGTAATCGTGTTACTTCTTTAACGATTAATGGGACTGTATTTAGTGGGAAAGATGTTTATTATAAGCTTGGTT
The DNA here is from genome assembly GCA_934176955.1 of uncultured Bacilli bacterium. Lineage (GTDB taxonomy): Bacteria > Bacillota_I > Bacilli_A > RF39 > UBA660 > RUG11198. The sequence goes on from CAKPOS010000005.1 coordinate 52,710, forward strand.
TACGGTCTAGTGATTTTTCTTTTGAACAATTGGGGAGTAATGTTATTGTTTCTACAAAAGGATATGGACATGGTGTAGGGATGAGTCAATATGGTGCTTTAGGAATGGCAAAGAAGGGATATTCTTATCGAAGGATACTTAGTCATTATTATGTGGGGACGACTTTGGTTAAAAAATAAATTTTTATGAAAAGTACTGATTTAGTATTTTTCCTTTTTTTTCTTTAAAAAATGTATATTTTTTTTTGCTTTGTTCATACTTAGAGTAGAGGTGAAAAAATGAAAAGGAGAAAATTAAAATCATTTGTTGTGCCAGTTATGTATGTTTTTTCTATTGCTATGTTGCTTGGAAGTATTTATTGTGTTGAAAGGATAGTTAATCATCAGTTTTTTCAAAAGAGGGATGTTGATGTTGTAGAGGAAGTGAATCAGGAAGATGATGTGAATTATAGTAATGAGGTTCCGACGATTAATACTGAGCCTAGGATTAGTCGACCTTATAATAATGGAGGGGTAAAGATTGTAAAGAATTACTATGATTATCAGGCGGATAATAGTAGTCAAGAGAATTCTATTATTTATTATGGAAATACTTATATGCAAAATTCTGGTGTTGATTATGGTATGGATACTGAATTTGAAGTAGTAAGTATTCTAGATGGTACTGTAATGGAAGTTAATGATGATGAGATTATGGGAAAGACTGTAAAGATTAGGCATTCTAATGATTTAGTTAGTGTTTATCAAAGTTTAAGTGAGGTTAATGTAAAAGCTAATGATACAATAACTCAAGGAACGATTATTGGGAAAAGTGGTAAGTCTAATGTTAGTGCTGATTTAGGAAATCATTTGCATTTTGAATTGTATTATCAAGGTGGTGTGATTAATCCTGAGAATTGTTATGATAAATTACCTGGTGAATTAAAATAGTGGTATGATATGCCACTTTTTTTCATAAATAATATTATGGGAGGAATTATGAATAAAAGACTTGTATCGAGAGTGATTGATGAGGGAAACTATATTATTAAAACAGGGAATACGGTAAGAGAGATGGCAAAGGTTTTTCAGGTTAGTAAAAGTACAATTCATAAGGATTTAAGGGAAAGGCTTTTAGAAATAGATGTTGATTTATATCAGAAAGTGTCAAGTGTTTTACAATATCATACAGATATTCGGCATATTAGAGGAGGAGAGTCAACGAGGCGTAAATATTTGGAAAAAAATGCAAATTAATAGTATTCAAAAAAGCTAATCTGTGTTAAAATATTGTTTAGGATGGTGATAGAAATGTTTAATAAAGACATTGGAATAGACTTGGGGACAGCAAATGTACTGATTTATATTAAGGGACAAGGTATTGTATTGAATGAGCCTAGTGTTGTTGCAATTGATTTGGATACAAAGAAACCTTTGGCAGTTGGAACAGAAGCTCGTGAGATGTTGGGAAGAACGCCTGGTCAAGTAACCGCAATTCGTCCGATGAAAGATGGGGTTATTGCTGATTTTGAAACTACTGAAGTTATGCTTAATTATTTTATTAAGAAAGTAAATGGTAAAAGTTTCTTTTCCCGTCCTAGAATTTTAATTTGTTGTCCGTCTAATATCACTCAAGTAGAAAAAAATGCGATTGTGGAAGCTGCGGAGAGAACTGGTGCTAAGAGGGTATTTTTGGAAGAAGAGCCTAAGGTAGCAGCAATTGGAGCAGGTATGGATATTTCTAAACCTAGTGGTAATATGGTTATTGATATTGGTGGTGGTACTACTGATATTGCTGTTTTATCTCTTGGTGGAATTGTAAATAGTGCATCTATTCGTATTGCTGGGAATGCTTTTGATAGTGACATTGTAAAATATATTAAGGATAAATATAAGTTGCTTGTTGGGGATAGAACTGCTGAGGATATTAAGATAACAATTGGTACTGTTTTTCCTGGGTCTAGGAATGAAAAAATGGAAGTTCGTGGTAGGGATTTGGTAACTGGTTTACCTCATTCGATTACGATTACTAGTGATGAAGTAGAAGAAGCATTAAGAGAGAGTATTTATACGATAGTTCATGCAGCAAAGGGAATTTTGGAGCAAACGCCTCCAGAGTTATCTGCTGATATTATTGACAAAGGTATTGTTTTAACAGGTGGTGGAAGTATGATTGATGGTTTTAGCCAATTATTATCTCAAGAGTTAAAAGTACCAGTATTTATTGCAGAAAGTCCGTTAACTTGTGTTGCAGAAGGAACTGGAGTATTACTAGACAATATTCATTTAATTAATGGAAGATTATAAAGATAAGTAATCTAGTAGATTGCTTTTTCTTTTTATTTAGAAGTAGAGGAGGAATGCTTATGCATGAGATTAAATGTCCAAATTGTGGGACTGTTTTTCAAATTGATGAGATGGATTATCAAAATGTAGTGAAGCAAATTCGTGATCAAGAATTTGAAAAAGAAATTTCTGAAAGAGAAAAACAATATAAGATTGAAAAGGAAAGTGCTGTTGAATTAGCAAAAAGTAAGATAGAGAAAGAATATCAAGAAAGGGTTACAGAACAAAAGTTAGCGATTGTTGAATTAAAGAATAAACTTGTTCTTCAAGATAAGGAAAGTACTTTAACTATTCAAGAGGCTTTATCCAAAAAAGAGAGTGAGATCAGTACTTTAAGTAATCAATTAGAACTTCTTAAAAATGATTTTTTGTTAAAAGAAAAAAATATGAAGGAAACTTATGAGGAAAAGCTTAAGGATAGAGAGGAACAGATTTCTTATTATCGTGATTTTAAGGCAAAACAGTCGACAAAGATGATTGGTGAGTCTTTGGAGGTTCATTGTAGTAATGAGTTTAATAAGTTAAGACCTTTGTTTTCTAATGCTTATTTTGAAAAAGATAATGATGCTAGGTCTGGTTCCAAGGGAGATTTTATTTATCGTGATTATGATGATGAGGGAATGGAATTTGTTTCGGTTATGTTTGAAATGAAGAATGAAGCAGATATGACAGCTACTAAGCATAAGAATGAAGATTTTTTTAAGGAATTAGATAAGGATAGGCGTGAAAAAAAGTGTGAATATGCTGTGTTGGTTTCTTTGTTAGAGATTGATAATGATTATTATAATGAAGGAATTGTTGATGTTAGCCATAAATATGAAAAGATGTATGTGATAAGGCCTCAATTTTTTATTCCTTTGATTACTTTAATTAGGGGAATGGCGATGAATTCTTTAAAATATAAAAAAGAACTTTTAATGATTCAAAATCAAAATATTGATATTTCTCATTTTGAGGATAATCTTAATACATTTAAGGAAGGATTTGCAAGAAACTATCGTCTTGCTAGTGATAAGTTTAAGAAAGCTATTGATGAGATTGATAAGACAATTGATCATTTACAAAAGACAAAAGAAGCTTTGCTTTCTAGTGAGAATAATTTGCGACTAGCGAATAATAAGGCTGATGATTTGACTATTCAAAGGCTTACTAAGGGAAATGAGACAATGAAAAAATTGTTTTCTGAAACAAAAAAGTAAATAGATTATTCTTGAAAGAGTTTTCTATTTACTTTTTCTTTTTGTTTGATATTGATAATTGTAGTTTCAATATCTTTTTTTATTTGTGTTGTGTATAGATGGTGATTTTCGATTTCTGTTAATAGTTGATTGATTTTTATTAAGATATTTTTATCTCTAGTTTGAAAATAGGTTTTGGTGTAATAAGTGAGTAGTTCGATTTTTGCTTCTAGTAGATTATGGTTTGAGGCATCTTCTAATAAAGAAAGTGCTTTTTTGGTGTTTTTTTCGATTCCTATTTCGTAGCATCCGTTTAGGTAGAAGTATTTGGCAAGGTTGTATTTGGCATAATTACTTTGTAGTTTTAAGGGAACATTTAGGGTTTTTGTGTAGTAGAAGTAAGCTTTTTGTAAGTCTTTTTGGCAATGGATTCCTTTTCTGTAATATTCTGCTGTTTTATTTAAGGCCCAACTTTCTTCTAGGTTGGCACTTTTTTCATAGTAAGATAGGGCAAGAGTATGGTTGTTTTCTTGTTCGGCAAGTTTTCCAAGATTATTGAAGGCATAAGGATAATTATAGGAAGTTGCTTTTTTAAAGTATTCTATGGCTTTCTGGTTATCTTTTTTGTTATTTTTGTAGTATAGTCCTAATTGGTTTAGAGCAGCAATATTTCCTAGACTTTCTGCTGTTTTTAGGTAATGATAAGCAAGTGTTATATCTTCATTAGATTGGGTTCCGATTTTTCCTTCTAATAGCATTTTGGCAATTAGATAGTTTGCTCTGGGGTGATTTTGATTAGCGGCTATTTTAAAATAAGTATAACTTTTTTCATAATTGGGTGTTCCTGTGAATTCTCCGTTATATTCCATTAGTCCTATTTCAAAGCAGGCGTAAGCATTATTTTCTTTGGCTAATTTTTTTAGGGAATAGTTGTAATTTAGGCCATCATTGAATTGGATTTGTAAGAAACTTTCTAGTTCGTTTAAAGAGATTTTTGTGTTGTTTAAGAGGTTTTCGATGGTGTTTTTGACAATGTCTTCAATATAAATGGGTTGTTTTTTTTCTAGTACGATAATCGTAAATATTAGTTTTAAGCATTCTATGTAGTTATTTTCTTTGAAATACTTATAAATTTGGTTTTGTTTTTCTGGTAAAATACTTCGATCGTTTTTAGCTAGGTTATATAGTTTTTGGGATAATATTTTTAATGTTTCATTTTGATTTAGTGTTTCTTTAGATTGTTTTTCTTGATAGGGAAGTCCTAAGATAAATAATAGGTTATTTAGGATAGGGATAAATGGTTGCGTTTGATTTTTTATCTCCATATAAATTTTTTTGTATTCTTCTCCAATTGAACGGCAACCAATACAATAGTTATTGACTGTTGAATCATTAGCGTTTTCTATATTAAAGATGGCACAAAAGATATCTGTTTGGGTAGCAATGTTTTTTTTGGTACTTAGTTGTTTAATGATACGGCAAGTATTTCCTAAAGAAAGTTGATTATCATTATTATTCATTTTTATATATTGTTTCATTATTTTCCTCCTTATCTTGATTATACAAAATATTTGTGGATTTTGTGTGGAAAATACAATTTTTTTGTGGATTTTACAAGGTAGCACTCTTTTTTTGTCAAGCGTATAATGTTATTAAGAAAGAGGGAAGAATGATGAAGAAAATTTTTAAGAATTATCGGTCAACGATTATTTTGATTTTGGCGATTATTATTGGTGGAATAGTAGGGGTAGTAATGGGGAATAAAGCTAAGGTATTTGCTCCTTTTGGAGAGGTGTTTTTGAATTTACTTTTGGTTAGTATTGTACCTTTAATTTTTCTTACTATTACTACTACGATAGCAAAAATGAAGGAACCTAAGAGAATTGGAAAGATTATTAGGACTATTATTTGTGTATTTGTTTTTACTTCTTTGGTTGCTGTTTGTGTTGGTGTTGTCAGTACTAAAATTTTTAGATTAGTAGATGTACAAGATGGTGATTGGATTAAAAAGAGTTTGGTTGTGGATACAAAGGAGGAGGATGTTTCTTTAGATCTTTTGAGTCGTACGGCTGAACTGATCAGTGTAGATGATTTTTCTAAATTATTATCAAAAGAGCATATTATTGCGATTGTTTGTTTTGCTTGTTTATTTGGTTTTTCTATTCGAAAATCTGGAAAAAAAGGGGAAAAAGCTTTAGAAGTATTATGTTCATTTAATGAAATTATTTTAAAGTTTGTGGATTTGATTATGTTGTATGCACCTGTTGGACTTGGTTGTTATTTTGCTGTTATGGTTGGGGAGTTTGGGAGTAGTATAGCACAGTCTTATGTTAAGAGTTTTGTTTTATATTTATTGGTAGCAATTGTATTTTATTTTGTTGTTTATACATTTTATGCTTATTTGTCGGCTGGAAAGAAGGGGGTAAGAGTTTTTTGGAAAAATGTGCTTCCTACAACATTAACTTCTCTTGCTACTTGTTCTTCTGCGGCTTGTATTCCTGTTAATATTGATACGGCAAAGAAAATTGGTGTTCCTAGTGATATAGCAGAGGCAGTTATTCCTATGGGAACTAGTTTTCATAAAGATGGTTCTATTATTGGTAGTGTTTTTAAGATTATGTTTTTGGTTTACTTATTTGAAGGTGGTACATTTGGTATGGATATGATGCTTAAGGTAGTAGGGATTGCTTTAATTTCTACTTTGCTTGTGACAGCAGTTCCGATTGGAGGAGGAACGATATCTGAGAGTTTGATTATTAGTTTGCTTGGTTATTCAATGTCTTGTTTACCAATTTTGACAATTATTGCGACAATTATTGATGCTCCAGCGACGGTTTTGAATGTTGTTGGAGATACGAGTTCTTCTATGTTGGTTTCTCGAATTGTGGATGGAAAAGATTGGATGAAGAAGGAAAAGTCTTAGGCGTTTTCTTTTTCTTTTTGTAAAATACTGAATAAGTATTTTTGTTAAATAAAAGAAAATGGTGGAGAAAAGGAAATAAGTTTAGTATAATAAAGAAAGAAATGGGGAGATAGAAATGAAATTAAGAGAATTACTTAAAGATGTAGATTATGAATTGGTACAAGGAAATTTAGATATAGAGATAAGTGATATTGCTTATGATTCTAGAAAAGCACAGGACGGGGTTATGTTTATGGCTTTAGTTGGCTTTCGGGTTGATGGGCATGATTATATTGATGCGGCGATAGAGAATGGATGTCAAGTTATTGCGGTAGAACATGATGTTACGGTAAGTAAAGATATTACAGTGATTAAGCTAAAAGATACAAGGGTTGATTTATCAATTTTATCTCGTACTTTGTTTGGATATCCAGATAAGGAGATGACTACGATTGCGATTACTGGTACTAAGGGAAAGACAACTTCTAGTACAATGATTCAACATATTTTGAATGTTTCAGGGAAAGAATGTGGTTTGATTGGGACGATGGGGGTACTTTATTTAGATAAGTTTTATCATACGATGAATACTTCTCCTGAATCTTATGATGTATTTAAATATATGAGAGAGATGTTAGACCATGGAGTTCATTATTTAGTGATGGAAGTATCTAGTCAATCTTTGAAGTTAAAAAGATGGGTAAATGTGATTTTTGATTATGCAATATTTACGAACCTTAGTTTGGATCATGTTGGTGGTGATGAGCATGAGAGTTTTAATGATTATAAGTATTGTAAGAGTTTATTGTTTAAGCAATGTAAGGTAGGTATTTTTAATTTAGATAGTAAGTATGCTACTGATATGATGGATGGAACTACTTGTGATAAGTATTATTATGGAAAAGATAGTAGGGCTAATTATCGTTTGATAGAATGTTCTAATGTAATTAAAAATGGCTTTACTGGAATAGAGATGAAGACTGATGGTAAGATTCAAGATACTTTTATGGTTAGTATTTTGGGTACATTTACGGCTTATAATGCTTTAGCTGCGATTAGTGTTTGTGATTTACTTGGGGTATCTATTTCTGATATGAAGAGGGCTTTAGAGGTAGTTAAAGTTAAGGGAAGAATGGAGAGTGTTCCTGTTTCTTCAAAGTTTAGTGTGGTAATTGATTATGCTTATCAGGGAATTGCTATGGAGAATGTGTTAAAGACTGTTCGAGAGAGTAATCCTGGTAGAATTGTTACAGTATTTGGTTGTGGAGGAAATCGTAGTCGTCAGAGAAGATTTGATTGTGGTGAGATTAGTGGTAAGTATTCTGATTTTAGTATTTTAACAGCAGATAATCCAAGATATGAAGATAATGGTAAAATTATTGAAGATATTTTGGTTGGAATGAAGAAGACGGATGGAAAATATATCATAATTGATAATAGAAAAGAAGCCATTCGCTATAGTATTGAAAATGCTAAAGATGGAGATGTGATTTTGATTTTAGGAAAAGGTCATGAAGATTATCAAGAAATTAATGGGGTAAGGTATCCTTTTGATGAGAGAGTGATTATTAAAGAGATTATTGATGAGATGAGTGAAGAGAAAAAGAAGAAATTAGGAATTATATTGTAGGTGATAATGTGATTAGAGTATCTGATATTATTGAGTTATGCGGAGGAAAACTTATTTGTGGTGAACTTCATCAAGGGTTAGAGAATTTTTGTATTGATAGTAGAAAAGTAGAAAAGGGGGACGTTTATGTTGGCTTAAAGGGAGAGAAGGCTGATGGTAGTGATTATTATTTAAATGCCATTGAAAATGGGGCTAGTGTCTGTATATTAGATAAAGAGTATGATGAAAATACTTATGGGGACGCTACTATTGTTGTAGTAGAGGATACTTTAAAATGTATTCAAGAGTTAGCTCGAGAGGTAAGAAGAAGATTTAAGGGGTATGTTGTTGCAATTACTGGTAGTGTTGGAAAGACTAGTTGTAAGGATTTAATTGCTAGTGTTTTAGAAACAAAATATCTTGTTCATAAAACGAGTGGAAATTATAATAATCATATTGGTGTTCCTCTTACGATTTTAAGTTTAAAGGAAGATGATGAGATTCTTGTTGTTGAAATGGGGATGAATCATTTAGGAGAAATTCATTTACTTAGTTCTATTGCTATGCCTGATGTTGCAGTGATTACGAATGTAGGGACGGCTCATATTGGTAATTTAGGGAGCAGAGAAAATATATTAAAGGCTAAGTTAGAGATTTTGGATGGTTTAAAAGGAAATCAGGTTGTATTAAATGGAGATAATGATATGTTATCTTCAGTTGTTTCTAAGTTAAGAAATAAGTATGATGTAAGGGTTATTTCTATTGATGAAGATAGTGAAAATCAAGCAAAGATTATTAATAGTGATGCTTTTAGTAGTTGTTTTGATATCATAAATAAGTGTTCTTCTGTTTTGGTTAATGTAGGTGGTAAGGCTTATGTTTATAATGCTTTGATGGCGTATGCTGTAGGAAAAATTTTTAAGATTGATGATGAATTGATTAAGAAGGGAATTTCTCATTTTCATTTATCTAGTCATCGATTAGAGAAAAAGATAAGTAAAAGTGGAATTACGATTATTGATGATACTTATAATGCTAATTATGATTCTATGGTTTCTTCTTTAAATTTATTAGGACAAATCAAAGATAAGAGAAGAATTGCTATTTTAGGAGATATGCTAGAACTTGGAGAATATGGAGAACGGCTTCATTATGATTTAGGAGATGTGGTTATTCATAATAAGATTGATAAATTAATTACAGTAGGAGAGTTATCCAGTGAAATTGATAAAAGAGTAATAGAACTTGGGATGAGTAAAGAGGATGTTTATCATTTTTCTTCTGAAGAAGAATGTTATTCTTTATTAAAAGAATTGGTAAGAGAAGATGATATTATTTTAGTTAAGGGATCTCATGGAATACATTTAGTGAATGTTGTTGATTGTTTGGTTAATTTATAAAAAATACTGATAAAGATTATTTTTTATAATAAGATCGTTAGATAAGATAGGTTGTTTATTTAATTAAAGAGTGATAGTTATATAGAGTAAAAAAGGAACAGTTGCTTTTTACTGTTCCTTTTAAGTTAAGGTTTTAATGGTTCTTCGAAATAATAATACTTGTAAACTTATAACGAGAATATCATTTGGCTTTAAAAATGTGAAATCAAGGATTATGATAATAACGAATATATTTCGAAAAGAAAAAGAGAATACCATGCAAAGTATAGTATCTCCTAATATGTCTAATTAATTAAGTTGGGTCCTCTCAAATTTGAAGAACCATTTTAATTGAGATTCTGTTATTTTTGATTTTATTATAAAAATTATAATTAAAAATATTTATCAAAAAAGTTGTCAGAATAATTGTTTATTTTAAAATAAGAAAATGAGCCTTCTTGATTTTTATATTCAATATTGTCTTCTTGGTAGTTATTGCTTTCAAATAATTGTTTTAATTCTTTGTTAGAATTATCTAAGATAATATATCCATTGATTATTTCAAACTTGTATGTGTTTTCGTTATATTCATAGGATATTACTAAAGTATCTCTTTCTGGACCTCCCATACCAAGACTATATTTTTTAGTTAAGTTAGTATTTTCAATATTGGATAAGATTTCTTTTAAATCTTGAATAGAAATATCTGCTGTTTTATTTATATTTTCTTTATCTCCTAAATCTTTACTTCTTATTCTTGATATTTTTGCTTCTAAGATATGGCAATTTTCTAAATATTCTACCCAATTTGTATTTTTTTTATCGTTTTCTTGATTTGAATTATTATTTTCTTTGTTTGTTACATTACTATTTTCTTGATTATTTGTTGTAGTGTTTTCTGAATGATTATTTTTTGAACTAGCATTGAAGACAATTGCACTGGTTGCGAATAAAATACATAAAGTAGCTAGTATTAATATGATTATAATCAATAAAATAATTACTCCTTTATTATTATTTTTCATTTTTTTCTCCTTCCTTTATTCTAATTTTATCATAAAGTGTATTCTTTGTCTTTTAATTATTTATTTTTTTTATTTTATTTACATTTTGATTTTTAAATATATATGAGGGAAGGTAAGAGATAAGTATTTTAAGTAAAAAAAGAACTCTAAATAATTAGAATTTTTTTTCTTTATTCATTTGCTTTTAGATTACTAACCATGTCAATTGTATTTATTTTTTTAGAAAGATAATGAGATACGATGAAAGAAACAAGATAGGTACCTAAAGCAGTGACAAGATAAGTCCAAAGTTCAATATGGATACCAAAATTGTAGTTTTCATCTAGGCAAGCTTTGAATAGATAAGAGGTTAAATACTAACCGGTAGGAAGGCCAATTAAGATAGAAGCAATACAGATCCAACTGTTTTGTTTGGCAAATATTTTTTGAATACGTTTGTTGGAGAAAACTATGGTTTTAGAGAATGATATTTTTTATCTCCATAGATATGCTATTTTAAATATATTAAAGTAATTTTTTTGTTTGGAAAAATACTTAAAAAGTGTTTTCTTTATTTAAAAGTTATCAAAAAAGATTAGTATTTTTATTGTAAACTTTTGAGAATATTGTTCTAAATGATTGAAAATGTGTGTATGATTTGGTAGAATAGTCTTTGTAATAAAAGGGATTATATTATTAAAGTGAGGTAGTAAAGATGAGATATTTTATGACATTTTCTTATGATGGCAGTGATTTTCGTGGATATCAGAAACAACCTAAAGGAAGAACTGTTCAAGGAGAGATTGAAAGAGTTTTAAAAAAGATTAATGGGGATAAGCCAGTTAAGATAACGGCTACGGGTAGGACAGATGCTGGTGTTCATGCGTTAAATCAGAAAGCGCATTTTGATTTTGAAGAGAAAATGGATATTGAGAAACTGCTTCATAGTATGAATTCAATGTTACCAGAAGATATTTATATTAAACATATTGAAGAGGTTTCGGATAATTTTCATGCTAGGTTTGATGCAACGGGAAAAGAATATATCTATCAAATTAATATGGGAGAATATAATCCTTTAGAGAGAAAGTATGTGTATCAACATAATAAGAAGTTAGATGTTGTTGAGATGCAACGGGCTATGAAATATTTGGAAGGGACACATAACTTTAGAGCTTTTACAAAGGTTGATGAAGAAAAGGATGATTATGTTAGAACTTTATCTCAGACAAATTTACTTCGTGATTTAAAAGATGTTAATAAGATTACTTTAGTTTTTATTGGTACAGGATTTTTAAGATATATGGTTAGAAATATGGTTGGTACTTTAATTGAAATTGGTGAAGGAAAAAGACGCAGTGAAGAGATTATTGATATTTTAAAGAGTGAAGATAGAACGCAAGCTGGTAAGACGGCTAATCCAGAAGGATTATATTTAAGAAATGTATTTTATTAAAGAAAAGTTTCTAATTGGAGACTTTTTCTTTTTCAGTATTTTTAGGAAGTGATATAATGAAATGTAATTTATGCCCTAGGTGTTGTAATGTAGATAGAGATTGTGGTGAGATTGGTTTTTGCCTGGCACCTGGGGAGATGGTGATTGCAAGGTATTCGCTGCATAAGTGGGAAGAACCTGTGATTAGTGGGGAAGTTGGTAGTGGGACAATCTTTTTTTCGTATTGTAATTTAAGATGTTTATTTTGTCAGAATTATGAAATTAGTGAATATCATAAGGGAAGAGTTGTTACGATAGAGGAATTTTGTGATATTTGTCTTGATTTAGAAAAGAATGGAGCATTAAATATTAATTTGGTTACGCCTACGATTTGGGTAGATAAGATTATTAAAGGATTAGAACTTGCTAAGGAGAAGGGATTAAAGATACCTGTTGTTTATAATAGTAGTGGCTATGAGAGAGTTGAGACAATCAAAAAGTTAGAGGGGTATGTGGATATTTATTTACCTGATTTTAAATATTATTCTAATGAGTTATCATGGAAGTTTTCTCATTGTAAGGATTATTTTGAGATTGCTGATAAGGCAATTGAGGAGATGGTTCGACAAGTGGGAGATATTGTTATTGATGATGATGGCATAATGAAAAGGGGTGTTATTGTTCGACATTTGCTTCTTCCTGGTCATTTAGAGGATAGTAAGATGGTAATAAAATACTTATATTTAAAATACCAAGATAAGATTATTTTTAGTATTATGAATCAGTATACTCCTGTTAGGGAATGTAAATATGAAGAACTGAATAGAGTAGTTCGTGAAGATGAGTATGATGAGTTGATTAATTATGCTTATGATTTGGGGATAAGGAAAGCTTTTATTCAAGAAGGAGAAAGTTGTAAAGAAAGTTTTATTCCTGATTTTAATCAGTTTAGAGTGATATGATTTGTTTTATCTTTAAAAAAAGTGTAATTTTTGCTTTATTTATCTTTAAAAAAGGTGTAAATTTGTTGAATTATTACTTAGAAAAAGGTGTAATTTTATTTTCAAAAAATTCAAAAGATGGTATGATAGTTTGGTAAGTGAGGGATAGTATGGAAAGATTACAGAAAGTGATTGCTAATTCTGGATATTGTTCTAGAAGAAAGGCTGAAGAGTTAATATTAGAAGGAAAAGTTTTTGTTAATGGTAGTGTTATTCGTGAACTTGGAACGAAAGTTAGTCATGATGATGAGATTGAAGTGGATGGATTATCGATAAAGAAAGATCATAATTATGAGTATTATTTATTGTATAAACCTAGAGGTGTTGTAACGACGACAAATGATGATAAGGGAAGAAAGACAGTTGTGGATTTGATTGATACCACAGCTAGAATTTATCCTGTTGGAAGGCTTGATTATGATACAACAGGGGTTCTTCTTCTTACTAATGATGGTGTATTTGCGAATGGTCTTATGCATCCAGCTAATGAGATTGATAAGGTTTATATTGCTAAGGTTGAAGGAATATTAAGTGGCTATGACGTGAAGAGATTAAAAAGTGGTATTATGATAGATGGTAGGAAAACTGCTAAATGTCATGTTAAGGTAAGAAGTGTTGATAAGAAAAAGAATACTTGTATTGTAGAATTAGTTATTCATGAGGGAAGAAATCATCAGGTTAAGAAAATGATTGAAGCAGTTGGGAAAAAGGTAATCAAATTAAAAAGAGAAAGATTTGGTATTTTTGATTTAAGTGGATTAAAAGCTTCTGAATATCGTAGACTTACAGCAAAAGAAGTTCATGTTGTTTATAGTATGATTAAAAAGTAAGATTACAAAAGTGTGATGAAATTCTTGAAAATGTTTACAAAAGTGTGATAGAATTATTGAAAACATTTGCAAAAGTGTGATAAATTTGTCAATTTTTGTTGTAAAAGTGTGAATAGATATAAAATGTTGTTTTTTTATGTTGTGATGGTATGATTGATTAAGATAAGTTTTTATGATTTAGAACTTATCTCTTTTTTTAGGCATATAATAGTACTAAGAGGTGATAAAAATGGATAAAAAAGAAGAATTTAAGGCTTTTGTTAAAGAAAATCCATTTTTAATTCAGTATATTAAAGAAGGAAAAAAGACTTGGCAGGATTTTTATGAGATGTATGATTTATATGGAGAAGATGAAGATGCTTGGGGGAAGTTACTTAATGAAAAAGATAATCATGTAGAGAAAGAAGATAATAGAACAGGATATTTGGATGAATTGGTTAAGATGGCTAAAAATGTTGATATGGATAAAGTTCAAGAGGGGATTAGTTCTTTACAGAAAACTTTAGGATTATTTGGAGAATTATTTGCTGCTAAGAAAGAAGGTAGTGGAAAGAAAGAGTATAATCCAAGACCATTGTATAAGAGGTTTGAAGATTAATGACTTATGATATTTATAATAGTATACAGCATGATATTAATTTAAAAAGATATTTAAGGGAGCATTCTAATTGGTATAAAATTTTAAATCGTAATCCAGATAGTTTTCCTTTTTTTGTAGAAGAAATGAAAATTAGTTATAAATTAACTACAAGTGATAAGATTAATCGAACCATTGATAATATTAGTATGATACAGAGTTTTCTTGATGTTTTAAAATAATTAGAGTATAATTTTTTTATTGAGGGAGAGAAAATTATGCACAAAATTATGGAGAAGACTTTTGAATTAATTGATGCTATGGATGAAAGTGAAATGATAAAAAAGTTAGAAGAGAGTAAACGTAAGGTTTTAGAAAATAAAGAGATACAGGAGTTATTAAAAGTAGGAAATAATACTTCAATAGAATATGAACAATTAGAGATAAAGAAGAAGTTATATAATTATTCTGAATATAGGGAATATATGAAATATTATGATGAATTAATGTTTTTGGTAATGGAAATTAATAGTCATTTTAAAAAATTTACGAATAGTGGGAGAAGATGTGTTAGGTGAGAGTAATTAGTGGTAGTTTAAAGGGAAAAAAGATAAAGGGATATGATATTGATGGTACTAGGCCTACTATGGATAGAGTAAAGATGAGTTTATTTGGGAGTATTCAAAATTATATTCAAGATGCTTATGTTCTAGATTTATTTGCAGGTAGTGGTAATTTAGGAATTGAAGCGATTAGTAATGGGGCTAAGAGATGTTTTTTTGTGGATAATAATCATAAATGTATAAAAGTGATTAATGAAAATATAAAAGAATTTAAGATAGAGGATAAAAGTACTTCTATAGAAATGGACTATTGTAAGGCTTTAGAGATATTTAAAGATAAGGGATATATTTTTGATATTATTTTTGTTGATCCTCCTTATAAAGAACATATTTTATTAGAAATATTAGAGAATGTTAGAAATAATCATTTATTATCTAAAGATGGTTTAATTATTTTAGAGTATAATTATGAATATGCTAATGAGGTAGATGGATATACTTTATTAAAAAAGAAGAAGTATGGTGATAAATTTATATCAATTTATCAGAAAAATTAAAAAAAACAATTGACTATCAATTGTTTTTTTATTATAATTTAGTTAACAATAAGGAGGATATGAAATGAAATTATTAAATGTTAAAAGAAATAAAAAAAGATTAGATAATAAAGGGTTTACTTTAATTGAATTACTTGCTGTTATTGTAATTCTTGCTATCGTTATGGGAATTAGTGCTAATAGTGTACTTAATTCTATTAATCAATCTAGAAAGAGTAGTTTACATTCTACAGCTCAAAATGCAGCAAATAATTTAAATACTTGGATAAGTGAGGATATGATTCAAACTGATAATGCTAATAAGAAACTTGGTGATACTTTTATTAGTGATTCTCAAGATAGTGAATGGCATTGTATTGCTGAGTTTACTTCTATTGTTAATAAAGGTAAGGCTGCTAGTTTAATGAATGCATTATCTTTAAATACTAAAGATTTAGTATTAACAACAAGTGGTGTTCCTGTAGTAGCTTCTGGTAAAACTCCAACTCCTACAGTAAAAGGAGTAGATACTGGTTCTACTTGTTCAGCATTACGTTATAATTCTAGTACAGGTGGCTATGAGGTTTTATTAGTTGCTAAAAATGGTGGTAAATATTATGTAAGTGCTGATGGATATGCTGCAGCTGATGCAAATAAAAACTATGCATTTAGTAGAGCTTCTGAAGCTGGAACTGATATTAATGATTAAGACTGAAAGGTCTTTTTCTTTTTTATATTATAAGTAATAACCAACAAATTTAGAATGAAATTCCGAATTTGTTGGTAGCGTTATTTAGATGTTATATTGATGAGTAAATTGTATGTAATGCAAAATATAAAAATTTAAATTTGCTAATTATAATTCTTTTTTTATTTTTTGTAGTAGAATTGAAATTAAGGATTGTTTTCAAAGTTTAGAAAATTTTGAAATTTATATAAATGTCAAACAAATTCGGAATAATACTCCGAATTTGTTTGACTGAGTTATTTTATTGTGATACAATTATATTAGAATATTTATTTAAATTGAAAGGACTGACATTTGATGAAATATATTAGAAGAACGTTAGAAGACAAATTAAATTCTATGATTGATAAATATCAAGTTATTATGATAACGGGACCAAGACAGGTGGGTAAAAGTACTTTATTGAATTTTGTTGCAAGAAAATGCAATTACAAAATAAATAAAATTACATTGGATAATTTAATTTTAAAAAATCAAGCTAAAGAAGATCCTGAACTATTTTTAAGAACTTATGAAACTCCTCTTATTATAGATGAATTTCAAAAAGCTCCAGAATTATTGTCTTATATTAAAATGATTGTTGATGATGAAAATGAAAAAATTATTTTTGGCGAAAAAGAAAGCGTTAGGACTTTGTATTTTTTAACTGGAAGTCAAATATTTGAAACAATGCAAGAAATATCTGAATCTCTTGCAGGTAGGGTTGGTATTTTAGATTTATATGGACTATCTGAAAGAGAAATTGAAGGGATTGAAAGTTCTTTATTTATTCCAAATATTATAGATATAAAAAAAAGAAGCAGAACTAAGTATAATTCTACTCTTGAGTTATATAAAAAGATATATAGAGGTTCTTATCCAGAGTTATATGTATCAGATAAAGATATAGAACAATATTATAGTGATTATCTTAGAACTTTTATAGAAAGAGATATTAGAAAATTAATAAATATTAAAGATGAGTATAAATTTATTAAATTTATATCTTCACTTGCGGCAAGAACGGGGCAAGAATTTATTGCAACTTCTATTGCTGGAGAAGTTGGAATTGATGATAAAACAGCAACTTCGTGGATTTCTATACTAAAAAATTCTGGAATTATTTATTTATTACAACCTTATATGAATAATACTGTAGGAAGAGCAGTTAAAAGAGAAAAAATATATTTTACTGATACTGGATTGGCTTGTTATTTAGCAGGATATGTTGATTATATTACGCTTGAAAAAAGTATTTATAGTGGTGCTATATTTGAAACGTATATTGTTAGTGAAATTATTAAATCTTTTGTAAATCAAGGAAAAGATGTTAGAAAACATTTATATTATTATAGAGATAATTATCAAAAAGAAATTGATTTACTGATTAATTATAATAATATTATTTATCCAGTAGAAATAAAGAAAAGCGCTAATCCTAGGAGAGATGCTATTAAGAATTTTGATGTTGTAAAATCTTTTGAAACTAAAGTAGGGAATGGAATAATATTATGTATGATAAAGGACATAATAGCAATTGATGAAAATAATTATATGGTACCTATAGAGTATATTTAATAATAATAAATAAGAATGACTTAATTCCAGTTTAATTTAGATAAATTTTAAATATTTGGAGGTGTAATATGGAATTAATTATTGGTAGTCATGTATCTTATAAGAGTGATACACAGTTGCTTGGTAGTGTTAAAGAAGCTTTGAGTTATGGAGAGAATACTTTTATGTTTTATACGGGGGCTCCTCAGAATACAAGGAGAGGTGCTATTCATGATGAACTTACTTATCAAGCTTATCAATTAATGAAAGAAAATGAAATAAAATTAGAAAATATTATAGTGCATGCACCTTATATTGTTAATTTGTGTAATGATGAAAAGTTTGATTTTAGTGTTAGTTTTTTAAAAAATGAGATGGAAAGATGTGAAGAGTTGGGGATGACTAAATTAGTTTTACATCCTGGTTCTAGTGTTGGGTTAGAAAGGAATCATGCAATTAGTAATATTATTAAAGGACTTAATATTATTCTTTCTAATCAGTATAAAGTGACAATTTGTTTAGAGACAATGGCAGGTAAGGGTACTGAGGTTGGTAAAAACTTTGAAGAATTGAAGTATATTATTGAGCATGTTCAATATAAAGATAGAATAGGTGTATGTTTAGATACTTGTCATATTCATGATGCAGGGTATGATTTAAATAATTTTGATCAAGTATTAGAAGAATTTGATCATATTATTGGTCTTGATTATTTAAAAGTTATTCATGTAAATGATAGTAAGAATGTTAGAGGTAGTCATAAAGATAGGCATGAAAATATTGGATTTGGAGAGATAGGTTTTGATTGTTTAATAAAAATTATTTATCATGAGAAATTGGAGAGTATTCCTAAGATATTAGAAACTCCTTATATTAATAAAGAGTATCCTCCATATAAACAAGAAATTGAGATGATAAAGTTAAAGAAATTTAATGAAAAATTAGGAGATGAAGTAAGAGAATATTATAATAAATAGTTGTTTATAACTTATAAATTACTAGAAAATAAGCAAGAAAATATTTGACTGTAGGTGGTTGAATATTTTTTTATATTATGTTAAAATTTTAGTATAAGAATATAGGATACGAGGTGATGGCTAGTGAAATATAAGAAGTTATTATTTACTATATTAGTAATTATATTAGTTATGTTAACTTTGATGCTTGCTACTAGTTATGCTTGGTATTCTTTTAATACTGGTTCTACTACTTTTAATGCAGTTACTAATAATAGTGATGTTAGTATTGATTTTGTTAAGGGGGATTATATTAATAATAATGCAGCTATTCCTATTAGTAGTAGTGAGGTTGATGAATATTCTGATAAACATCAGTTTATTGTTAAAACAAAGAATAATCCTAAGGATAATGATATTTTGTTAAATGTTTCTTTAGTGGATATCAGTATTGATAATCCTCTTAGGGTTAGTGATTTTAAAGTAGAACTTTATTATCAAGGGAGTTTGGTTTCTACTGTTACTGGAAATCAGTTAATGATTAGTGGGGCTACTACTAAGTTGCTTAGTACGGTTACTCTTAATAATAATATTGATAATAATTTTGAAGTTAGAGTTTATTTATTAGATAATGGGAGTGATCAGTCTAGTTTAATGAATTTGAATTTTAGTGCTAAGATTCAAACAGAGGTTGTATCTAGGTTGAAAGTGAATGGTAAAGTTAGTGATTATAGTGATGCAGATATACAAGTTACTTCTATTACTGTTGATGGAGAGAATAGTAAATCTATTCCCACTGATGGATATTATACAATGAGTTCTACTTGTACTAAAGGAAGTAGTTTAACATGGGATGGATATAGTAAAACAATTACTTATGGGAAAGGAAGTAAGATAGGAGATAGTTGTAGTTTGGTATTTAGTAGTGCTACTAGTAGTAAGTTATTAAATACTGTTGAAGTGGGTTCTTATGTGAAATATACAGGGAATAATGGATGTTCTGGAAAAGCTTGTGAAGGACAGAATGCGAATTATGTTGATGATAATGATATGGGGTATTGCAGTGAAGATTCTCCAGGATTTATTGTAAATGGTTGGAGAATTGCTTATATTAAAGATGGTAGTGCATATTTAGTTAGTGCAGGATCTCCTGAATGTATGTGTACAGGTAAGGATGGAACCGCGGGGACAAGTTGTAGTGGTATTGAAGAAACAAATGGAGTTCCCCAACATTTAGCTAATTTGAATGCAAAAGCTTTAACATATTGCAATAGTACTTATTCTTATAATAATGTTTGTAATAGTAGTAGTAGTTGGAATATGAATACTGATGATTTTCAGGCTATTACAGGAGATACATTAAGTACGGCTTATAGTAAAATCAGTGGTTATTATGATGGGTATTCTCTTATTAGTAATGGAGGATCTTATTGGTTTGCGACGCCTTTTAATTCCTCTTCGTCCACGAGCACGTTCCTTTGGTTCCCAAACTACCGGATCGTGTACCGCAACATCTCGGCCATTTCGTTTGGCCTTCGCCCAGTCCTACGTCTTCGGTCTTCCGTCGTCGTGGTGGGTGGAAGAGGAACATATAAAGATCCTTATGTGATTCAGTAAAAAAATAAATAAAGGAGTGATGACTTATGAGTGTATTTCAAGTGTTAAAAATTGGCAGAAAATTACATCCTAATACTGTATTAATTATTGATGATTATGATAAATATTATGTTTATGATAAAGATTGTTATGTGATATATCAAATATTGAATTTTGATATTAAAGGAAAGAAAAATCTTTTTCTTTGGAATAGAATTGAATATCTTTCTTATTTAGTTAAAAAGTTAAAAGAACAAAAAATTGATTATAAAGTTTTATGTAAAAGACATGGTTATGAAATTGTAGATGAAGGTTGCTTTTCTGATAATCAATATCGTAGATTTTTAAAGAGTGGGAAGTTTTGTTATCAAAGGAAGCAAAAAATTAATCAAATTTATCATCAATTCAATTATTCTTTGAAAAGAAATCCAGAGAAAGTTATGGATTGGGTAAAGAAGATAGAAGGTATTATTTATGTATAATGAATATTTGAAACAGAAAGAGCAGTATTCTAATTGTGTTATTTTAATGCGTGCAGGTTCTTTTTATTGAACTTATAATCAGGATGCAATTATTCTTTTTTATCTTTGTCATTATCAGATTATCAAAAATATGTTAGGTTTTCCTATTCGTTCTTTAAGCAAAGTTTTAAAAAAGTTAAAGTATGAGAAAGTTAATTTTATCGTAGATGATGAAATGAATATTTGTGTTAATAATGAAGAAAATTACCTTCCTTTGTATGAAAAATCTTTGGAAAGATATCAATTAAAGGAGCAAATTAATCAAATTCATTCTTTTTTGAATGATAATATTGAAAGAAAATTAATTCAAAAGATAATTCATCAGATAGAGGAAGTTATTGATGAATGATAAGTTAAGGATTATTTTGTTGTATAAGAAATTTGTTTTGAAATATTTAAATTATCATTTAAACTTTTCTAAGAAACAATATTATTTAAAAGATTTGGTAGATAGTCATTTGTTTTCTTTATTAGAAGATATTTATATTGTTAATGAATTATCCAAAAGTGGTGAAACTTTAGAAAAAAAGGGAATGTTATTAGGAAAGATTAAATATTTAAATTTTTTTGTTAGAAGTGTTAGTAGAATTTCAAGTGATGAGTGAAAAACAATATAAAGTTTTATTGATTGATTTAGAAAATATTTATCACTGTATGATTGGATGGATAAAAAGTGAAGGAAGAAGTAGTTGAATATTTAAGATTTTTAGAGGATAAAGTATTAGATAAAATTCCTCTTATTGAAAAAGAGACTTATGATGAACTTGTTAGATTAAGTTATGGATTATTAACATCTAATGATATTTTAAGAAAGATAAAACAAATTGATTTTATAGTTCATACTCTTGTTGAAAGAAGAATGATTAGTTATTCTTTATCTATAGAGTTTGGAGAAAGGTTAAATCGTATTATTGAGTCTATAAAAGATTCTATGAAGGTGTAAAATCGTTAGTGAAGGACTCGTCCACGAACGCGTTCAATTGGAATCCGAACAACCGGAACGTGAACAACAACAACTCTAGAAATGCGAACAGTCTTCGCCCATTCCTAAATGATTAGGGCAGATGATTAAGGTTATGTTGTGTATATTATTTAGGACAGATTTTATTCCTTGTATTTTTACAAAAATTAAATCAGTACAAATTAGTGTTAGTAAAAAAATGAAAAGGCTAAGGAGGGAAAAGACTTATTTAGAGAAGAATATATTTTGTTATATTTTTCTCTAAGTAAATCTTTATAAATAGGTAATGAAGAGAGTTGGAAATATTTATTGGAAAGTAACTGATATTAAAAATATTGAAGAAGCTTTTAATGAAGTGATGAAGATAACTAGAAATAAAGATAAGGTTGTTTTATTTGAAAATTATAGGACAGTTTATCTTGATAAAATTTATAAAGATATGCTTAATTGTACTTATCAACCATCTGAAGTAAATGAGTTTGTTATTTATGAACCTAAGAAAAGATTAATCGTTAGTCAAAATATGTATGATAAAGTTGTTAATCATTTGGTTAGTAGGGAATTACTAATTCCTTATCTTACTTCTTGCTTAATTGATAGTAACGTTGCTAGTAGGAAAGGAAAAGGAACTTCTTATGGGAGAAAGTTATATTTTCAATATTGTCATACTATGGATCAAAAATATTCTAGGTACTATTTATTGAAAATTGATATTCATGGCTATTTTTCTCATATTCATCATGATATTTTAAAAGATAAAATAACTACAAGAATAAAAGATAAAAAGGCATTAGATTTAATCTTTAAGATTATTGATAGTTATTCTAATGGATGTCCAATAGGATTTATGACTAGTCAGATATTTTCCATATTTTATTTAAATGATTTGGATCATTTTATTAAAGAAGAGTTAAAGATTAAATATTATATTCGATATCAAGATGATTTTTTACTAATTCATGAGGATAAACAATATTTAAAGAAATGTTTAGAAAAAATAAAGATAAAATTAAGTAAAATAGGATTAGAAATAAATGCTAAAACTAGAATTTATAAAAATAATGAAAATATGAACTTTATTGGAGTTAGAAAGAATAAGAAATGGAGTAATCGACATCGGACAGTAAGAAAAGTGAATCATAGAATTCATTTATATCAACAAGGTAAGATTTCTTTTCCTTCTGTAATATCTAGTATTTCATATTTGGAAAGAGGTGAGTTTCATTGATGAAAAAGAAATTATTTATTCTTTTCATTATTATTGTAGGTTTTTGCTCAATTTATTTTTGGGAAGATAGAGATGTTTCCTCTTCTTTAGCATTAAAAGAAAAAGAGATTAAATATAATGGAAATAATTTAAGGGTTAGTATAGATGGAAATACTAGTGAAACTCTTCCGACTAGTGGAAGTTATTATTTGGTTTCTTACAGTTGTAAAAGTAGTAATACTACTTTAAAATGGGATCGAACTAATTATAAATTAATTGTAGATAATGACGGGAAAAGTAGTGGTGTTTCTTGTTATTTAGATTTTCAATCTAATCCTAAGTTAAGTAATATGCCAGCGGGAAGCTATGTCAAATATGTAGGAAATAATGGTTGTACAGGAAAATCTTGTGAAGGACAGAATGCAAATTATGTTAATGATACCGATATGGGATATTGTTATAATTTTAGTTATCGTTTTATTGTCAATGGATGGCGAGTTGCTTATCAAAAAGATGGTAGTGCATATTTAATTAGTGCAGGATCTCCTGAATGTATGTGTACAAGTAAGGATGGAACAGCAGGGACCAGTTGCAGTGATTATGAAACAACAAATGGGGTACCACAACATTTGGCTAATTTGAATAGTCATGCTTTAGCGTATTGTAATCAAGATTATGCTTATAATGGAGCTTGCAATAGTACTAGTTCTTGGAATATGAATGATAGTGATTATCAAGAAATTAATGGAAGTAGAAAAAGTTTAAGTAATTGTAATGGTTCTTATAGAAAAAAATATTGTGGCGTATCTTATAGCTTGGTTGATAATGGAGGTAGTTATTGGTTTGCAACACCTTTTATTTTCTCGTCCACTATCGCGTTCCGCGCGTTCCGTTGGGCCCCGGACGACCGGGG
This sequence comes from uncultured Bacilli bacterium, assembly GCA_934176955.1. Lineage (GTDB taxonomy): Bacteria > Bacillota_I > Bacilli_A > RF39 > UBA660 > RUG11198. The sequence goes on from CAKPOS010000005.1 coordinate 76,486, forward strand.
CGTGAGCTACAGCGACTCTGGCGATGCGTACGGTCTTCGCCCAGTCCTACGTCTTCAGTCTTCCGTCGTCGTGTTAAGTGGAGAAGGAACGTATACAGATCCGTTTGTTATTGGGAATAATACGTTTAAGATTAATAATGGGAAGAAATATGTTAATAAGGAAGAGGTATCTAGAGTTCAATTAAGCTTGACTGGGTTATCTGATGTTACACAGATGTGTGTGAATGTAGATAGTGCAGGTTGTAGTAATTATGTTACTTTTGCTAATAGTTATACACTTGATTGGTCAGGTGAGTCAGATGGAGAAAAAGTTGTTTATGTTTATTATAAGAATAGTGCAGGAGAGATAGTGGCTTCTATGAATCGAAAGATTATTATAGATACAAAAGCTCCTAGTGGGAATTCTTTTAGTATAGGTGATGGAGAGGGTCTTACTAGAGTACTTACGATATCTAGTACGGGCGCTGATTATATGTGCTTTTCTAATACGAATAGTAATGTTAGTAATTGTACAGATTGGGTAGATTATGCTACTAGTTATTCTTGGACACTTAGTGATGGTAATGGAACTAAGACGGTTTATGGATTTTTTAAGGATGAAGCTGGGAATGTTAGTAGTACAAGTGCTACTGTTACGGTTACTTCTATTGGATTTAGTGTTAATGAGAATTTTGCTGATACGACTTATGATAAGAATTTGACTATTGCAGGTAGTGGTAGTTATCCTTGGAAAGTTTCTGGAGGTCAATTTCAAAGTACCAATCAGAATGTAAATAGTTCTGCTAGTACATCTACAATTCAGTTTACCCCTACATCCAATGCAATTTTATCTTTTGATTATGGAGTTTCGTCAGAATCTAATTACGATAAATTAACGATTACTTTATCTAGTAGTTCTGGTTCTTCTACTACTTTAGTTAATGAAATTAGTGGAACAAATACAGGAAAAATATCTAGTATAAAATTATCTAGTGGTGTTACTTATACTTTAACATTATCTTATTCAAAAGATAGTAGTCAATCGAGTGGATCTGATATTGGATATATTGATAATTTGGTAATTGCACCAAATACTAATAGTTTTTCTGTGAGTGAGGATTTTAGTGATACAACTTATGATAGTAATTTAACAGTTGCAGGTAGTGGTAGTTATCCTTGGATTGTTTCTAATGGTCAATTTCAAAGTAATAATAAGGGTGTAAATGATTCTACTAGTACATCTACAATTCAATTTACTCCTACGGTAGATGCAATATTATCTTTTGATTATGGAGTTTCTTCAGAATCAAATTATGATAAATTAACGATTACTTTGTCTAATAATTCTGGTTCTTCTACTACTTTAGTAGATGCGATTAGTGGGTCAAATTCAGGAACAAAATCTGATATTGCGTTATCGTCAGGAGTTACGTATACTTTAACATTATCTTATTCAAAAGATAGTAGCCAAGCAAGTGGCTCTGATATTGGATATATCGATAATTTAACAATTAATTAATAGGAGGATTTTATGAAAAAGAAAAAGAAAGTGATAATGATTTCTTTGATTGGTATTGGTATAGTTGTTTTAGTTAGTGTTGTTTCTCTTTCTCTTTATCTTTCTAAAGATAAAGAGACTGCCTCACTAGTGGTTAATCAAACTAGTAATAATTATCAACCTAAAGAGGAAATGATTCAATTTTTATATGAGAGATACAATGTAGAAGATGGGAGTAAATTTTCTGTTGTAGGAAGTGATTCTTATTCCAAGTTTGATGATAGTTATGGATTTTATTATAAGGGTAATGTTACTTTTAAAGATTTTTCTGATATTTATAAGAGTTATATTTTGTTGGATTTAATGAATTATCAGGATGGAAAATTTGATGAGGGTAGAAATTGTTATTTCTATTCTTTGGATGAATTTAAAGATGCATATAGGAAATATTATGGTAGTGTTGACGATTTTAAAATTGATACTAATAGTAATTATTCACCAAGGTTTTATTTAGAGGATAATCAGTTGTGTATTTCTAAAGATGATTATGGTTTTGATTATCATAAAGCTGTGGATACTTATTTTGTGAATGGTATATCTAAGGGGGATAAAATTATTATTTATGAAAGAGTTGCTTTTTTGAATATTACCGATAAGACAGTTGATTTTTATAGTGATGTTAAGATGAAGAATAAAGTTTATTCTTTGAATAAGAGTAAAGCTGATTTAGGTTTTATTCATCAATCTAAAGTTGTTTCTAATGTTTTGTTAAAGTATCAAAAGAAGTTTCCTATTTATGAGTATCAATATAAAAAAGGAGATTCTACTTATTATTTAGAAAGTATTCATGAGTAGAAATTTCTTTTTTTTATTTAAAATTATTGTATAAATTAGAATAATAATATATAATAAGACGTGTTTTGAGAAAAAATATATAAAGGTGGTAGTAGTATAATGAAAAATAATCAAAATGAAATGTTAGAATTAACAGAAGAAGCATTAGAGGAGTCTAAAGTAAATACAGTTAAAATTTTACTGAATGGTAATGTTCCGTTTGAAGATATTACAATAATTACAGGAAAATCAACTGAGGATATTAAAAGAATTGGCGGGATTACTGATTAATTCTTTTTTTTATTAAGGAGGTTATCTTTTTATGTCTGAAAATAGTGGTAGATTTAGTAAATTTCAAGAAAGAATTAGAAATATTCGTTTATCTCGTTCTAAGAAAATGAGATTTCAGAGAGAAAATGAGCAATTTGTTTTAGATAAAGTGAATGAAATTAAGAAGAAAGTAAAAGAAGATGGTGGAGTTTATCGAGTAAGAGTTGCTAAGGGTATTGGTGAAGATAAGAAAAAGGAAGAACAGGTTGTTACTGAGATTCAGGATAAATCTTTACCTAAATCTTTAAAAAAAGATTTCTCTAAAAGTGAAGTTAAAGATATTAGTATTTCTAATGATAGAAAGGAAGAAGATACTGAAGTATTTTTAGCGGATAAAAAGAAGAATGTTTCTTGTGAAGAAAAAGTTAAAGTTAAGGATAATTTTGTTAAAAAAGATAATTCTAAAAAAGTTGGTATAGAGGAAAGAAAAGAAGAGATTAGAGAAAATTCTTCTTTGAAAGAGAAAAGTCATTTTGTTAAGAAGGCCTATTCTAAGAAAAGTGTTGGAATAAGTAATGATGGTGAAGAAAAAATAAAAGAACTTGGTAGTGAAATTGTTAATAAGATTAAGGATCAATTTGAGAATTATTTAGATGAAGTGGATGTTTTATCTAGTGAATTATTTCTTATTAAGAATAAACAAGATAATGAAGTAGAACTTGCTAAGGTATTGGAATTGAAGAAGAAGATTAATGATTTAATTGAGCAATTAAATGGTATTATTGAGCAGTATAATTTATATAAAAGGAATACTTATATTGATGCTGTGATTGGGATTGAAGATAGTAGTATTGTTGATGATATGATTGAATATCGGGAATTATTGGATAGTGATAAAGAGAAGAAAAAATTTACTTCTCAATATAAGACTTTAGAGGAATTTCAACATTTATATTTTGCTTTACAAGAAGTTCGAGAGGATACTGTTCTTTTAATGGAAGAAAATCGAGATAAAGTTTTAGAATATCAAGAAAGAGATGACAAGCATCGTGCTATTAGGAGTGAATTAGCGGATGAGGTTAGGATTCTTTGTGATTGTGATGAAGAGATAAAAAAGCAAAATGATTCTTTTGATAAACTGATGAAGAATATTGGAAATATTGATAAGATAGAATATATGACATATGAACTTAGGGGAATGGATAAATTTCTTGAAAATGGTTTACGTTATGTTGGATTAATGATGCTTTCTCCTTTGGGAGGGTTATTTCCTTCTATTGGTGTTCAAGCTTTTCTTACGAGAAGGATTGTTCAAAATGCATATCGAGGAATTCATCTTGAAGAGAAGAAGAATATTCGGTATGAGGCTATTGATGAGGAAAGAGATATTTTGAGTAAGATTACGGATATTCGTTATACTTCTTATTTGGTGGATGATACATTAAGTCATGTAGAAAGATTAAAGAATGATTTTTTATTACATTATTCGTCAAATCTTCCTCATTATGAGGATACTTTAGAGAAAATATTAAAGATAGAAAAAATGATTCTTCATCAACAAAATAAGATAGATATTATTCAAAAGAAATTGTTGAAGGGAAAGAAAATGAATCAAGAGAAGATGATTAAGGTAAAGAAATTAAATGAGAATAATTTATGAAATACAGTCAGCTAGTGTAAAATTTTATTGACTGGATTAATATTAGTAAGCTAGTTCTTTTAGGGCTGGTCTTGTAAGGTTATCTTTAGGATATAATATTGGTATATTGGAAGAAGAGGGGTTAAATATGTCAAAATTTAATTCTCTTTTTTTATCTTTGTCTTTCGTTATATCTTGAATTAATGAAACAAATTATTTTTTGTACAGTCAAAAAAATTTTACACTATCCGACAATCATTACGGATTGTCTATTTTTTTAAAATGTGCTACTATTAGGATAGGTGATGTTATGATAGAAGTAATTGATAAAGATAGTGATGTTAAGATGATGGCTTTGCTTTTATGTGGTATTTTATATGGGGAATGTATGTATGTTATTTTTGCTATTCGAAGGGATAAGATAGATGCTAATCTTTTTGTTTCGAAGTTAGTAAAAAATAGTAATGGTTATGTGATTGATACAGATTTTCAAAATGGTGAAAAGGAAGTTATGGATAGTGTTGTTCAACGATTACTTAATCATGAATCTAGAGAAAAGATTAAGGAGAATGGTTTTTTGATTCTTGATGATATTTCTTTAGAAGGTACACAGTATTATGATGTTGAAAAGTGTTATGTCAGTAGCGTTCCTTTAATTCGCATAAAAGAGCTGATGAAGTATTATTCGTTTATTCGAGAAAGTTTGTTTGAACAACCTATTTTAGATGTTCAAGAAGATAAAAGGATTTTTAATGAAGGATTTTTTTCTAATATAATTCTTATTTTATTTGGAATTATTGTTATTGTTTTTTGTGTATTTGTTTTAATAAATATTTTTATCAAGTAGGAGGGATAATTTTGATCGAAGTTCAACATGTTTGTAAGAAGTTTGAAAAGAGGGTTTCTAAGAAAGAAAAGATTTCTTTTTATGCTGATAAAGATTTATCTTTTTCTTTGAAAGAGGGGGAGATTCTTGGAATATTAGGCCCTAATGGTGCGGGGAAGACGACGCTTCTTCGGATGTTATCTGGTTTAATGGAATCTAGTTCAGGGAATATTCTTATTGATGGAATGAGTTATTCTAAGAATAAGAAGGATATTCAGTCTAAAATTGCTTTTTTATCAGGGAGTACAAAGTTATATAAGGATATTTCTCCTCTTGAGTTATTACAGATGTGTGGAGAATATTATGGAGTAGAAAAAGATATTTTAGAGAAAAGGATTCAAATGATTGTTAAGAGATTTCAGATGGAAGAATTTTTATATCAAAGAATTGATAATTTATCGACTGGTCAATATCAAAGAGTAAGTATTGCTAGGTGTTTAGTACATGATCCAAAGTATTATATTTTTGATGAAGTTACTAGTGGATTAGATGTGATTTCTAGTCAAATTATTCTTAATTTTATTCAGGAAGAGAAAAAGAGAGGAAAAGGAATTATTTATTCTACACATTATATGGAGGAAGCTGAGAATATTTGTGATGATGTACTTCTTATGGATCATGGTCATATTATGATGTTGGATAAAGCAAAGAATATATTAAAGAAAACAAAGACAAATAATTTGAGAGAGGCTTTTTTTGTCTTAATGGATGGGGATAAATGATGAGAGAAATTTTTATTACGATAAAGAAGGAACTAAGATCGATATTTCGAGATAAAAAGACTTTTATTACTTTATTATTATTTCCTATTTTAATTCCAGCGATGATTTTTTTATATGCTTATATGTATGAAGAAGAGTCTCGTGATGATGTGTATGTTGTTGGGGTAAATTATTCTCTTCATCAAAATGAGATTTCTCTTATGGATAATGCTCATTTAAGGGGAAAGTACTATAAGAATAAGAAAGAAATGGAAGATGCTTATAGAAGAGGGGATATTTTAGGATATATTGAAAGAAAAAAAGATAAGAATGAGTATATTATTTATACGAATGAAGATTCTTCTGATGGGATGAAGGTAAAAAGTTATGTTACGGCATACTTAGAGGGGTATAATACTTATTTGGCTAAAATCTATTTGATTGGAGAAAATGTTGATGTAAAAAAGACTTTTGATCAGGTTCAATATCAAGTTGTTGATTTGGATGGAGAAAATTTTTTATTGAATTTGATGTTTACGATTGCTTTTACTTATATTGTAATGTCGATTGTGATTACTACTACAAATATGGCTACTAATGCAACTGCTGTTGAAAGAGAGAATGGTACATTAGAGACAATACTTACTTTTCCGATTTCTAGTCGTTGTTTAATTTTAGGTAAGTATTTTGCTACGGTGATTATGGGGATTTTATCTTCTTTTATTGGGCTTGTTTTAACGATTTTGAGTTTAGAGATTGTAAAGAGATATTTTTCTTTTTTTGAAGGGTTATCTTATCATGTGGGAATATCTAGTATTTTGATTTCTTTAGTAATTATTGTTATGGCTTCTTTGTTTATTGGGGGACTTAGTATTTTACTTACTAGTTTTACAAAGAGTTACAAAGAAGCACAATCTGTTAGTTCTGTTTTAAATATTTTAACGATTATTCCGATGATGATTTCTTTAGTTGGGGTATCTATTCAAAAGTGGTTTTATTTGATTCCTATTTTTAATTATACTCAATGTTTGATGGATATTTTTTCTGGTAAAGTTCATTTTATGGAAATTTTTATGCTAGTGGGTTCTTCTTTTGTTTATGTAGTGATTATTTTATTTTACATTGTAAAGCAATATCGTTCTGAAAAAGTTTTATTTAGTAAGTAGGCGAATCAATGAGAAAAAAATATGGATTATGGATTATTTTAGGGTTGTTTTGTTTAGTGGGAAGTATTTTTCTTTTTCGTGGAAATTTGGAGAAAGATGATTTTTATTCTTATGTTAATCGTGATACGTTAAAGAAGGATTATTTAGAAAAAAAATCGAATTGGAGTAGGTTTACGGAAGCTCAGGAGAAGGTTAATGAGAAGAAATATCAATTATTTTCTGATGTGATTTCTGGAAGTGAAGAGTTTGACTTTAATTTTTCTAAGAATGTATCTATTGTTTATCAGAATGTAAAAGATTCTCAGAAGAGAAATGAAGAAGGATTATCTTTATTAGAGAATTATATTGATGATATTTTTTCTAGTTTTAGTATTGAAGAATTGGAGAATGTTATTTTTCGGATAGAAAATGATTTAGGTATTGATATTTTGACTTGTTTTGATGTAGATTTAGATAGCGAAGATACGGATAAAACATTGATTTATTTATCTCCTGTTTCTTTTGCTTTTGGGGCTAGTAGTGATTATTTTGTTAATGATGATTATTTGTTATATCAAGCATATATTAAGAGGGGAATTATTCAGTTATTAGAAGTATATGGCTATGATGAAAATAAAGCTCATGAAGTGGCTAGAGAATTAATTTCTTTTTATGGAGATATTGGTCATCATTCTTTGGTAAGTGAAGATTTATTGGATACAAAAAATATTTATCATAAAGTTGATTTTTCTAAAATGAAATCTATTTATTCTAGAATCGATATGGATAAGTATTTTTCTTCTAAAGGAATTGTAAGAGAAAATTATAATCTTATTGATGAGGGACAGTATGAGAAGTTAAATGATTATTTATCTAATGAATATTTAGATTTATGGAAAAATCATTTGTTAGTGATGATTTTATCTCATTATGCTTCTTATTTATCAGATGACTATGTTCATATTGTTGATACTTTGAATGAAGAGATGGGAGTAGAGAATGAAGATGGTCAAAAAAAGGATATGGATTTGGTTTTGAATTTATTTTCTTCTGAATTTTCTTATTATTATAGTAGGAAATATCTAGATAAAGAAGTGGAAAAGTATTTAGAGGTGATGTTTTTAAAGATTAAAAATACTTATCAAGAATTGTTACTTCAGAATGAATGGCTATCGGATAATACAAAGAAAAGAGCTGTTACAAAGCTGGAAAAAATGAATTTGGTAATGGGGAGTGAAAAGAGAAATTTTTCTGATTATGCTTCTTTAAATTTGGGGAATTGTTTAATTGAAAATATCATTCAGATTCATCATGTTCAAAATTTATTCAAATTAGAGAAAGAGAAGAATTTTATTCGAGAGGTGAATCATTTAGAAGTAAATGCTTATTATAGTCCTATTTCACAAAGTGTTTATGTGCCAACGGCTTTTTATTCTTTGATTGATCTTAAAAAGGATAAAATGACTCAATTAGGATCAATTGGGATGATTATGGCGCATGAAGTTAGTCATGGTTTTGATTTTAATGGGAGTTGGTATGATGAAGAGGGAAGATATTTAGAATGGTGGACAAAGAAAGATAGAGAAAACTATCAGAAGTATAAAGAAAGAGTAGTGGATTATTATTCTCATTATGAAGTTATTTCTGGTCTTTTTATTGATGGGAATCGGACTGTTAATGAGAATATTGCTGATTTGGGGGCTATTCAATGTATTAGTAAAATTCTTTTGAATGAGAAGGCTTCTGATGAAGATATTCGAAAAGTTTATAAGGAATATGCTAAGTTATGGGTGGAAGAGTCTAGTGATTGGTATCGAAAGGTATTGTTACTTATGGATACCCATTCTCCTAATTTATATCGAGTAAATGCTGTTTTATCTTCAACAGATTTGTTTTATCGAGTTTATTCTTTGAAGCCTTGGGATAAGATGTATATTTCTAAAGAAAAGAGGGTTAGGGTTTGGTAGATTAAAATACTTATTTAGTTATTTTCTTATTATTAGAAAGTTATTGATGATAAGGGAATGATTGAGTAAGTATTTTTTGTTTTAAAAAATTTAAAATGAAGAAGGATTTTCCTCTATCTAGCTAGAATAATATAGGTAGAGGAGGATTATGATGAAAAAAATTAAAGCACGTGATGAGAGAAAAAAGTTTTTTAGAAAATGGATTTTTTTAATTGTTTTTATATTTTTATGTTTTAGAGGAGTATTTGTTCAAGCTGGGATGAATGATTCTAAGTTAGAAAAAAATCGTATGGATGGATTTTATGCGATTGCTAAATTTAATGGAGAGGAACATTTATATTATTTGGATATGTATACTTTAAATGGGATTGTTTCTTATTGTATAGAGTTAGGAAAAGGAGTTACTACAGATTGGTATCATTCTACGGAGAATTTTTCGTTATCTTCTTTAAGTGAAAAAGCTAAGAAATATGTTCAAAAAATTAGTTATTTTGGCTATTTATATCCTGGACATGATAGTCATTTTTATTATATGGCTGCTCAAGAGTTAATTTGGGAATATTTAAGTGGGGGTTCTGTAGAATGGACAACGGTATTAGACAAGAATGGGCCTCGTATTGATATTGAGTGTTATAAAAATGAAATTCTTCATTTAATTCTTGAAAATGAGAAAGATGTTTCTTTACGGTTTGCCAATGGAGAAACTTATGCTATTGGGGATATTTTAGAAATAGGAACTTTAAATGGTAATTTATCTTCATATGAGGTGGCAAATCCTGGTCATTCTTCTGTTTCTATTTTGGGAGATAAACTAAGAATTCAAATAGGGACAAGCTATGTGGGAAGAGAAAAAATTGTTTTAAAGAAAAGAGAAATTTATCCTGTTAATAGTCGTTTCTATTATTATGATAATTCTCAACAATTAATTTCTGCTGGTAATTTTAGAAATGAAACGAAAGAAATTTATTTTCAAATTAAAGGAAAAGATATAACTTTTCAGGTAATTGATGGAGAAACAAAAGAAAGTATCCCAAGTGGACAAGGTTCTTTTGAAGGTGCGACGTACTCTTTATTGAATCAAAATCATGAGTTTTTAGAGGAATTTACGGTGAATGAGTTAGGTAAGGGGTATATTAGTAATTTACCATATGGAACTTATTACGTTAAACAGACGAAAGAAAGTGCAGGCTATTTATTAAATTTAGAAGAAAAAGAAATACAATTTGGTGCTGATGATATGCCTGTTTTATTAGAGGAATATCCCTATTATCAAAAAGTTATCTTAGTTAAGAAATATGACTTTGAAAATACTGGTGAGTTAAGGAAAGAGGAGAATGTTCAATTTGAAGTGATTGACGCAAATCAAAAAAGTTATGGGGTGTTTATGACGAATGATGAAGGTATTATTGAAGCAGAATTACCTTATGGATTATATTATTTACATCAATTAACAACGAAGTATGGCTATGAAAAGATTGAAGATGTTTCTTTTAAAATTTATCAATATTCTAATCATAGAGTAGTGATGAATTTAATTGATCCTTATATTCGATGTCAAATAAAAATTAATGAGTTTGATCAGGAATACGATAAGAAAATCAATTTAGAAGGTTTTTCTTATCGAATATATGATTATCTAAAGAAAAAATATTTATCTTTCAATGGTACTGAAATATTTACAACGAATTCGTTAGGGGAAATTTTATTTCCTATGGAAGTTGGATATGGGAAATATCGATTAGAAGAAGTAGAAGTTCCTTCTCTTTACCAGCTTCAAAAACAAAAAATTGATATTACTTTGGATGAAAATGAAGAAATGTCAATTGAAGGAAATGTTTTGGTTTATACTACTAATATTTATCAAAAGTTAGTGAAGGGGAATGTTTATCTTTCTTCATTTCGAGAAACTTTTTCTTGGAAGAAAAATCAATATCAGTATCAAAAGGAAGTTCAACCAAATGTTTTATTTGAATTAATTTCTGAAGAAGATATTTTTGTTTATGATCATCTTTTGTATTCAAAAGATGAAGTAGTGAATAGTTTTTCTACTAATGATAAGGGAAAGAAAGAATTCACATTGCCATTAGGAAATTACTGTATACAAAGTAAACAAACTAAGGAAAGGAAATGTTTTTCTTTAAGTATTGAGGAGAAAAAAGAAGAAAAGATAGAAGTTTTTTTGGAATTTTTAGATAAACTTTCTAAAGTAGATTTAGAGTATCATAATTATGATGAGAATGGGGATGACATTGAAGGTTCAGTTATTGAGATAAGAAATGAAAAAGATGAAATTCTTGATACTAGAATGACAAATGAAGAAGGAAGAATTCAACTAAATGAAATTCCTTTAGGAAAGTATTGTTTTGTTCAAAAGAAAGTAAGTGATAAATATTTAATTCATCGTGAAAAACAGTGCATTCTTGTTCATGATAAGAAAAAGTTATGGGAAGTTTCATCGATGAATCAAATTTCTAAAAAAGTAGTAGAACTTCCTGATACATTGGAAGATATTCCTTACTTTTTATTCTTTATAATTACTATTGCTATTATTACTATTGGAGGATTTATTTATCAAAAAGTTTATTCTAGGAGTTAGTATTTTATTATTTATTGGGATAATTATTTTTGTTAATAATGTTAAAAATGGAGGAACTTTGAAAAGAAATTTATCGATTATTGTTCCTTTTCATTTTCATCAAGAAGAAAAAGGAAAGTCTTTTAATTATTTATTAGAACTTCGTATTCCTTGTATTTCTTTTCAAGATTATGTTTATCCTATTGATAGTTCTTTTAATACAGTAGATTATCGGGTTGAAATTTTAAAGGAAAGTAATATGGATAAAAATTTGTATTATTTTGCTGCACATTCTGGAAATGGTAAGTATAGTTATTTTAATCGTTTGATTGAATTAAAGATAGGAGATGTTATTATTCTTCATCTTTTTAATCATCAATTGCATTATGTTGTTTCTGATGGTTATTTAATTAATAAGAAAGGGTATATGATTTCTAATGGAGAATCAGATACTTTATATTTAATTACTTGTAGTTTAGTAGATAAAAAGAAACAGTTAATTATTCAAGCAAATTTGACATGATTCTTGTATCTTTTTTTGATTTTGTTAATTTTATGGACAGGTTATTTAATAATTGGTATAATCGATTTGGTGATAGAATGAGTAAGATAATTGAAAATTTAAAATTAAGAGCAAAAAAGAATAAGAAGACGATTGTTCTTCCTGAAACTATGGATAAGAGAGTAATAGAAGCTGCTTCTATTATTTTAAAAGAAAAAATTGCTGATATTATTTTGGTGGGAAGGGAAAAGGATATTTCTTCTGTTAGTGAAGGATTTGATCTTTCTAAAGCAAAAATTATTGATCCTTTTACTAGTGATTTAACGCCTATATTGCAAGAAAAACTTTATCAGCTTCGTAAGGAAAAGGGGATGACTGAAGAAAATGCTTATCAATTATTGACTACAGATTATATGTATTATGCTTGTATGTTGGTAAAAATGGGTTATGCAGATGGAGCAGTTTCTGGAGCTTGTCATTCAACTTCAAATACTTTAAGACCAGCATTACAAATATTAAAAACAAAACCTGGAGTTAAATTGGTATCTGCATTTTTCTTAATGGTTGTACCTAATTGTGAATATGGAGATCAAGGAACTTTTTTATTTGCTGATTCAGGGTTAGAGCAAAATCCTGATTCTGAAAAGCTTTCTTATATTGCTGCATCTAGTGCGGAATCATTTCAACTATTGACAGAACATGAACCAATTGTAGCAATGCTATCCCATTCTACAAAAGGAAGTGCAAAACATGCTGATGTGGATAAAGTTGTTGAAGCAACTAGATTAGTTAAAGAGAGATTTCCACAATATAAAGTTGATGGAGAATTACAATTGGATGCTGCTATTGTTCCAGAGGTGGCAAAATCCAAAGCACCTTTAAGTGAGGTAGCAGGTCATGCCAATGTGTTAATTTTTCCTGATTTAGATGCTGGAAATATTGGTTATAAATTAGTTCAGCGATTAGCTCATGCTGAAGCTTATGGACCTATTTGTCAAGGAATAGCCATGCCTGTTAATGATTTATCTAGAGGATGTAATGTTTCTGACATAGTAGGGGCTGTTGCTATTACTGCTGTACAAGCTATAGGTAATGATAATTTAGAGCACTAAGATAACTTAGTGTTTTTTTCAGCTTAAAATACTTGAATAACGATGAAAAAAAAGATATACTTATAACTAAGAAGAGTAGGAGGAGTTTATGCAAAAAAAATTTGATAAGAGGGATAAAGTGGAAGAAAAAAAGGTTGAAAAAAAAGGAAAGAAAAAAAATACTATTAATAGTAAACGTAAGAATTTAAAAAAATTTATTGAAAATAAGGATTATATTTACCTTTTTTTACTATTGATTAATGTTGTGTTTACTGTATTTATTGCAAAAAAAAATTCTGTTCATTATGTTAAGGTTTTAGGAAATAGTGTATTAGTTAGTAATGAAAAATTTTTATTTCTAGGTAGAGGTTATATTAATTTATTAATTATTGGATTCTTTTCTCTTTATACTATTTTAATTAGGAAATTACTTTTAAAGAAAAAAATTACTTTTAAATCAAGTGCTTTAATTATTGCTCTTTATTTTGTTGTTGATATTCTATTATTTTATTTATTTGTAAAACGAATTTTTTAGGAGAGAGATGTATGCGAAATATTTATGATTATACTTTGGAAGAATTAGAAAATTATTTTGTTTCAGTTGGCGATAAAAAATTTAGAGCAACGCAAATTTTTGATTTTTTATATAAAAAGAGAATAGATGATCCAAGACAGATGATGAATATTGGGATTAAATGTCAAAAAATACTTCAAGATAATTTTTCTTTTGAAAAAATTAAGTTGTTAGTAAAGCAAGAAGATGTAGGTGTTTCTAAGTATTTGTTTGAACTTTTAGATGGAGAGAGAATCGAGTCTGTTGTGATGTTTCATGATTACGGGATAAGTATATGTGTTTCTAGTCAAGTTGGTTGTAATATGGGCTGTCGTTTTTGTGAAAGTGGTCGTTTAAAGAAAGTTAGAAATTTGGAAGCTTATGAAATTGTTCAACAAATATTATTGATTGAAGAAGATATTAAGAAAAGAATTACGCATGTTGTTGTGATGGGAATAGGGGAACCTATGGATAATTATGATAATGTTATGCGTTTTGTAAAAATTATTAATTGTGGTAAAGGATTTGGAATAGGTTCAAGGCATATTACGATCTCTACTTGTGGAGTTGTACCTGGTATTGAAAAATTTATGGAAGAAGATGGACAAGTTAATTTGGCGATTAGTTTACATGCACCTAATGATATGATTCGTCGAAAAATTATGCCAATTTCTTCTGCTTATGATATGGATAGTTTATTTCAAGTTATTCGAAAATATATTCAAAAGACTAATCGTAGGGTTACTATGGAATATATTATGTTAGATGGAATTAATGATATGGATTCGTGTGCAAAAGAATTAGCAAAACGATTAAAAAATATGATGTGTTATGTTAATTTAATTCCTTATAATGAAACTGAAAATATTGGATATAAGCGTTCTAAAAAAACACAAATTTTACGATTTTATGATATTTTAAAAAAAGAGAATATTAATGTAACAATTCGAAAAGAATTTGGAGGAAAAGTAGATGCTGCTTGTGGACAACTTAGAGCAAATAACGCTTTTTTGAAAGGAGAATTTTAATGGAAACATTTTATTTGACAGATACAGGAAAAATTAGAGATCATAATGAGGATAATGTTATTATTTTAAGTAATGATAAGGGAGAATATTTGCTTGCTGTTGCTGATGGAATGGGTGGGCATAAAGCTGGAGAAGTTGCTAGTGCAATTGTTATTAATCATTTAACAGAAGAATTTTACAATTTGGATTCTATTGGAAATAAAGATAGTGCTGTTGATTTTTTAAGAAATATTGTTACAGAAATGAATCAAAAGATTTTTGAATATACAAAAGAAAATCCTGATAGTAAGGGGATGGGAACAACTTTTGTTTGTGCGATTAAGACAAATGATTATTTACTTTATGGAAATATTGGAGATAGTTCTGGATTTGTGATTAAAAATCATAAGATTCATAAGGTTACTAAAGATCATACTTTGGTAAATTTGCTTGTTTCAACAGGAGAGCTTACTCCAGAAGAAGCTAAATATCACCCTAGAAAAAATGTTTTGATGAGAGCTTTAGGAGCAAATAATCCTATTGATATTGATATTTTTGATGTAGATGTTAAAAATGATGGTATTCTTCTTTGCAGTGATGGACTTACCAATATGATTACAGAAGAACAAATAGAAAGGGTTTTGAACGAAGAAACTACTGCTCGCGATGCGGTAGAAAAATTAATTCGTAAAGCAAATGCTAGAGGAGGAAATGACAATATAAGTATTGCTTATTTAAAAAGAGAAAGCGGTGATGTGTGATGTTATCGAAAGGGCAAGTCATAAATGAACGGTATGAGATTTTAAAGTCGATAGGTGAAGGGGGAATGGCGAATGTTTATTTAGCACATGATAAAATTTTGGATAGAGATGTTGCAATTAAAGTTTTAAGAGGAGATCTTGAAAATAATGAAAAATTTATTCGTCGTTTTCAAAGAGAAGCTAAGAGTGTATCTGATTTGTCACATCCTAATATCGTTGAAGTTTATGATGTAGGTGAAGAAGATGGGCAACATTATATTGTTATGGAGTATATTGATGGGAAGACTTTGAAACAGTTGATTCAAAAACGGGGGAGTTTGACTGTTCCTGAGGTTATTGATATTATGGCTCAGCTTACTGATGGGTTGGCTCAAGCACATGATGCTTATATTATTCATCGAGATATTAAGCCTCAAAATATTATGATTTTAGATAATGGTATGATTAAAATTACTGATTTTGGTATTGCTATGTCAATGAATGCGACACAGTTAACACAAACAAATTCTGTTATGGGAAGTGTTCATTATCTTCCTCCTGAGCAAGCAAGTGGTAAAGGGGCTACAACAAAGAGTGATATTTATTCTGCTGGAATATTGATGTATGAATTACTTACGGGAAGTGTTCCTTTTAAGGGGGATAATGCTGTTGAGATTGCTTTAAAGCAAATGAAAGAAAGAATTCCTAGTATTCGTAGACAAAAT
The DNA here is from genome assembly GCA_934176955.1 of uncultured Bacilli bacterium. Lineage (GTDB taxonomy): Bacteria > Bacillota_I > Bacilli_A > RF39 > UBA660 > RUG11198. The sequence goes on from CAKPOS010000005.1 coordinate 92,598, forward strand.
CCTTTAATTCCTCAGAGTGTTGAGAATATTGTATTAAAAGCAACGGCAAAAAATCCTAAAAATAGATATGATAATATTCATGAAATGCATGATGATATTGTTCATGCTTTAGATGAAGAACGACAGAATGAAGTAAAGTATCATTTTCCTTATCCAGAGAGTGAATTAGATGAGAGCAGGGCAATTCCTATTAAGGAGTCTACAATTACTCAACCTAAAGCTCGTGATGTAGAGGTTCCTGCTAATGGAGAAGAGCAAGGAAATGGTGTATCAAGAAAAAAAGAAAAAAAGAAAATGACACGGACAAGAATACTGATTTTGGTGGGATTAATTGTTATCTTATTAATGTCTGGAACTTTAATTTTCTTGAATCATCGAAATAATACCAAAGTGATTATTGTTCCTGATGTTACGAATCAAAATGTAGATAAAGCAATTGCTACTTTGAAGAAAAAAGGATTTAAATATGATGTTAAAAAGGAAGCTAATGATAAAATTAAAGAAGGGCGTGTTATTGAGACGCAACCAAGTGCTGGTTCTAGTAAGAGAAAAGGAAGCATTATTACTGTTGTAGAATCAACGGGACTTGCTGATGTTATGTTAGAAGATTATACAGATCAAAATGCTTCTTCTCTTAAGAAAAAATTGGAAAAATTGGGGCTTAAGGTAACTATTGAGAAGAAAGAGGTTAAGAGTCCAAAGGATTATATTGGAAAAACTGGTATTGTTATTGATCAAAGTCCTAAATATGTAGAAAAAGAAGAAACGAAGTTAAAAAAGGGAACTGAACTTACTTTATATGTTCCAGATATTTATGATAGTTATCCTGAGATTGCTACGGAAGGTTGGACTTTATCGAAAGCAGAAGAATTTGCTAATCAATATGGACTTTCTTTAATCGTAAAAGATAAAAAAGGGAATGTCGTTAGTGATTATAGTAGTTATTTGGATAAGGCTGTTACTGGTCAGAATCGTACGGGAAAAATTGCTAGTGGAGTTCAATTTGTGGTAACGATTGATGTTGATATGACTACTTATAATTTGACGATTAATTACTATTTGAAAGGTAGTACTGAATCAGTATTTGATTCTAAAATAGAGAAACATAAGGAGGGAGAAAGTGGAACGGTAACTTGTCCTGGGAAGGCTTCTTATGATGTTACAACACCACAGGTTAATTATCAAATTAATGGAAAAGATGTTGTTGTGAATTGCTATTATACAAAGAGTGATAGTAGTGATGATAGTGATATTAGTGATGACTTGAATTAGGGGGATTTATGGAAGGATTAATTATAAAAAATATTAGTAATGATTACTTGGTAAAAAGTGAGGATAGAACTTACTTGTGTAAACCTAGGGGAAAGTTTCGTTATCATGGACTTTCTCCTTTGGTTGGTGATTTTGTTTCTTTTGATGAGGACAATGGGTATTTATTATCTATTTGTAAAAGAAAGAATGTTCTTATTCGACCTAGTGTTGCTAATGTGGATCAAGCCATTGTTGTTGCTAGTGTTAAGATGCCTGATTTTGATTCTTATTTATTGGATAAGTTACTTACGGTTATTGGGTATCATGGAATAAAACCAATTATTTGTTTCACCAAATTAGATTTGCTTTCTTCTTTAGAAAGAGAAAAAATTAGACAATATATGGATTATTATCAAAAAATTGGTTATGAAGTTTTTGATAATGATGATATTGATGGATTAAAGCATGTTTTTAAGGATAAGATTACTGTTCTTACTGGGCAATCTGGTGCTGGTAAAAGTAGTTTGTTGAATAGGATTTCTCCTGATTTGAATCTTAAAACGGATGAGATATCACGTGCTTTAAATCGGGGAAAGCATACGACAAGGCATACAGAGTTATTTGAAGTTATGGAAGGTTATATTGTCGATACTCCAGGATTTTCTAATGTTGATTTTCATGGAATGGATAAATATGCAATTCGAGATAATATGAATGAAATGTTTTCTTTTTTAGAGAATTGTAAATATAGAGATTGTATGCATATTAAAGAAGATGGATGTTATGTGAAAAAAATGGTTGATGAAGGTGTTGTTTTAAAAAGTCGCTACGATAATTATGTTCATTTCATTGATGATAAGGAAGGGGAGAGATGATGAAAATTTCTACTTCTCTATTAGATTCTTCTGATAGAATTTCCTCAGTGGAGAAACTAAATTTTACTGATATTAGTTATCTTCATATTGATGTTATGGATGGTAAATTTGTGAATAATGTTCAGTTTCAAGATATGGATGAAATCAAAAGAATTAATGAAGTTTCTTTAGTTAAACTTCAAATTCATTTGATGGTTGAGGATGTTTCTTCTTATTTGGATAGATTTTGTGGATTAAATATTGAATCGATTACTTTTCATTTGGAAATAGAACAAGATATTTTAATGAATATTGATAAAGTTCATGATATGGGTTATCGATGTGGAATTGCTATTTGTCCAGATACGGATATTCAATTGATTTATCCGTATTTAGATAAAATTGATATGATTCTTTTGATGAGTGTTATTCCTGGTCGTGGGGGACAATCTTTTATTTTAGATACTAAAGATAAGATTGTTATGTTAAAGAATTATATTGATAAAAATTCTTTGTCTGTATTAATTGAAGTAGATGGAGGAATTAATGATAAAACGATTTCTTTGGTAAAAGATGCTGATGTTGCTGTTGTTGGTTCTTATATTGTTAAATCTGATCATTATATAGAAAGAGTAAATTCATTGCTTGATTAGCTGAGTACTCTTTTTTTTGAGTTAAAAATACTGAAATGATTGAAAACTAATGGATAGAGATTTGATGGTAGGATAAGTATTTTATTGTATAAAAAAACTCCTCATTTTTTGTGAACTTGTCAATAAAAAGTAGACAATAAAAAACTTTTATTTAAACCCTAGTTGAGTTCTATACTCAATTGG